>JBEPUY010000109.1:0-1505 GCA_041691255.1 Granulicella sp. | reverse complement strand
TGAACCTGTCCCCTGACGTGAGACACGAGTCTAGACACAGTAGGCTGAGCGACGCAAGAAGCGCTGGACAGTGGGCCACGGGTTGGGCAGAATCGCTGTAGTCGGAGAGACAGAAGCGAGCTCTGCTGGAGAGCAACTCGCCGAGGGATCTCCACTCGAAGACTCGTCAAGACGAGAATCGTCGGAAAGCAACCTCCCGGCTGACCGAATGAGCTGGGCCAACGGATGACCATAACGGGAGGCATCCGCCACCCCGGCTTTTCGATCTCGGATTGATAGATCTTCGCGGTTCCTAAGAAAACTCACGCTGAAACCTTCTGGATGGCGGCCATCTTGTCGAACTCGGCGGGTGGCCGGTAGCCGATTGCCGAATGCAGCCGTTTGCGATTGTAAGTGCGTTCGAGGAAGTTCCGGATGCCGCGCCGCGCTTCGGCTAAGTCGCGATACTCGACCCGATACACCTCTTCGTGCTTGAGCGTTTTCATGAAGCTCTCGGCACGGGCGTTGTCGTAGGGGTTGCCTTTGCGGCTCATGCTGATTTGAATGCCACGATCGGTCAGCAATTGCGTGTACGCGCCGCAGGCGTATTGCACACCGCGGTCAGAGTGATGAATCAATCCGGCAGGTGCGCCGCGTCTAGCGAGCGCCATGCGCAGTGCGCCCAGGGCAAGAGTGGCTTCGAGCGTCCGCTCCAGCGCCCAACCGATGACCAGGCGTGAGTAGGAATCCAGCACCACGGCCAGATAGACAAACTCCTGGGCCAGCCGGATGTAGGTAATGTCGGCGACCCATACTTGGTTGGGTTTGGCGGGCTTCACATCCCGCGTCAGGTTTTTGTAGAGACGATAGCTGTGAGTCGAATCAGTCGTCACCGCGAACTTCTGCTTACGGATGCACAGCAAATTATCCTCGCGCAGAATGCGGCCCACCCGCTTGTGATTGGCCTCCCAGCCTTGGCGTTTGAGTTCGGCGGTGATGCGTGGACGGCCATAGGCTGGATGCTTCAGCGCGATGCGCTGGACGGCGTCGCGCAATTCCACATCTCTCACGGCGGGAACGCCTTCCGGATCGAAGCGGTAATAAGTGGCGCGGCTCACGCCAGCTAGCGCGGTCATCCGTTCGGTGGTCAACGTGCCTCCCCTTTCCCGTTCTTGCCGGATTTTCCGGCAGAGGGCGGATTGGAGTTCTGTGCCTGCGACTTCCGCAGATCTTCGATCTGTCGCAAGCAGCCTTTTAAAAAATCAATCTCCATGGCCTGCTGACCGATCTTGCGTTCCAATTCGGCCACCTGTGTTTCTTCGCCTCTGCGCCGCCCTTCGCCCGAAAAAGCCGAGCTGGGTCTCTCCTCGAACTGGCGCTTCCACGAATGCAGTTGATTCGGATTGACTTGTACTTCACGGGCTACCCGGCCGACCGGCATCCCGGTCTGTAGCCGCTTGATTGCCGCCACCTTAAACTCGCGAGTAAACGTCCGCCGCGATGTAGACATCTTCCAAATTCTCCTT
>JBEPUY010000108.1:0-1813 GCA_041691255.1 Granulicella sp. | reverse complement strand
AGCTTCCTCCACCGCGCGATCTACGCCGCCACCCGCCCCATCATCACCCGCACCGACGGTGGCCGCATGTCGCCCAATCTCGCCCTCATCGCTGGCAACGCCGGCGGCTCCGCGCTCACCAACCTCTACTATCCCCAGGCCAACCGCGGCCTCACCCAGACCCTCGAAACCTTCGGCGGCTCCATGGGCGGCTCCGCCCTCGGCGACGCAGTCTCCGAGTTCTACGACGACATCGTCCATCCCCACCGCCACCGCTGACTTCCTGCGTCTCGTCGCAGCGCTCAAGTTAAACTAGGCGACATCCGGGTTGTGGGCTACACTTTCCTATCCAGCTTACGCAGGAAATTGAGTCGTACGGTCCCCGCTCATGCTTGGTCTCTCTACCTATGAAACGCTACAACCGCTGGAGTTAGTTCCGGCCACTTCTCGGCGAAGCCCAATCGCGGCTCTGCTGCTTTCGATGCTTTTCCCCGGCCTTGGCCACCTTTACATAGGGCTCCGTCGCCATGCTGCATGGCTCATCGGAAGCCAGGCTATCGCCATCGCAGTCGTGATGTACGGCAGCGGCAATCCCCACGCCGAAGCCATCTTCGTCGTCCTCACCCTCTACTGCTTCGCTATGACTGACGCCTATTTTGCGGCGCGCGAATGGAACGCAGGCGCGACATTCCTGCTGACCGGCGCAAATCCACGCATCGCGGCCATGTTAAACCTTCTCACGAAGGGATTCGGCTACTTTTACCTCGGTGATCGAACCAAAGGCATCGTCTGCTTTTTCGTTGTCACTGCAGTGCAGGTTGTTCTGTTGCTTCGCACCAACGTCTGGACGTCGATTCTTGCCATCACCATCCAGATCGCAATCGCAGCAGACGCTTATCGCGTTGCCCGGCAGCGTCTCCTCGCCGATCATCCGGACCTTGACCATACCCAGCAGCGCGGTCAAGGAGCCATCGAAGAAGCAAACCCTTCCGGTCTGCGGCCATTTCCCGCTTCAGTCTTCTTCCTTGTGGTCAGCATGATCGTAGTGCTGGGCTATGCTGCTCTGCGCGCATTGAACGGCACCGTTATCACAACAACTGGCACTCTGGAGAGAGGCCCATCTGGGCTCCTCTACCGCAACGCAGCCGAACACATCGAAGTCACTGCACCGGATGACTGGGAGTATTCCCGGCCACCGAACACTCTTGCCCAGCTCCGAAGCGACGAAGGCTCCTCGATCATAGTCATGGAGGAGTATTCGCTCGCTGCTGAGAAAAGTTTTGTCGACGTAAACGAAGCCGACATCCTCAAACGCCACCCGGACGCGAGTTTTAATTCACTCCCTTCGGATTTACCTGTCCGCGCCGCAAAAGGTTTCCAGGCAGCGTTTAACAATCAGGACGGAATTCTCATTCATCAGCGCATTCTTATCTCTCGCCGAGGTTTCAAGATCGTCCTCCTGATTGAAACCTGGGTGAACCAGAATCAGCGCGATGTCCTCGACGGGATCGATAAAAGTGTGCGCGCATAGCCGTTTTGTCGCCCACTCGATGCTCCATTCAGGCCCTACTTTCCCCATTCAATGCATCATCTTGCCGTTCACTAATCCACCCTGTAAATCGACCGCCCAAGCCAGTAAGCTGGTTGCTGGATAGCATCCTACGCAGCAAGGAACGAACTCGCACGAATCGGCAGAGCCCGTTCCTGCCGCATAGTTTTGATGCACCCGGCCCCGGCAATCAGGCCCCGAACGATCAACCTTCCTCTCAGGAGAGACACACCCATGGCAAAGCGCGCAAAGGTATTCGAAAAAGTTCTGGTTCAGGCTGCAAAG
>JBEPUY010000107.1:0-2532 GCA_041691255.1 Granulicella sp. | reverse complement strand
TGGACGGCCTTGTCCATCTTCCAGTTAGCACCGATGAGTGGCGTTCGCATGAGTGGCATTCCTGTTCACGAGTTCGTTTGCCTAAGCCTGGGTTGCATGATTGCTCTGCCATCGAAATCTCGGTATCTCCAACACCATCTGCGCAGCTTTTGCCCAAATGGCGTTTTGATTTTTAGCGATTCTGAGCAAAGTACTTCTTCGACCGCAACGTCTAAACCGAGCGCGTACTTTGTCAAGCTTCAACCCTCAGTGACCTGCCAGAGTGAGCAAAACTGTACAGAATGAAACATTCGTGGGGTGGAATACTCATAGCACACCATTCCATGGTGCTTCTGTGCAGGCATGGTGCCTGATGCAGAGGAGAGTTTCTGATTGTGGATGAAGAAGAGCGCCATACGTTAATTGAATCTTGCTCATTGCGGTTATCGCATGCGACGACTCAAGACAGCTTTTTCGCGTGGCTAAAGATCAGGAGAGCGCTCACAGCCTGGTCTTATCCGCAGGCAAGTTGACGAAGGGAAAAGTGTGATGAAGAAAGCGACTCCAATCACCTGCGTCCTTTTGGATATAGGTGGCGTCCTGCTCAGCAACGGATGGGATCACCTTGAGCGCAAACGGGCGGCTGAGAACTTCAAGCTGGAGTGGACCGAGATGGAGGCTCGCCATTGCCTCACATTTGAGATCTACGAGCAAGGAAAGCTCACGATGGACGAGTATTTAGCTCTGGTAGTTTTCCATGAAAAACGACCATTCACCATGGCCCAGTTTCGTAACTTCATGTTCGCGCAATCCAAACCTTTCCCGCAGATGATCGAATTGACCGCTCAGCTTAAGGCCAGGCTTGGAATGAAGATCGCGGTTGTCAGCAACGAAGGGCGCGAGATGAACGCCTATCGGGTTCGCAAGTTCAACCTGGATCGTCTGGTGGACTCTTTCATTTCCTCTTCCTTTGTTCACCTTCGCAAGCCCGATGTGAATATGTTCCGGCTTGCGCTGGATGTAGTCCAGGTGCCGGCCTCCCAGGCTGTCTTTATCGACAACACTGCAATGTTCGTCCAGATTGCGGAAGGCTTGGGAATGCGAGGCATTCTTCATACCGGCTACAAATCAACGCGTGAGAAATTGTCCGCTTTAGGACTAAAGGTTTTCGAATGAACGATGCGAGAAACAGATAATCGTCAGAACAGTTCGTCAGCTTCTCGCCACAGAACCAAAAGGAGAAACAAACGATGCTAACCGACATGCTCATTCCAGATATATTCCACGAGACGCCCGAAGCATTAAGTAAAGAAGAGTCCGTCAACAATACCAACACGCTCTCACCCGAGCTACTCCGCAAGATGAATGCTTACTGGCGCGCTGCAAATTACGTATCGGTTGGCCAGATCTACCTCTACGACAATCCGCTGCTGAAAGAGCCGCTAACGTTGGAGCATGTGAAGCCGATCGTGGTATCCCATTGGGGCACCACGCCCGGTCAGAACTTCATCTATGTGCACCTCAATCGGGCGATCAAGAAGTATGACCTGAACATGTTCTACATCGCAGGTCCCGGTCACGGCGGTCCCGCAATCGTCGGTAACGTCTACCTCGAAGGCACCTGGACCGATGTCTACCCGAACGTCACGCAGGACGAAGCCGGTCTGAAGAAACTCTTCAAGCAATTCTCCTTTCCCGGCGGCATCTCTAGCCATGTCGCGCCAACTACGCCTGGATCGATTCACGAAGGCGGCGAGTTGGGCTATTCGCTCAGCCATGCCTTCGGTGCGGCCTTCGACAATCCAGATTTGATTGTGGCCTGCGTGATCGGTGACGGCGAAGCCGAGACGGCCTCCCTTGCGACCTCCTGGCAGTCGAACAAATTTCTCGATCCAAAGACGGACGGAGCGGTGCTGCCGATACTGCACCTCAATGGCTACAAGATAAGCAGTCCAACCGTGCTCGCCCGCATCGAGCATGAGGAGCTGGAGCAATTCCTGAGGGGCTGCGGCTGGATGCCTTACTTTGTGGAAGGCGATGAGCCGGAGAAGATGCATGAGCTGATGGCCGCTACCGTGGACAAGGCGATCGAGAATATCAAACGATTTCAAGCGAACGCACGCAACAACGGCGATACGACCCGGCCCCGTTGGCCGGTGATCGTCCTCAAATCACCCAAAGGCTGGACTGGTCCGAAGTTCGTCGACGGACTGCAGATCGAAGGAACGTTTCGAGCCCACCAGGTACCCCTTCTGGTCGATCCCCAGCATCCCGATCACGTCAAGCTCCTCGAAGAATGGATGAAAAGCTACAAGCCCGAGGAACTCTTCGATGGAGAGGGCCGACTCATCGCGGAACTGGCCGAGTTGGCGCCGAAAGGCACCCGCCGGATGGGTGCCAATCCGCACGCTAACGGCGGCATTCTTCTCCACGATCTGCACATGCCGGACTTTCACGACCACGCTGTAACGGTGACCTCACCGGGTTCGGTGCAGATCGAGGATACGCTGATCCTGGGCTCGTTCCTGCGCGATGTTGCCAAACTGAATCAGG
>JBEPUY010000106.1:0-2610 GCA_041691255.1 Granulicella sp. | reverse complement strand
GTGCATGAGTGAGTCGAGAGTTGTTGGATTGGGTCGTCGGCGGAGTCGGTCTGAAGCGGAGCGTCTGGTATTGGAGTTTGAGCAAAGTGGGATGACGCGGAGTGCGTTTTGTCGGGCGCACGAGGTCACGGCGCACACGTTGGATTATTATCGGCGCAAGCTGCGGGGCAGAGCGGAGGGGGCGCCGCAACTGCTGCCGGTGGAGCTGGTGGGGACATGTGGGGGTGGATCGTCGCATGGACCGTCGCCTGGTGGGCTGCTGCGGGTAGAGTTGGCGAACGGTCGGCGGATTGTGGTGGAAGAAGGTTTCAGCGCATCGCTGTTGAAGAGTGTCGTCGCGGCGCTGGAGGCTTGAGCGGTGTTCGCGATGGGCGCGGCGACGCGCATTTACGTCGCTGCCGGGGCGACCGACATGCGCAAGGGTTTCAATGGGCTGGAGGGTCTGGTTCGGGAGCGGTTGGAATGCGATCCGACCAGCGGACATATTTTTCTGTTCGCCAATGCGCGTCGCGACCGGCTGAAGCTGATCTTCTTCGACGGTTCAGGATTATGGGTTTGCGCGAAGCGAATGGAGGGCGGACGACTGCACTGGCCAGAGGCTTCTGCAGGAAAGGTCCAGCTCAGCCGGGAGCAGTTTGCACTGCTGATTGGCGGCATCGATCTTACCCAGACGAGGGCGCGCAAGTGGTATCGTCGAGCTGTAGCGGAGGAACCATCTAAGTCACCAATGGGCTCATAAACACTGGTGATTTCCGTACCTATCCACACGCCTATCTGTTATCAAGTAAGCATCGTGAGCGCGTCCGCACAACCAGGTATGCCGGCGCACTCCGAGGCCTTCCTTCTCGAAATCAACGCACAACTGCGACAGCAACTCGACGCGCAAGCGAAGCTTGCACAATCGGCCGAACAGGAACTCGAGTATGCGCGGTTGAAGATTCGGGTTCTTGAAGAACGCCTTCGTCTGGAGCGGATCGCGAAGTACGGCAAGCACAGCGAGACGCTGAGTGACTTACAGCTCGAGTTACTCGATCTTGAGCCCGGCGTGAGCGGCGAAGAAGTTGCAGCCGAGAGCCAGCGCGAGCCGATCGCACCGCCAAAGGAAGATAAGCAGGATGAGACACCGGCTGACAAGACTCAAGACAAGCCGCGGCGCAAGCATCCCGGGCGTCAGGCGTTGCCCGCGCATCTGGAGCGGCTGGAGCACATCGTTGCCTGCACGGCCGAGCAATGCGCCTGCGGCCAGTGCGGCCATGAGACCCAGGTGATCGGCTACGAACAGACCGAGGTGCTCGACGTTCGTCCGGCCGAGTACTTCGTCACCGTGATCAAGCGCGAGAAGCGCGCCTGCAGGCAGTGCGAAGAGCAAGGCGTACGTATCGCTGCGGCGGCTGAGCGCATCGCGGCCAAGTCGCTGCTCTCCGATCGCGTCATCATCGATCTCGTGGTGGCCAAGTACTGCGAGTCACTTCCCCTCTATCGCCAGCAGGCAATGCTCCGGCGCGACGGGGGTGTGGAGATCGCGCTGTCCACGCTCGACGATGCGGTGATGAGGGTCGGCGAGTTACTCAGTCCGATAACCGGGGTGATGAAGCGCGACTTACTCGCCGGTAGTTATATACAAGCCGATGAGACCCCGGTCGGCGTCCAGACACACGACAAGCGTGGGAGCAATCATCAGGCATACATGTGGCAGTATGGCTCGCCCGGCAAAGGTGTGGTCTTCGACTTCCGCATGGGCCGCGACGGCGATGGGCCAAAGCAGTTCCTGGGTGAATTCGGAGGTCTGCTGCAAACAGATGGCTACCAAGGGTACAACAAAGTTGGCGGCCCGAAGATGACCCATGCCTGCTGTCTCGCGCATGCGCGACGTAAGTTCGTCGATGCGGTGAAGGTCAACGCGAAGGACACTGACTCGGCGCGCATCGTCGCCTTGATGGACCAGCTGTTCGCCATCGACCGCGAGGCGCGCGAGAAAAACATGGACCACGCGCAACGCGATGCACTGCGGCAAGACCGCGCCCCGCGACTGCTTGAGCAGTTGCGTGCCGATCTGCTGGCGTTACAGAAGAAAGCTCTGCCCAAAAGCACGGCCGGCCAGGCAGCCAATTACACACTGTCGCTGTGGAGCAAGCTGACGCTGTTCCTCAAGCACCCCGAGCTGGAGCTCTCCAACAACCTCGCCGAGAACTCCATGCGACCCATCGCGATCGGACGGAAGAACTGGCTGCACCTGGGCAGCAAAGAGGCCGGCCCAAAAATCGCCGCCATCTTCTCCGTTGTCGAGAGCTGCCGCCGGCTCGGCGTGCCCATCCGCAAATACCTCGCTGCAGTGCTCCCCGGGCTCGCCAACCGCTCTATCCAGAGCCTCGCCGAACTCACACCCACCGCCTACGCCGCCAAACACCCAAAGTAACCTACCCGCAGGCCGAGTGATCCGTCAATGTGCACTTGCCCGGATGGATACGAACAAGCAACAGAAACGAGACGATACGAGTTGATTTGAACATGACTGTTCCCCCTCCTCGGGGATGAGATTGGGGATTTACGGAAGCCGTTCCAGCGGAGCCCGTATTGCGGATTTTGGCATCGAAAAGGATCATGTATGTT
>JBEPUY010000105.1:0-2784 GCA_041691255.1 Granulicella sp. | reverse complement strand
CAAAAGCAAAGGCGAAATACAGGGGTCTCTCCACTGCGCCGCGCGATCAAGCTGCGCGGCTTCGGTCGAGATGACGTAGTGCAGAGGTGCTAGCGCCCTCGGCTCCGCGTTCGGCTCCGAGTGCCCCGGCAGCTTCGCATAGTTCGAATAAATAGCTGAGAGGGAAACGTGAGATGCAAAGGAGCTGTTTTAAAAGCTGAAGACTTAGTCCCTGATTTGCAGGGATCGGAAACAAGCAAAAGCAAAGGCGAAATACAGGGGTCTCTCCACTGCGCCGCGCGATCAAGCTGCACGGCTTCGGTCGAGATGACGTAGTGCAGAGGTTCTAGGAAGCCTTCGTTTGTGGCAGGGCTTTGTAGAGTTGGGCCATCGACTCCAGCGGCAATGCCTCTGCGCGTGACTGCGGAGGAATGCTGTCGGGCCATGCGGCGGCAAGCTGTTCGGCGGTATGTCCCGCAGCACGGAGATTGTTCTGAAGCGTCTTGCGCTTCTGCGCGAATATTTGTTTGAGGAAGGCATCGAAGCCAGAGGCGTCGACGCCCAGTTCTGCGAAGCGCGGCGCAAAGTGGAGGCGCAGCACGGTGGAGTAGACCTCGGGCGGCGGCGAGAAGGCCGAGGGCGGCAGCGTGAACAGATGTTCGACCTGTGCGTTCATCTGCGCGGTGGCGGAGAGCAGACCGTAGTCGCGAACTCCCGGCGCAGCGGAGACGCGGTCGGCGACCTCGCGCTGCATCATGACGACAGCCCGCGTCAGGATGCCGGCATTACCGGCTGCGAAGAGCTTTAGCAAAATGTCGGAGGTGATGTAGTAGGGCAGGTTTCCGATTACGTCGGCTGTCTCGCCTTCGGGGACGAGAGCGCGTAGATCAGCCTTGAGGATGTCGACTTCAACGATCTCCACCTGCGGCTGGTTGCGGAAGCGGAAGGTCAGCTCGGCGGCGAGCGTGGGGTCGAGTTCGAGCGCGATAAGGCGGTGACAGCGAGCGGCGAGGATCTCGGTGATGGAGCCGTGGCCCGGGCCGATCTCGATGACGGTGCGGTTGCTGAGGTCGCCGAGCGCGTCGACGATGGCGTGGCGGGCGGTGTCGTCGATGAGGAAATTCTGGCCGAATTTTGGTTTGCGTTTCATGTGCATCCAATGAGGAGTGTCTGGCCACGCCAGTCTTTGTATAGACTAACGGTTTAGTGGCGAAGATAAAGGACGGCTGAATGCATATCGTATTTGCAGCATCGGAATGTGCTCCCTGGGCGAAGACTGGCGGACTTGCCGACGTGGTAAGCGCACTGCCGCGGACGCTGGTGAAGCTGGGGCATAAAGTCAGCGTATTTATTCCGTACTACCGGCAGGTGGCGAAGGCTGTGCCGCGTGCCGCGGTGGTTCTGCCCAGCTTGACGATTCCGTATCCGTCGTACAACCGCTTTGTGCGCATCCTCGATGGCGGTGTCACCGAGGGCGTTCAGATGTACTTTGTCGACTGCCCGGAGTTTTTCGACCGCGAGAGCTTTTATTCAACTCCTTCAGGGGACTATCCGGATAATGCAGAGCGGTTTGGACTGTTGAGCCGCGCTGTGATCGAGGCGTCGAAGGTGCTTGGCATCCCGGACGTCTTCCATGTGCACGACTGGCAGACGGCGATGCTCGCAGTTCTGCTGCGCTCGACCTATTATTTCGATCCGGTGCTGCGCCATGTTCCGGCGTTGCTGACGATTCATAATGCTGGCTATCAGGGGTGGTTTCCGCCGCAGACGATGGAGACGCTGCTGCTGCCGTGGGACATGTTCACCTTCGAAAAGCTGGAGCAGAACGACAAGGTCAATTTTCTGAAAGGCGGCATTGTCTATTCCGACGCCATTACAACAGTCAGCCGCACGTATGCAGAAGAGATTAAGACGCCGGAGTTCGGCAACGGGCTGGAGGGTGTTTTACAGCAGCGGGGGGGCGACCTCATCGGCATTCTCAACGGAGTGGACTACGAGGAGTGGGACCCTGCCATCGATCCAAACATCGCGGGTCACTACACTGTCGACAATCTGGCAGGGAAGCAGGAGTGCCGGCGTGACCTGCTGCATGCTTTTGGGCTGCGGGATGTTGGAGAGAAGACTGCCGTGATTGGAGTGGTTTCGCGCTTTGCTACGCAGAAAGGCTTCGATTTCATCGTTGAAATTATGGACCGGTTGGTGCAGGAAGATATGGTGCTGGTGATGCTTGGCAATGGCGAGGAGTACTACGAGCGTCTGCTGACTGAGATGGCGGAGCGCTATCCTTCGAAGGTGCGGGTGCAGGTGAAGTACGACAATGTAATAGCTCACAAGGTAGAGGCTGGTTCAGACATGTTCCTGATGCCTTCGCGCTACGAGCCTTGCGGGTTGAACCAGATTTATAGCCTGAAGTACGGCACGGTTCCTGTGGTCCGCGCCACGGGCGGCCTCGAAGACACGATCGACGAACAGCCGGATGGCGGCGGCAATGGCTTCAAGTTTTGGGGCTACAGCGCCGACGCCTTGCTGGATGCTCTGCAGCGCGCTTTGACCATCTTTCACGACAAAGATGCGTGGACGAAGATGATGCAGCGTGGGATGGCTCAGGATTTTGCCTGGGACGGCCCGGCTCAGGAGTATGTCCGTCTCTATGAGCGGGTCATTCAAAATCGAAGTTAGTGGCTTTGTTGATTGGATCGCCACGAGAAAATGGTAGTTGTAGAGGAAATAACCAACCGAAGGGCCTATATAATAGAGACATCCAGCCGGGATGGCGGAACTGGCAGACGCAGCGGACTCAAAATC
>JBEPUY010000104.1:0-2847 GCA_041691255.1 Granulicella sp. | reverse complement strand
ATACTTGCTCGCGTCCCCCCATGTTCCTGAATGTAAAACCACTCAGCTGGCCGCTCGGATTGTCGTACAACGTCCGCAATGGAGGCTGGCCGCGTATATTCGCATCCAAGCCCAATTGAAAGCACGGCACCCACATTGGGATGGCGCGCCAGCGCGAGCATCAGTCGTACCGCATAGGCATTGTCGTAGCATCCGGGAAAGCCGATGACATGGGCATCCGGTTCATCCCGTGCCACCGCATGAGCGACATGACTGGCGCACTCCACCGTATAAACGATCAGCAGAAGATTGCGGATTCCTTTCCGTCCGTCGGCGCGCAAGTAGCCAGTCCAGGGGCTTTCATTCATATCTCACGTCCTGCGATAACCCAGTATGTAAGTCCAGTGTTGCCGAGCGCTGATCGAGACGGCTGCGGCAGTTGTGCAGATGAACCCACTGCCCCGCATGAATAGGTTGGATCGCCGTGCCAATGACAACACCGTACTTCACTACGTCAGCATTGTCCGCGATATCGAAAACGGCGACCTTGTGGCCGAAGCTAACCGCCTCGCAACAAAGAATCGGACTATCCAGAGAGGCTCCTATGACCTCGATATTTTCCGTCACCGCATCGGCCAATAAGGTTGCAACATTGTCCGACCCGTGAATTCGAAAGCTCTTTTTCATGACTTGCATTAAAGTATGCCGTATTTCGCAAAAACATCGGTGCTTGAGGATCCAGACTCAATTTCTTTTCGGACGAGCTTTTCAGCACGAGCTTTCTCAAGAGATCGAGCTACCACTTCCTCTTCGAGATCTTTGGGAATGACCACAATCCCATCTAAATCGCCGAAGACCAGGTCGCCAGGCTTGATGCTCACGCCGCATACCTCAATAGGACAACGAAAATCGACGACGCTGCTCCTGACTCCTGCGTCTTGCGCGTAGGAGCCTCGGCTGAATACTGGCCAATTCTGCTCAAGGATGCGCGGTGTGTCCCGATGGTAGCCATCGATGATAGCTCCTGCGCCTCCGCGCATTCGAGCGGTGGCCGTCAGAATTTCACCCCACGCGGCGCAGTTGAGGCTGCCTCCAGTTACCAGATAAATCTCCGATGGACCAATCTGATCCAACGCCTCCGTCAGTCGCCCAAAGGGACGCTTCTGAAATCCCCAGGCGTCCGCGATTTGAACGGGCATTGCACGGCCCACGATTGTCATGCTTGGATTCAGTGGGCGGATTTCCGGCGGCAGGAATTGATGCCAACGGCCTAAATTGTCGAGCACGTCACCGACTACGGGCGTGTAAAGGGTGGTCGAGATCAGATCAAACAGCCCGGTGTCGCTCTGCCATTCCATAGATAGCCACGGTACCGCGTTTATACCCATCTTGCAAGCGCATGTTGCCGCAGATTATAATCGGCGGCAACGATGGATATCCAACAGCTTCGAGTTTTTCGTGCAGCGGCGACATCGGGTGGATTCACGCGAGCCAGCGAGCAGCTTGCTCTGTCGCAATCGACGGTGAGTCAACATATTAAGCAACTTGAAGATGAGCTTGGTTGCTCGTTGTTCCTTCGAGCTGGCAAAAAGGTTTTTATCAGTGAAGCCGGCAAACTTCTGTTGGTTTATGCCGACCGCATCTTTACAGAACTAAAGAATGCCGAAATGTCGGTACGTGAACTAAGCGCAATGAAGCGCGGCACGATACGGTTAGGTGTGGGCGCGACGACGCTGACATATCAGCTTCCAAAAGTCCTTGGCGAGTACAAACGCAGGTACCCGGACATCGAACTGATCGTCACAACGAGTACCACCGAGTTGCTGCTCAACCAGGTTGCGTCACAGACGGTTGATTTGGCCATTGTGATGCAGGTATCCGACGCCCCCCCAAATATATTGATCACGCCACTAGAGTCTGAGGAGCTGGTTTTAATTCTCAATGCAGAACATCCGATGGCACGCAAAAATGCGCTTGATGCTGCGGACTTGAAAAGCCTACCTTTTATCCTCTACCAAAGGCACACGGTGATGCAGAGGTTGATTGATTCGTTCTTTGTGCAGATGAAAATCTCACCTAAAATTTCTATGGAGCTTGAAAATATCGAGGCGATCAAGAGCTTGGTTAGCGCAGGCCTGGGCGCCTCGATCGTTCCGCTCTGTAGCGTGAGCCAGACCACGAAGACGTCGATGCTGCGAGTCATGCGCGTGAAGGGCTTTCTCATGGAGCGAAATCTAGCGTTGGCAACAATCGATGCGGATACCCTGCCGACAGCCATCGATAAACTGGCAGCTCAACTCATCAAGGCGCTTCCTCCCACAAATCGCAGGAAAACATCAAAGGGAGACTAGCTATCGCCAGTTCCGATCATAATCGTCGGGGAAACAAATGAGTCCGCAGCAAATGTTCATTTACATTAGACAAGACCTTAGATGAAGAGCGTGAGGAGGAGTCTTTTATATGTACGCAAAGAGCTTAGAAGAAGCTGAACTATTTGAATGTGCCGGTATTCAATTTGGTATGGTCCTTCCCAGAGACGTCACTGGACTGGTAGAAGTCGTGTGGGAGCGTCTTGAGCCCTTTCAAAGCACTCCTTCGGATCGCCACCTGAGCTTTGATCAGATGTTCGTTGTTTTGAAGGGATCTGGAGAAGTCACTGTCGGAGATAAGTCCAAGTCTGTAAAGCCCACGACGGTGGTTTTTATTCCTCAGGCCACGCCGCACTCGGTCCAGTGCACTTCGCCTGAAGGATTGGAATATTACTTTCTTAATATCTGGAGAAACGGTATTCCGGAAGCGGAGAAAGAATGGAAGACTGTCTACTCTTTGATTCATGATCGGCGGGTTGCCGACGAATCACCAAAGTAG
>JBEPUY010000103.1:0-2858 GCA_041691255.1 Granulicella sp. | reverse complement strand
GTGTGCAACATCGGCCACTTCGATAATGAGATTCAGATGGAGCCGCTGAATGCGCTGAAGGGCGTGACCAAGCTGAACATCAAGCCGCAGGTGGACAAGTACACGTTCGCGGGTGGCAACAGCATCTTCGTGCTGGCCGAAGGGCGGCTGGTGAATCTGGGTTGCGCAACCGGGCATCCGAGCTTCGTGATGTCGAACAGCTTTGCGAATCAGACGCTGGCGCAGCTCGACCTCTGGAAGAATAAGGACACCTACAAGGTAGGCATCTACATCCTGCCGAAGAAGCTGGACGAGGAAGTGGCGCGGCTGCATCTGGAGAAGATCGGCGTGAAGCTGACGACGCTCTCGAAGAAGCAGGCGGATTATCTCAGCGTGCCAGTGGAAGGCCCTTACAAGGCGGAGCACTATCGTTATTAGAGATTGAGGAATGCGCCGTCGCCGAGCTGGAATCGGCGACGGCTTTTTCTTTTTGGGGGTGTTGAGGTCAGCTACGGCTACTCAATGCGGTGCAAGACGCGGTCCCACCGTACAAAGTCGGCCAACGAATCCACCGAACTCTGACGCTGAGAGCCGGACATGGCCCCCGTCTGGCTCGGCAGCGAACCAGGTTCGTTCAACGAAAAATAGACCAGTAGTGGTTTGCCGACGATCGCCGAGCGCGGCACGAAGCCCCAGTAGCGGCTGTCCTCGCTGTCGTTGCGGTTGTCGCCCAGCACGAAGTAGCTGTCGGGTGGCACCGTCAGTTCCCCCTGCGAGACCAGCGAGTGCATCTGAATCCACCAGCGCGAATCGACTCCCGGGTCTGCGCTCACCAGTCGCGGAAACTCATCGCGATAGCTGTCCGCCGCGCCAGGCCGATAGATTGCATAGGGTTCGCGCAGCGGCGTCCCATCGATGTAGACGCGACCTTCGCGCATTCGCAGATGATCCCCCGGCAAGCCGATTACTCTCTTCACCAGGTGCAGCGAAGCGTCAACGGGATAGTGGAACACCACTACGTCGCCGCGATGAATCACACTTGCAGGAGCAAACAGGTGCGAGGTATCTTGGAGGGCCACTTGCTTATCCACCAGCATGAAGTCGCCGACCAGAAGTGTCGGCTCCATCGACTCCGAGGGAATGCGAAAAGGCTGCACAGTGAACGTGATGATGAACAATGCAACGATGGTAACGTTCACAACCGATTGGAAGGTACGCCACAGTCCCTGCCGACCCGCAGAGGTGCTTGTTTGCATGACGGCGACTACGGCTCGGCCGTCTTCAGCGACCAGACGGCTCACCGGATCGATGGATTCCGCAACGACGGCGAATCGGTGCTCACCGCCGGTCTCGATTGCCCCACCACCCGGTCCGACCGCGAGACTCATGTCGTAGCCTCCGCAGAGCGAACGACAGCGGGGGCAGTTTCACCGCCAGCATGATCAGGCGTAGCAACCAGAATGCCGGTAAGCAGCAGACTGGCCAGCGCACGGCGAGCTGCCTCCTGCTGCGCCAGTTTCTTGGTCGTACCCTCGGCGTCGGCGAGAGTTATGAATCTATTCGCGCCCTGGGCCACGCGCACCTCGATGCGGAAATGCTTCTTGTGGTCCGGCCCGCTCTGGTCGGTCATCACATACTTGGGTTGGCCCGCGCCAGCGGCCTGCAACCACTCCTGAAGCGCCGACTTGTAGTCGCCCACCGCGCCAGAGAAGGTCTGGGTCGAACGCAGCACATCTTCCAGCTCGGCCGCCGCCGGTTCAACGATGTAGTGCTGGATGAAGTCGCGTGCGGGCGTCAGCCCTCCGTCAAGATACATCGCCGCGATCACCGCCTCTAACGCGTTGGCCAGCAGCGCCGGCTTGTTCTGCCCACCGCTGTGCTCCTCGCCGCGACCAAGACGAAGCATAGGCCCTAGCTTAAGATCCAGCGCTACTTGAGCAAGATTGCGACTGCTGACCAGCGAGGCCCGCAGCCGCGTTAGATCTCCCTCACGGGAACCAGGAAAACGCAGATAGAGCGCCTCCGCCACGATCAGTCCGAGTACGGCGTCCCCAATGAATTCAAGCTGCTCATTATCTGATCCAGGCTCACGCGTACCCTCCGGATTGTTCTCATAGGCAAGTGAGCTGTGGGTTAGCGCCAGCGTCAAGAGACTTAAATTTTTGAATTCGTAGCCGAAGAAGGATTCGCCTTCACAAACATCCGAAGGGGCAGCCTTCCGCGAAGCCTGCCGCCCAGCACCACCGGGACGGCCTGCGGCCAAAGCTGCCCGTGCAATTGCCGTCTCACGGCTCGTTTCGGCCTTTTCATTGCGCGTGATCACTACCACCCCCGAACGGCTACCCTGTCTTTCCAGTGTACCGAAGCAACTCCCCTTGAACGTGACTTCAAGCCATCGCTTACTCGGACGGGGTTGGCCTGTAAGATTCCTTTTCCTTCTTTCCGGTCGGGTCGAGCTTGCCGGAGTCCGTCCCCTGCGGCGCTTCCTGCTCGTCGGACGACGCAGCCGTTCGCTTCGGCAGCGTAAAAGCCTGCTGAATGCCCTTCTCGGCAGCCGCTTTGGTATCCGGCTGGCTGTCGCGGTTTTGAAGCGCGGCCCGATACTCCGCAATCGCCTTCTCGCGCTGCGGCAGAATGATCTCGGGATCGTTCGGATCCCGGGCAATATCGTACATGCGGCCCAGGTAGATGTGCGCCCATGCAATCGTGCGCGGGTCGTGGGACAGGTGCACCGTCTGGTTCAGGTGTTTGAGAGCATCCTCGGGATGGCCCTGCATCAGGTCAATCCGGCCAAGCACATAATAGGCCGCAGCGTTTGTCGGATCGCTCTTCACCGCAGCGTCAGCGATATCTCCCGCGCCGTCCAGATCTCCCTTCAT
>JBEPUY010000102.1:0-2896 GCA_041691255.1 Granulicella sp. | reverse complement strand
CTGCCTCTGCGCCGCGGTCAGCAATCTGACCCTGCAATTTCAACTTTCCGGGATACGGAAAATGCTCGGCTACGGTCAGGCCGCGGTAGCTGGGAGGAAATCCATCCTGCACGCTGAAAGGCGTGATGTTCCCCATCCATCCCACGGAAAACGTTGGATCGGGCAGCGACCGCGCCTGCGGCACCCGCGCCTGTTGAGACTTATACCGTTCTGCCGCGGCCTTTATAGCAGGATTGCGCGCAAGAGCCGCCTCAATCAGATCGCCAAGCGAGATCTGCGGCGCACTGATACCGACGGCGGCATTCGCCGGGCCGTCAGGGTTAGGGCTGCTGTCCGCAACCTGGGTGGGGACCTGTGAGGTGTTGGAGATGGCCTGTGGCATGGCAACCGCTGGAAACACGAGGACCAACCCCGTTATAGACCAGAACATCAGTTGGAGGAGCGTAGTCATCTGCCCTCCGTCAACGAGCTCTTTGGCGCGTCGGCTGGCAGAGGCCTCGGACTGATTCCGGTTCGGCTTTCATTATGTGACCAGATTTGATCGCTTACGTGATTGAAGATTTCGCGGGATAGCGCCTCTTTAAGATCGAACGCGTAGTTGTCGCGGTACCCAAAGACAAATAAGTGATAGGGATCTGGATGCGATAAGGTTTGAATATCTGCCCAACGCCAGCTCCGACTATCGCCGGACGTGGTCGTCACGTAATCGATTCCTTCCTCCCGGAAACGCAAAACGCCATTCGTCCCTCCGGTTGGTCTCCGGTGATGGACAGGAATACTTACGACTGCGGATAACTCAAGGTTGGGAATAGTGTTTATGGAAGGCCGCAGGACAGCTTTCGTCAGTGATCCCGCTACTGCAGCGGGCATCGGTTGCGTCAGGTCAAACCGGTATCTCTGCAATCCAGGGCGATGCAGGCTGCGATTTGCGTAGGTTTCGATCTCTAATCGGTGGGGGGCAACGGAGACAGCGTAGATGTCCATGAATGGCCAACTCAGGACTGGCCCGTTCCCTGGTCGAAACTCCACTCCTTTTTGGTCGATAAGAAGAGTGCCGCGATTTTTGGATAGTAAGAAGGCACGGTGCATTTGGGCTGGGCTTTCCCAATCTGCCGTTGTACTGGCAGAAGAGGATTGCGGGGAATCTCCGAAGAGCACCGCAGCCTCCACAACTGCTGGCTTTCCGGCGAGACCAACTACGGCACCCAGCATGAAGCCGGTCAGTACCGCGTGCATACATCTCTTTGTGAACATTGCGCACAGCCTCTCGAATCGAACTCGCTCATTCCACGTTGCAACAGATGGAATTCACCTGGACGTGAGCATGTATTGCCCTTACAGGAATGGGATTCTGGAACGGCGCTAGATACGCAGGACGCCAATCTGCTTGGGAAGAGGGGGCAAGACGGAAATGGATGAATACACTCCCTCTGCTGGGGAGCGACTGATGCGATGAGATGGCACCAACGCCACGAAGGCGACCGCGGAAAACAATCTTCTGGTGGCTGTTTGGGACTTTGAACTCGGCTCAGTCATCACCAAGCCAGAGGCCACATTATCCTGGATCATGCAAGTGCAGGTGCGGAACGGCTGCATGTTTTGCGCGCAATGGTTTGTCTGAGCAATCGCTGCCGTGCAGCAAGCACAATGTCCTGGCGGGCAGGAACTTGCGCCCATGACTGCCATTGGAGCGAAAATCACAGCGGCTAGAAGAACAAGACACAGCAACTGCCGCAACCGCATGGAAACTTCGCCAAGAGCCGAATTGGGTTGCTGTTGGCGCATCTCATCCATTGACGCAATCCTTTTGGCGACTTCAAGATCGCGCGAAATCAACTTGGCCTAAACAACCTGAGGCTAGTCCCATAGAGAACACAATACTGAGCAAAACAGTACAGAGCGATATTTCGCAGAGACGGTGCATGATTTGGCAGTTGAGGAACGTAAAAGCTGCTACAGCTACCAACGCCAACCGGGGGCGTGATTCAAGGAGAAGACATCCTATTCCCCCGCTTCGCAAGCACCGAAACATCAAGAGCATGTCTGCCGCGAACGACAGGACCAACCACCTGCTGTGGTGTCAGCCAGAAATAGTGACTGCACCGCACAGCCAGGAAGTCGGCACCCATCAGTGCAGTTTTTCGGTTCGTCGCTATCTATGTGAACGAGATAACTCGCACAGACGGTTACTTCACTTTCTCTCTGACGTACAATCGATGAACTAACGATGGCCGTTTGGCCAATTGTTTCGGAGTTCGGAGCGGAGCAGTGGAATGACGCCGGAACAGATACAAGGGGATCAACGAACGAGGTGGGAGAGTGTCCATGAATGTCCTCGATGCGGACATTCTGTCGGGCTGGCCGACCTGGATCTCAAAGCCGTCACGACCGGAGTTGTTACATGCGTGAGGTGTAACCTAACAGGATCGATCAATATTCAAATCGTTGTGCGAGATGAGCCCACAAAAGAACGGCTAGACTAGGCGCCGGCACTCCTCATCGATTCCAGCTCTCGATAGGTTCGTGCCAGATCATCATGTGGTCGAGAACGCGATGGCTCTCGCGTTCCATCCATTGTTCCGTAGCCCACGCTGCCGGGATGGCGATAGCTAGCAGAAGCACCGAGCACAGAACTGAAATGGCAATATCCCCGGGCGACGTCCGCAGGAAATAACCCCTCGCACCGCAACATGGACAGATGTCGTTCACGGCTGCTTCATCAGTCTTCTGAGGATTCGTCCAGCGTTTCCAGGTCGAGGAGGCTAGGCCCCTCGTCCTCGTCATCATCGTGGTCATAGTCGCCCTTCTCCTCTTCTTCCTCGGGTTCGCGTGCTGAAGCCTCCGCAGCCGCAAAAGCAGCCCTCTCTCGTTTGTCTCGGCGCACATCCAGGAGCTG
>JBEPUY010000101.1:0-3145 GCA_041691255.1 Granulicella sp. | reverse complement strand
CTTATCGCAACCCAGTTCATCGCTGCGGGTATCAGGGCTGGCGAACCCGGCATCGTGGCAGTTTTTGAGGAGCGTCCCGACGAATATGCCGGACGCGCTGCTATCTTCGGCCTTGACTTGGTGACGCCGCTGAATGACGGCAATCTGGAAGTGATCTACCTTCGCCCTCTCGATCTTTCCGTCGACGAGATGATGCAGGAGCTCTTGGACGCCGTTGAACGAACGGGTGCCAAGCGGCTGGTTATCGACTCGCTTGCCGGCTTTGAACTTGCGCTGGCTCCGGGCTTTCGCGCAGACTTCCGGGAATCTCTCTACCGGATGATCTTTGCATTGACGGGTATTGGAATCACCATCCTCAGCACGCTGGAGATGGAGGAATCCTTCACTGAATTCAGGTTCAGCACGTACTCCATCTCTTTCTTGACCGACGATATTATTCGTTTGCGTTATGTCGAGATCGACGGTCAACTCCAGAAGATTATGGTGGTCGTTAAGATGAGGGGTGCGGCTCATAGCGCCGACATCCGCAGATACCACATTGCCAAAGAAGGAATAATGATCGGCGAAAGGCTGAGCGGCTACTCTAAACTGATTACCGGTCTGCCGGAGAAAGAGGAAGTGTCCATCGGAGCCGGCAGCCCCACCTCGAAGAAAGTTGCTGCGACGAAGGATACCCTTGGAAAATCTCAGCGATGAACCAACGGCAGCGACGATGCTCCATCTTTGTAACGCCGTTACCGAGATCTCTCCCATGCCCCTGGTCGGAGTCGAGGGTGCGGAGCACACCATTACCTATGTCAATCCGGCGTTCTGTCTTCTCGTTGGCAGGGCCAAGGCCGAATTGATGGGCGGGCAGTTCTCCAGCATCCCGATGGTTGGAAACCAGTGCGCTCAGGTGATGAACCGGGTCTTCCAGACCGGGCAGGGCGAAACCTATGCGGGTGGAGAGAAAACGGACGCTTGTCCGTTTTCTTCGTATGCCCTGTGGCCAGTGGTCAATGGTGAAAACAGGACGCATGGAATTATGTTGCAGGTCATCGAAGAGACTGCGATACAACAAGACGCCATCGCCATGAATTCAGCCTTGATGCTCGGTCTCGTACGCCAGCATGAGCTTACTGAAACAGCCGAAGCACTCAACACCGCACTGCATTTCGAGATGGCCGCGCGCAAGAAGGCAGAAGAAGCACTCATCCGAAGCGAAAAACTGGCGTCTGTAGGTCGCATGTCGGCCGTAATTGCACACGAGATAAACAACCCGTTGGCAGCGGTAATGGATTTGGTTTATCTCGCTCAAAGCGTGGATACCACACCGGAACGGATTCGCGAATGCCTAGCGATAGCAGATGGTGAACTAAAGCGAATTGCCCATATAACTAGACAAACTCTGGGTTTCTATCGTGAGATCTTTATCCCAACTACATTTGATGTTGCTTCTCTGCTTGACTCCGTCACGGATCTGCTCCAGGCAAAAGTGAGATCAAAGCAGGCCAACTTGGTACAACGGTGCGATAAAACATTGCAGATCACCGCAGTTCATGGAGAACTGAGGCAAGTGTTCTCAAATCTGCTTGCGAATAGCCTCGACGCGATCGATGCGGGCGGCAGGGTAACTCTAAAGGCATCAAACTCTACTAACCCAGCAGACGGAACGGAACGAATCAGAGTCACCATTGCTGACAATGGTAAAGGCATCGAACCAACTGCTTTCCAGCAGATCTTTGAGGCCTTTTTCACCACGAAAGGCACTTCTAAGGGCAATGGGTTGGGTTTGTGGGTGAGCAAGCAGATCATAGAGAAGCACGGCGGTTCAATCCGCTTTCGTTCTTGCACAAAAGGGAACTATCGGGGGACAACTTTTTCGGCATGTTTCCCGAAGATTACCGTATGACCCTGTCTAGATATGCATTCGACCATACCAGAGAAGATAGATGGCGGAGTCCGCTGGCATCCGAGTGCGATTAATTCATGACGCAAGCTGGCTAATGGGTAACTGCCCGACATAGAGGAGCAGACTGCCAACCATCCAACAACCCGGGCCAAACTTCTTGCAGGAGCCATAGCAGAAGGCTCTTGCCAAGCAAGCGGTCAGGCAACGCGATCAGATGACCAAAAAACGCAGCGGCTGCTTCGCCTTTTTGATCGGGCACTCTTTGGAGTGCTCCTTCAGTTTCAACGGATGCTAAATCAAAGGTCAGACCCTCGCGCTCGGTCAGTATCTTTGCGCGTTCGGCCCAAGACTGAAAGCCCTTCAATCCGACTATAGAGGCAAACGCAACTCGTAGTTTTTTTTGAACCCTGGAGGCCGCAAAGACGCTATCTTCAGGAGATGCTGTCTCATACGCAAGCAGCCTCTCCGCCAGCAATCGGCTCTCGCTGTGTCCAAAGGGAAAGTCTGCGGGGTTCAGATTGGAGAGACAAGGGGATTCAGATTCAGCACGAACAGGTATGCCCTGAATATGATTATCCGTCCTGTCCACTCCGAAACGTATGCTCTCAATTTCATTTGAGAAATGGTCTTCATCGATGAGGCCATCCTGCAAAAGACATATACGCGCTAGTGCCTCGACTACAACGGGATCGAGAGCGACCGCTTCAGATTCGCTTCGAGACCGATTGCCCCATGCCTTGACCACGCCGGCGGCAGTTCGCGCCATCAGAAAGTGAAATGCCAATACGCGCGCGCAAATTGAGGACTGACGTTCGTCGCTCTCGTATCGTTCCCAGAGAAGCCGAAAGACAGAATAGAGACTAAGGTCATCTTTTATCACGATTGGCCGCGGCGTCTCTGTTGCCAGATCATCAGAGCACATCAGCTTCATAAACAGTTTTTCGCATCTGTGATTTGACTTTCTGTGAGAAGCGCTCAGTTCCCTCGCGGAAAGACTGCCGTTCGCGGCGCTCGCAAAAAGTGCCATTGCAAACCCCATTTCGTCGGAGGGGATGGAAGCGAATTCGAGCGGAGGAGAAGGCAGCTTAGTAATGGAAACACCCCGTAATAGTGCGATCCGAAGTCAAATCTAATCAGCAGCCACCGTTCGGACAAGTATGGCCTAAAGGAGCTCAGGTGAGGGCGGTGGAAGAACTTCCGTGACCGGGCCAATGGCAATCTTGTCAAAGGCCAGGGCGATAAACCTCTGCGTAT
>JBEPUY010000100.1:0-3371 GCA_041691255.1 Granulicella sp. | reverse complement strand
GCGCAGCAGGGTCGCATCGGAGAAGAGCTTGGAGCTTTGGCCCGTCTGTTGGGCCAGCCAGTGCAGCAACGAGGTCGCGAGCACGGGAATATCTTCGACGCGCTGCCGCAGCGGTGGAACCAGTATCTCGACCCCGGAGATCTGCGCATAAAGATCCTGGCGAAACTGCCCGACGGCGGATAGCGTGCGCAGATCGCGGTCGGATGCGACAAGGATGCGGGTGCCGGCATTGCGAATCTGGGCCAACCGTGGATCGCGGCGCTCAAGCCCGCGACGGCCGGCGTTCGACAAAGCGCCGCGCCGCTCCCAGGAGTTTTGCAGAAATCGCAGCAGCGCGCTCTGCTGCGCGAAGGTAAGCTCTCCCATGCACTTCAGAAAGAGGGTGCCGCCCTCTGTCTTGTCGAGCAGCGATCCGGCCCCACGCAGGGATACGCCTTCGTCCAATTCTGCGGAAAATTGCGACGCATGAACGACGACAAATGGTCTTTCTTTCGCAGGCGAAGACTCATGGATAATACGGGCAACCTGTTGCTTGCCGACCCCGACCTCGCCGCGAACCAGCGCAATACGAAAGTAGGGGGCGATGCGCTGAATCTGCGAACGCAGGTGGCGTACAGCCATGCTTTCACCCAGCAGCACGGAACAGGCCGCGTCGGCGACCAGGTCGGAACGGTGCGGCTCGACGGCAGGCTGACGAGCGCGACTTGCAGAGATGGGGTAGCTACTTGACATGTCCTTCAGCCTTAATCGGCAGAAGAACGATTCAGATGAGCGGCCGGTTGGCGGAGAGCAATATCCGGGGATAAACAAGCAGCATTCGGTCGCCCAGGACCCATCTGTCGGGAAGCGCAGCAGGTCGTTTGCATCAGCCACGCAACGCCGCATGGATGCGAAGGAAAGCGCTACGCCCGTTGTCGCTTGCGCTTGTTCTGCTTCTGGTGGGTGCGGAAGACGTAATCCCAGAAAGAGGTGATGACCCCGAAGTTATTTTCTTCAATGTGATGATGCACGCTGTGCGCCGCCCATCGCGTTTGTAGCCAGCGAAAGGGAATCTGATTGATCCGCGTGGTATGTTCCACGTGGTGCAGCGTACCGAAGTAGCAATACCCGGCCGATACTCCGGCGAGAAAGAAAGACGCCGACTGCATGTGAACTATGTGGATCAGAAAAAGCCAGACCAGCGTCAGCACGACGATGCTGGTGGGAAAGAGAAAGGCAGAGGGCGTCTCAGGATGATTGTGATGTGCCTCGTGCAGATGGTAAAGAGAGCTTCTGGGGTCGTGAAGCAGCCAGCGGTGGATCGAGTACTCAACCAGAGTGAAGACCGCCATGCCGCAGAGCGAACTGATGACGATCGAGGACCAGCTCTGTCCGTAACGAACTCCGAGATACGCAAACAGCACCACGCAGGAGAAGTCGGTGACGTAAGACGCCCAGTAATTGAGGCGGCTTTCTGAGATCGTAGCCACCAGAGAGCCTGAGGCGTCGCGAATCTGTCTGAGTCTTGCAGCTATGCCTAGCTCGTCGCCAGCTTGCGTCATCTTGCTTCGCCTCGTTCTTGAATCATTATGGCTGCTTGCGGAGAAATAGTCGCATGAATTAATCGCCACAGCTGCTGGACGATACGAGGCAGATTCCATCGGCTGCCCAGCTTCGAGCTTTCCTGGTATGCCCAATTGTAGTGCAAGCGGCCACCACTGATTCGCATACGCCAAGCTGCGCGCCATCTCGACCGCAGCAAGCTGCAATCGAAGAAAGAAGGTTTTGGTGGGCAGCGAGGGACTCGAACCCCCGACATCCTGCTTGTAAGGCAGGCGCTCTAACCAGCTGAGCTAGCCGCCCACGTTCTTCAGGGCAGCCTCAAGTGTAGGCCACTGGCCTCAGCGATGCAATGCGTCAACCGCGGCTCTGGTCGAGCGAAGGAATGCTATACTGACCATCGGATTTCAGGTTGCCCCTGTCGCACCTCGGTGTGTGTCAGGCTCCATGCGGAGGTGGCGAAATTGGCAGACGCACTAGCTTGAGGTGCTAGCGCCGCAAGGCATAGGGGTTCAAGTCCCCTCCTCCGCACCAAACCTTGGAATCAACAAGATACGAAAAGGTCAGCCCGAAATGGCTGGCCTTCTTTTTTCGCCACTGGAGTGGTTTTTGTAGTGGTTGTAACAAAGTGTAGTGATTGAAACTGCCCGTTTCATAAAGAGGAGACGAGGTCGACCTTCCGCAAACCCCAATGACAGCATCGGCACTCCGAACGCTCCCGTATGGCGATGAGAGACTCTCTTCCCCCGGCGCGAAGGAAGCGAAGGCTCTAGCAAAGCTCCAGACGGCGAACGGTGCCGCAGCCATCCGTGCAAAAGATCTGTCCCGTACTCATACCGCAGTGCGGCGAGTATTCAGACTCTGCGACAACCGGAGCCCAACACGAAGAGCGAGAGTTGCGGCTGATGCTCAATACCGATGAGTCGGCTTCCAGTGATCGACCCTATCGCATCGTGTGCGTTTCATCTTGTCCAATCGAAACGTTTTGTGCAACGTAAGATCCAGCGAGTTAGTCGATCCTATCGGCTAGGGGTCTCGGGTAATTCACGGATCTTGATGTTGCGGAACGAGACCGGAAAACCGTGATCTTGCAATAGAATGTAGCCGCGGTTTGCTTCCCCGAAATGGGGGTAGACGTGAAATTTGCTGTCGGCAACAATGGCGCGGAATGCAGGTGTAGCCCGGTCATATTCCAATACCTTGACGCCGTTTAGCCAGTGCTCGCCGTGCGTGCCCCGTACGACGATTCGTGCAGTATTCCACTCGCCGACGGGATGAATCGGCTTGTTTGCAGCAGCCGGGATCATGTCGTAAAGAGAGGCGACGGTGCGGTCTCCGTTCTTTCCCTTCTTTCCATCTGGGTGCACGGCATCGTCTAGTACTTGGTATTCGAACCCGACGTTAGAGCCGTGACCATCATGGCCGGGCGTAAGGTCTAGATCGACGAAATACTTGATGCCGGAGTTGGCGCCGGGTGTAATGCGGAAGTCGACCGAGAGTTCGAAGTTGGCAAACTGGCGCAAGGTAATGATGTCGCCCGCGTTCCCTCCTTCTTCGCCCCCTTGCTCCGTGACAGAAAGCAAGCCATCCTTTACCTCCCAACCCGTGGTGGGGAAGGCCGGATATTTCGTGCTGCGCCAGCCTGCGGATGTGTTGCCATCAAAGAGCAGACGCCATCCTGCGGCCTGCTCCCGAGGTGTTAGCTTGTTCGGTGTCTGGGCTGCGGCGGTGAACACCGTGAGCAGGACAGTTGCAGCGGCGAAGGAGATGCGCATCTTCATGTCGGCAATAATACGCGGATCGCATCCGCTTTGTTTCTCGGCCACGTCTAA
>JBEPUY010000099.1:0-3425 GCA_041691255.1 Granulicella sp. | reverse complement strand
ACGAAGCCTGCGACTATGCGATCAACCCGCTGCTGCTCGATGCCGGACTTCATCTCCCGGATGGAGTTCTGGTGGACGACCGTTTCCGCGAGATGAGTGCCGAGCAGATCTACAACCAGATCCAGACCGAGGCAGAACGAGAACCCGGCGAACAGGACGATGCCGAAGATCCCGAAGGGAAGGGAACGACCGATCCTTCTTCGTCTCCTGGCAACTCCGATGCGATCTCGGCTCCGCTCACAGAAGGTGGAATTGGACAGGTGCTGGATGCGCCTTTGCCGGATGAGGAAACTCCGACCGTCGAAGAGCAGGTCCGGGAGTGGAGCGTGGCGGTCAACCAAGCGGTCACCCTCGCGAAGCAGGCAGGGAAGATCCCGGCAGGCATTCACAGAATGCTCGATGGAGCTGTTGAGGCCGGAGTCGATTGGCGAGAGCTGCTGCGCCGGCTTTGGTCCGAAACCACACCAGCAGACTACAGCTGGATGCGTCCCAATCGGCGCCATATCTGGGCTGGACTCTATCTTCCCGGAGTGACGCGGGAGGGTGTCGGCGAGGTCGCGATCGCCGTCGACTGTTCCGGCTCCGTGAACTCCAGACAGTTGCGGCTCTTCGAGGCCGAGATCCGCTCGATCATCGCAGGTCAACGCCCACAGCGCGTCTATGTTCTCTACTTCGACACGATGGTACATAAGGTCGAAACGTTCGAAGCCGGCCAGCGTGTCTCCCTTGACCCTGTAGGCGGTGGAGGCACCGAGTTCGGGCCGTGCTTTGAATGGCTCGATGATCACGGTGTGGTGCCTCAGATCCTGGTCTTTCTTACTGATCTGTACGGTTCGTTTCCATCATCGGAACCTGCCTATCCCGTCCTTTGGGCTTCGACTGGTGGCCGCAGGGCCCCGTTCGGAGACGTCATCCCGATGGAGGCTGCCTAATCGGAAACCAGTCAGCCAGAGGAATAGGTGACCCACCATGAATGAACTGTTTCGCATTTATACGGATGGCTCTTCCATCGGGAACCCCGGTCCCGGCGGATGGGGTGCGGTCATCCTTCAGAGAAACGAGATGCGAGAGATGTCCGGTGCCTTTCCCTGGACCGACATCTCGGAGATGGAGCTCCTAGCGGCGGTCGAGGCTCTTCGTTCGATCCCGGCAGGTGCACGAATCGAGCTGTATTCTGACTCCGAACTCCTGATCCACGGCATGCGTGGTTTCGTCTTTCGCTGGCGCGACCAGGGATGGCGGAACCGGCGCGGTGCGAGGTTGCAGCATCGGGATCTATGGACCCAATTGATGCGGCTTGATCGTGAGCTTCAAATTGAATGGAGGTGGCTTCGAGGTCACAATGGCCATCCGCTACAGACCCGAGCCGACTCTCTTGCATACCGGGCGGCGAAGAGCTTGCACGCCACGCAGCGCCTCGCCGCCTGACACAATCCCCGTCCATCCCCCACCGACAATGAACGACAGACCCTTGAAAGTTGGAGATTTCGCGATGACTTCGATTGCTGAATCAAACTCGTTATTTAAAATCGATACGGAGCTGGACGACCTGCTCGACCAGATTGAGGAGCAGGTAGAAGCCAACGGAGAACCTTCCGAGGAGTTGCTTTCACGCTTCCGTCAGTTTTGTGAGGCTCATGGAGAGAAGGTCGACCGTATCGGACGCTTCGTCCGCATGATGGAAGCACGCGAACAATACTGCCGCGCGGAAGCAGCGCGACTCGGCGAGAGAGCCCGCTCGACCGCAAACAGAGTAGACCGCACGAAATCAATGGTCCTCTTCTACCTGCTGAGCCGAGACCTCAAGAAGATCGAAGGTCATCATTTCACGTTGCGAGCGCAGAAGAACAGCCAGGACTCGGTACGAATCACCGATCAGACGGCGGTTCCGAAGTCCTACTGCAGGATCGAGGCTCGAATCCCAGGAATTGTCTGGCAGACGGTGATGTCGCTTCTGCCCGACGAGCTTGCCAAGACGCTGGAGTTGTCCGTCCAGGAAGCCCGCCCGGACAATGAGGCCATCAAAGCGGCGGTAGCTCAGAATGAACAGGTGCCAGGTGCGCAGGTGCAGCGGGGATGGCACGTGAGAGTGGCCTGAACCCCCGTCAGTCTCCCTCCACTGATCTACCAATCAAACCAACCCAATGAAGCGGCCGCGTGTGCGACACGTGTGCCGCTTTTCCTGTTTCTGGAGGCAGTATGGCACGCAAGACTGGACAAATCATCCGCCGCGGGCCTAGCACCTGGCTGGTCCGCATCTACCTTGGCCGCGATTCGGAGACCGGAAAACGCCAGTACATCGGCAAATCCATCCAGGGCGGGCTGCGCGCCGCGCAGGCCCACCTCAATCGTATGCTCGCCGAACGCGACCTCGGCCGGAACATCCGCTCCTCCCGCCAGACCCTCGGTCAGTATCTCGATCATTGGCTCGAAATTAGTGCCAAGCCGCAGCTGCAAGCCAAGAGCTTCCGCGACTACACAGGTCTGCTTGCACGGTACGTTCGACCGCGACTGGGTGCAAGACCGCTTGGGGAGTTGATGCCTGCGGAGATCCAGGCGCTCTACAGCGAGCTACTCAACCGGCCGCTGTCGGCGCGCACGATCCGTTACACGCATGCGGTCCTCTTCTCGGCACTGCGGCAGGCGGTGCGATGGAAGCTGCTGCTGTCGAACCCGGCCGAGGATGTCAATTTACCGCGCCAGCAGCGACGGCGGTTCACCGTATTCGACGTCGAACGGGCAAAACAGTAAAAATAGTATTTGAAGCATAGTCTTACGAATTGAGTGGCTTTTGGATCAACGAGTCAGGGGTTGCTCAATGGGGAAAGCGCAGAAGGGGGAACGTCTTCTGCCGCGCAGCCGGCGAGCGGGGGCCGGAACTTGGCTGGATGAGGGTGGCAGGGAGAAACCAGCATGGGTTCTTCCTGCGCGATTTTTTGCTCACAAGAAAATAGGGCGGCAAGTCGGCGCCCCTATCAGGAATTTTTAGCTAAGCTGCTTTCTTGGTGCTCTTGGCCGCTGGCTGCGCCGTCTTCTTTGCCTTCTCCTTCGCGGCGACTTCCTGCTTTACCTTGGTTGCGATGGCGTCGGAGTCCACTTTATAGACGCTGGCTGCATCCTTGAGAACGGTAGCCGGATTCGTCGCGATGCGGCTAACAGGATGGTTGCCACTACGAGCAAGCGCGAGAGCGTCCCTTCGTCGGCGCGGCGAAGGAAGGCACCGAAGGTCTTAAAAGTTCCCATCAGCGTTTGTGCTCCGGAGAAATCCATCGTTCCCTGTGCGTGGGCGATACCACTTCCGATTCCCGCAAAGAGAAGCGCAGTGAGAGTGGGTGCCATTACATGCATGGCATGACGAAGACTGTGCTTGGAGAAGGGTTTTGCCCACCGTTGAGCGGGGGAATTGGACGACCGATTGAGACGGC
>JBEPUY010000098.1:0-3487 GCA_041691255.1 Granulicella sp. | reverse complement strand
ACTCCTGATTCGCTTGTCCTAGACGTAGCCTCTGGAAAAGGAACGAGCGCATTCTTTCTCGCGGATAAGTTCGGATGCCGCGTGATTGGCGTCGATCTAAGCGAGGAGAATGTCGAACAGGCGAACGCCGAAGCGCTTGCGAAGGGGCTGAGCGAAAAGGTTGAATTTCAATTGGGCGATGCTGAGTGTCTACCGTTTGAATCGAATACTTTCGACGCAATCCTCTGCGAGTGCGCATTCTGCACCTTCCCAAGCAAATCTGTGGCAGCGGCGGAGTTCTATCGTGTCCTCAAGGCGGGTGGGCGCGTCGGAATTAGCGATATCACCAAAGACAGTACACGCTTGCCGGGTCTTGATGGGTTACTTGCCTGGATTGCCTGTATCGGAGACGCTCAATCTCTTGACCAATATGCAAACTGGCTAACGAAAGCGAACCTCAAGGTGGATATCATTCAGGCCCGAGACCATTACCTTCAGGAGATGGTTCAAGCCATCCGGGGCAAACTGCTGGTTGCTGACATTCTGATCGGGCTCAAGAAACTCGACCTGCCCGGTCTGGATTTGCAGCAGGCGAAAGTTTTCTCAACGGCAGCCCAGGACGCCATCGCCAAAGAACATCTTGGATATGGAATCGTGGTCGCTAGCAAGGATCAAGCCACTTAGCTGAAGCGATTACTTGGCGGAAATTGGGGAGACGATGAATCACAGCTTGCCACGAAGAGCCGCTTCCGAATTTGTCGGAACAGCCCTTCTTCTCGCCACTGTCGTTGGTTCCGGAATCATGGGAGAAAAACTCGCGGGTGGCAATCAAGCCATTGCTTTGCTGGCGAACTCTCTGGCGACCGGAACAGCACTTGTCTCCCTGATTTTGCCCTTCGGTCCAATCTCAGGTTCTCATCTCAACCCTCTCGTATCGTTCGGTGATGCATGGCAAGGTGGCATGTCGTGGCTGGACGCGACGGTTTATTCGTTAGCCCAATTCCTCGGCGCTTTCGCAGGCGTCGGCATTGCGAATCTCATGTTTGGCTTGGCGGCGTTCTCACGGTCAACTCATATCCGCGCCGGTCACGCACAGCTTCTCAGCGAATGTGTCGCTACCTTCGGCCTCTTCGCCGTCATTTGGGGATGTGTGCGACATCGACCAAACGCTGTGCCATACGCCGTCGGTGCCTACATCACAGCAGCCTATTGGTTCACTGCTTCAACATCCTTTGCGAATCCAGCCGTGACTGTAGCCCGTGCATGGACCGATACTTTTTCGGGTATCAGACTTGCAGACACAGCCCCGTTCGTTGGGGCTCAGATCGTAGGAGCCACTCTCGCAATACTGCTCTTTAGCTGGCTTTCCCCATTGCCGTCGGCCACCGCAAAGGAGCTGTTGCTCGCCCACGACGGCAATGAATGACCACTCAGATATTGTTTCGAAGGCTCCAAACCACTCAGAATGCGATCAAAACCCCTACCTACTGTGCCCCTTGCATCGCAATGCACTTTGGAAAATTCAGACCCAATCCGTCGAGCGGCAAGCCCGCATGTTGCTTCAAACCCACTTTCCTGTCGATCACTCCGGCAGCCCTCCGCCGCGCAAAGTGCCGCGACGAAGGTCCCGCTCTTTCATCATGACAAAGAAGACCGGCACCAGGATCAGAACGTGGATTGTCGATGTAATCATGCCGCCGACAATCGGTGCAGCTATCGGCTTCATAACGTCCGACCCAATTCCAGTCTCGAAAAGAATGGGGATAAGGCTCGCGAGAACGGCCGCGACCGTCATGAGCTTTGGACGCAGGCGCTGTACCGCACCCTCAATGGCAGCCAGTTCGATATCGTGAGCGTTATGGATTTCGCCGGCGAGAAGATGGCGGTCCAGGGCTTCGTGCAGGTAGACCACCATCACAACGCCAGTTTCTACCGCGATTCCGAAGAGCGCAATGTACCCCACCCAGACAGCTACGCTGAAGTTGTAGCCAAGGAGCCATTGCAGTAGTAAGCCCCCCGTCAATGCGTAGATGGTGGGGACAATGAGTACGACTGCCTCCGCTGCCGAGTGGAAGATCATGTAAAGCAGGACGAAGATGAGGAAGAATACGATGGGCAAAATCAGCTTGAGGCGCTGCTTTGCGCGCAACTCAAACTGGTACTCGCCGGACCATTGATAGGTGTAATTCGTGGGCAGCACCAGCTTGCTTGGCAGGAGACGGTTGGCTGCGTTGACGAACCCTCCGTAGTTGGTGTCTTTGAGGTCGAGGTAGACGTAGCCGGTAAGCTGGCCGTCCTCATCACGGATCATCGCTGGACCATGAGTGAACGAGACCTGGGCCACTTGGCCGAGAGGAATCTGCGCTCCGGATGGAGTGCCGATGAGCACCCCGCGCATCGCCTCGACGTTGTCGCGAAATGCTCGTGCGTATCGCACGTCGATGGGGTAGCGTTCGCGGCCTTCGATGTTCTCGGCAACGTTCTCACCGCCGATTCCTGACGCGACGGCGGTCTGGACATCGGCGACGCTGAGTCCATAGCGTGCGGCCTCCAGGCGGTTCACCTCCACGTTGACATAGAAGCCCTGCGAGATGCGTTCGGCGAAGATGGAACGCAGTTGCGGCATCGACCCAAGCACGCTTTGAATCTGCCCTGCGACGCGCTCGATTCCGTCCACGCTCGGACCTTGCACCTTTATCCCGAGGGGCGTCTTGATGCCGGTAAGCTCCATATCCAGACGGTTCTCAACGGGACTCGTCCAGGTGTTGGAGAGGCCCGGAAACTGCACCTTTGCGTCCATGTCCTGAATGAGCTTGTCATAGGTCATGCCCGCGGGCCACTGTTCGCGCGGCTTGAGCATGATGGTGGTGTCGTACATGTCCAGAGGCGCGTTGTCGGTCGCGCTGTCCGAGCGTCCCACCGTGCCAAAGACGCTCTCCACTTCCGGGAAAGTGTGCAGGATAGCATCTTGCTTTTGCAGGATCGTTTTGGCCTGCTCCACCGAAATGCCGGGAAGAGCGGTGGGCATGTAAAGCGCAGAACCTTCAAAGAGCGGCGGCATGAACTGGCTGCCGAGTTTGAAGGCGACCGGCAGCGTGACCAGCAGAAACAGTAGATTGACCAGAATCGTCAGCTTGCGATGACGCAGGCAGAACCGCAGTACAGGCAGGTAGACGGCTTGCGTGAACCGCGCGATGGGGTTGGCGCGCTCGGGTTTGAGTTTTCCCCGGATGAGCAACACCATCAGCACCGGGACGAGGGTAATGGCAATAATGGAGGAAGAGCCAACCGCCAGCGTTTTTGTCCAAGCAAGTGGACGGAACATCCGCCCTTCCTGAGCTTCCAGCAGGAAGACGGGAAGGAACGAGACGACGATAATCAGCAGCGAAAAGAAGAGCGCGGGCCCGACCTGTTTGGCCGCGCCAATCAAAATCTCGCGACGTTCGGGCTCGGAGACAGGAGTGGCGTCGCGCTCCTGCCGCTCCGACAGATGGCGATAGCCGTTCTC
>JBEPUY010000097.1:0-3519 GCA_041691255.1 Granulicella sp. | reverse complement strand
AGCTTTTCCAGTTGCTTCGCCTCACCGGCATCATGAATGAAAAGAATAAAACCCATAGGATGACCCAGAAAATCCACCAGTATTCGTGCATTCCCGACCAGTAATAGTTGTACATAGACACCTCTCCATTGTTATTCCGAAATAACTGCTTTCTGCCCGACTTGCGATTCGTTCTGATGCTCCAACGCCTGCACCTTCTCCACTCGACGGCGATGGCGCGTGGCGTTGCTGAAATGAGCAGCCAGGAAGGTCTCGACCAACTCCCATGCGAGCGCTTCCCCAATCACTTTTCCGCCGAGACAAAAGACATTCATGTCGTCGTCTTCGACGCCCTGACGAGCGGAGAACACATCATGGATGAGTCCGGCGCGCACACCGGGAACCTTGTTCGCGGCGATGGAGGCGCCCACACCGCTGCCGCAAAGCGCGATTCCGCGCTCAACTTTCCCGGAGGCAACTGCCCTGGCCAAAGGGATGATGAAGTCTGGGTAATCATCCGCGGGATTCAATTGGTGCGCACCGAAGTCCACGACCTCGTACCCTGAGGAACGTAGAGACTCCTCCAACTGCCCTTTCAGGACAAACGCTCCATGGTCCGCTGCGATTCCCACGCGCATCATGATCTCCTCTGGGTCTTGGGGAGCAGGTGACCGGCCCGACCGCAGATATTGTCGACAGCGAATTCGTGGTGCTCCATGACGACCGCGCCCGGGGGGGATGCGCCGAAGGTGTCTACCGCGATTACAGGAACCTGGGGAGAAAGCGGTTTGATGCATCGCTCATTGAGTACAGGAGGATCGATGGGCGTCGAAAGTGGAGTCGAAGTTGTCATGAGGGTGGTGTGCCTCTTTTTCTTGCGATCGAGCGCGATATGTCGAAAAACAAGGATCGATCTCAGACAGAGATAGGACCTATCAACTATGCCTTAAGCTTGTCGCCCTGGCATGCGGGATGCTGGCATCGGCATGTCAGCTCCGTGACGCCTTTCGCGTCGGCACAGGTGAAGCTACAGTACTTCTTCCCGTTCGCGCGGGTACGCAGTTGCAAGCGGGGGGGGGTGCACATTTCGATAGTGTAGCCACTGAGAACTCCTTTGTAGAACGTGCTCTTTTCTCGGAAGGAATCACGAGCTATGAGTAGGATCGCAGCAGCAAACGCAGTAATCTGTTTCGTTTTGCTCATGATGGGCAGATATTCGCACAGGTGGTTGTCCGATCCGGGGCAGGCCATGCCAGCATCGCTGAGTTACTTGTCTGAGTCGCTAGGCCGCAGGTTGCGTGACTTGCGGAAAGGCTTCTGTCCTGAGTGCGTCGTTATCCATCGAGGCATTGTATTCACCACTTCTCGCAGCCTTGTCACAGCGCGCTCGGTGACAGAGAGCTCGCTGGGCCGCCGCGACGTTCGCCTTTTCGCCATGCCAGATCTCCAAAGCTGGCTCCTGGATGGCACGTCCGAACGAGAATGCCAACGCCCAGGGGAGCCGCGACTTGAATCGGACGTTCATGGCATTGAGATGCGCCGAGGCAAGTTTTCCGGACTGGCCGCCCGACAGGAACGCAATCCCCGGAACAGCAGCGGGGACGGCTCGCAGCAGACACCGCACAGTAGCATCGGCTACTTCTTCCACCGTCTCCTGCCTCGGGCTGGTTGAACCTGGAAGGACCATATTGGGCTTGAGGATCATGTATTCCAGTCTCACGCGTTGCGTGTAAAGCTCGTGAAAGACGGCTCTTAGTACCTTCTCCGTTATCTCACTACAGGCCTGCAAAGTGTGGTCACCCTCCATCAGCACTTCCGGCTCGACGACCGGTACAAGACCGGCCTCCTGACACAGCGCCGCATAGCGGGCTAACGCCTGGGCGTTGGCCTCGATGCAGCCGGAAGTTGGGAGGCCATCGCCGATGGTAACCACCCCCCTCCACTTGGCGAAACGTGCGCCCATCTGCACATACTCAGCCAGACGCGCGCGCAAGCCGTCTAGCCCTTCGGTAATCTTCTCGCCGGGGAAAGCAGCCATGGGCTTCGCGCCCGTGTCAACCTTGATGCCAGGAATGATTCCGATGTCCGCGAGAGCTTTGGCGAAAGGAGCGCCCTCGTTTGTCTGTTGTCGAATCGTCTCGTCGTAGAGAATTGCGCCACTAATCGACTCACCCAGACGCGGCGTGTTTACGATCAAGTCCCGGTATTCACGCCGCATCTCTGCAGTCTGGGGAATTCCCCACTTGGCGAATCGCTTGTTACAAGTTCCTGTGCTTTCATCGATCGCCAGCAGCCCTTTGCTGTTGGCGACCATTGTCGTCGCGGTTGCTTCCAGAGCTTGCGTGTTCATTTGGCAACGCTCCACTTCCAGTTCAGGATCTCCGGCATGTCCTGGCCGTGAGCGTCGATGAAATGTTTGTGCTCGATGAGCTTGTCCCGCATCTGCTGTTTCAGGTAGGCGCCCTTGGAACCGAGATTCGGTACGCGATCCACGACGTCCTGCACCAGATGGAAGCGGTCCAGGTCGTTCTGTACCCTCATGTCGAAGGGCGTCGTGACCGTGCCCTCTTCCTTATAGCCGCGGACATGCAGATTGCGGTTTGTCCGGGCATAGGTCAGCCGATGAATGAGCCACGGATAACCATGGAAACCGAAGATGATGTCCTTGTCCTTCGTAAAGAGGGAGTCGTAATCTTTTTCGCTCAGTCCGTGCGGGTGTTCCGTGCTGGGCTGCAGCTTCAAGAGGTCGACGATATTGACCACGCGAATCTTCAACTCGGGCAGATGTTCGCGAAGGATGGAGACGGCAGCGAGAATCTCCAGCGTCGGAGTGTCTCCACAGCAGGCCATCACCACGTCCGGCTCGCTGTCTTGGTCGTTGCTGGCCCATTGCCAGATGCCCAGTCCTTCCGTGCAATGCACCACTGCTTCATCCATGGTCAACCATTGCGGGAGCGCATGTTTTCCTGCAACTACCACGTTGACGTAATTTCTGCTCCGCAAGCAATGATCGAAGACGGACAAAAGGCAGTTGGCGTCGCCTGGAAGATAACAGCGCACGATATCGGCCTTTTTATTAATCACATGGTCCAGGAAGCCGGGATCCTGATGCGTAAAGCCGTTGTGATCCTGCTGCCAGACATGGGAGGCAAGCAGATAATTCAGCGAAGAGATGTCGCGACGCCACGGCAGTTCCCGGCATACTTTGAGCCACTTGGCATGCTGAGTGAACATCGAATCGATGATGCGAATGAATCCTTCGTAGCTATTGAAGAGTCCATGCCTTCCGGTCAGCAGATAACCTTCTAACCAGCCTTCGCACTGGTTTTCGCTTAACATCGAGTCGAGCACACGACCCTCTGGCGCGAGGAATTCGTCGTTACTGAATTTACGCGCATCCCACTGGCGATTGGTGACCTCGAATACCGCCTGCAGGAGATTCGAGACTGTCTCATCGGGGCCGAAGACACGGAAGTTCCGCTTGTCCTGATTCAGTTTGGCAACATCGCGCAGGAACGAGCCCAGGATCAGCGTATCCTC
>JBEPUY010000096.1:0-3717 GCA_041691255.1 Granulicella sp. | reverse complement strand
AGAAAAAACGGGTGGAGCTTGCCGGCCTGAGAGAAGATGTTGCGTTGGCGATGGCGCACCGCCTGAGCGAACGCACGGCCTGCAAGCTGCTGGACGTGGAGCGGTCGAGCTATCGGTATGAGCCGAGGCCGGATCGGAACATCGCTCTGCGAGAGGAGTTGTTGAAGCTGGCGCGGCAGAAGCCTCGCTACGGCTATCGGCGGCTGCATGCGCTGCTGGAGCGGCGCGGCTATGCGGTGAACGTGAAGCGTGTCTACCGGCTGTATCTGGAGGAAGGCTTGAGCGTGAGGAGGAAGAAGCGCAGGCGTCTGGTGCGGGATCGCGCAGCGGAGCCACGACTGCTGCGGGCCAACCAGGAGTGGGCGATGGACTTCATCGTCGACGGCCTGGCGACGGGGCGGATGGTTCGCATCCTCAGCGTGGTCGATACCTACACACGCGAGTGCCTCGCGCTCGAAGCCGACACCAGCCTGGGCAGTGGTCGCGTGACGCGTGTGCTGGACCGGCTGATCGCCGAGCGTGGCCGCCCGGAACACGTGCGCTCGGATAATGGGCCGGAGTTCACCTCGCGACGGATGCTCGGCTGGGCCGAGGAGCGCAAGGTCGAGCTGGTTCACATCCAGCCCGGACGACCGATGCAGAACGGCCATGTCGAGAGCTTCCACGGCAGGCTGCGCGACGAGTGCCTCAACACCAGCTGGTTCCGCACGCTTGGCGATGTGCGCGAAAAGCTGGCAGACTGGCAGCAGGAGTACAACCACGAACGGCCCCACAGCTCGCTCGACTACCGCACCCCGGCGGAGTTCCGGGCCACCCTCAACCTTGCAAAGGGCTATGGAGATGTGGAAAGCAAAGTACGCTTCCCACATCCCCACAGCCCCGACTACTACGACTGCGAGATAAGCTCACAGCAAAACCAAAACCGAGAAACTCCAGCTATCAATGGATGAGAAAAAGGGGGCAGGTCAAACGGTCTACCTACAGCGGACATTGCAGCTGAACAGACACATAATCCCGCTTCAAAGGGTCTGAACAGAGAGTTCAAAGGGAACACCGACCAAAATGCTGAGGGACAGTGCTGCTTCGTTCAGATACCCAACATCTGTCTGCTTGTAGGCGAAACAGTAGCGGTCAAAGCCTCCGAGATCAATGGATAGAAAATTTAGAGCCCATCATTTGCAATCTGCCACTTGCATTCAATTGGGGGCCAACTAGAAAAACTCTCAAATCGACACGTTGAAGACATACCTCCTTTTGCATTGCCAATATCGATTGGTATCTCTCCATACCACAAACATAGACGCAGATATGGGACAAGAGTGTATCTGACAAGCGTGGGAGGATCCATTCAGATCAACTTCGATAAACCGCGCGAATCATTCACCTTTAGGTCATCAAACAAAATTGCTTGTTCAAGAACTCATTACATTGGCGAGGCACACGGCCTAGTTACCGAATAGCTTCATAAGATGCCAATACTTCACTGATTGTCCTGAAGAGGAGTTCTGGACCACCCACTTTACTGATAAAGCGATCTGCATACTCGGCATCCGGAGGAGCCTCATTCATTCCGGAGATTAAAATTACAGGTATTCCCGGATAAGCGGCCTTTACCAGCTTTGTCAATTCGGTGCCTGTCATAACGGGCATCATCTGGCTAGCGTCCTGAATCTAGGGGCTGTGCTAGACAACTAATTTAGTTGAGGTGTAGCCCATTGGATTAATGGGTTTGCTGGGCTTTTGGGTTTGGGTTGTTGCGTGTGTGCGCAGATCGGCGATGCTCGCGCCGTGTATATCGTCAGGCTGGCGTGTAGGGTCTACGTCCTCCGTGCCTTTCAGAAGACGTCCAAGACGAGCATTGCGACGCCAAAGTCAGAGATGTACTTGGCCAGGCAGCGGCTCAAGCGTGCCATCGAATTGCACGAATTACAGAGAGAAACAAAATGGCGTCGGAGGCTATACCGGTATCTTCCTCGGAACCGAATCTCATTGGGTCGTCTTTCCGGGAGCGATGCTCTGGATCGTTGTGGTGATTGCCTTATTTACCTTCGTTCCAAGTCTGCTCGCATTGCGGTCACACGATCTGACGCAGCAGGTTCACTACCTGCTCAGGTGTGCTTCTTCCCTCATGCCATCTCTAGCCCTTAAGACCAAGTCTCTCGCAAAGAACTGGTTCAAAAAAAGTTGGGCATTTTATGTCACAGTTGCGGAAAAATTCAATCTGCCTCAACGCGCGAACGGTCCTGGGATAAAGCTCATTTCTTGTCTTGGTAATGTACCGCTTGCGTAAGCCTGCTGCTAACCCAAAGGCGCGACGTGTCGGCTCCTTCGGCAGCTTGTAAAGACGACAGGAAGTAGATTGCGACACGACACCATGGCGGATATACTTGAGAGAGATGAGTCTCTTGCTGAAGCATACGAGATGCTGCTGCCCAATGGTCCTGGGCGATTCCATCCAAGGCTAGCGGCCGGATCCTTCCATTTCAACTCTGCTTCAATTTTGACTCTTAGCGGCTGCGTCCCGCATCTCTATATAGTTGGACGCGACGGAGACAATGACCTCGATGGCAACGCTGGCACCTTTAAAACCCGAGACATACGAGATTCATTCGGCGCGACTGAATCATCTGCAGGCGCTTGAGGCGGAGAGCATCTCGATTCTGCGCGAGGCGGTGGCAGAGTTCGCCCGGCCGGTAATGCTCTACTCGATCGGCAAGGACTCGTCGGTGATGCTGCGGCTGGCCCAGAAAGCGTTTTTTCCCGGAAAGATTCCGTTTCCGCTGCTGCATGTGGATACCAGCTACAAGTTTCCCGAGATGATTCGTTTTCGCGACGACTATGCACGGGAGATCGGCGCAGATCTGATCGTGCATCGCAACGAGGCAGCGATTGCGGCCGGCACGAATCCTTATACGCTGGGTACGCAGAACTGCTGCGGCTTGCTGAAGACGCGCAGCCTGCTGGATGCGCTTGAAGAAGGCGGATTCGATGCTGCATTTGGCGGTGCGCGGCGCGATGAAGAGAAGAGTCGCGCTAAGGAGCGCGTCTATTCCTTTCGCGATGCAGCAGGCCAGTGGGATCCGAAGAGTCAGCGGCCGGAGCTGTGGAGCTTGTATAACTCACGCTTGCGCAAGGGTGAGAGCATTCGCGTGTTTCCGCTTTCCAACTGGACTGAGCTGGACATATGGCTCTATCTTTATGCGGAAAAAATTCCTATCGTGCCACTCTACTTTGCGAAGGAACGGCCGATCACAATTCGCGGTGGCGCGCTGACCCTGGTGCATGAGGGGATGAAGCTCTTTCCCGGCGAGAAGGTGGAACAGATCAAGGTTCGCATGCGTTCGCTCGGCTGTGCGCCGTGCACCGGGGCCATGCGCAGCGATGCAGATACGTTGCCGAAGATTATCGAAGAATTGATCACTTTCCGTCGCAGCGAACGGGAAAATCGCGCAATCGATCACGATGAAGAAGGTTCGATGGAAGTGAAGAAGCGGGAGGGCTACTTCTAATGAGCACCGACATTGTCACGCCGCTCGAAGAAGCGACTCCAACCCGCTCGTTTGAAGATTTCCTCGAAGCCCACCTCGGCCAGGAGATGCTCCGCTTCACCACCGCTGGCAGCGTAGACGACGGCAAGTCAACCCTGATCGGCCGTCTGCTGCACGATACCAAGAGCGTCTACGAAGACCAGCTCGCCGCAGTCAAGAAGAGTCGCGT
>JBEPUY010000095.1:0-3750 GCA_041691255.1 Granulicella sp. | reverse complement strand
AGGCAACCGCGCCGTCGAGCACGCGCAACGAACGCTCCACCTCGGCCGTAAAGTCCACGTGGCCGGGCGTATCGATGATATTGATGCGGATGTTCTTCCAGGTGCAGGTCGTCGCAGCCGAGGTAATCGTGATGCCGCGCTCCTGCTCCTGCTCCATCCAGTCCATGGTCGCAGTGCCCTCATGCACCTCGCCGATACGGTGCGTGATGCCCGTATAGAAGAGGATGCGCTCGGTCGTCGTCGTCTTGCCGGCGTCGATGTGCGCCATGATTCCGATGTTCCGGCAACGATTCAGAGGTGTAGTGCGTGCCACGGTCAATCTCTCATCTGCGAACTCAAGTTCGCGGTAAAAAATGCGCTAAAGCAAAATCCAAGGACAAAAACTTTTACTGAAAAGCTTTTGCTTTACCAGCGATAGTGAGCAAACGCCTTGTTTGCCTCAGCCATGCGGTGAACGTCTTCCTTCTTCTTCATCGCGGCGCCACGACCATTAGCAGCATCGAGCAGCTCGGCGGTCAACTTCTCCACCATGCCCTTCTCTCCGCGTGCACGGCCATACGTCACCAGCCAGCGAATCGCCAGCGAGGTGCGGCGCTCCGGCAGAACTTCGATCGGCACCTGGTAGTTCGCACCGCCAACGCGGCGGCTCTTCACTTCGAGCAAAGGCTTGCAGTTCTCGATGGCCTTCTTGAAAAGCTTGAGGGCCTCGTCGCCACCCTTCTGCTCCAGATTGGTCATGGCGGTATAGAAGATACCTTGCGCGGTCGACTTCTTGCCGCCCCACATCATGGAGTTGACGAACTTCGTAACCAGGGTCGAGTTGTACACGGGGTCCGGTGCAACTTCACGCTTCGCGATATAGCCTTTTCTGGGCATTGTTCTTCTCGTCTTCCTTCAGGGCTTTTCACCCTGGCTCAGGACTGTCGACTTCTCAAGACCTGAACTTGGTAAATGAAAATCTAAAATTTATGCGGCGAACCGCAGGGTTTACTTGGCAGCAGCCTTCGGACGCTTCGCGCCGTACTTCGAGCGGCTCTGCTTACGGTTGGCAACGCCGACCGAGTCCAGCGTCCCACGAACAACGTGGTAACGAACACCCGGAAGGTCCTTCACACGGCCGCCGCGGATCAGCACAATCGAGTGCTCCTGCAGGTTGTGGCCGATGCCCGGAATGTAGGTCGTGACCTCAATCCCGTTAGTGAGGCGAACGCGCGCAACCTTGCGGAGGGCCGAGTTCGGCTTCTTGGGGGTCTGAGTGTAGACGCGGGTGCAGACGCCACGGCGCTGGGGCGAACCCTGCAGAGCGGGGCTGGCGGTCTTATAACGTGTGGGCGTGCGGCCCTGCTTGACGAGCTGATGGAACGTAGGCACTAGGACTCCTTGCGATTGCGTGCAATACCTTGAATCGAAATCTTGTCAGGCGCGCAGAAGGTCAGGTGACTTCGCAATTTGTGTCGTACACACAAAAAGAATGAGGACGCTGAAGCGCCTCTTGCGAAGATCTGCCCTGCTTCGCGTCTGTAGAACCATAACCAGACGAAAACAGTCGACGGTGGCCGAGCGTATTTCCTAATTCAAGGAAGAGCCGACTCCGTTTCGCTGTCCCGGCCCGCATAGCCCATCCAGGGTGGAGGGTGTCGCAGGCACGATTGCGATAGGCCGCAGACTACGACATTCCAAATCGAAACTGAGGAATGTCCTGCGGTGAAATCTCTTGTATCCAGTGTAACCCAAGCGGATATTCTCTGCTTGCGCGGGGTATGTCTCCACCCCAATTACGCGTCGAACGTAGCTGACAGCGCAATCCGGATACTCGCGGAACCTTCTAACAATAGCAATTCGCAGGCACTGCGTCAACATTTCAAGAGCAATTTTCACCCATTCGCAGCAGAATTTGTGCAATCGCATTGCATCGAACCATTTCCTCCTTCCGTGCTAGCCTTTTCGCATGAATTGCGCTCCTCTCCCGCCGCGTCTTTCAGCCTGCCTCGCGGCGGCTTCCTCCCTGCTTCTCACCCTCGCAGCAGCTTGCCCGCTTCCTGCCCAACCGACGAACACAGCCCCACATAAAGACGAGCGCATCGGCGCGCTGGTCCAGATGCTAGGCCAGACGAAAGAACCTACCGAGGCCGCAATCTCCTCCGACGGAAAGACCGTAGCCTGGTCGGTCGAGACCTCCGACGGAAGCCAGATTCACCTGACCGACATCGCCAACCCGGCAAACGACACCACCCTCAGGACCGAGGCAGAGGCAACCGACTGCTCGAACGAAGCCCCCATCTGGTCGCCCAACGGCCAATGGCTCGCCTTCAAGTCCACCTGCGCGGCGAAGGAAGACAAGCCCGATCAGGAGCAGATCTTCGTCTGGTCGAAGAAGACCGGCCAGTGCCGACAACTCACCCATGTCACCGGAGAGATCGACATGCCCGCATGGTCGCCTGACGGACGCGCCATCGGCTTCCTCTTCGTCGAAAACGCCACCCGCAACGCCGGTGCGCTCGCTGCCATGAAGCCGTGGAGCGGCGTCATCGGCGAGGACGGAGTAGAGGTCCAGCGGGTGTATGCAGTAGACGTGGCCTCCGGGTTAGGCAACTGGATTTCATCTGACCCAAAGCTCCATGTCTACGAGTTCGACTGGGCTCCAGACTCAAGCCAGATCGCTTATGTGGCTGCCGATGCACCCGGCGAGAATAATTGGTGGATAGCGAAGCTGTATACCCAATCCGTTGGCTACATTCCGGGATGCGACGATCAAAGAAAAATATGTAAAGGAGAAGGGGCACCCATGGGAATACCCCTTCCAATTGTCGACACGACCAAGCTCTCAGGCTCCCTGCACAACCTCCAGATCGCCGTCCCCCGCTGGTCGCCCGACGGCAAGCAGATCGCCTTCATCGGCGGCCTGATGAGCGATCAGGGCTCGACCGGCGGCGACATTTATCTAATCCCCTCCACCAGTGGCGAGCCGCAAAACCTCACACCCGGAAGGCCCGCGTCGGTAGCCTTCATCCACTGGCTCTCTCCCAAGATTATCGGTCTAGCTGAGCACGTCGGCGGCAGCACCCACATCGCCTCCATCAATGCGGAGACAGGCAGCGATGCCAAGGCCGTCGATCTCACCTTCCCCGAAACCATCTGGGCAAACGAGCTGGTCATGAGCATCTCCACCTCCAAGACGCAAAACGTCGCGCTCGTCCGAACCTCCTTTGAAAAAGGCCCCGAGGTTTGGGCTGGCCCCATCGAACATCTCAAGCAGATCACCCATCTCAACGATGACCTGAAGCCTCTCTGGGGCAAGGCCGAAGACGTCAACTGGAGCAACGAAGGCTTCAAAGTCCAGGGCTGGCTCCTCTACCCGGCAAATTACGATCCCGCCAAAAAATATCCCCTGGTCGTCTATGTCCACGGAGGCCCCTCAGCAGCCGTCACACCCCGCTGGCCCAGCGCCAGCTACGGCGGTGTCCCCTTCTCCGCACTCGGCTACTTCGTCTTCATGCCTAACCCGCGCGGCAGCTTCGGCCAGGGCGAAAAGTTCACCCAGGCAAACGTCAAGGACTTCGGCTACGGCGACCTGCGCGACACGCTCGCCGGAATGGACTTCCTCGAAAAGCACTTCCCCATCGACAAATCCCGCGAAGGCCTCACCGGCTGGAGCTACGGCGGCTTCATGACCATGTTCGCCGTCACCCAGACCTCGCGCTTCAAAGCAGCCGTAGCCGGAGCCGGCATCAGCGACTGGCAGAGCTACTA
>JBEPUY010000094.1:0-3757 GCA_041691255.1 Granulicella sp. | reverse complement strand
GTCCGCAAACACCCAAAGATGTTCCAACTGTGGGGCCTGAGCCTCAGCCAGAAGAGCTACTATGACCCGCGCAAATACTGAACAACTGAAACACACCCCGTGGTTCGCGAAGGCCGGAGCGGCGTGCAGCATCGTCCCGATTTCCCGCTTCGTTGGGCCGAACGTCTTCGCCCTCAAAGGCGGAGGTTACGGATGCCTGTTTTCTCTTACGGGCTTGGACGAAGAGGGCCTGACCGAACAGGAGCTAGACGCGCGCGTCCGACAGATCGAAGGTGCGCTTCGGACCCTTCCAGAGGGATCGTGTCTTTATCAGTATGCCCGTGTGATGTCCGGCTTCGACCTTCCACGGCAGAAGCAGTATGCGAGCCAGGTCACGGAGACGTTCGCCAGCGATCGCTTGTTGTTTCTCCAGAAGAATGCAGCCTTCCGCCGGATCGACCTTCACTGGTGCCTCACCCTTGAGCCGTCCAAGATCAAGGCCTTCGACCGGAACCCGCAGGAGAATGCGGTTGAGACATCGCGGAGGCTCTCTGACCTCGAGAAGACCGCAACGCTGCTTGCAGGGCATCTCGGAAGCTCGCTTGGTCTGAAGCTCCTCGATAAGAACGAGTCGTTCCAGTTTTTCAGCTATCTGTTCAATCTTGAGGAATGGGCGGGACAGGACCACCTCCGCGGCGACATCGGCGTAGACCGCCAGATCGTAAAAAGTCCCGTAGCGTGGCACAGCGATCATGTTCAGGTCGGCAAGCGACACGTCCAGATGTTTTCCATGAAGACGACGCCCGAAGCATCGCGTCCGTGCCAGTTCTCCGGCTTGCTCATCCTTGACTGTGACAGCGTGCTTTGCTCGACATGGCGGGTGAAATCCCTCTCTGCGGCTCGGAGCGAGATCGACGCCCAGGAGAAGTTCATCTCTTTCTTCAAGGTCGGCGTTTTGACCCGCGTGATGAGCGGACGCGATACCGCTTCGCTTAATACTGGAGCCGGAGCGAAGGCGGCAAACAACAATGTTGACGACCTGAGCGACGTAATCCGCTCGCTCGACAAGAAAGCGCAGGGCGAGTTCTCACTTCGCCTGCTGATCGCGGCCAACAGCCCGGAACAGCTTCGCTCATGCTCTCCCGCTGTGCATCGCGTCTTCGTTGATGCCCGCGCCCAGGTGATGGAGGAGACTCTGGGAAATCTATCCGCCTTCTATGCCATGTTCCCCGGCAATCATAAATTCAATGTCTTCCCGATGTGGCTGGCCGAGGATCATCACGCTCGACTCTCCTCTGTGTTCGCGCCGCATATCGGACATCCCCAGTCCGAGGACCTGGATTCCGAGTACCTCAACATATTTGAGACCCGCACACGCACGCCGTTCTTCCAAGACGTTTACGTGGATGGGGTCCGGGTCATGCTCATCATCGGCCCTACGGGGACCGGTAAATCGGTTCACGGAAATCAGATCATCTCGCTTGAGCAGAAGTATGGAGGATTCACCTACATCTTCGACATCGGCGGCAGCTATGAGAGTGTGGTCGAGCTGTATGGCGGGAAGGTCGATCGTGTTGGCAAGGATGGTCCACGGATCAACCCGTTTGCTCTGGAGCCTACCGAAAGCAATATCAAGTTCCTCTATTCATTCGTGAAGTTGTTGCTGACGAACGGCGGAGCAGAGCTGGAGCCGGAAGATGACGATGTGATCCATAAGGCCGTGCAGGACATGTACCTTCTGGACACAGCCAATCGCCGCCTCTCGAATCTGTTCCTCCCTAAGAAGCTCGACAGATATCTGTCCAAGTGGGTTGGCAAAGGAATCTACAACGCCGTCTTCGACAACGTGGAGGACAGCCTCTCGTTATGCCGCCTCCAATGCTTCGACTTCCAGGGAGTGAACAACGAGCAGTATGCCGACCTGATTGAGCCGCTGATGGTCTGGCTGCTACGCCGGATCAACGACGTGCTCTACAACCCGGCTAATCTCGGCGTTCCAAAACACATCCTCATCGAAGAGATCTTCTCTTCGATGAAGAACAAGCAGCTCCTCGACGGCGCGCTCGCTTCGATCAAGACAGTCCGCAAAAATCTTGGCGGCGTGACCATGATCGGCCAGTCTGCCGACGACCTCGGTGCGAATGCCGACAGCATCGTGAACTCCTGCACCTCCTTCCTCTTCCTAAAGGATGCCACCTTCAACCGGAAGCGGTACGCCGAACTGTTCAAGATGAACGAACAGCAGCTCGCTCTCTTCGAGAGCTTGCAGGATCGCGAAGGGCTTTACATGCGGCGCGACGGGTTGACGAAGGTCGTCACCCTCAACCTGGATAGCCGCAGCTACGCGACGTTTTCCACCAAGCCGAAAGATCGCGTTCGGCGCACCAAGCTGATCGACAAGTACGGACTCACCGAGGGCATTACTCGATTCGCCCAAGGCGAGACGGTGTAAATCATTTCCAAAACCACAACAAGGGGCCATCCATGAAATTGCCGAACCGCTTCACCATTCCGATTGCTGTCTCGTCTCTTCTTTCATTTGCCTGTGGCTTTGCGCAGGCCGCGACCACACCAGAGCCTCATCACCTCCAGCCGAACGCGCCGCGCTCAGTGACGGTGTCCGAAGCGCAGACCCCTCCAGTGATACGGGCCGGCCTCCTTCAATCGACGCTCATTCTCCTACCAGCAGAAGAGAAGATCGCCACAGTCTTCGGAGGTGACACTGTGGATTGGGTATTCGACGCGGGCCACGTAGCCAGCCGTTTCATAAGCATCAAGCCGAAGCTGGCGAATACGACGACGGACATCCACATAGTCTCCGACCACGGGAACGAGTACACCCTGCAGTTGCAGGAGATCTCGAACGACGCCGATGTTCACTTCGATTCCAAAGTCTTCATCGTCCCCGGCGACAAGGCAGCCAAGGATAAGTTGACCGACTTACCGGTCTTCGTGCCAGCAGCGGAATTGGAGAAGGCGAAGCAGGAGGCGGCAGTGGCCAAGGCCGCGCAAACCGCCGAGTTGAAGGCGGAGGCCAGCAAAGCGGAAACCTATCGGAGTCAGTATCCGGGTAGCTTGCACTTCGATTTCACCTGGGATGAGAAGAAGGGCAAGGAGCTTGGCCTGCAGCAGATATGGCATGACGACAAGTTCACCTATCTGCGCGGCCAGTTCCAGGAGACACCGGTGCTTTACGAGACGAAGGACGGGAAAGGATCGCTCATCAACTTCGATTACAACGCTGGCCTGTACACCGTTCCCAAGGAGCTCGATAACGGGTATCTCGCCATCGGCAAGAAGCGTGTGGACTTCCACCGCAGTCAGGAGAAGAACTAGCCATGCCTGAACTCAACCAGACTCCTGATGCCACAGTTCCGGCCCAACGTGAAGCTGTTGGACCGGTGAAAAAGAGCACACCCGTCGTTATCGCGTTGATTGCCATCGTCGCGTTGATCGGTATCGCCAATATCTCCAGCCTCGTCAGCGGAAAGAAGAAGTCCGCCCCGGCAAGCGCACTGCCGATGCGTCCCTCCACTGCAAACGCGCAACAGGTTTCGAGCTTCGAGACGATGCAGTCGATGCAGGCTCGTAAGGATAACGACGACCGACAGCGCCAGCAGGAACTTGCGGCCGAGATGCAGCAACTCCAACAGGAGCAGGCTGTCCCTGGCCCGGAGGCGGACGGTACGCCGAAGATGACTGCCGCGCAGCGGGACGCCATCTACGGCAACAGTTCCAATGCTCCCAAGCAGACCTCCAACGTCTCGCAGGCCCAGGC
>JBEPUY010000093.1:0-3958 GCA_041691255.1 Granulicella sp. | reverse complement strand
ATGGTGGAAGCCGGTCTGTGCCGCGTGAAGAATGCCAGCCACACCTACATGATGAACTTCACCGTGTATGCGTGCGGATTGTTCGCCTACTGGATCATAGGATTTGCCATCCAGATGGGAGGGGCCGCGGGCAATGGCAATCTTGGCGGATTGCAAACGCTCTCCGGCGAACATGCCCTCACCCTCTTTGGATTGACCTGGGGACTGTTCGGCATGAAGGGCCTGCTGCTGACCGGCCACACCTATGACGTCGGTGTTATGGTCATCTTCCTCTTCCAGATGGTCTTTATGGATACGGCACTGACCATCGTTACCGGTGCAGCCGCAGAGCGTTGGAAGTTCCTGACCTTCTGCGTGTCTTCGGTATTGATGGGCGCATTTACCTATCCGTTATTCGCCAACTGGGCATGGGGCGGCGGCTGGCTCGCGCAGTTGGGCACCAACGTCGGACTCGGCAAGGGCTATTGCGACTTTGCCGGCTCGGGCGTAGTCCATGCTGTGGGCGGTTTGACAGCCTTGGCGCTGGCGCTGATTATCGGGCCACGCATCGGCAAGTTCAACAAGGATGGATCGGCGAACGCGATCCTCGGCCACGATATGTCGGCGGTGCTGATTGGCTGCTTCATCCTTGCTTTCGGCTGGTTCGGATTCAATCCGGGCAGCACGCTGGGCGCTTCCGGTGCCGGATGCCTTCGCATCGGCTCGGTGGCGGTCAACACGATGCTCGCAGGATGCACGGGAACCTTTGGAGCCATGCTGTACATGTGGATCTTCAAAGGCAAACCGGATGCGGGTATGAGCGCCAACGGGCTGCTGGCCGGGCTGGTTGCGATCACCGCTCCGAGTGGTTTCGTCAACCCGACAGGCTCTGCCATCATCGGCTTAATCGCCGGCGTTCTGGTCTGTCTGAGTGTCGCGTTCTTTGAGAACCGACTCAAGATCGACGATCCAGTCGGCGCTATCTCGGTGCATGGCATTTGCGGCATCTGGGGCGTCATCGCCGTGGGTCTCTTCGCCGATGGCAAGAGTAACTACGGAGGAAGCTGGAACGGTGTCACAGGTTCGGTCACGGGGCTCTTCTACGGTGATTCAAGCCAACTGGTAGCTCAGTTGATCGGCGTTGCCACTCTGATCGGCTTCGTGTTCACCTTCAGCTTCATCCTCAACTGGGTCCTCGATATCGTTCTCGGCCAGCGCGTTTCTGCAGCTACCGAGATCGAAGGCCTCGACATTCCGGAGGTTGGCCAGCTTGGTTATCCAGAGTTCGTCTTCAAGCCGGAGCCGGACTTTATGCTTGCGGCTGAACGGGCATACGCAGCCTGATCGTTGTCCGCCTTGCCGATGCAGCAAGGTGTGTCTCCTGACACACCTTGCTGTATTTTTCCACCACTTACAACAAGAATGCGGAGTTTGAATGATGCAGACTCAATCACTAGCCACCACGTTCGAAAACAACGCCGAACTGAGTTCCAACTCTTCTACCCTGATGCTGGAAGCGCTTGTTCCAGAAGGAGCGCGGACCCACCTTGTTCGCATGTTCCGCGATCCACGAGTTCTTGGATCCGAGGAGCGCGCCGAACTGGTTCAGCAGCTGCGTGAAGCGGTTGCCAAGGAGCCGAATGTCTCTGGTCTTCGGGTTTTGCTGGGCATGGGACTCTGCGTCAATCTCGAAGTACAGGAAGCGATGGAAGAACTCCGCGATGCCGTACGGCTCGCCCCAGACAGCTTTATCGCCAGACTTAAGTTGGGTGAATTGCTCATGCGCCTGCGCGTCTGCACCGAGGCCGCCGAGCACACCCAGATAGCCGCAGAGTTAGCCGATAGTGACATTCAGGCAGAGTTGGCCCGTCGCCAGGCTACTGCGATCCGAACCATGCGGCGCGAAGGCGTGGAGCGCGGCGGATCACGGAAAGTAACCTCGGCGCTAGGCTTCGCCACACGCTGGCTCTCTCGCAGCCTCTCAAGCCAGTCTAAGGTTGCGCTGACCTCCCGGTAATCAATGCCTGATCTGCTACAACTCGCATTACTGATTGCGATTTTGCTGCCGACGGGCAAGCTGGTCGCGTCGCTGTGTTCGCGGTTCGGTGTCCCGGCTATCATCGGCGAACTTATGGTTGGCATCGCGGCGGGGCCTGGCGGCTTCGACCTGCTGCATCATGCTCCCTTCCATACCGGCGAGGCGAAAAGCGCCTTCATGTTGCTGGCCCAGATGGGTGGCCTGGTGCTGATGTTCATTGCGGGCCTTGAAACGGACATCGACCGGATGAAAGAAGCCGGGGGGACAGCGTTTGTAGTGGCGCTTTCCGGTGTCATCTGGCCTTTCGTACTGGGTGCAGGAGCGGCTCATCTGTTTGGCCTTTCCTGGACGGCTTCGCTGTTCATCGGCGGTGCATTGACTGCGACCAGCGTGTCCATCTCCGCCAGAACACTGATGGATGGCGGCCACATGTCGTCGAAAGAGGCTTCTGTCATTCTTGGAGCCGCAGTCATCGACGATGTCATGGGCCTGTTCGTACTGGCGTTCCTGACGGCATCCCTTGCCACCGGTGCAGGGGACTCGTTTGGCGCAGCACCGGCGGCTGCAGAATTTTTACGGCTACATTTTGTGCATGCCGCGGCGCACCCGCTAATCGTGCAGATGTTGCTCATCAGTATCAGCGTCGCGCTGTTTTTCGTGGTTGGCTATGGCGCGGCCAAGCGCTGGCTGGACCCGCTGATTCTCCAGATGCGCAAGCTTTCGGCAAACGAATCCGTCACCAGCTGTGTGCTGGCATTGGTCCTGGTCTATGCCATCGGGGCAGAGTGGCTGGGCAGTGTTGCCGGTATTACAGGTGCTTACCTTCTGGGCTATGTCTTTGCGGGATCGAAGTTCAAAGCCGACGTCGAGAGGACATTTTCTGCCCTGGGCCATGGGTTATTCATTCCGCTATTTTTTGTCTCGATCGGATTGACGAGCAACTTTCATGCTCTGGGCGGACACTGGCTTCTGCTGAGCGTGATCTTCGTTATCGCTGTTCTCAGCAAAATGGTTGGCTGCGGACTGGCCGCGATGGCGCGAGGCATGGGACCTGTAAGAAGCCTGCGCATCGGTTGCGGCATGGTCTCGCGCGGCGAAGTCGGCTTGATTATCGCAGCCATGGCGGTACGAGCCAATGTCTTCAATCAATCGGAAGTGGCGATGATTGTGACGGTCGTCCTGCTAACGACGCTGCTCACACCGCTTGCATTGAGGGCAGCCTTTCACCTCAAGTGTCCGGAGGACAATCAGAATTTTCCCAGACGGAGAGAACCATCTCTGGAGCACTTTTTACAGGATGAATCCCTTGACGATGGATCGACGAATACAAAGAATTCATCTTTTCAGCCGGTTCTTTAAAATAGAGAAAACACCATGCTGGATGTGATTTTTGGCCAAGCAACGGACCCCGGCAAGCTTCGTGCCAATAACGAAGATGCCATGGGTTGCTTCCTTCCGAAGTCGCAGCAGGAAGCCCGCTCGCACGGCTGGCTGTTTGCAGTCGCGGACGGCGTCGGCGGCCTGGATCTCGGCGAAGTAGCCTCCCAACGAGCCATTGAGGCGATGGTGTCGGCATTTGGACAGGCCACGGCCGGAACGTCTCTAGTCAACCTGCTGCCGCAATTGATTCAGGAAGCGAATGCCGCCGTGCATGATGAAAGTCTGCAACAGGAGCGGCGCGGCAAGCGAATGGCTTCAACGGTCGTTGCGTGTGCCTTGCGCTTTGACCGTGCTGTGGTCGCGCATGTGGGAGATTCCCGCTGTTATCACATCCGCAACGGCAAGATACTCGCAGTGACGCATGACCATACATTCGTCAATGAGCAGCTCCGCCTGGGAGTGATTACAGAAGCGGAAGCTGCCAGCTCCGAGATTCGCAATGTGCTCACGCAATCTCTTGGCCCCGAGCGCTATATCAGCGCGGATTGCACGACGCTCTCG
>JBEPUY010000092.1:0-4047 GCA_041691255.1 Granulicella sp. | reverse complement strand
CCCTGAGTAGGCTCACTTGTGCAGTGAACGCGCGGAGAGAGACCGATGAAGGTTTGCCGGGGTATATATTGTTCCTACCGACTCGGCGCCTGCGCCGGAAGACGCTCGAAAAGGTGCAAATGTTCCGACAGATAATTCTCCTCGTATTGTCTCCGCTCGTTTCTTCGATTATGTATGCGCATCCACCGCGGCAGTCTCGTCCGTTGCGCTGGGTATCCAGCACGCAATCCGAACCCTGGAGGGAAGTTCAAGTCCAACCACAAGCAGGCGGACGCCCGACGGACGGCAGCGCGGTCATTCGCATGGACGAGCGCACAAAATACCAGACGATCGACGGCTTCGGGGGCTGCTTCAACGACCTTGGCTGGCAGGCGCTCGAGATCCTGGAACCATCGATCCGCGAAGCTACGCTGAAGCAGATCTTTTCGAAGGATGGAGCGAACTTCACGCTGGGACGTGCGCCCATGGGCGCCAACGACTTCTCAACTGAGTGGTACTCCTTCGACGAGACGCCTGGCGACTATGGCATGGAGCACTTCAGCATTGACCACGATCGTCAGACCCTTTTGCCCTTTCTTCACGCGGCGATGAAGTACCAGCCAAACCTGGGGGTCTGGAGCGTGCCCTGGTCGCCGCCTACCTGGATGAAGACAAACGGCGCGTACAAGGGCGGGTTCATGAAGGACGACCCGAAGATATACGCAAGCTACGCGCTTTATTTTTCAAAGTATGTTCAGGCCTATCGCAAGGAGGGCATCCGCCTCTATGCGGTCATGCCCCAGAACGAGCCGAAGTGGAACAACAACGTCTATCCGCAGGCGTCCTGGACGGGTGCGCAGATGAATGTGTTTCTGCGCGACTACCTGGTACCCCAACTCAAGAAGGACCGCCAGAATATTCAGGTGTGGCAGGGAACGATCGTGAACGAGAAGCTCGAAGACTTCATCCTTCCCGTTCTCGATGACTCGCGCACCAACCAGCTGCTGACTGGCATTGCGTACCAGTATGAGGGCCAGAGTACGATGGCGGAGACGCATCAACGTTATCCCGGCAAGAAGATCATGCAATCGGAAACCGAGTGCTACAACGGCGAGAACAGTTGGCAGGAGGGGTTGATTACATTCCGCAAAATCATCGAGGATACGGACCATTTTGCCGGGAGCTACTTTTTCTGGAACATGGTCCTCAGCGACGCGAGTACAAGCACCTGGGGATGGAAACAGAACAGCCTGGTCACCGTAGACCGCAAGACCAGACAAGTGAGATATAACCCGGAATTCTATTCGATGAAGCACTTTTCGGCGCGGGTACTTCCGGGTGCGGTGCGCATCTCCGTCAACGTCGGAACCTTCACGGACCTCGTGGCGTTCAGAAACCCGGGGGGCGAGAAGGTGCTCGAGTTTGAGAACGACAAGGACGCGACGGAGTCCGCAACTATCGAAAGTGGGGGGCGTGTGTACCGGGTCACGGTTCCAGCAAAATCGATGAACACGATTGTGGTTCCGGCGGGAGAGTGAGCGGCAAACTGTTCAGTGCGTACCGGGCGGGCTCCGCAACAAGGCCAGGGATGCGGCTGCGCGGTTGAGTTGGAAGTCGTACTCTCGCACAACTTTCATGACAGCGTTGCGGGTCGCGCGGCTGTGATTTCCGCTATTGTTGAGCACGCGCGAAACGGTGGCCGTGGACACGCCAGCCATTCGCGCGACATCGGAGATGGTGATTTTGCGCGCGTCCGGTTCGACCCCGGTGCCGAGTGTGGGCGTCGCCTCCATGCGCTCCAGGTGCTCGATCATGCGGTTCAGATGGTTCCACACGGCGCCCACGCTGATGCCCATCTTGCGCGCCACCTGCTCATCGACCAACCCGCCAGCGAAAATCTCCAGCAACTGGGCTTCGGTGGGGGTTACGTCGAAGCGCAACATCCGTTCGGCCAATCGCGAAGCGATCTGGGACGGCAGATAGCGTTGCCCCAGATGCACGGTGTGGATTGCCTCGAGCATCTCCTCCTCGCTCGAAGCTTTGAGAAGATAGCCTCGCGCGCCAGCCTTCATCGATTCGTAAATGTCGTCGTCGCCCTCGAAGCTGGTCAGGACGATGGCATGGGGACGGGGGGAGAGTTTTCGTAAGGCCGCAAGTACGTCGAGGCCAGTGAACTTCGGCATGCGAAGGTCCAGCAGCAAAATGTCTACAGGGACGGTTTCGAGCATCTTCAGGGCCTGCTGCCCACCCGATACGCTACCGACCACCTCCAACTCCGTGTAAGTCGAGAGCATGCTGGCGAGACCCACGCGCACCACGGGGTGGTCGTCGACGATGAGTATGCGAATCTTCAGTCCGTCCGGCATTTCCACCAACCTGTAAACAAGTCTACTGCTCCTGCCGGGAGAGCCAGGCGTACACGGCGGAGCGAGAAAATACGGGTGCGGTCACGGTTACTCGCGTGCCGTGGTCGAGCGCGCTGACTATATCGAGACTACCATTGAGACGTTCGGCCCGGCGCAGCATCCCGGTCAGGCCGAACCCGTCCGATACCTTATCGCCCGGAAAGCCAAGTCCGTTGTCTTCGATGACTACCTCGATCCGGTTCTTCGCATAGGTAGTCGTCAGGCGGAGGCAACTCGGATGACCGTGTTGCACGGCGTTGGCGATTGCCTCCTGGCCGATCCGGATGAGCGCGTCCAAGGTTCGCAGAGGCAGCGGGAACGCGTCTCCGTGCTCTTCCGTCTCGATTCTGACGGTGCTGTGATCGACCATGCGGCGGGCACACTCTTCAAGGGCCGACAAAAGGCCGGTTTGGGGCAGGGACTCTAGCCGAAGCGCCGCGATGCTGCGCCGCGCCTCGTCGTGGCTGTGGCGCACGAGGTCCGACGCCTGATCGATTTGCAGCAACAGAGCTTCGGGGTCGAGACTGTTGCGCAAGATCCGCTTGCGGATCGCGCGCAGTTGGAAGCCGATTCCGGCGAAGCTCTGGGCCAGAGTGTCGTGAATCTCGTGGGCCAGCCGTTCGCGCTCGTTCAGCACGGCGCGCAGGCGCCACTGCTCTGCCCTGCCGTAGACTACGGTTCCCAGAAAAAGCAGAACAATCAGACACACGCCGAACGCAACCAGGTGCGTGGCGCTCCACCAGGGTGGCCCGGTTACGACATCGACGCCACCATAGGATCGCAGAAGCAGAACGAAGGGAACCGCATTTCCGGTGGAAGCGGAGTCCACCAGGCAGATACCGCGGACGCGAAGGGTGCTCGCAATCTCCAGATTGCGCGAGAGTTGATAGGCCTCCGCCGAGTTCAGTATAGCGCTGAACTTCTGATCTCCGGCGGAGAGTTCCAAACGCAGCGCAGTGCGTGAAATCAGGGTTTTTGCGGTGAGGCGGCCTTCGATTTCAAGGAACATGGCGTCAAAAGTACCGTTTGCCGCCTGCTCGGCCGTAACCGAAAGCGGCGGCGTGGGATCTGGCGTGCCCAGCGAGTAGAGCGTCGCTTTGCGCAGAATTGTTCGGAACGTTCCGGGATATACGAGCCCGCCAAGCTCCACCTGGTCGCCCAGCTTGAGGGAGGTTGGTTGCTCCATCTCCACTTCGAGGCCGCCGGTTGCGTCCTGTACGAAAAGGGTCGGCGTGGTCAGGACGACGGCCCCTCGTACTGTGGCCGCCGCCGGAGTCGTGGCAGAAAGCAGACGCAGGCTGCGTATGGGCTGCACCGGTGGCCGACGGAAACCGTGTGGCAGAAACTCTTGAGGACGCGTCAGGGCTCCATGTCCATCCACGGAGGAGTTGAGCCCCTGGTTGGTTGGGTAGAGCGCGCGGGACAATGGGGCCACCGGACGGGAGAGCTCGGCACGGTCGCGTTCCGTCAGCTTTCGAATCTTAACATCCCGCCACTTGCCGCCTGCTCCCATCGATCGAAGGCCAGCTTTTCCGGCGAGAGGGCAGCCCGGGTCGCTGGCGGTAAGGGTCGCGGAGTTGCCGGTCCGGGTAGCGGTTGCCGTAAAACGGATGACACAGCCGAGCGTCTGGACTTCGAGATGGTAGTTCTCGTGTGCCTTCAC
>JBEPUY010000091.1:0-4330 GCA_041691255.1 Granulicella sp. | reverse complement strand
GCGTGGGCCAGGGCCAAGGCGTGTTTGTGAGCAAACACAGCAAGGCCATTCAAAACGGAGGATTCACCCATGAGCACCATCGCCACTACGAACGAAACCTGCAATGTTATTTCCCTTCCCGCAACCTCAAAGGCACAGACAGCCAAAGAAGTGATCGCCGCCAATGTAAAGCTGCTCATCGAGCAGCTTGAGGCAGGCCACAGCGAAGGACTCACCGCGTACCTCACCGCAATGGGAAGATTCCATAACTACAGCTTCGGCAACATTCTGGAAATCGCACGACAGAAGCCGGACGCAACCCGCGTTGCCGGGATGCATGCGTGGAACCAGCTAGGCCGCAAAGTCATCAAGGGGCAGAAGGGCATCCGCATTCTCGCTCCCATGATCGGCATTCGCAAGAAGAAGGACAGCGAAGCCAACAAGGACATTACCAAACAGAATCAGCCCGTACTCGTCGGCTTTCGTTCGGCGTATGTCTTCGATGTGAGCCAGACCGAGGGCGCACCGTTCCCCGATCTCTCAGAGCGAGTGAAGGGCGAAGTAGGCGAGTACCGCAAACGACTCATCGACTTTCTAACCACGCAGGGTATCGAACTTGAGTTCAAAGAGAGCATCGCCCCGGCGCTTGGCATGAGCTACGGAGGCCGAATTGCCATCCTTCCCGGACAGGCCGCAGCCGAAGAGTTCAGCACCCTTGTTCACGAACTTGCACACGAAATGCTCCACAAAGCAGAGCGCAGAACAGCTACCACCAAGACGGTACGCGAGACGGAAGCCGAAGCCGTAGCGTTTGTTGTCTCGCAGACCATCGGCCTTGACGCTGGCCGCGCCTCAGCCGACTACATCCACTTGTACCACGGCAACGCCGCACTTCTGGCCGAGAGCCTGGAAGTCATCCAGCGCACGTCAGCCTTGATTCTTTCCGCCATCCAGACACCCGCCGCCACAGCGGAACAGGCCGAGGCCGACACCAGACTGGCGCAAGCCAGCTAACAAATTCTCTCCCACAAGGGCGGACGGCTCAGGCCGTTCCGCTCTAACCACCCCGCACGTTTCAGCCCGCCCAAGGAGGCAATCATGCAGAACAGCAGCGCATTCCAGTATCTCGCCATCGACACCATCCACGAGTCCACCACCAACCCACGACGCTTCTTCGATGAAACCAAACTACAGGAGTTGGCCGAGAGCATCCGGCACCACGGACTCATCCAGCCCATCACTGTTCGTCCTAACTCGGATGGCTTCGAGTTGATCGCAGGAGCGCGGCGGTATCGTGCGGCAAGACTTGCCGAACTCTTCTCGATTCCCGCCCGCATCGTCGAGATCGATGACGCACAGGCGCTCGAATGGCAGCTGGTCGAGAACTCGCAACGCGTAGACGTTCACCCCTACGAAGAGGCACAGGGCTTTCAACGTTTGCTCGACCTTCCCGGCTACGACATAACCGCACTTGTAGAAAAGTCAGGCAAGAGCGCAAGCCACATCTATGCCCGTCTTTCACTGCTTCAACTCATTCCCGAAGTGGCCGAGGCGTTCACGCAGGAGCGTATTACTGCCAGCCACGCCAACCTCATCGCCCGTTTGCCGCAGGAGTCACAGGCCGAGGCATTCGAGCAGTGCTGGCGCAAGGATTGGCAGGACGCGGAGCCGCACCTGCTCCCCGCCAAACACGTATCCGTGTGGATTCAGAACAACCTCTATCTCGCCCTCGCGGATGCGCCCTTCGACCGCGAAGACCCCACCCTCAACCCCGCAGCCGGAGCTTGCGTCACTTGCCCCCGTCGCAGCGGATACAACACTTCCCTCTTTTCGGACGTAGTGGATGGCGACCAGTGCCTCTCCGGACCCTGCTATCAACTTAAACTCACCGTCCATATTGATCGAGTGATCGCAGCCCATCCCGAGCTTATCCAGATCGAGAACGGATGGAGGAACCCACGAGAGCAACGACCCGGAGCCGTCCAGCGCAACCACTTCCGCGAGATCGAGACGGTAGCCGACAACCCGGACGCAGAGCCAGCCCTGCCGTGCGCAGCGGCGAAGCCCGCAATCATCGTCTACGGCAAGCGCGTAGGAACCACGGTCACTGTATGCACGGACGACGATTGCCCCGTACACGACCCACAAGCGGAGGAAGAACAGGCAGCCAATCCCGCCCCGACCATGGCACCCGCACCCGAAGCCGAGACGGAGGAAGAGGCCGAGGAACGGCAGCGCAACTACGAACAACAACGAAGGAAGTACGAGCAGGAGCAGGAACGCAGAGCCGAAGAGCGTAGACAGCAGTTCGCGCAGGAACAGAAGGAGCAGGAAGCCGAACGCGCTCGGAGAGAAAAGTTGCATAAAGCGCGAGTATCCAAGTTCGACCGGATTCTGGACAAAGCCCCGGCCACGTTCAGTGCAGCACAGTTGAGGGTATTTCTCCGCGCCCTCGTCAACCTCGACCCTTACACCTTCGATAACGTAGCCGAACACCTTGACGCCAACAACGAGAATAACGCCAACAATGAGAACGACCGGCAGACCTCAGAAGAGATTCTGCTGTCCACCATCGACACACTGCCCGATGACAAACTCACCGGGTTTGCCCTTCGCCTCATCTTTACTGGGCACATAACCATTCCGCGCGAGGACGAGATCGACTTTCTGACCGAAGCCGAGACCGCATTTGTTCCCCCACAACCCAAAAAGGCAGCCAGCAAGAAGGCCAAGACACCCACACCGATCAAAGCCGCTCAAAAGACCGCAGCTAAGAAAACGCCTAAGAAGCAAGTCGCAGCTTAACCCGCAGCGGGAGTCAGTCCATCGGCTCCCGCTCTTTTTCCAAAAGGAGGAGATCATGTTTCAGTTCCACTACAAACTCAAGGTTTCTGAGCGGGTGAAGGCGAAGTGCAACCGGCACCCGCGTTACAACCCGGAGCGAGACGGACGCGGCGGAATCAAGGGTGGATGTTCCACTTGCTTCGCTCTCTTCGACCTGCATCAGGCGAGGCTATCGCTGGACGCCGCGCACAGGGAGTTTCTAAGAAGAGCAGTTCCCTGGACGCAAATTCGTCGGTCTCGTTCTAAGCAGCAGCCAAACAAGCCACCCACGGAAAATACAAAGCTCTGAGTCATGGGTTCCGCTTAGAGCCTCCTCTTTTCGCAAAAAAGCGGGAAATGGTGTCAAAAAGTGTCCCTCTCATCGCGCTTAGCTAGTAGAGGGCCGAGACATCGCCCACGCTAAGACGGGCAGCGGGGACTTTCCCTCCCCTGCACCCCTCCCAGCAGGAATGACATCTGGCAGGTGACTAAATGGATAGAACTGAGATCACGGTTCGCAACATGCTCACGGCTATCAAAGCGCCGCTCTACGATGTCGGCGTGTTGAGCAGTCGAGGTATGCTTCCCGGTTTCGACAGTATCCCCGCCACGGAGATTCTGAAACCGCTTTCGCTTCTCAAACACCGCGACGCTCGCGGCTCGCATATTTACATCCGCCCTTCGGGTGAACATCGTTATACCGTCCTTGACGATCTCAACGAGACCATGCTCGCGCGGCTGGCGGCGGATGGTTTCAATCCTTGCGCCGTAGTCGAGACCAGCGTTGGCAACTTTCAGGCGTGGCTCAAACACCGATCTGTGTTTCCAAAGCTCCTCGGAACCTTTGCCGCGCAGACATTGGCCGAGCGTTACGATGCTGACCCCAGCGCGGCAGATTGGAGGAGGTTTGGACGGCTTCCCGGCTTTACCAATTGCAAGCCCAAATACCGCAGGCCGGACGGCCTCTTTCCATTTCTGCGCCTGCACAGCCACAGCGGACAACAATATCCGACGGCGGAGGCCTTCGAGCAAGAGATAACGACCCTCTACGAGGCCCGCGAGCAGGATTATGAGGCGAGACGTCTGCAAAGTTCTCTTTCTCCCCGAAGGGGGCCGAGGTCATCGAACCTGTCTCTTGAGCGATTCCGAAGCTCAACCAGGTACCTTGACCGTCCCGCTGCCGCCGATATCGCCTTCTGTGTCGCCGCTTTTGCCCATGGCATGACCGAGGACCGGATCGGATGTGCCCTTGAAGAGAATTACCTCTCCCGCGACCCCAGCCCTTCCAAACGAGCTGCCTACATCCGGAGAACCATGGCGAAGGCGAGGAGATGGATTGAGCGATAGATATCGGTGCTTCAGGTCCCGTTGTCGTTCTCCCTGTTGCATTGGGAATGATATTTCGAGTTCTGAGCTGGCTTTTGTTACTCGCGTCATGAGGAGAGGCCGTCGAACAGGGCAGCTCCCTTCCGCTTTGCCTTTCTCTCTGCGTTCAGCGTGCCGCGCTCAAGACACCCACGCCCTTCGG
>JBEPUY010000090.1:0-4583 GCA_041691255.1 Granulicella sp. | reverse complement strand
CCCTGCTTCATGCCGGTTTATCCCGGCGCACTGCATTGGCGATTTGGCGTCAACTTACGTGATGAACAAGAGAACACGCGCCCAAAAGCTTAGTGGATAATTACGCTGGAGGGTCAGGACAATAAGTCAATAATGGGCGAACCAAGCCCCCACCGATCGTGGTTCAGTCGCTCTCTTCGAGAAATTCCGTATCCTGATCAGCGGACCTTAAGAGCAAGCTCCATTCGTGAAGCTTTTTCCGTAAAAGCGTTTTTGTAATCATCTGCGTTTCGTATTGAGCAACGAGCGCCGGAGATAGGTGACGATTCATCGCATACTCAACGACTTCGTCATCCTTCGTGCGGCAAAGAAGAACGCCGATGCTTGGGTTCTCATGAGGTCTTTTGCGATCACGATCAAGCGCTTCGAGGTAGAAAGCGAGCTTGCCCATGTGTTCCGGTTCGAAACGGCCGGTTTTCAGCTCAAAAGCGACAAGGCAACGCAGATCTCGATGGTAGAAAAGGAGGTCCAGCTCAAAATCCTGATTTCCGACCTGCACCCGAACTTTCTCTCCAACAAATGCGAAGCCGTCTCCGAGTTCCATCAGAAATTTTCGCAGGTTGAGGAGTAGCGCAGCTTGCAAGTCTGATTCCCTATGGCTTTTGGGCAACTCGAGAAAATCAAGCAGATAGCTATCTTTAAAGACCCCCCGTAGCGTCCTCAGGTAAAACTCGCGACACCGTTGCGAGTTTCAAATCTGCAAGGAGGGTTCGCTCGAACGCAGACTTTCTAATCTGCCGATCAAGTTCTCGATGTGACCAGTGACCCCGAATCGCCGACAGGAGATAGAACTCCTTTTCTTCTTCGGACTTGCAGCTAGAGAGCAGAAGCAGATGCTTGGACCAGGACAATTCTCGCAACAGCGTTGCGAGTTTTGGAACATCTACATAGGTCTCGTAGAACTGCTTCATTCTCCATAGGTTGGAAGCCTAGAAACCCCTCAAATCCGGGGCCTGATCCGACAGCCAGCTGGCGAGGTCCTTCACAACTCCCTTACCCCAGTCGGCCTCGGCGACTTTGCGGGAGAGGTGGGCTCCAATCGACCAGTAGGTATCGATCAGTGCGACATTGACTGCCTCGAATGCCTTCGCCCTACCTGCCTGGATGATGCTCAGGATCTCGGCGAATTCGGCGGAACGACGATTTACTTGCAGCTTCATAGACCACCCTTGATCAATCGTAACAACCCCAAAGACCAACTAAAGTCCCAGATTATCGTTTACAGCAATCTCGATATCCTGCTCAGACCCTAGATACCGCGCCGTGGTCTGGATTGAGGAATGACCCAGCAGGAATTTGATCTGCTCGAGATCGCCGCCACTTTTTCGGCAGAGCTTCGCGCAAGTACGGCGCAGGTCGTGGGCGCCGAAGCGCTCGATCCCTATTTGCTTCGATGACTGTTCAACTACCGACCAGACCGCCCAATCACTCAACGTCTCGCGGTTCACCTTGCCGCTTTTCGAGACCGAACGCAACAGTCGACCATCCTCGATGCCGGCCGCGGTCATCCAGGCGTTGATTCCCTATTTGACCCAGATGGGGATGGCGACGGTGCGGACGCGACGGCCTTTCCCCTCGAGGTCGGCCAGAACCCAGCGACCCTCCCTTTGCTGGATGGTCTCGACGTCTAGCTCGGCCAGCTCGTTCCGGCGCAAAGCGCATCCGACCAATAGCGCCAGGATCACATAGTCGCGCTTGCGTTTAAGGGTCGATCGATCCGGAACCGCGAGGAGTTCCTTGGCCTGCTCCCGGGTCAGCCAGTTCCCCAGCCGAGTTCCCTTCTGCCGTATGTTGGGGATGTCGGTCAGGCTGGCAGCCTCCTCCTGGCCGATCATGCCATTGCGCCGAGCCTCGCCAACTAATTTCCGCACGGCGGAGAGCCGGACGTTTATAGTGGAGGGCGAGAGAGCTTCCATGTCAACCCGCCACTCCATCAGCAGTGCCCGGGAGAGAGGTCGGCTGGCAGCGAAGGCAAAGAGGTTGTCGAGAGCTTTGGCGTAGTTGCGCTTAGAGTGGACCGACGGAACCGAGTCGAGGACCAGTTTCCGCAGAATGGCCTGGGCGGGGGTAAGGGCGAAGGGCTCCTTTTCCCTGCTTTCGGGGCCTGGATCGACCAAAACGAGCGCCTCTGTCATGAAACCATATTACCCCTGACAATTGACATTGTCGTAGGTAATAACATCCGCCTAGATCAGAAGTTTAAGGTAGTTTGGCAAATGATCTGGCGTAAACCTTACACATTATTTGGCGCGTGCGGGCAGCTTCGTGATCGGAGCCCGAAAGGTGAAGGGCTTGGGAGGAACTTTTCTTTTTGCGGCATCGGCGCGAGATTGGGTGCTCCAGATCGTGACAATCATTTCGTCTCTCACCAACTTTGCAGCTTTTGTCTTCGATTCCCTCAGGAGAGAGTTCCCGATCACGTAAGAGACGGCCCTTCAAGCGTAAAAAAGGGAGCGGAAGCACTTAAACTCGAAGTTCGGCCAATGGATCGAATCGCAGGGACTTACAACGCAGACCCGCAAAACTCAATCCGGGCAGCGCCAGTAGCCCAACCGGAATAGCAAAGTCAAAGAAGGCAGCGAAGCTGTTCCTGTGCTGGTTACAGTTGGTATTTCACCCCGCCAGAGCCACGATCGTGCCAACCATGATAATCGGAGAAGTCCGGCTGCCAGAGCCGTCGCCAGGTTCCCCTCGTGGGTCAGGAATTCCCTGCTGTCCTTGCGGGCCGGTGGGCCAGCAGGACGAGACAGTCCTTGTGTGGCGGACAGAATTACACTGGCCCCATCAGATGCAGCCTGCATCAGAATGACACTATCCGATGCAGTCCCGATCACATAAGTAGGAGTGGCCTCCTCGCCATAACTGATATTTAATCGACGCTCCAGTACCGCCGGATCTTTGTGCTAATTTGTGCTAAGCCATGCGAGATGAGCGGAATATGCGTCATGAGCGATCTTTGGAAAGAGTAAGTTACTGATTCTATGTAGCGCAAACGGGGTCGACTCCCGCCGCCTCCACCAATGCATCTATTTTTTATCAATTAGTTCCACGCTCCAATCACGTTGCGCGTATAGCGCAGAACATCGTGCGCGACTGGAAGTGCATGGCCTGAAGAACGTCATGCCCGACCCTGACGCAGTGGAGCGCTTCATCGTCCAGGCGGAAGCCAAACGGAGTCGCCGTGAAAATGGCCCAACGTATTGACCGCGAGTGGACTTTGGACCCTTCCTTTCGCTTGGCCCCATCATAGGCGGCGCGGCCCCCCGCTCTCGGGCGTCGATTGCAGCGTGCGACTAGCGATGCACGCGCTGTCGCCTACCCTCCATGTTCAACGACCCCTTGACACGGCAAAGTCTCTAACATGGTGCAAAGGACATAGCAGCCTCTACGACGATGGTTCGCTACCCACGCTTATTCACTGCACTGGTGAGCGAAAGCTGCGAATTCCCTAAACTCAATGAATAACACTCCCCATTTCAGCCACGCCGATCACAAATGAACGTGCTGCGTGAGAAAGCTACCGCGAAGATTTGAGTCGCGGAAGGACTCTGTACCTCCGGAGCGCAAGGTAGACAAAGCTCCTGTGATATTACCCATGGCCGCGGCCCGTAAGGGATCCTGTCCTTTCAGGTAGCAGCTGAGGAACCCCGCGTTGAAGCTGTCTCCCGCTCCAATGGTGTCGACAGCCTCAACGCGCAGGGGAGAAACCCAATTGCGTTTGTTCCCTTGCTGTACGACGGCTCCTTTGGAGCCGCACTTTACAACAATCAACGGCACCCGCTGGGCCATCACGTCGAGAGCTTCTTCTAGAGTTGATTTTCCTGCGATGCGCATCATCTCATCTTCATTAGGGAGAAGAAGATCAATCTTGTCGAGAAGCGGATCGAGTACGTTCCCCCAGGCCCCGCTGGGATCATCATTTGTGTCGAGGGAAATCGTCATCCCTGCTGCCTTCAATTGGTCAAAGAGTTGGGGCAGGCCAGGTTGAAGCCCGGTCTGTAAAAAAAGCGACGAGAGATGAAAGTGATTGGCCGAAGTAAGATATGCCAGATTTAAATCGGCAACGGTCATCTCCGCCATTGCTCCCAGATACGTTAGAATATGGCGCCGTTGTCTATGTGGCAGGAGCAAAGTGACGCCGGTGTCCACCTGATCCAGGTGCATGACCTGCGATAAATCGACGCCGCTCTCGGCTAGACGGGACAGAGCAATCTTTCCCATCTCATCGCGGCCAACCTGGGAGATAAAGCCAACGCGGCTACCGAGCGTGGCGAGATTATGAGCAAGAATGGAAGAGGAGCCGCCGAGTGTAACTTTGAATCCCGACCCCAGCAATTCTCTCTCGACCGGCATATCTTCCGGCAGGCCGTACAAGATCAAGTCGAGGTTGATCTCTCCGGCAATCGTGATATCAAAGCGCTTTGGTTGTTTCCTGATAGGCTCCGCTTCCATGAAGAATCCTCTGTTTTGTGATGTAGCTTCGTATATGTATATTACTATTACTTATGTTTCATTTTGTTTATTGGTTTATTTCTAAGTTCAAT
>JBEPUY010000089.1:0-4916 GCA_041691255.1 Granulicella sp. | reverse complement strand
GTTCTGGCCGACTCGCTGCAGCGCATGTCCACCGAGAAGGTTCGCGTACGCGTCCTGCACTCGGGCGTCGGCGCGATCACCGAGTCCGACGTTCTGCTCGCGTCGGCATCGAACGCCGTCATCATCGGCTTCAACGTCCGTCCCGACCGCAAGGCCGCAGAGATTGCGGAGCGCGAGAACGTCGAGATTCGTCTGCACTCGATCATCTACGAGCTTCAGGACCAGATCACGAAGGCGATGTACGGCTTGCTCGAGCCGGTCTACAAGGAAAACTACGCAGGCCGCGCCGAGGTGCTGCAGGTCTTCAAGATCACCAAGGTCGGCCAGATTGCCGGTTGCCGCGTCACCGACGGCCTCATCCAGCGGGCTGCTCAGGTTCGCGTCCTGCGCGACGGTCAAGAGGTATGGAAGGGCAAGATCTCCAGCCTCAAGCGCGTCAAGGAAGATGTCTCGGAGGTCCGTCAGGGCGTCGAATGCGGTATCGATCTTGCCGGGTTCAAGGACATCAAGGCCGGCGACATCATCGAGTCCTTCACCACGGAGACGCTCGCTGCCGAACTTGGTCAGAACTCAGCCGTTGCACGCAAGGCTGAGAAAGCCGAGAAGGAAAGGGCCGCTGCCGAAGCCTCTACAGCAGCGAACGAAACCTCGGTCAACGCTTAGCGTACTGACAGCAATATCTACACAAAGGCGGGACTTCGGTCCCGCCTTTTATTTCGCTATAGCTTGTGTTCAGTAGTGTATGTCCCGGTAGAAGATACAGTGACTCTCCAGATACCAGCAGCAGACGAAGAGAAGCAGCATCGTCGTTGCGGCCCAGCAAAATACCTGAACTGGAAGCGTCGTCATGATCCGCTTCCTGTCAGCGGGCGATACCGGCGCTGATTCTCGAAAGATCAATCCGCTGACCAGCGAGATTCCTGCGGCCAATGACAACAGTTCGAGAGAGTCCAGGATCGTCTGATGGAGGTCGCTCGCGGGAACCAGAAACGCCGTCTAGAATACAGCGCACAGAGAGAGCATGCATAGCAGTAAGGCGATCGGCTTGGCGATTTCGGTCAACATGCTCGAAGCTCACATGGTAAGTTTACTGCTGTTTTAAGAGCCTGTTCACAAACTTTATCTAATCTCAAATCGGCTCTGTCGAGCATATCCTCGTCACTCGAATACGTCATCTCGACCGGAACAGCGGACGGTTTTATTGTCTGCTGTGAAGTGGAGAGACCCCTGTATTTCGCTTTTGTCTTTGTTGTTGGTCTTATTCCAAATCCGCGATTCAGATTGCGGGAAGAGATGATTTACTCAGTCAACTATTTGTAGGTGATACAAAACCCTGACGATCCGAGACAAAAGCAAAATACAGGGGTCTCTCCACTACGCTTCGCTCCGGTCGAGATGACGTGCCGCTGGGGCGAGCATCCTGAGGCGAGAGCCGCTCAGACGATTTGTCTGCAAAGGCGTAAAATCAAAGGAATCCTATGGTCTTCGTGCTCGATAATTACGACTCCTTTACCTACAACCTGGTGCAGTACATGGGCGAACTCGGCGCTGAGATGGTGATTCGCCGCAATGACGAGTTGACTCCAGCCGAGGTCGAAGCCCTGCATCCGGACCACATCCTGATCTCGCCCGGGCCTTGCACGCCGCAGGAGGCAGGCATCAGCATCGAGCTGATCAAACACTTCGCGAAGGCAAAGCGCCGCATTCCGCTGCTGGGCGTATGCCTCGGACATCAGGCGATTGGAGCAGCATTTGGCGGCAACGTCGTGCGCGCTCCCAAGCTGATGCATGGCAAGACCAGCGAGGTGGAGCACGACGGCAAGACCATCTTCAAGGGCATTCCATCCGCGATGACCTGCACGCGCTACCACTCGTTGATCGTCGCGGAGGAGGGTTTCCCGGAAGAGTTGGAGATCTCCGCGCGAACCGCCGATGGCGAGACCATCATGGCGCTGCGCCATCGCGAACTGCCGATTGAAGGCGTGCAGTTTCATCCCGAGAGCGTGCTGACCGTGCATGGCAAGCAGATCATCAAGAATTTCCTGAAGATGTAACGTGGTGAAGATGAAGCTCCAGTTGGCGATTTTGTTCGCGGTACTTTGCGGAGCCGCACAGGCCCAGCAGCCTATCGGCAACGTGGCGGTGCAGGACGCTACTGTGGCTGGCGAGTTGACCGTCAACAATGGCCGCGCTGTTCTGGTCGCCAACACCACCGTCACCGCGAAAGATCACACCGCGGACGTCAGCTTGAATCGCGGCGGCTCGATCCACGTATGTGCCACCAGCGGTTTGCACATTACCGCAGGAAAGAGCGCGACCGGGCCTGCGCCGCTGATGCTGTCGCTCGATCGTGGAGCGATTGAAGTGCAGATGGCAGCGACGACCAGCGATGTCATCATGACACCTGACCTGCGCTTCGGCATCGGCAGCAACGGGCCGCTTGATCTGATGCTTCGCGTCACCAGCAATGGCGATACTTGCGTTGAGAACCGCGGAGCCAATGCGCCGATTCTCACTGGCGCTGATCAGTTTGGCGAATCGAGCTACAACCTGCGTCCTGGCCAGCACGTTCTGTTCGAACATGGCAGCCTGAAGGAAGTGGTGGACAACGAGAGCTCTCCCTGCGGCTGTCCGCCTGCTCCCGCGCCGGGACTTTCTCTGGCGGATGCAGCTTTGAAGGCTGGCAGCACCAAGCAGGCGGTGGAGGGGCAGCATCCTTTTCCTGCTGCCGTTAGCAGCGGCCTCGCGCCGGTGGCAGCGGTGCCGCAGGCCCCGGAGGGCGTCGTCCACGCGCAGGTCGCGACGACGCTAAGCTATGACGCCAATGGCAACAATGCGGCCAGTCCGCAGCCGCCCAGCGAGCCAGCGGAGGCGAGTGCTCCAGCGACGGTGCAGGCAGCGCCGCCAGCGGCTGCAGAATCTCCAGCACCGCAGCATCATTCGGATGTGGGCCACTGGATTGGCCACTTCTTTAAGCGGCTGTTTGGCCGCGGCTGAGCCTTACCGACTGCTCACTGAGCTACAATTAAAGGGTTGTGGGCGATGCTGTGCCAGCTCTGCCACTTCCAAATACAGCAATAGAAATCAGGGGTTTTCCTTATGTCGATTCCCGCCACGCAGATGCGACCGGGCATGGTTATCAAGTACAAAGACGACCTTCATCTGGTCTTCTCCGTCGAGCATCGCACGCCGGGCAATCTCCGCGCCTTCATCCAGGCCAAGCTGCGCAACGTCCGCACCGGAGCGATGTTCACCGAGCGCTTTCGCTCGCCTGATCCCATCGAACGCGTCTTCGTCGACGAAATCAAGATGGAGTTCCTCTACAACGATGGCGACGATTACTACTTCATGGACGAGAAGTTCGAGCAGACCATGTTGAAGCGCGAGACCCTGGGCGACGCCGTCGATTACCTGATGCCCAACCTGACGATTGGCGTGAGCTACCACGATGGCAAGGCGGTCGGCATCGAGCTTCCGCTGGTGGTCGAGATGACCGTGGTGCAGACGGAGCCAGGCATCAAGTCCGCGACAGCGTCTTCCGTCACCAAGCCTGCCAAGCTGGAGACGGGGCTTGTGGTGCAGGTGCCTCCGTTTATCAACGAAGGCGAAAAGATTCGCGTGGATACCGCTGAAGGCGCTTATATGAGCCGCGCATAATATTTGGCGCTGCCCTTAAAGCAACGGCGAAATACAGGGGTCTCTCCACTCCGCTTCGCTCCGGTCGAGATGACGTGCAGTGGTGGTGGGGATCGATGTTGCGATGATGTGAAGATGGCCGTTTCCTTGAGAGGAAACGGCCATTTGTTTGAAGGATGATTTCGAGCGGAACTGATTACTGTGCGGGTAGCGTTGCCATGTCGATGACGAAGCGGTACTTTACGTCGCCTTTGATGACGCGCTCGTAGGCCTCTGGCAGCTTGTCGACGGAGGTCAGCTCGATGTCGGAGACGATGTTGTGCTCGGCGCAATAGTTCAGCATCTCCTGGGTCTCGGCCATGCCGCCGATCATCGATCCCGACAGCGAGCGGCGATTGGCGAGGATGGCGAACGGAGCGATGGACAGAGGCTGCTCCGGCAAGCCGACCGAGCACAGCGTGCCATCGAGTCGCAACAGGTTGAGGTAGTCGTTCAGATTGTGCTCTGCCGAGACGCAATCGAGAATGAAGTCGAAGCTGCCTGCATGTTTCGCCATGGCATTGGCGTCTTTGCTGATGACGACTTCATCGGCACCCAGCTTCTTGGCGTCTTCGATCTTGCTCTCAGAGGTTGTGAACTGGACGACGTGCGCTCCGAAGGAGTGGGCAAACTTCAGGCCCATGTGTCCCAGACCGCCAAGGCCGACGACGCCGACCTTCTTGCCTTTGCCAGCGCCCCAGTGGCGCAGCGGCGAGTAGGTGGTGATGCCCGCGCAGAGCAGCGGCGCAACGGCAGCAAGATTCAGCTTCGGCGAGATGGTAAAGGTGTACTTCTCATCGACGATGATGTTGTTGGAGTAGCCGCCAAAGGTGAGCTCGCCCTTGTAGTCGCGCGCGTTGTAGGTTCCCACCATGCCCTTGGTGCAGTAGGGCTGGGCTTCGGCCTTGCAGTTCTCGCAGATGCGGCAGGAGTCGACCATGACGCCAACGCCAGCCAGATCGCCCTTCTTGAACTTGGTCACTGCCGAGCCGACTGCGGTGACGTGGCCGACGATCTCGTGGCCGGGAACCATGGGATAGATGGACTGATTCCATTCGTCGCGGACCTGGTGAATGTCGGAGTGGCAGATGCCGCAGTAGGCGATCTCTACGACGACGTCGTTCGGACCAGGTTCTCTGCGGTCGAAGTTGAATGGAACCAGTGGTGACTTCTTATCGTGTGCGGCGTATCCGTGAGACTTCATTGTTTTTCTCCAATAGATTTCATTGCATCAGATGCAG
>JBEPUY010000088.1:0-5022 GCA_041691255.1 Granulicella sp. | reverse complement strand
AACATCGAAACCTGCGGATGATCGCTCGAAAACCCATGTCCGTTCTTCGCGTCGATGGCCACACCATTACCGCCCACGCCTGATATCTCCCCCAACGACTTCATCGTGGCTAGGTCAAAAATCGTCACCCGCTCCGAAATCGCCGCCACCTCGGGTGTCGTATCCGTCGCCGACGCTGCGCGTGTCGCACCCCGCGGAATATACAATCGTCGCCCCACAGCTTCGGCGTAAATGTAGTCCCAGCCACCCTCGCCGCCCACCTTCGCCTGCATCAGCACCTTGTACGGACCAACCTGCTGGGCTAAGGCGGCCGAACTGAAAACTATCACCGCCGCTGCAACTGCAACAGACAATCTGCGCATGAGATTTCTCCGCCGCCAGTATACATAGCACGCGGTCGTTTCATCTTCACGATTGATAGCGCGCTCATTTGCCCGAGATATGGAATAGGAAGCCCATGCGGCGGTCTTCGACAGGTGCGCGAAGCGGCGGGTGACGGAACGAAACTGATTCAGGACACGATTCTGGTAATAGAATTCCCTTTGGCTTCGCCAGGGCTTTCTCAACGAGCACATCATCGCCGATGCGCTTATTGAGCGGTGATCGGCAAGCGGAAATTGGATTTCGCCAAGGAAGTTCTTCGTCTGAGATCAGCAATTAGTCTGCTTTCATGATCTCGCTTCGCTTCTCTGAAATGAGAAATACCCCTCTGGACCCCCCTAAGGAGGAAAGAAAAGCTTAGACAAGCGCGAGAGAATCTCTGCGGGCCTTTCCCGCCCGCAACCTCACCCTAAAAACCACAGGTAGTGCATCCTTCTGCGCTCGGCGCAAAGCAATGTAACCAAGCCTTCCTGAGAGATGAGTGTACCGGAACATCCGTTACACTTTGGACCGGAGACATCCCATACAAGTCCCTTGCGGAACCAGGGGCTTGCAGCTTTTGTTCGCCTTTGCCGTTGCTGCTGAAACCCAATCTCCCAGTCGAGGCTGCGGTAATATGGTAATCCCGAAGGGATTACCAAAGAGGGTGGAAAGCCGGTTCTATGGCTTTCCATGCTTTCTTCACTCTGTCATTTCCGTTGCCTGGCTTCTTTATCACTGAAGGGGCACTGGCTTCACAGCGGCCTCGCAAATTTGGCTATAGTCATTTCCCGCGCCATCGGCCTTCCCCGAATGCCACCTGCCCGAGATGCCGACTTTCATGTGGTGCCTTGTGGATCGATGAGTGCCTCGGCGATCATCATGCCGTCACGCTTACTGAGTCCGCGAGTCGGCCTGGGCCTCGGGTTCAGGTCAAATGCCGAAAGGTCTTCCAGGGGGGAGGACGAGTCCAGTACTCGCGGCACGTCTGGCCACGCTGCCGCCCGAGCTTTCAAGAAGGTGCTCGTGTTTCTGGCAAACAAGATGCGGCAATTCGTGGCGCTAGAATAACATAAGTCTACAGGTCCGGATCACAAACAACCCGAGGCTAGCAAAATCAGCAAGCATGAAGCAACGCGTTTTGCTTGTAAAGCGATAGCCCTTTGGGTTGGCAACTCGCCTCCCTGCATCGCCTCTTCAAAAAGCGGAGCTCGCAGCAAAGCTGCGAAGGCTTCGGCGGCCTGGCCGGGGTCTCTTATCTTCCACCCCTCTGACTTTTTCCAGTGATTTAGGTATTCGACGAAGAGGCGATTCCGCCGCTCCACGGTCTCGCTTCGATATCGGCGTCCGAGCTCAGGAAAATCGTTGGCGTCTCGCGTGACCACTCGATAGAGATCCATCTGTTGCGGGTCAAACACCCGCGTCAGGTAATCGATGCCCGCGAGCGGCAAGGCGCTTTGAGGTGGCTTCGTAAACCACGGAAACATAGTTGCCGAATCACCATCGTTGCCGGTGACCAATAACTCGGGAGCCACCATCTCGCAGGCCATTTGCATGACCGCGCTAAACAGATCGTCTTTGTTGTTGAAATGGCGATAGACCGTAGTAATCGCGACTCCGGCCTTTTCGGCAACCCTGTCCATTGAGGTTTGAGCATACCCACTGGCCAGGAACAACTGTAGCGCAGCGTCAACGATTGCAGCGCGCTTACGTTCCATGAGGGCAGCTTTCGGATTGTCATTGCTCCAGGTCCTCACCTGTCCATAGTACGATAACGCTCGTTAGTTTTTAAACAATAACGACCGTTATTGTTTGAATCGGACCCTTCCAGATGCACATCGAATCGGTGAAAGGAGATCTAAACAATGAAAATCTTTCTCACAGGGGCATCCGGGTACATCGGCGGTTCTGTCGCGCAACGGTTGATTGAATTGGGTCATGAGGTTGTAGGGCTGGTACGCTCTGAGCAGAAGGCAAAGCAAGTCCAGCAGTTGGGGCTGCAGCCGGTGATCGGTACCTTGGGCGATGCATCTGTACTCTTTGAGGCTGCGCGTCTTGCCGATGCGGTCATCCACACGGCAAATTCAGATGATCGTGCTTCCGTCGAGACCTTACTTGGGGCCCTGGAGGGGAGCGGCAAGCTCTTAATCCATGTCAGCGGATCCAGCATCGTCGCAGACGAGGCGATGGGCGAATATGCCAATTCCATTGCGTTCACCGAAGACACCCGCATTGAACCTGTTCCCAACCGTAAGCATCGTGTGGAGATCAATGATCTGGTGCGAACCGCTGGCACCCGCCGCGGAATCCGGACCGTCGTCATTTGCCCGCCAATGATCTATGGCCGGGGGCTGGGACTGCAGATGGATAGCGACCAAATTCCAAAGTTGGCTATGTTTTCTAAGCAGGCAGGGGCCGGTGTCTATTTCGGTAAAGGTCTAAACCACTACTCCAATGTATTCATCAGCGACCTTGTGGACCTCTTCGTCCTCGCCATCGAGAAAGCGCCTTCCGGTTCATTTTTCTTCGCAGAGAATGGCGAAGCTTCTTTTAGGGAGATCGCGGAGCTTGTCAGCGTCAAGTTGGGCTTCGGGGGAAAGACCCAAAGCGTTCCAGTCGACGTAGTGGTCGCACAGTTCGGCGAGGCCGCTCGTTATGGGGCTGCGGGAAACAGCCGAGTGCAGGCCATCAATGCTCGCCGCCTTGGATGGACGCCGATAGGCCCATCTCTTCAAAATCGAGCATGAACTTTAGCTGTCATCATAAACGTGAAATGAAAGGTAGTGACATCATGATTCCGTACAAAGGCAGCTACGCATTGATTACCGGCGCTTCCAAGGGGCTTGGAAGCGCCTATGCCAAAGCTCTCGCCCAGCGGGGCGCCAACCTCGTACTGCTGGCGCGGTCGCTCGACCCTATGGAAAAGCTGGCAGTCGAACTCCGATCCAAGTACGATGTCCGCATCGAGACGATCCAAGCGGATCTCTCCGATATCTCCGCCGCTGGCCAGATCGCGAAAAGACTCACTCAGTTGCAGATACAGATCGATCTTTTAGTCAACAACGCCGGCGCTGGGTTGAGTGGCCAATTCCTTGGGCACACGGTACAGAACGAGTTCTCGCAGATCAACTTGAATGTGCAAGGTCTGGTCGCGCTCACGCATCACTTTGGCCACGAGATGACCGCCAGAGGCATGGGTGGGATTATCAACATCTCCTCCAACTCGGCCTTTCAGCCGGTTCCCTATATGGCAACCTATGGGGCTGCTAAGGCGTTCATCCTTATGTTTACTGAGGCAATAGCAGAAGAGATGCGCAATACTGGGGTGCGCGTTATGGTCGCCTGTCCCGGCCCGATCGCAACTCAGTTCTTTGACCAGGCCCCAACAACTATGAACGCTAGCGAGATGGATAGTGTGGAGTTGGTCGCACAGAGAACCCTCAAGGATTTCGAACGGGGGAAAGTTGTGTCGTATCCCGGCAGGACGTCAGTGCGGATTCTTACGTGGGCTGCTCGCTTTATGCCTAGGTCCACAGTTGTCAAGGTCGCGGCCTCTTTCTCCAAGAAGATGGGCTTCGCGGATTAACCAGGCCTGAATCCGATGTTCTCCGTGGGTTGTAAGCCCAAACCGCCGAAATTCCGTCACGTCAGATAGAGTCCGGCAATGTCCGCATCCCGCTCGATGAGCGCCCGATTCGTATGCCTAACTCACAAGGGAAAGGCGAAATAGCCACCCCGCAGAGCACGCACGCCACATTTACAGTGGTCGAAGGAGCTTGGATATCCCACGCTGGCCTTCTCGTAGATCGGCATGTTGAGGTGTTTAAACCTGAGAGAGTCCGTGTTGTACTCAGTACAAAAGGAGCTACGAGTTATCAGCACGGCATCATAAAGCGCCAGCCTTCGCGAATCGACGTCTAGAATCGGGCGATAACGTATTCACTCTAAACGGTTTCGATCTCCACTACCGAGTTTCTGGCGACGGACCGCTGTTGTTTCTCATTTCTGCAAGACGCTTTCGTCTTGTCGGCATTGACAATGCGACGAAGTGGACTCTCCGGACGTCCAGCGGACATCGCAAAGATGAGCAGCCAAGATATGGCAGACGATCTCGAAGCCCTGCGGAAAGCGGACAGTGCCCTCCTCCTGCGCTTCGGAGTAATGTCCGATCGATACCAACGTGCCCGCGACAAGCGGGCGGGCTATGCCTTTTGTCCAGCCTGCATATCCCAACCGACTTCAGTGCATTTTCGATGGGAATGGGCTTCCCTGCCCTGATCCGTTGTCACGTTCACAAAAGCCCGCTCAGACACGGTTGTCCCAAATGTCACGAAGACTACCCACGCCCTTTGGCGCGTTTCCGCTGTCGTGCCGATCCTCTGCTGGATCTGCGGAGCGAACTTAATCGATGCCATTCCTGGTGTGCATGCCGGGCAGGTCGATGACGCACATGCTTTTGTCGACAAGATCTACCGCGCCACCCTGTGCGGTGCTTCTTCCTGCCCAGCTTTGCTGGGTGAAGCCTCAGGGACTAAGTTTCACCGCTTTGTCGACGGCCTTGTCCACCGCTTGTCTGGTACTCAAACACAGAGCCGGCCCCACCGCTTAGAGGCTGTTCACGATCTTCTCAGTAGGAGGACGAGGAAGGCGAGATGGATCATT
>JBEPUY010000087.1:0-5539 GCA_041691255.1 Granulicella sp. | reverse complement strand
CGGCCCCGGTAGCTGTCCGTCGTGATCTCCAAGTTCAAAACGCGCTCCTGGTTTTCGCTGTCCCGGTAATGAATCTGGAGGTCCGGAAGGTAGATGCGGCCATTGACCACGGTGAGATTTAGCTTAGCCGCGATAGCTTCCTTTTCCCGGTTGTCGACCGGTCCGTTCGCCGCTCGTCCTGGCGCTGCGGCGTTGTTGGCGCGAGCCTTAATGCTCTTCAGTTCGAAGTCGTTCAAGACTGTTTCGATATGCCCGCCCCCGCGTTCAATCTCAGCCGCGGCCTTCCGATAAGCGGGATAGATCGCCGCATCGTGATAGATCTCGCGAGGCTTCTGCAGGCGCGGCATGCTGCCGTCTTGCGCCGGCGTAGTGAGGACTTCCAGCTTCCGGCCCCGGCCTTTGTAGTCCAAAACGACGTGCTTATAGAGCCTCTTCTGGCGTAGCATGCGGTCCAGTTCCGGACGGAGCTCCGGGGAGATGTGGCGCGGCTCGATCAGGCGGAACTTGCGAACGTCGGCCAGGATGGCCTGCTCGCGGTCACTCGGCGGTTGGCGATCGCGGTCTTGTTCCCGATCGCGATTGCGGTCGATCACTTCGCCACGCGCCTCCGTAATTGGTCGATCCCCCGCATTCCGGTTTGCATTTCCGTGTTGGCGTGCTGCAACATCTCTCCGGTCTGACGCAAGCCCGCGCGACGGATGGCCAGCAAGGAAACCATGAAAGTGGTAGCGAACAACACGGCTAACTCCACGCCGAGAGCTTCCAGATTGGTCCAGCGCGAACCGGGAACGATAGAAGCGTGGACAACGGTTCTCCAGTAATCCCGCAAGTATTTCATGTCCGTGGCCAGGTACAAGACGAACAGGACCACAAGCAGGAGAGAGAAGATCAAGGCCCGGCGGACGTCGGTAACGCCGTTCATTCCCAACCTTCGTATTCATGGAAGCTGGTGATGATCAGCCCGATGGGATTGTCCGCCACCATGTCGTTGGTGATCTCCGTTTTGAGTACGAACTCGATCGACGCGCTGTACTTCTTGGTTTCGATCAACCGCTGTTCGGTGCGCTCGAAGAATGATTTCTCATAGTCCACTTTGGCCGTGCAGGGTCGCGGTGCCGATCCATTCGCGCAGCCGTGTTCGAGGTTGGCCAGAGTCACATTGGCAACGCGGACGCGTACTTCATCCCCTTCGCCCGCACGCAGTTTCTTGATGGCTTTGATGTCGTCCTGGATGCCCAGTGAGGTTAGCCGGCGATCCATGAACTGCAGCGAGTGGCCGTACTCGGCCGCAACGGTCAGGGATACGCGCTCCTGGTGCTCTTTGACGAACTTGAGCAGGAAGGAACGGAGGATCTGGTCAGTGGGGCGGAACTTCAGCGCATCCGGATTGATTGGCTGCAGCCCGCCGTCGTTGGTAACCCCAAAGAACCTGACGTCCCGCACCAGCGAGGCGCGGTAGATGCCGTAGGTCCACAACAGCACCAGGGCGAGCGTTGCAGCCTGGGCGATATTGGCGATCAGGGACACCCGGTTGGCAGCTTCCAGATAGGCAAGGCGCGTAGCGAACATGGACGGCTGGGGTGGGTTGGGCCGCTCCAGGGCAATGGTTGGATGCTGTGTAGATGGCGGAACGGCTGCGTGCATTTAGAGGCTCTCCCGCACGACTGACTCGCCGCCTCGCCCCGACAGGATCGATGCCGCAAGCGAGGGAACTTTGACGATGGAATAGATACAGGTCCCCACGATGGCGACCAATTCCACGAACATCGTGGTGAGCTTATCGAGCCCGTAGGGGCCGGGGTTGGCCGCGAAAAACGAGGTCATCACATTGGCCGTGATGAAGACCATGGCCGATGCGACGACTTGGTACAGGGCATAGGCCATGAAACTCTTGATCCAGCCCCAGAAGAGAAACTCCAAGCCGGGCCAGATCAAGGAAGGGATAAAGAGAGGCCCGAGCATCACAATGATGCCGAGCGCCATATACGAGAATGCGACCACGGCCAGCATCACCAGGCGCAAGAGTGCGATGAGGCAGATGGCGACGAACCAAGTGATCGTGAGCGCCAGGCCGGATAAATAGCTCGGTGTTTCCATCTGCAGATAGGCGGCATTCAGTTTGTCCTGGAGTACCTGATTGGTGCCTGTTTCTAATTGGTTCGATAGATACTTTGCCTCGTCCGTAATTAACGAATGGAAGCTGCTGCCGACGCCGGGGATGGGTGCTGAGTAATAGGTGAGCAGCGCCAGGCAGACCAGGATCATGAAGACCAGCCGGACTAGTTTCCGCATGTCGAAGTAGCCGGTCAGCACAGTCTCGGCTCCGAACAGGAATAATAAAAGTGCCACGGTCAAACGGAAAGCCGATACACCGATGGCCTGGAAGAATCCAGCGTTGGTCATCAGCTTGGTGATCGCGGAACTGATAAACGTAAAGAAATTGTCTGGCATTTATGGAATCCGCAGGTTTTGCAATGCCTGCGTGGTTGCCGTAGTGTGCTTTCGAAGCATGTCTGCCGCGTTCTGCCGAAAGTACACATCCGTGTTGATTGCGACGGCTTGCATCTGCCGGCGATTGGTCTGCTCGAGCAGCATTTCCTCCAGGATCGCGGAGGACAGAGCGTTGGCCGACTGTGTGTTTTGCGCGTTCAACGCGTTCGCGTTCGCGATCTGGTTGAGGACTGCGACCTCGGAATTATTCTGGGGGCTGTCGGAATTGGCGGTGGCCAGTACGTCGGTGATGGCCTTGCGGCGCGCGGGTTCATCGGCGCGGTATTGGCCGATGGTGGCCATCACCATCTGGTTGGTGGCGTCCGTGCGCTCAATAGCGGCATAGCTCTGAAAGACCCGGTTCTGCTGGGCTCCAGGGACGTAAGCCAGGCCGGCGCCATATGGGTTCAGGCGCTCGACAGCGATAGAGTACCCCCCGCCTAATGGCTGGCCGTTGACGCCCTTGTACCAGCCGCCATTTCGCAAATAGGTATCGACGCCGATTGTCAATAGTTGTGGCGACATAGGGCCGGACCAACGGCTCTTGCCAGTGATGATCTTCGCGTTGTATTCAATTTGCGTGTAGATGTCCAAGGTCTGTTTGGCGATCAGGACCAGGCGGGTGAGCTGTGCGGCTAGGGTTCCTCCGTGCGCTACCAGCTCAATATTATTGAGGACTTGGGTGAACTCGGTTGCCCCGCCAGGGATGATTTGAGCAATCGCGCCAACCGAAAGGCCCGCACTGATCGCTCCGATACACACGATTAGTTGTCTATTCATGGCGGACCTTCACGCTCGAGCGTTGGGTACGAGGAGGCCCGCTGAGTGTGTCTCCCAGGCTTCGGAGTGCTTGGGTCGTTCCGGTATTGTGTTTCCGAAACATCGCGTTTTTAGCCGCTCGCATTTCCAATTCGCTAATTCTGTGGCCCTGCTCCTTGGGCGAAACGGTTGAGCTGCAGCCCCAGGCGGTGATAATCCACAGTGCGAAAAGCACGGCCGCGAAAAGGATCACGGCCAAGCGGAGGAAGCCGTAAATCAACGGTGCTCCCCGCTTGAACAGAAAGAGATTCACTAGAAACATAAGCTCCCTCCTTGGGAAGAAGGGAAGTACCCGCTTACGCGGGTACCCCCTCGGGTTCGGCCTTACGGGCGGACCGTTCCAGCTTCTCGAAGGCAGAGGCGCGCACTTCCCAGACCTTGCGGTTGGCACCGTCCTTCTCGTAGGTCCTGCTGCGCAGCGTGCCCTCGACACGGACGTTATCGCCTTTGCGTAACGAGCCGGCCTCTTCAGCCAATTCGCCGAAGATTACGATATCGTGCCAATCGACGTGCGGGCCTTTGCGGGTAGCCGTCTCGGTGGCCATCGAAAACGTGGTAACCGGCGTTCCGTCCGGTGTGTGCTTGGTCTCGGCGTCTTTGCCGAGGTTGCCTTGCAGGGTGATCTGGTTGATGTACGACATTGTGTTTCTCCTTTTATGTCCCCGAGTGTGTCGGGGCACTAAAGAGCGAGTGCCCGCTGCTCCCCAGGCAAGTGGCTGCATTGTTGGGGGAACCATCGCGAGGTTCGATGGGGGAGCCGACAAAGCAGAAGCCCTCGCAGTCCGCCGGGCGCAGGAATTTGGGCCGAAGCAGTGCCCGATCACCGAGTGACAAAAAGAGGGAAACCCTCAAGGGGAACATCATCGGATCACCTCATGGGCGAACTCAGGAAGGCGAATATCCTCAGACAGGTACACGTTGACGGCGTGCCCTTCGGTAATGGTGATGGTTGGCGGCCGATTCAAGGACCGCCCGATGAGCTGCTGCCCGGTCTGGCCAGCCTGTTGCGAAATGCCGCTGCGGTACGAGTCGATGCCGCCGCCGGTGAATGCGCTGCCCGCGCCGAACTGCGAGAAGCCGGCCAATCCGCCCAGCGCTACGGTGGTCGCAATGGTAGATTTCAGATGGTGATCGGTCTTGTCCTTCAGCGCGGTCTCGCCCGCCAGGTCAAGGCCCACCGCATTATGAAGATCGCGGCCCGTTCCGTCTGGCAGCAGCATGCGGTGGAATCCTACGGACAAACGGCTGTCATAGGACGAGGATGTTCTCGCGGCCGTTCCGAGCAAAATGCTGCCCTTGGGAATTAGGATGTGCTGGCGATCGCGCGACCGAATGTCGGTATCGATGATTACGTTGAGCGGGCCCGCGAGTTCTCCCACCAGCTTGTTTTGTAATCGGCCCGGGATGATCGTCCCTTCGCATATTGCATACAGTGGGGCACGGTCCAGGCAGTTGTGCGCAGGTTCAGGCTGGTCGGGAATACTTTCCGATTTAGAATCGGTCTGCAATGGCTTATCCGACATGGTTGTAGTTGGCCTTTCGTTTTGAACCACTTGACCCACCGCAATTACCGGCGAGGTGAACAGCGACTTATAAGCAAGCTCTTTCTTGCGCTCCACGATAGGATCGACCGGAGGTGCCTGCGGTTGAGGCGGCACCTGCCCGTATGCGGGTTGATATATCTGGCCTGGCTGTGGCTGTATCGCTCCGGATGGTTGTGACCGCTCCCGTAATATCCGCTCCTGCTCGCGCAGCGCGGCCTCGGCTTCCTTCTGTTGATCGCGCAAGCTTGCCATGGTTCGCTTGATTCCCGGCGTGTCCACGTCAAAACTAGGAAACTCTACTGGCTTCTGTTTTGGTACGGATACGTTGGAAGCGCTTTTAACGAAGAAGAAGGCGATCGCCAGTAGCGCTACCAGGCCGATCATGGTCCCGCGCGAGATCTTCCGGCGTGGCTGCTGCTGCATGTAGACGGCGGCGAACGGCGCCCCTGGCTGCTGCTGGTACTGCGGCGGCGGTTCACGCTTCAATAGAATTGCGATGCGGTCAATCCAGTCCATGGGTTACCTGGAGATGTCGTGCTTACGCTCTGCTGGATGAACGTGATCATGGGAACGTAGTGGCGCGTTATCGCGACCGCTGGGGTTTTCCCGCGCCTGCTTGGGGGTCCGTGGTGGGGCGTATACTTCCCGTATCAGAGCATCCAGCGACCGCTGACGCTGTTGTCGGT
>JBEPUY010000086.1:0-6114 GCA_041691255.1 Granulicella sp. | reverse complement strand
CATCGCGAAGAGCCGTTTGAGATGCCCAACCTATCGCGCTTTGGTAGTCCGCTACAGCCAGAGCCGCCTTCTCGGGATCGACAATTTTCCAGAACAGCACAGCATCTACATCCACGGGTACCGTGTCCTTCGTCAGCGTCTTTTCCGCTTTGAATGAACTCGTTAGGACGCGTGTATCAATCCAGTAAGGGATGGTGTCGATGAGCGGAATGATCAGAAAAAAGCCCGGGCCGCGAAGAGCATGGAACTTACCCATCCGCAGAACAATCGCCCTGTTCCACTGATCCGCAACCTGAATGGCGGTGGAGATAGTGGACGCAAGAACAAGGGCGCAAGCCACGATCCAGATGCTTTCAGAGCTAGTGCCCACTCTATAGTCGGCATAGGCAAGCGCCACGCCGGTACCCAAAATTACGATAAAGATCAACCCTTGAAACGACCTGTTCCTCGTCATCGCACTCACTCCTCTTCAACTATCTTGAACGACAGTCCCAACTCGTTCGCTTGCAGTGAAGTTCTAGAGCTTTCCGAAACGGCCATCTACGGTCGGTAGCCTAGCTAACTACACTCATAGTGAGTCTCGATCAACGGAGACGCGAAAGCTGTGCAGTATTGCTCAGCGGTCGGTCCTGGATGCTCCTTTCGTAAAGCACCGATGTAGTAATGGCGGCGCCTTGCGTGCAGAAAGGAGAAACGGATAACTCCACTATTTGGGGAACGGATGTCGGAAACACCGCGCTGGAGTTTGGGAATGAACTTCTATTTCAGAATCGAATTGCGGATTGCCTGAATTACTCATTAGATCGAGCCATACGATCCACATGCATGGCGATCATGAGATCTTCCTGAGCCGGAACGACGAAGACCGCCGTCTTCGATTCTGGCCCGCTGATCTGACGGACGCCACTTGTCTCCGCCTCGTTCAACGGAGAGCTGACGGTGATCCCTAAATTCTGTAAGTCACCGAGGATCTCTGCGCGCGCTGCCCCATCGTGTTCCCCAACCCCTCCGGCGAAGATAATCGCGTCCAGACCTCCCAAAAGCCAGCAGAACCCTCCGATTGCTTTTGTTACGCTGCGCGTGAAGATCTTCAGTGCCAGTATGGCTTGCTCGTTGCCCTTGGCCGCCGCCTGGCGCAGAGCCTTGATATCGCCGGCCATTCCGGCGAGCGCGATCATCCCTGAGTCGTGATTCAAGATCGACTCGACTGCCGAAATCGTCTTGTCACGGTCGCCCCTCTGCTGCCGCAGGAGGTACAGGATCAGTCCGGGGTCGAGATCACCCGGCCGCGTTTCCATCACGACTCCTCCAGTGGGTGTCAGGCCCATGGTTGTGTCTATGGAGCAGCCATCGCGCAGCGCCGTGACGCTGCACCCGCTTCCGAGATGCGCGATCACCATCCGCCGCGGAAATTCGGTGCCTTCGGTATGCGCCTGGGCACGGACCTGGCGCACAATCGACTCGCAGCTCAACCCGTGAAATCCGTAACGCCGAACGCCTTGCTCGCGATACGTTCGTGGCACAGGATAGGTGCTCGCCTCGACCGGCATCGTCCGGTGAAACACAGTGTCGAAACAGGCGTAGTGGGCGACATCCGGAAATCGCTCCATTCCTTTGTGGATGACCTCGATTGCCGCTGGATCATGGAGCGGAGCGAATGCGACGGCCTCTTCAAGATCCTTAAGCACCTCAGTCGTGATCCTCTGATGCCCGTGCAGCTTCGCCCCGGGATGCACGACGCGATACCCAACTGCCTGGACCGCGGGCATGCTCGCCTCGCTCACTGTGTCCAGAACCAAACGCGCCGCATCTTGCAGCGTCGCCGCCTTCACTCCGGATCGATGGTACCCCGGGGCTCCTTCATCCGTGCGGTGAAGTTCAAGCGAGGCATCAGGCTCTCCGACATTGCTCACCTGCCCGTCGAAAAGGCAGCTTGGCTCAGGTGAGTTTTTTTCGGAACCCGAGGCAAACATCGAAAACTTGATGGATGAAGATCCGCTGTTCACAACCAGTATGTGCATAAACTCACTCTCGGAAAATGTTCCAAGGACGTTAGTATCGCGTCCCGTGAACTGCATTGACTCTTTCTTCGACCCTTGACTGTAGGGCCGCGACCTGGACGCAGCCTGCATGACCGACGTTTTCACAGGATGGATCCTGAAAAAGTTCGATGGACCGTGCATATCTGTTTACGCATGAAGCAGAAAGGTCAGCAGCTCCTTATGAACTTGCAGGCTATCGTCATAATCGATCAGTCCCATCCTACGAAAGCGGTTCATGAAATGGCTTATCCTGGACCGTGTAGTGCCGACCATTTCCGCCAGCGTTTCCTGACTCACATTCAGGATGGCCGGATCCGGCTTCGAGTCCAGCCCAAAGCCCGCCAGCATTAATAGAATTCTGGCTAATCGTTTTTCGCTGGAACTGAAGATCTGGTCCACAAACTCCACTTCAATTCGATTGATTCGCCCAAGCAGATAGTAAACGAAGAGTTTTGCAAAGGCCGGATCCTCGTGAATGCTGCTGACGATTGTCGCGCGTTTCATTCGCGCGATGGTGGAGGGCCGAATTGCCGTCGCAGTAGAGCTCCGCCGAGTTTGTGTGGCCAGGCAGCCTTCACCAAAACAGTCGCCGGGCCGCAGCACGGCGATCACCGCTTTCTTTCCTCTCCTGGATACGATTGTCAGCTTTACACTGCCATTCTGGATGTAGAACATCGCATCGGCCTTATCGCCTTGCGTGAAAATGGTCTCTTTGTTCTGGTAATCCATGGTGACCATTTGCGTGTCGGCCACCCGGTTGAATAACTCTCGCGAATTCACGGGACGTAGGCGTTTGTCGGTCATAGTTGGCTTTCCCGATACAGCGAGGCTCCGGCAATTGGTCAAGCCTATCAGTCCATCGAATGCCATACTGGTCAATAGTACTCAGCTCGGTATCCGCGTGCGGACGTAGGATCGTGAACCTGAGATCGATGGCTTCCACAAGATCCCCCGCTCACTGTAATGTCTAAAAGTGAAGCTTTTCAAAACCGATCCGATTATGCTTGAAGCCTTCAGAACGAACCGATTCGGCTTCTGTGCAATATTGACCAGCATCTCTGTCATACTTCCGATGGTGCTAATCAGCCTAAGAAAGTTCCCGTTACTGGCCACGAAGTCAGGCTTGTGGGGTCCGCGAGCCGGGAGCGCGAGGCTCGACCGATAAATACTATCGGAACCCCGTCTGCCGGAATCTAAATCCTCCTACGTGCTATTCCGGTTTTAGAGCGAACGATGTTCGAGCCCTGGCTTGATACGTTGGTCTCCAATCGTCCAGTAAGTTGGGTGACCAAACATGGGGAGGCCCTTCGTTGAAAAATCGTAGTCAGGTAAACCCCACCGAACGCCGACAGAAGAAAGTTCAAAGATAGTAGCACTCAATCACCTCACCTTCTAAGATGCGCGTTTCTTGAGGCCGGGTCTGAGCTGTTTGGCACATGATGCAAGAGTTGCACTCACCGAGACTGACGATGAAAGTTACCAGAGCCGCCTGGCGCATGACCAGTGACTCTACAGCCAATTTTCTGGCGACAGCGACTATGGCGATTTTGTAGGGGCATTTTGCAGAGGGTTGTCAATCTTGTACGGACCGCTTTTTTCGGCGGCTTTACGTTTCTAGCAGGATCGTTGCCATGTCCGTCAGGGGAAGGCGGCCCATGGGAGAACGGCTTCTGCGAGCTCTTTAACTCGAAGCTGCGGGATGAATTCGTGAACAGTGAGATCTTTCACTCGATGAAGGAGATCAAGGTGCTGGCGGAGCGGTGGCGCATTCACTACAACTCCGTCAGACCCCACTCATCGCTCGGCTACCGGCCACCGGCACCGCAGGCTCGGGCGGCATCCAGCTTGGGGAGTGGGCAGGCCAGGTGCTCGCGGTGCATTCGGGCTGAAACTCAGACGATGGCTTCCGGCGAGGGCGACTGCATTCCGCCCTCCTGCATCTGGGGCAGCGGAGTCAGGAACTGGGCCAGCGGCTCGCGGGCTCGCGGGGTGGTGATCAGCATCATACGGTTGTTTATTTGAATGAGGGTATCCGGCGTATCACGCTGAGCGTGGACAAGGCCTTCGACGCGAAGGATTTCGTTCAGTCCGCGCGCCGGATGAAGGTTACCGTTCATGTGACGAAGAACGAAAAGGGACGCCGCTCGAACCTCGACCGCAGGACGACCCGGCATGGGGTTATGCCGTCAGCCTGAGCCGCCGCTGGCTGGTCGAGAAGGGCTTTGCATGGTTGAAGCAGACCGGACCGATGCGCCAGGTGAAGCTGCGCGGTCTGCACAAGGTGGACTGGCTGTTCGTCTTCAGTTGCGCCGCGCACAACTTGTGCAGGCTGCCCAGGCTCATCGCTCAGAGCGCCGTGTAAGGCCCCGGCAGAGCTGCGCCTGGAGAGCCGGAAACGGCATCCAAAAAACTCTCAAACCTCCGTCAACACAAGGCGAGCCTACACTTCAAACCGAAATCGAGCCCGACAAATCACAATAGTCCAACAAAACGGCCCCATCAATAGAAGTTCAATAGGTTCTTAGAAGCATCTTGCTTGCCATTCACGCAAATCGGGTAAGTGAACGGGGACGCAATCCGTGGATATGAGCTGAATTAGCCAGACTCATTCATCGTCGAGAGGAGAAACTTGATGCGGAGCCGCCTGTGAGCAAAATGGATGTTTGGAACAAGTGGCGAAGGCGCTATCGAAGGTAGCCCACAACCGTTGAGTCACAACCGATCCCAGATTAACAAACATAGGAGAATCTTATGAGCAGCACTACCGTCGTGAAAGATCCCGTCTGCGGCATGGAAGTTGAAACAGCAAACGCCGCCGGGCACAGTGAGCACGCTGGACAGACCTATTCCTTCTGCGGCTCCGCGTGCAAACAGAAGTTCGATAAGAATCCGGCGCAATACCTTGACCAACAGGCGGAGAAGCTAAAGAGCGGCCACAGTTGCTGCGGCTAAATCCGAAGGTGGATGAGGCTTTGCGCCGAGCGACGATGCACTGTAGTGGGCGCGACGAAACGGAGGGGGATCAACATGATGAGCGGTAGCTACGGATGGAATGGGTGGCGGCATGTGGATCTGGACGGTGACCGCCGTCGTGGTGGTGGCTCTCCTGGTCCTCGTAATCAGCAGGTCATCTAGGAAATAACCGTGTATCGGTTTACTCGGGAGCCATGGAGGTCAAACGAAATGAAGACCACAGTATCTGCAATCGGCATCCTTGTTCTGTTTCTGGGCGGTTCGCTCGCCTTCGCCCAGATGAGCGGCGGGATGATGAAAGACCAGAGCGGCACCATGTCGAAAGGCCAGAGCAGCACTATGCAACATGGCGAGCAACACGGAATGATGGATCACGGCCAGATGATGGGCGGCATGATCGACATGTCGAATCAGATGGCAGAAATGACGGGAAAAATATCAGCAACGATGAAAGACATGCCAGCAGGCGACATGAAGAAGATGTCCCACGCCATGAACGATATGTCGCATCAGATGCTGGAAATGTCCGTGATCATGGGCAACGGAAAAATCACGGCAGCTGAGATGAAAAAAATACAGGATCAAATGACGAAAATTCAGAGAGAGATGCCTGAGATGGACATGCACAAATAGCGCTGGCATCACTTCGCATCGGGGGATAGGACGGTTCATCGTGTTTCCGTGTGGGCATGCATGAGAAAGGGCCGAAGAAGCTGAACGGAATCATGCTCCTCTGGTTTCTATTGACCGCTATGGCCGCCGTGTTCGTGGCGATTGATATAAGGTCAACGCTAGCATCGCCAGTACTGAAATGGGGATTCATTCTTCTGGTCGCCTATACCGGACCCTTCGGCGCATTTCTGTACGTCCTGGGATGTCGGGAACCGCTGCCGGGCTCCATGAGCGTTATGTTGCCATGCGCTGGCGTCAGGTGCTCGGTTCTACCATGCACTGCGTAGCGGGCGATGGCGGCGGCATTCTTGTCGGTGCGGCGGTTGCTTCGTATTGGATTCTGTCGCGCCCGGTCGGCATTGTGGTCGAATATAGTCTGGGGTTCGGGTTTGGCTGTACCACTTCCAGGCGTTGTTTATGCGCGAAA
>JBEPUY010000085.1:0-6711 GCA_041691255.1 Granulicella sp. | reverse complement strand
TCCAGCACGTCATCTCGACCGGAGCAGCAATCCAGCACGTCATCTCGACCGGAGCGCAGCGGAGTGGAGAGACCCCTGTATTTCGTCTTTGTTCTTGCGCTGCCTGTTTTATCCAGACACCCCGCCGCCAAGGCAGTTTTTCCTGGGAAAAGAAAGGCTTCGCAATCGATGGCCCAAACCCCAATCAGCTTCATCGAATCACACCAATCACACTCATCATTCGCCCGGTAAACCCATGTTCGTTCCGATGCGAGAAGTACTTCCTCTCCCCATGGGAGACCGCACAGGCCGTACACTCTCCCGTCACAGTAATCCTCTCCGCCGAGACCCCCGCATCGAGCAACTGCCGCCGGTTTGCCTCCCAAAGATCGAGATGCATCTGCCCGCCATCAATCGTCCTGAACAACGCCTCCGCATATCCGAATTGCGCGCCAAACTCCGATCGCACTTCATCCCCCACCGCATAACAGCAAGCGCCAATAGAAGGCCCCACAGCAGCCACCAAATCCTCAGGGCGCGATCCGTACTCCTCCCGCATCGTGCCAATCCCCTGCTCCACAATTCGCGCCACTGTGCCCCTCCAGCCTGCGTGGATCGCCGACACCACTCGCTTGCTCACGTCCGCAATCATTACGGGAACGCAGTCTGCCGTTTGCACCCCCAGCATCACCCCCGGCAGATCCGTCACCGCACCGTCCGCCTCCAGCACGGCTTTGCCATCGGCAGTTTGCAGCTTCCCCTCAAAAACACCGTCTTCTTCTCCGATCGTCCGAACCAAAGCCGAATGGACCTGCCGTATCGTAACCGCCTGAAACGGGGAGCCTTCCTGACACACCGCTAAAAACCGCCTCCAGTTCTCTGCCACCAACGCCGGATCATCGTCTTTTGTCCACCCCAGGTTCAAGGAGCTTCCTCCATAGACGGTCGAAACTCCGCCCTCGCGGGTGCTAAACCCATGACGCAGCCACGGATAAGCATTCCATCCCGGCACGCGCTCTATCGCTGCCATAAGCCCTTTGTTTACAATGTGCATAATCGCAACTTTTTCCCGTTTCCCGCGTCAAAATCACCAGCAGTAGACAAGCCTAACTCCTTTTTCTTTCAACAAATGTTGCATCCTGCCCCATCGCACTGTAATATACCGCGATTGTAGACATGAGAGTGAATGTGCCCACCGTAGCCCCCCAATTTATCCGCTCCCGCATCGGCAAAGTTTGCGTCGCCATTACCGGCACCACGCCCGCCGAGATGCTTGAAAAAGCCCTCGCCGTCGTTAAAGACACTCCTTTCATCGAGTTCCGTCTCGACTATCTCGAAAAGCCGCTTGCCGCCCTGCCGAAGCTCAAGCACTTCTTCACCGAAAATACTGCCGCCACGGGCATTGCGACCTGTCGACGGTCGGCCAATGGTGGAAAGTTCACCGGCACGCTCGCTGCAGAGCTTGAAATTCTTATCAAAGCAGCCAGCAGCGGCTTCCATATCGTCGATCTCGAGCTTGAATCGGCAGAATCGCTGAAAAAGGCAGATATTCAAAAGCTGCGCGATACCGGCGTCGCCATCATCGTCAGCCACCACGATTTCTCCGCCACCAAGGATCTTGAGGGCATCTACCAGCGTATCCAGCCCTTCCATCCTGATTTCTACAAGATCGTCCCCACCGCCAAGACCCTCACCGACAATGTGACTCTGATGCGCTTTATCGAGCACATGGAGGATCATTCGAACATTATCGGCATTTGCATGGGAGACGCCGGGATCATCTCGCGCGTGCTCGGCGTCCGCGCCGGCAGCGCCTTTACCTTTGCCGCTGCAAGCACCGGCGAAGAGACTGGCCCGGGACAGATCGCCGCTCGCACGCTGATGGATACTTACCGCATTGAACAGGTCGATGCCGCCACCAAGGTCTACGGTGTGGCAGGCAATCCGATTCGCAGCTCTCTCTCACCGGCCATGATGAATGCGGCCTTTCGCCGCGAGACGGTGAACGCGGTTTATCTTGCGCTTCAGACCCACAAGCTGGCCGACCTGCTCAAGCTGGTCAGCGAGATACCGATTCAGGGCCTCAGCGTGACCATGCCTCTGAAGCAGGAGATCATGGCGCACCTCGAGAAGACCGATCCGCTTTCGACCAAGATCGGCGCCTGCAATACCGTTCTGCGGGCGCAGGATGGCAAGCTCTACGGGTTCAATACCGACGTCGCCGGCATCGTCGGCCCGCTCGAGAAGCGGCTGTCGTTGCGCGGCACGAAGGTGCTGGTTCTTGGGGCTGGCGGGGCTGCACGGGCTGCTGTATTCGGCGTGCGGGATAAAGGCGCGGATGTGTTTATCCTCAACCGCACCCCTGAGACAGCCCAGAAACTAGCGCGTCAGTCGGGATCGAAGACGATCAAGAAAGAGGCGCTGGCCAAGACCACCTTTGACGTAATCATCAATGCGACCCCCCTCGGCATGGCCGGGCAAAAGGGTTCGCAGATGCTGGAAGCAAAGGACTTGAATACCAAGCTGGTCTTCGATCTGGTCTACAACCCCATCGAAACCCCGCTGATCCGGCTGGCCCGGCAGCAAAGTATCCCCATCATTACCGGGGTTGAGATGTTTGTGCAGCAGGGAGCAAGGCAGTTCGAAATCTGGACAGGAAAACCCGCTCCGGAAGAGGAGATGCTGCGGGTCGTCATTCATGCGCTGCGGCAACAGGCTGAAGCTGCGCCAGAAGCTCCGGAGTCCGCCGCAAAATCGAAGAAAAAGTCCTGAAGCTGCTTTTTCCCAACATCCAAGACTGCTTGAAGAGACAGCGAAGCCCGGATTTCCCCGGGTTTCGCTGTTTTCGTTTGAAAAACAGTAACTCTTCCCAGCCTTATCAAGACGATATTAGTTAGCTTCTCAATAGTTGAGCACTAAACTATATTTCGACGAATGAGAAAGCGCACGCAGGAGTAACCTGAAAATCAAAAGGCCACCCTTTCGAGGTGGCCTTTAAGTAATTGAATAGAAGGGATTAGTGGCTCTTGCCCTCGGCTGAAGCCAGCTTCTCCTCGGCCTTGCGGGTGACGGCGTTGGCCTCGTCGTACTTATCGCCTTCGTCGCCAGCCTCCTGCCAGAGCTTTTCGCCCTCCTGAAGCTCCTGCAGCGCTTCGTTGCGGTCGATCTCGTCGGGGTGAAGAGCTGTCTCGGCCAGAATGGTGACACGCTCCGGCAGCACCTCGACGAATCCCCACGCCACAAAGAACTTCTGGTCGCCTGAACTTCCTCCGTGGAGACGTACTTCGCCTGCTCCAAGTTCGGCAAGCAAGGGGGCAGCTCCGTAGAGCGCCTCCAGGTAGCCGGACATCGAGGGCAACTCGACCGAGTCCGCCGTTGCGTCGAGCAGGACGCGGTCCGGCGTTACCAGCCTGACCGCCAACAATCCCGAGTTGCTGTTTGTATCTGCCATCAGTACCTCAGGGGCTAAAGCCCCCTTCTTACTTCCCTACGGCACGGCTAAAGCCGTGCCCTTAACGTTATGCGATCTGCTTCATCTTCTCTGCGGCGGCGATGACGTCTTCGATGCCGCCCTTGAGGTAGAAGGCCTGCTCAGGAATATCGTCGTGCTTGCCTTCGATGATCTCCTTGAAGCTGCGGATGGTGTCCTCGACCTTGACGTAAGCACCGGGGATGCCGGTAAAGATTTCGGCAACATGGAAGGGCTGCGACAGGAAGCGCTGCACCTTGCGGGCGCGGGCCACAGTGATCTTGTCCTCTTCCGACAGTTCGTCGATCCCGAGGATGGCGATGATGTCCTGAAGGTCTTTGTAACGCTGCAGGATCTTCTTGACGCCCTGGGCCACATCGTAGTGCTCCTGACCGACGATGCGCGCCGAAAGAATGCGCGAGGTCGAGGTCAGAGGATCGACGGCGGGGTAGATGCCAAGCTCCGACAGCGGACGCGAGAGCAACATGGTCGCATCGAGGTGAGCGAAGGTGGTGGCAGGTGCCGGGTCGGTGATGTCGTCGGCAGGCACATAGACGGCCTGTACGGACGTGATGGAGCCCTTCTTGGTGGAAGTAATGCGCTCCTGCAGTTCGCCCATCTCGGTGGCGAGGTTCGGTTGATAGCCTACGGCCGACGGCATACGGCCGAGCAGCGTGGAGACCTCGGAACCGGCCTGGGTGAAGCGGAAGATATTGTCGATGAAGAGCAGCGTGTCCGCACCCTCTTCGTCGCGGAAGTGCTCTGCAACGGTGAGACCGGTGAGGGCGACGCGGAGACGCGCCCCTGGAGGCTCGGTCATCTGGCCATAGATCAGCGCAGCTTTGGACTTGGAGAGGTCCTTGAGGTCGATAACGCCGGACTCCTGGAACTCGTGCCAGAGGTCGTTGCCCTCGCGGGTACGCTCGCCGACACCGGCAAAGACGGAGAAGCCGCCGTGCTTGGTGGCGACGTTATTGATGAGTTCCTGAATGACGACGGTCTTGCCGACGCCGGCGCCGCCGAACAGGCCAACCTTTCCGCCTTTCAAGAAGGGCAGAATCAGGTCGACGACCTTGATGCCGGTCTCGAACATCTCTTCGCTGGTCGACTGCTCATCGAACGCGGGAGCCTGCCGGTGAATCGGCATGTGCACCTTGGCATTGACCGGGCCGAGCTCGTCGACCGGTTCGCCGAGCACGTTCAGCACTCGCCCAAGCGTCTCGCGACCCACGGGGACCATGATGCCCGAACCGGTGTCGATGGCCTTCATGCCGCGAACCATGCCCTCGGTGGCGACCATCGCGATGCAGCGCACGCGGCCTTCGCCAAGATGCTGCTGCACCTCGACGACGACGTCGAGCGGGGTGGGAACAACGAAGCCCTCGCTGACGATGCGCAGCGCCTGGAAGATAGGCGGCATGTTGCCCTCTTCGAATTGAACGTCAACGGCGGGGCCGCTGATCGAGATTACTTTTCCAATGTTCTCTGCCATAAGTCTCTTTCGTCTCGCAGTGGTCTGTTTTACAGAAGTTGCCTGTCAGTTACAGAGCGGCTGCGCCACTCACAATCTCAATAATTTCCTTGGTGATCGCCGCCTGCCGCACACGGTTCATGGTGAGCGAGAGGGCGTCGATCATATCGCCTGCATTGTTGGTTGCCGAATCCATCGCCGTCATGCGGGCGGCGTGCTCTGCCGCGACCGACTCCAGCAGCGCGTGGAAGATCTGCGTGGTGACGTAGCGTGGCATCAGGTGACGGAACAAACGCTCCGGTGCCTGATCGAAGAGGTAGTCCACCTCGGCGGTGCCGAACTTCTTGGCCTCGGCTTCGATTACCGACTCTTCGGGCTCGTTGATGGTAATGCCGGAGGTGCGCGCCGCGTGGGCAGAAGCATCGCGCTGCTCCTCGCTCATGACCTCGGCCACAGTAATCTCGTGCGAGCCGAGCTTGCGGATGGGCAGCAGCTTTTCGACGACAACACGCTGCGAGATGACCGACTTGAATTCGTTATAGACCACATAGACCGAGTCGATTTCACAGCGGGTGTAGCGGTCGATGATGGCGTGGGCCATGTCCGAGACTTCGTCGATCTCGATCTTGAGCAAAAGCGTGAGATGGTCCGCAACAATCTCAATCGGGGCGGCACGATGCCGGATCACCTCGAAGTGGGAGGCGAGATCGTTGTCGTAGCGCTCTTCCTTCTTCTCGTAGCTGGCCGCAGGATAGCGCTTGCGGAACATATCACGCGCCTTGCGCCCGACCGGCTCGAGGTCCACGTTCTGTCCCAATGCCCGGCGGGAATCGATAAAGCCCTGAGCGGCCTTGACGATGTTGGAGTTAAAGGCACCGGCAAAACCCTTGTCGCCAGCGACGACAACGACGAGGACGTTCTTCTCTTCGCGCTCGACCAGTAGCGGGTTGATGACTTCGCCTGACTCCGGATTGTAGAGATCGGTGCGGCGCACCAGCGACTCCAGAACGTTCGACAGCATCTGCGCGTAGGGCCGCGCCAGCATGGCACGCTCCTGTGCGCGGCGCAGCTTGGCCGCCGACACCATCTTCATGGCCTTGGTGATCTGCCGCGTGTTCTTCACACTGCGGATGCGGCGCCGTAAATCGAGAACGTTTGCCATGGGTTATTTCGCCGCGACCGCTTCTTTCTTCTCTTTGAGCCCGGCGAGGAAGTTCGACTTGTAGTCCTTGATGGCCGCGGTGAGGCGAGCCTTGAGGTCATCGTCGAGCGCCTTCTTGGTGGCAATGTCGGTGAGGATGGAAGCCTGTGCGGATTCTAGGTAAGGATAGAAGCCATCTTCGAAGGCGCGGAGGTCCTTCACCTCGACGTCGTCAAGCAATCCATTGACGCCCGCGAAGAGGATCGCTACCTGCTTCTCTGCCGAGAGCGGATGGAACTGTGGCTGCTTGAGCAGTTCGGTGAGGCGCTGGCCGCGGTTCAACTGCTGCTGCGTTACCTTGTCGAGATCGGAGCCGAACTGCGCGAAGGCAGCAAGCTCGCGATACTGCGCGAGATCGAGCTTCAGCGTGGCGCCGACCTGCTTGGTCGCCTTGGTGGCGGCAGAAAAGCCGACGCGCGAGACCGAGAGGCCGACGTTGACGGCGGGACGGACGCCTGAATTGAAGAGGTCCGTCTCAAGGAAGATCTGGCCGTCAGTGATCGAGATGACGTTGGTCGGAATGTAGGCCGAGACGTCGCCTGCCTGGGTCTCGATGATGGGCAGCGCGGTGAGCGAGCCGCCGCCGAGCTT
>JBEPUY010000084.1:0-7328 GCA_041691255.1 Granulicella sp. | reverse complement strand
GACGTGCGGTTTGGGGCTGCGAGCGGCTCCGGTCGAGAGGTCGTGCGGTTAGGGCTGCGAGTGGCTTCGGTCGAGAGGACTTGGTTCAGGGGTTTTCACAATTCTTCACTCCTCTTGAGGGCTGCGGCTTCCATCCTTCGCGATCTCATTGCGGAGGATGGGATGTCTTTATTGGGCTCCGCGCCAGCCCTGCGCACCGTTGCCGCATTCCGGGCATCCAATTTCCTGCGCCTTTAAAGGACGCCAAGGAGTTCCAATGCCGTCACTTTTCGACCCGATTCAACTGGGCGACCTGCAACTTCCCAACCGCATCTTTATGGCTCCGCTCACCCGCCTGCGGGGTACGCCGGACCACGTTCCCACGGCGATGATGATCGAGTACTACACGCAGCGCTCCAGCGCGGGCCTGATCATCTCCGAAGGCACCCCAGTCGACCCCATGGGCGTCGGGTATGCCAACGTTCCCGGCATCTGGTCCGAGAAGCAGGTCGAGGCATGGAAGCCTGTGACCGCCGCCGTCCACAACGCCGGAGGTCGCATCTTTGCCCAAATATGGCATGTGGGCCGCATCTCTGACCTTGCGTTCCTTAACGGACAGCTCCCCGTCGCGCCGAGCGCCATTGCGGCATCGGGAACGGTCAGCCTGCTTCGTCCTCAGCGAGCTTTTCCCACTCCGCGAGCACTGGAGATCAGCGAAGTGAAGAGCGTGGTCGAGGCCTTTCGCCGCGGCGCGCAGAACGCCCAGGCCGCAGGCTTTGACGGCGTCGAGCTGCACGGAGCCAATGGCTATCTGCTCGACCAGTTTTTGCAGGATGGCTCCAACCAGCGCACCGACGAGTACGGCGGCCCCATCGAAAACCGTGCTCGGCTGATGCTCGAAGCCGCTGACGCTGCCATCTCGGTCTTCGGCGCGGGGCGGGTCGGGATGCACCTGGCTCCGCGCGGCGACTCGCACGGCATCTCCGACTCCAACCTCACGGCCACCTTCAGTTACGTGGCTCGTGAGCTGGGACGGCGCAAGCTTGCCTTCATCGCTGCACGCGAGCACGTCGGTCCGGACAGCATTGGGCCGCAGCTCAAGCAGCTCTTTGGGGGAACGTTCGTGGCGAACGAGGCCATCGACCAGAAGACTGGCCAGCAGTTGCTCGATGAGGGCAAGGCCGATGCCGTGGCCTTCGGTAAACTTTTCATCGCCAATCCCGATCTGCCAGCGCGTTTTGCCAAGCAGGCGCCGCTGAATCGGCCAGAGCCTAATACCTTCTACGCTCCGGGTGCTCACGGCTATACCGACTATCCCGCACTTTAAGGAACTCTGGTGGCTATCGCAAATTTCCTGATGGTGTAGAGGGTTATCGATCGGGCCTTCAGCCCTCATCTTTCGGGGCACGCATACCCAGGGCTTCGCCCTGGGCTGGTATGAGCCGCGCCGTTGGCGCTCCAATGCGATTAACCCGCTCTACCCCATTAAGGAATTTGCTCTAAAGCCACGTTGAAGCAGCGCCCCTTTCAAACAAAGCCATGACTAATCAGAGCTTCCTTAGAACTGAAGGGCAGTCAGGCCGCAGGATGGCATTGCGGCCTGGCCTGCCCGGTCGGTGAACACTTTTCGCTAATTTTCAAAACCTCGTCCAAACTTCCTGCATCTCAATGAATAAGAACCGCCACAGAAGTACCGGAGAAGAGATGCCGACCGAAAAAGCAAGCGCCGCAAAAACTTCCGTCACCCGCAAACAGCTCATCGCTGCCCTCAACGAAGATCTCGCCCGCGAGTACCAGGCCATCATCGCGTACGTCAATTACTCCCAGGTCATGAAGGGCGCGGAGTATATGAACATCGCCGCCGAACTTGCCGTTCACGCAGGCGAAGAGCTGGCCCACGCCATCACTATCGCCAACCAGATTGACTATCTCGGTGGAATGCCTTGCGCCGCGCCGAAACCGGTCAAGACCTCGGAGAAGGCAACCGACATGCTTCGGTTCGATCTCGATAACGAGAACGAGACCATCCGCCAGTACCGCCGTCGGGTGAAACAGTGCGACGAGCTGGGCGAGTTTGCCACCGCAGAACACATCCGCGACATTCTTCTGCAGGAGCAGGACCACCAGATCGCCCTGGCTACCGCGCTTGGCATCGACGTTCCTGATGTAGGCATCGCAGACTAGGCTTACCGTTCATCAAGAGACAAGCAACGAGGCCCCGGACACGTCCGGGGCCATCGCTTTTTCCTGCTTACTTTTTTGCTCGCACTTTTTTCGGCAGGTCCTTCATCGCGCCGCGCGGAAACCCGGTCGATTCCCGCACCACAAGATCGGTCTGGATGTTGTACTCATGCTTCTCCGTGGATTTCTCCGTTCCTTCTGCACAGGCCCGCAGCGCCGTCACCGCCGCCTTGGCTAGTTCGAAGCGTGACATCTGCACCGTGGTCAGCGGTGGGATGGTGACCTCAGAGATATGGATGTTGTCGAAGCCGATGACAGAGATGTCGTCGGGCACGCGCAGCCCGGCGCGATACATTGCGTGCAGCACGCCGATGGCGGTCATATCGTTCGAGCACATCACTGCGGTGGGCATGTCCTTGACCGCCAGCAACTGCTTCATGGCTGCCATGCCGCCTTCGAGGGTGTGATCGCCGGGCAGGAGCCACGCCGGGTTGGGCGCGATGCCACACTCGCGCAATGACTCCATAAACGCTTCGAGCCTCGACTGCGCAGAGTGCAGGCCCTCTGGCCCGCGGACAAAGGCGATCTTGCGATGCCCCAGCGCGGCAAGATGCTGCACCCCCTGGCGAATGCCGTGGTGGTAGTCCACCTTGAGCACGTTGATGCCGGGGCCATCGGGGCCGACGTCAACAAAGACCAAAGGCACCTTGCGCTGGGCCAACTGGTCGAGCAGAGGGGCCTCGATGCCGAACGTCATCACGGCAACGCCATCCACCTTGCGCTCCAACATGCGGCGAATGCAGTGCGACATGCGCTTGGGATCGTGATTGGTCGAGCTGACCAGGATCTCGTAGCCGTGCTCGACGGCGATGTCCTCAAAGCCCTGAATCAACTCCGGAAAGAAGGGGTTGGTGATCTCGGAGACGATCAGGCCAAGGATCCAACTGCGCCCGGAGACCAGGGCTCGCGCCTGGGTGTTGGGAAAGTAGTCGAGCTCTTCGATGACCTCCCAGACCCGCTTGGCGATCTTGGGGTTCACCGTCGGCACACGGTTGATCGTGCGCGAAACAGTGGCAATGGAGACGTTGGCCAGACGCGCTATCGTGCGTATGTCCATGCGTTCCGGGGTTTTGGTCGTCTTCGTACGCTTCTTCTTCGTGCTCTGTCCAAGGTCGGCCATAGAGGGTATCAGGAATGCGTTTACAGAATAGCCTACACCGCTAAAACGATTCTGTAGGCTTGATGGTTGCCTGATTGACAACATTGACGCGCAGAACGCCTGCGGTCCTAGTCTTCGCAACAGCTTCGGGAAGGTCGTTCCCGACGCAACCATTTCTTTGAAATCGGAACCAGGGGTTGGAAACGTTTGCCGTTCATCCGCCTCGCCACTACAGTGGAGGTGTCGATGACCGACATCATCCACTGATTTTGCCGCAATAGGAGAAACCCCTTGGACCGTAGAAGATTTCTACAGACTTCCTCACTCGCCGGAGCGGCGTTCGCCTTCACTGCGCGTCCGGCATGGAGCGCAACCGCCGATTCGCATGTCGAAGTGCTGCTCGACGAGAGCGTCGGCACCATCGCGCCCGAGATCTACGGCCAGTTCACCGAGCAGCTCGGCGGCGTGATCTATGACGGGATCTGGGTGGGCGAGAACTCCTCCATCTCCAACGTCGGCGGAATCCGCAAGCAGATCGCCGACCGGATGAAGCAGATCCATGTCCCCGCCGTGCGCTGGCCGGGCGGCTGTTTCGCCGACAGCTACGACTGGCATGACGGCATCGGCCCGCGCAAGGAGCGGCCCACCCGCACCAACTTCTGGGCCGACGATCCCGACGCGCAACGAATTAAAGGCAATGCCGTTCAACTCTATGAAACCAACGCCTTCGGCACCGACGAGTTCATGCGCTTCTGCCACCTCAGCGGCGCCGAGCCTTACCTTGCCAGCAATCTGCGCAGCCTGCCCGCGATGGATTTCTCGCGCTGGGTGGAGTACTGCAACTCGCCCGAGGGTTCGACCACGCTCGCGAAGCAGCGCGCCGCCAATGGCTCAGCCGCTCCCTACGATGTGAAGTATTGGGGCGTCGGCAACGAGAGCTGGGGCTGTGGCGGCAACTTCGAGCCGGAGGAGTATGCCGAGGAGTTTCGCCGCTTCACCACCTGGGTACCGCACTACGGCGTGCCGCTCTCGTTCATCGGCTCCGGCCCTAACGACAACAATCTGGAATGGACCAACGGCTTCTTCGAGGCGCTGCGCAGAAAGAACTATATGCCGCGCGAGCTTCATGGATGGAGCGTCCACTACTACACCTGGAACCTCAGCATGGGTGAGACCACCGACTGGGTCGCGGGCAAACGCGATGCGCTCGACTTCGACGAGACCGGATGGTACGAGCTTTTTCTGCAGGGCCTCTACATGGAAGAGATCGTTCGCGCGCAGTGGGGACTGCTGGGCGAGTTCGATCCCAACCGCAATATCAAGCTCGTCGTCGATGAGTACGGCGCATGGTACAAGCCCGGCACCCAGCTTGATCCCACGCATCTGCTGGGCCAGCAGGTAACACTTCGCGATGCCCTGCTGACCGCCATGACGCTCGACATCTTCAACCGCCATGCGGAAAAAGTCGGCATGGCCGCGTGCGCGCAACTCGTCAATAACCTGAACGCCCTCTTCTTCTCGCACGAAGACAACTTCATCACCACGCCGGTCTTCCACGTCTTCGATATGTATTCCGCACATCAGGGTGGACAATCGCTGCGGGTGAACTTCTCTTCGCCGCAGGTCCACTACCAGCGCAAGGGCAAGCCAACCGCGCTCGCTGGGCTGCTCGGCTCTGCCTCGATGCGCGGCAAAACGGTTACTGTCACTACGACCAACCCTGATCTGAAAAATCCAATGCTGACTGAGATCGTGCTGCGCGGCTCCGCAACGATTGCATCCGCGGAGGCATCGGTATTGACCGACACCGACATGCACGCTCACAACACGTTCGCGCAACCCAACGCGGTTCAACGCAAAAAGCTGGCCGTCGAGGCTCACGGAGACCGACTGACCATCACTCTTCCGCCAGCCTCCGTCTCCAGCATTACGATCCAGCTCGCCTGACGCAATCCGTCTGTCCCGAAAGGTTCAGCTCCAGCTCATCGATCATGCGATTGCGATGTGCGGGAGCTGAAAGGGCGGGTTTTGCTTCGTCCGAAGATTCTCCTGCCCCGTTGAAAAACTTGATTGACATGGATAGAGCGGTGAATATAGGGTTGTCAGATGCCTGGTAAACGTTTTCTCTTATACTCGACAAGCGCTCTTCCCTGGATTAATGGATTGTTCGTTTATGCCCACCCTGATTATTAATATTGCCAGCTTCTCCGTTACCCTTTCAAAGCGACATACTTTTACGATGGAAGATCCAATCTGCGAACGGGGACAATAACACCATGGCAATTGTTGCAGGAGTAGATTTCGGAACCCTCAGCGTGCGCGTCACGCTGCTCGACAGCGAGCACGGCCCGCTCGGAACCGCAGTGGCGGAGTATCCCCTGCACCGCAAGCGCGAAGATCCCGACTACGCGACGCAGTCTCACCAGGACCACATGCGCGGCCTGACCAAGGCCATGCGCGACGTGCTGGCAAAATGTAACGTCCCCGGGGACAAGGTCGAAGCCATCGCACTCGACACCACGGGCTCGAGCGTTATCCCGGTCGACAAGGATCTGCAGCCGCTTGATGAGTACTACCTTTGGTGCGATCACCGCGCCAAGCGCGAGGCCCGCGAGATTACCGAGGCCTGTCATCGCGACGGTATCGAAGCCATCGAGTGGTGCGGCGGCGTCTACTCGCACGAGTGGGGCTTCGCCAAGCTGCTGCACTGGCTGCGCAACAATCCGGACAAGCGCGCCAACTTTGCCAGCGCCTTCGAACACTGCGACATGGTGGCCGCCACTCTCGCGGGCATCACCGACCCGCGCAAGGCAAAGCGCAGCGTCTGCGCCATGGGCCACAAGTGGCTCTGGAACCCCAAGTGGGGCGGCTTTCCTCCGCAGGCCTTTCTTTCGAAGCTCGATCCGCTGTTCGATGGCGTAGTCGAAAAACTCTCCGGCGAATATCTCACCTCCGACCATCTCGCCGGGCATCTCTCCGAGCACTGGGCGGCGGCGTTGGGCCTGAGTGCGGGCATTCCCATCCCCGTCGGCGCGTTTGACGCGCATTGGGACGCCATTGGCGCGGGCTGCCGCACCGGCGATGTGGTCAACGTCATCGGCACCTCCACATGCATCATCGCCATGCAGCCCAAGATCAGCCTCATTCCCGGCGTCTGCGGTGTCGTTCCCGGCAGCGTGCATCCCAAGTATGCTGGCGTCGAAGCCGGACTCTCCGCCACCGGCGATATCTTCGAGGCCATTGCCCGCCGCGCCGGAACCAGCGTGAAGTCGCTGGCCGAAGGCATCGAAAAGAACCGCGCAGGACAGACCGGTTTGCTGCGCCTTACCTGGGACAACGGCGACCGCACGGTGCTCGTCAACGCGGATCTGGCTGGCGTTACCATCGGCTGGAACCTGCTGACCACGGCGCAGGACGAGCTGTTTGCCGCCATCGAGGGCACTGCCTTTCACACCCGCATCATCCTCGAGCGCATGGCCGAGCATGGCGTGCCGGTCGAGCGGGTCGTCAACGCGGGCGGCATTCCGCAGAACAACGCGACCCTTAACCAGATTTACGCGAACGTGCTCAACAAACCTGTTGTCGTTCCTGACGGCATCCCCACCAGCCTCGGCTCGGGAGTCTTCGCCATGCTCGCGGCGGGAATCTTCAGCACGGTCGAAGAGGCGCAGGACAAACTCTGCCTGAAATATCGAACGTACAATCCGGAGCCTGAAGCAGTGGCGATTTACGACAAGTTGTATCGCCACTATCGGTCACATTACTTCAACTTTGGCGAAGGCGCCTCCGAATCCGTAACCATGCTGGAAACCTTCCGCCAGTTACGCGAGATCGCGCACCAGAGCCACGCAACCCAATAACCCCGGCTGCCATGCAGCCTTAACGAACAAAGATGGAGCAGGTATGGCGAAGCAGATGACGATGGGTGTGATTGTGGGCAACCGGGGATTTTTTCCGAGCCATTTGGCGACGAGCGGTCGGTTGGAGATGATTGCGGCGCTGGAGGCGG
>JBEPUY010000083.1:0-7753 GCA_041691255.1 Granulicella sp. | reverse complement strand
CAGCCTTTTCCGCAATCCGCAGATACGCATCGTCATGGAACCTGCGGTGCGCCGCTGTCCACAAGAAGATGTGGCCCGCCGTGCCGTTACACCAACCCGGCATGTAACTCGCCGCGGCGCCATTCCTGCCCTGAGGGAGAACCCAGGGCCAGCGGACACCCTGGCGCCACGGTTCGGCGCATTCCATGAGCTGTTGCAGTCGTTCCTCCAGCCCGGATGGCAGCTCTGATTCCGATGATTCATGCCAGCAAAGTGCGGCGTACAGAATCCCGGCCCAGCCGTGTGCAATTCCGGGATAAGTGATCACCGTTCCTTCGCGGATTGGAGGTTGCTGTTCAATCTCCTGCCACACCAAGTTCATGGTCTGGTCGCCAAACGCTATCAGCGGGGCAGCGGGCAACACGTCACCTTCCATCAAAGTATCCAGCAGCAGGGAAGCCGCAAGCAATGTGCCGGAACGGCCCAGAGCAAGGTCTACGTTGTCGCACGGTTTCTGCGAAGCCGTCATGAAGCCTTCCAGCGCGGCGGCTTGCGAGGCAACGTCGCACATTGCATGACTTACCAGCGCATGCACCGCATGAATTCCGCTCAACGTGTGATAAGGGGCAATCTGTCCGACGATCTCCGGAGTGATCTCAATTTCGGAGTTGTAGAAAGCATCCGGGCTCTCCGGTTCCGACAGCGCCCGGCGGCACCATACATCGGCGAGAGAAAGTAACGCAGCGTCTTGATGTCGACACGCAATGCGATAGAGTGCGTAAGCGATTCCGGCGGCGCCATACGTCAACGAAGCCTTAGGCGCGGTAGATAGACCGGAGTGCATGACATCTCCTGCGTATCCGACCCGGTCAAGTGCACGTTCCAGCACACGGTCCAAAGCTGCCGCGTCAACGGTGGTAGCGCTCTGCATCCAGCCACCCTCCGGCACCTGAGCGGCGCTGAAAACGTCGGCGAACTCGGATACTGAGATAAAACGCGCCGAAGGGCTTTTGCTGAGCGCTTTGCCGAGCGCACTCTCCACCTCGGGCCAACTGGCCATGCCCCGTTTCTCAAACGGCACGGGACCGTCCTCCTCGATCTGGCGCATCATCTCATCGCGTGTCAGGGAGAAGTCCACGTAATTTACGCCGGTGAGAAGGGAATAGAGCAACGCCGCCACCGCATATTGCTCGCCAAGCAGGCTGGCGGTGGGAGGCTGGCGGCCCTGCCGGACCGCTGCTGCGTACTCCGGTTCAAAGTAGAAGCCAACGCCCCCTCGCGAGGGTTCGCCAAATTGTTGATTGACATCTCCCTCCCAGGCCAAACCGAAATCGACGATCGTAACCTTATTCGCATCGTCAACCAGAAGATTGCGGGGATGAATATCAGAATGCGTAACTCCCTGATCATGCAATCGGGAGTATGCGCGGAGAATGTTGCAACAGAGATCAAACAGCTTATGCTGGGCATCCGCGCTGCGGTCCTGACTCAGCATGGCGGCTGCACTTCCCACATCAACCCCATCGCACCATTCAAGGAGGAGATACCGGCGATCTTCCCAGACACCTTCGTCCAACAGGACGGGGCTCACCGAGCCAGCCAACCGGCGTAGGATTGCAGCTTCGCGAAGGAACATGCGGCTGCTCTCCGCAGGTGCGCTGAGGCGCAGTATTTTCAACGCCGCAAGTTGACCGCTCGCGCGCTTAACTTGGTAAACCTCGCTGTCTTCGAGAGCCTGAAAGCATTGCAGCACTTCGCAGCCCGCCAGGGTCGAGCCAGCCTGCACCGACGGTTGAATCTCTTCTGCGTCCTGAGAGTTGGGGGGAACCAGCAGTCGCCACGAAATCAGCTGGGTGAGCATAGGAAGAGCATCTTCCAGGGTGCGCTCCGGGTCGCTTCCCACCGCGTGGCTGTAATAGGCCACGGCCTGGCCAATCGTTCTCGGGGTTCCAAACTCGCGCAACAACGCCGCGGACTGAGAATCGAGAATGCGGGAAGGGGTGCGGGACTGGGGCCGAGAGATAGCGAAGTCGCCATCATTGGCCTCCACCTGCTCACGCAGTTTAGCCGCAAGCTCCTCGACGGGAGTAATGATGATGCCCTTGGGTAGCACCCACGGATCGGTGATGGTCATTTAGGATAGGCCTCCGCGTCAAAGCTGCGCTTCTCATCTGTCCCTGCCGGCGTCCAGGAGCGCGTATCGACGCCCTCAAGCTGTAGCCGTCGCAGGGCGAATTGCCACGGCTCCAGCTTTGCCATGTTCTCCGTACTCGCCGCGATCAACGCCACGGCGAGACGATTTGTAACCCACAGCCGCCAGCTCTCACGGCCCAGCCAGGGCAATACCTGCCTCTCTGCTGGCGGATCCACTCCCCATGACAGCAAGCCATCCCCGCCCAGCTCGGCAGTAAACGGCACCCCCTGCGCAGGGCATCCACCCAGTTCCCCCTTCAGTTGCTCTGCTGTTGCAATCAAATCCTCGTAGCTGCTGAAGTAGGCCACCATCTTGTCGGGACGCAGCAATCCCTGGGCGCCTTTGCCGATCTTGAAATGGAGCACCCGGCATCGGCTCAGGACCGCAAGAATCGTAGGGAAAAACTCGTGGAAGGAGTCTGTTCTAGGACTGATGTAAAGTTTGCATCCGATTTTCGTCGGCTTGCCGAAAGTGGTGCGTGAGCCAAAACTGCGTGATTGCCACGCAAGCCAGCCTTCGTTAAGGGCGGGGTCGGAGATCTTCGACCACTCGCGGTCAAGCAGCTCCTGGTTTCTACCGTCCTGAATCTCTAAATATTCAGCAATTCCGCTGGGTCCACCCAGAGTTTCTTTCCAAAAAGGTGAGAGCGGCGTGCGGTTGTAGTTATAGAGACGGCTGGATAGAGTCATGCGGTCCGTGAGGCCCAAAGCCTGTCCATAACGAAGCGCTTCCAGCGAGAGGCGCTCGAGAAATCCTTCCGCCCCGGCGAGGGTAGCAGCTTCTTCATCTCCTGCAGCGATCAACTCGGCAGCATCCGCTCCGCAAAGGAATTTTCCTTCCTTCTCGACCGCCAGCACGCTGTCAAGAACCAATCGCGTGATCTCCTGATTGCACTGCTCTCCGAGCCTCTCGCGCACATATTCAGGGACCTTGCCTGGCTGCTGCAGTGTCAGGTAAAGCAGAGCGATATCTCGTGAGACCGATTTCGCGCCGAGGCCTGACTCCGCCGGTGGCTGAAGAAGCCCATAGAAGTCTGGGTCCTTCCGGAGGTCTTTCAGCATCTCGCGCTGCTCGATCGGCAACCGATCGAACAACACTAATTCAAATCTCGGATTTGCACGGAGCACTGAATCCGAAATATTCAAGGGAGAACTCTTCATATCGAAATCGACTCGAGGACAGTGAGTATTACGCGATTGAGCGGAAGCTATATCTAACATGGCTTCCGCTCAATTAGCTCGCAACAGTTCCTCGTATCAGGAACTACGAAGCGACATTATGACGGGTTCCCTGCGTGCATTTCACTTCGCTTTCTTGCCTTCTTTCGCTTCCTCGGCCACTCGATTTTCGAGATGTTCAATCTCCTTTAAGGCAGTGTTGAGCTGCTCCTTCACCTCGGCCAGGGCCTCACGCTCGATGCCCTGATAAAGGATCGTTCGATTTTCTGTGCCTGCACAGAAGATCGTTCCGCCGCACGTGATCCTCGTGTCCAGGCATGTGTAGGTTCCGAACTTGCAAGGCAGGATTGACGGCGTGCAGTGTGTGAGTACGCCGTACGTGCAGTTAACCGTACAGAGGCAATGGAGCGTCGGCTGATGGCAGATGATCGTAGGTTGACAGCCACCTGAGGCGTAACATCCGCCACCCGATGCGTAACATCCGCCACCTGAGGCATAGCAGCCACCGCCCGAGGCATAACAGCCACCGCCCGAGGCATAGCAGCCACCGCCCGATGCGTAACACCCTGCGGTGGGGTTGCAAATGAGGGGCCCGCTAACTTTGGTGATGTCGATCATCAGTTCTTTGACGTCGAATGCCATACTTTCACCTCTCTCTGCGGGCAGACAGAGCTAGTCTGCCAATCAGCAGGGGAGGATTGTACACGCGGTTAAGGTTACGGTGCAATGTTATTTAACGAATAATTTCAATTGTGAATTTCTTGGGACAAAGTTATAAACTCTGTGTATAATGTGCGGCTAGCACTTCAGAAAAGTGCAGTTGCCCCGAGCTCTCCTAGGTAGAACGGTATCTTTGCTTGATTAAAAACGGCATCCACCAGGGACGTATCCAGAAGGCATTGCGTCTGAAGGGGAGCGCATGACCTTTCCGCAAAAGCAATTGAAAGAGGCTTCGGGCCCGATTCGTCGCCAGCTCACTGTTCGGTTCTGACCCGAAGTCGCAGGTTCACCCCGTAACTATGATTCAGGTGTCCTGAAGGCCCGCAGGATCAGCCGTGGCAGTGTCGCTCTCAACGCCTTTTACCTGAGAGGAGTGGACCATGGCAATCGTCATTCGTGTCAATGGCAGCAGTGCGGGGGATGGCTTCCTCATAGCGCCCGACAACGGACGCACCTTTTCGGTGTCGCTGAATCTCAGCACCGACGATGGCACCACCGTGAATGCGACGGTCGACGCCACTCCAAACGGGGCCGGAGTCACGTTGCCGGGAGGCACGATCATCGTCAGCCCGGCGGTGACGAGCATCCTCATCAACGCGACAGCCGTGAGCAACAACCGCGGCGATACGAAGATCAACGTGCACGTCGGCGGGGGGACTAGGACTTTCGTATTGACGGCGATCAGCAATCCCGTGATCTGGTTCCGCGGCCGCTTCGAAGCCCGCTTCCCGACGGACGGAGACTATTACAACAACCCGAGAGGCACCGACGGAGGCACTCCGGGTCACGACCCCAATAACGATATGCTTGGCCCAAACCCGGGATGGACGTGGGCGTTGGAGGGCGAGCCGGATTTTGTCCCCTCAGGCGTGGATTCACACGGGGTGCTTAACAGCATTCCAACGACTTTGGATAAACCTGTGGGACGAGTTGTGCGGCTCAACAACCCGGTCGCTCTGCGCCCGTTTGCGGCGCCCGTCGGGACGGCCGTCAACGAGATCTCAGGTTCCACCATGACCGGGACAGAGGTGTTTACCGCAGGAGATCCTGTATTCGGTGCGACGGCGAATCTTGGCCCGAACACCTATCTCGCGGCCAATCAACCGGCGAACCCGAGTGATCCCCCACCCTACGAGCAGAATCTCGAAGGCAACGAACCGATGAACCTGTTCGAGTTTCACATCGACGGCTTCTTTTCGGGGAAATCTGCCACGATCACGGACCGCCCTACCGCCGCAGGCTATGTCCCCATGGATGCCGCGGAACAAGCAATCGTCCAGTTTATTGACCCCAAGACTTCCACGGCGAAGGCGTTTTTCCCTCTCAGCACATTCGACACGGAGCGCCTGAAGCAACTGCAAGACGCGTATAACGCGCTTTCACCTGCGAATCAGACAGGCACCGTGGCGGGCCGGAACCTGAAAACGCGCATGGACCACTTCGCAGCGAATACCACCGAAGTGCCGGCCTGGTCCTCGAAGGAGGAGTACAGCGGGAAGGTCAATGACAGCATCACGATCCAGTTGAATGCATCGACCGTTCTCGCTTATTTCGCGGGCTACACCGCTTTTGCATTCTTTGGTAAGTTCTTCACCTTCCACTCCGATGAACTCGACGGATACGTTCACGGCAACCTCAGTGTCAACCCGGCTACCCCTTTGGTTAAGACGTGCTCGCTCCAGATCCAGAACAGCACCTTCGGTAAGGACGAGCTGATCTCAATGGGATTGCCGGCGACGTTCCCCTCTGCGTTCTGGGTGGTCATGGATGGATTTTTCCCCTCTGAACTGGGAATCGACGCCAGCGACAACCTCACAAATCCTCCTAACCCGCCGACCGTTTCCTTCTCCATAGACTCGCCTGCGAATGCAAATCCGGTAATTGTGAATGCTCTGCAGACGCTGCACCAGCTTCAAATCCAGCCATTTAGCGGCGCGGTCTACACGACGGCTTTACCGCCGACAAGTACGCCGCAGCGCATTCTCTACCCCTTCACTATCCAATTCACCGGCACCGATGGGTTCGTCAATCAGGACGAGTTTCTAACGCTCACGGCAACCATTACCGTCAATGGCAAACAATACAACGCCTCCGCACCCCTCGAACTGACCACTGCCGCCAACCCTTATGTGATCGATGCCGATGCGGGCAATCAATACACCTACTGGCTCAGCACCGACCTGCGTGTGTTCAAGGTGGATGACGACGAAGTGTTCTTCGGCAAACGAGTCAGCGACTTCTACCCGCCAGGCGCGGTCGCTGCGCAGTATCCGGTAACGGCAGCCGCGGCTTCGACGGCTGCGACGGCGTACATTGCCGATCTCATCCAGCGGCTGACCCCCAGCGGTTCGGCGGGCACAGACAGTTTCGAAAGCAGCCTCCCCGAGGTCGAAGCTGCGAATCGGGACCAGCTCGAATATTTGCAAGTCAATCCGCGAAGCGGGAAGGCCGCTTTCAACTTCGCCGTCTGCCGGGTGCGGATACGAGGCACAACGCCTCCCAACGCCCCGCCGCCGTTCACCACGCAAGCACAGAATTGCCGCGTCTTCTTCCGTGCCTTCCAGGCGCAGACCACGGTGTCGACGTTCAGCCCCACCACCACTTATCGCTCGACCCCGATTGGCACACCCGATGTCAGTCCCCGGGTTCCATTGCTGGGAGTTGAGACGGACTCCATGGGTCAGGAAGAGTTCATCACAATCCCGTTCTTTGCCGTCGATCGGGTCAATCTTGCCGGTCCCGCCGACCTCACCACGCAACCTCCGGATGCGCCAAATGTGCAGACCATCTCTCCGATAACGGGGATGGAGGTCGACACATACTACGGCTGCTGGCTCGACATGAACCAGCCGACGCCGCTCTTCCCACAGTTTGCCCAGCCCGGCGACTTTGATAATCGGACTGGGTACTTCAATACCGGCACATTCACGATCCAGTCGATCAACGCGTCATTCAATAGAGCACCGCATCAATGCCTCATCGCCGAAATAGCCTTCGACGATATCCCGATTCCACAAAACGCGGACGCTTCGACCTCCGACAAGCTTGCGCAGCGCAATCTTGCCTATATCGACGGTCCTAATCCGGGCAATGTCGATTCTCGCCGTATGCCGCATCCTTTCCAGCTTCAGGCCAGCAAATCAACCGCGAAGCATGTGGACGAACTCATGATCTCGTGGGGCAACACGCCAGCTGGCAGCACCGGATCCATCTACCTGCCTGGAGTTGCGGCAAGCGAGATTCTTGCGCTCGCGGATAATCTCTACCCGTATCACGGGCTGACCACGCAGGACGGGCACACGATCACGGTCAAGTCGGGTCCGGTGTCCTTCGTTCCCATTCCGGCGAATACCGGTCTCCTCGCTGGCTTGCTGACGGTAACGTTGCCTCCGGGGGTTCGCCGAGGGGATGTTTACAAAATCGTTGTCCGTCAGATAACGGAAGCCGTCAAGTTCCTGACCGGCTACGAAGGACTGAACCAGGTTGAAATTGGCAAGGTTGGTGTCCATCCAGATGCAAGGAAGAAGGCAGCACAGGCGAAGAGGCGTCCACCCTCAACCCTGGTTTGGAGACGCGTTTTGGGAGCTTTCCAGATCGATATTCCGATCAGCACCAAGGAGGAACTGCTGCTGCCCGAAGAACATCAGTTGGCCTTGTTCCGCTGGATCGCAGGCAAGGTTCA
>JBEPUY010000082.1:0-7808 GCA_041691255.1 Granulicella sp. | reverse complement strand
CAGGCAGAGTTCGCTCGAAGAGAAAACGGTTCCCAATTCCAATCCCGGATGCGACCGGTCCGCGTCGATCTCGGTGAGGGCATCGGCCTGATATCGCCAACGGAGCTTCAGTACTGATTTCGCGTCCGCTTATTCGGTAACGTTGGACGACTGGTAATATCCGTTTCGCAATCGACTAACGCCATACCTTAGAGGCGGTGCGGATGAGGGTTCCGCTCGTGCCAGTCATTGCTTGCTCCATGGCCATCTCTGTGGCTAGCATCTGGACGCCTGATGTGTACGTTGGATAAGGGTGAATCGGGCTCGCCATATCGCTCACCTTCATCTTTTTCTGTAGCGCATAGACGATCTCAATAATTGTCTCTCCGGCACTTTCAGCGACGATTGTGGCGCCTAGGAGCAGTCCGTTTTTTGTTGAGACGAACTTGATGAATCCGTCACGGTCGTTGTCACATACGGCACGGTCGATCCGGCTCAGAGGCCAGGTTCCGATGCGTAGGTCGTTGGGAAATTTTTCCCGTGCATCCGATTCCAACAATCCAACCTGAGCCACTTCGGGATCAGTGAAGGTAACGTGGGGAACGACTGTTGAGAATCCGGAGCTGCTGCCGGGTAGCAACGCATTGCGTGCTGCCTGAAATCCCTGCCAGCCTGCGAGATGCGAAAACTGCTCGCCTCCGAGCACGTCTCCAGCCCCGTACACGTTAGAGGCCGAGGTGCAGAGCTTGTCATTCACGGTGAGGCCAGAAATAGCGTAGCGAATGCCAGCCGCTTCAAGATTCAGGCATTCAAACTTCGGTGCTCGTCCTACAGCAACCAACAGTGCATGAGCATCTACGCTTTTCTCCTGGGTTCGAACTCGAATCAGATCACCCATTTTTTCAACAGCCAGTGCGCGAGCCGGGACTACGTAAACTCCCTCTCGTTCTAGTACCCGTTGAATGGTTGCTGAGGATTCGGGCTCTTCGTTCGGTAACAGTCGCTCAGCGAAGACGGTGACTTGGACGCCGAGTCGCTGATAGGCCTGAGCCATCTCCACACCGATGGGGCCGCCCCCGACGATGATCAGCGATTCCGGCAGGCGGTCGCGGTCGAAGAAATCGAGATAGGTCGAGAAGGTTACCTGATCCAGACCAGGTATGGCTGGAATGACAGGGGTAGCTCCAGTAGCGATAAGGATCTTGCGCGCCTGAAGACGTTGCTCTCCACACTGCAAGATGTGAGCGTCTAGAAAATGTACCGCTCCAAACATCACATCCATTCCCTTTGCGCGGAGGGCATCAGGTGTTGTGGCAGCGTAGATTTGATCGATGGCTGCCCGAAGGTATTCGCGAACCTGTGGCATGTCGATCTGCGGCGACTGAGCGACGATTCCGTATTGGGCTGCTGATCGAACGTGGTGCGCAACTTTGGCTATTTTCAAAAGAGCTTTACTGGGAACGCAGCCTGTCCAGGTGCAATCACCGCCGATGCGATCCTTTTCCAGCATCACGACGCGCGCACCTAGCTTGACTGCAAAATCAGCGGCGATCAGTCCCGCTGCTCCTGCCCCAATGACTGCGAAGTCATATTCGTTATCGCTCATGCGGTAAGCCTTTCGTTGTTCCATTCCGGCACCCAATGAAGAAAAATAAGTGCCAATACTGCGACGGCGACGGTGCCATAAAGCAATCCATCGACTGAATACCTCTGTCCCAATCCCGCGGCCAGAAGTGACCCGGCAATCGCGCCGAGGCTCAGGAGAACGGAGTAGATACCCATGGCGGCACCGCGTCCCGACTGCGGTGGGAGCGTATTTGCAAGCCACGCGAGCGCAGCCGGGGTGAAGCCGCTTTCAACCATGATGCCGAATATAGTCGCGGCGGTGAGCGACCAGCGAAGCGGTTGCGAGAAAGATGATGAATGGTTTAGTAGATAAAAGCCAGCGCAGACCGGAAGCATCGCTACGAGAGTAATCGTCATGGCACGCCGGACGCTCATATGAGGAAGCACAAAGCTCCACCCGGTGACGCCGAGTCCGAAGATGATGGAGTAAACGAGCAATAACCAACCGACACGGCTCGGCTCTTGGGCGAATACACCCGCAAAGGTCTGATCACTATGGACGTTCTCTGTCAGCAGGAAGGGCAGTGTCGGCCCAAGCCAAAGCCCCACAACAGAGTTCACGCAGAGCCATACTGGGGCGAGGTGTCGTAATGCGGGAAGCTTCAGCGCATTCTTGAGACCAGCGAATGGCGAGGCGATGGCGACTCTTCGTCTCCCGATTGCGCCCGTGAAGATCAGTGCGGAACAGAGCAAATAAATCCCGCCCACCGCGTAGAAGGACCCGACACCCCAGTGACGATAGAACTGCGACGCTACGACACCACCGAGTCCAAGGCCCGCAAGCAGAGTCAACTCAAAGAAGCTCATGACTTTGACGCGCAGACTAGGATCTCCCTCGGTCTCAACAGTCAGATAGGCGAGGAGCGCGGGAACCACAGCGGCAGCGCTTAGCCCCTCCAGAGTGCGACTTGCGAAGAAGATGGACGTGGAATGCGTTAGCCCGAACAGGAGAGCAGCCACCGCTCCAACTGCGGCACCAGCAGTCATCAACCAGCGCGGCGAAATCGCATCCGAAGCCAACCCCATGGGAATCGACGCCACCAGCTCCGCAGCGAACGAGACTGCGCTGAGTATCCCCACGAGTCCAACCCCTTGCGTGCCTCCGGCATTATGAAGGCTGGCAAGGTACAGGCCGATAAGAATGCCGTTCGCTCCGCTCGCGATGCGCAGCGCACCGTGGGCGAGTAGAACTTGAGTGATGCGGCCCTTCGCTTTGTAGTCACCCAGCCGCGCACCTTCGATAAGGTTAGGCGATTCGTGACTAAGCGGTGGGCAGATTGCGTTCGTTTCCATTTATTCCCAACAGTGTTCTGAGGTAGGGCATCCGTGTCGCAAGTCTACTCGCGATTATCTTGTCCAATGAGAAGTACCCGGCACCGAAGATGAGAACCATCAGAGAAGCAAAAAGAAATGTGTAAGGGTCGGCAACGTAGAACTTTCCTGGGTTGCTGAAGATTGATTTCAATGCTTCGTAGTCGCCAACCCAATACGCGACGAACATATCAACCGCCAATACCAGTCCGGTGAAGCGAGAAAGCAGGCCAAGGATCAGAAGAATTCCACCGACGAGTTCCACGATCGCTACGAACTCGGCCGTAAACGCGGGAAATGGAAGGTGGAGGCTGGTGAAGTATTGTGTAATTTGTGGGAGGTTATGCAGCTTGCCCCACCCGGTTTGTGCGAACTGCCATCCCCAATAAAGCCGGACTGCAAGGAGAAAAGGAGACTGCGCGAAGGAAACTATCCGGCTGAATTGCGCGTAGCAGCCGAGCATCATGGTGCATTGCTTCTTGAACATCATCGCGGCACTCCGAGATCGTTCGATACGTGGGATGAGTCAGGCGCATAGAGCCAACTCAAAGTCGTCCATTGGCTGAAACACTCCTGAATGAAGCGCGGGCGGTCATCTTCGGACATGGAACTTTTGACGAATCCTGCCGAAAAGATTTCATCCAGTGATTGACCCGATTGCAGCGCGACGAGCATCTGAAACTCCTCGCGTTGGAGGCGTTTGTAGTAAACGGTGAAATCCTGCCGATGCACGGCGAGCCAGATCGGCATGGCAGACACGGATACCTTGCGGCGCACCGGATGCAGCTTGCGTGTTGCGGAGGCATTGTTGCTGGATGCATCGTTGCTGGCGGGGACATCCTGACGCAATCGAACCAGGAACTTGTCCACTGGATACGACAGAGCGAGAAGACGAACGCACGGCTGGAGCCCGAGGCAGGTCTCTCCAGTGATGGAGGCGAGATACTCAGGAGCTAATGTCGGATAAGAAGCTCCGTCGTAAGCTTCAATGTGAGCCCACTCAAGTTGCACCATATCCTGAGCCAGAACGTGATCTGCACCAGTGAACTCTTTATTTTGGACGATCCAGTCGAAGAGCGCTGCGCCGAGGTCACGCAGCGTGTACGAGGTCGATGGACAATCCGCGATATACGCTCGCATGAGCCGCTCGAAACGTTTCTGCCCGAGCACTGCTTTCAGTCCCGGAAAGTCATCCTCAAACGAATCGAAGAGCCGGAACCAGTACTGCCGGTTATAGATCTCAAGCCGCTCAAAGGAACTCAGCGTGGCGCTTGGCTTGATGAACTCCGGAGCTTCTTGCGCCATTGCAACGCCATCGTGCCGACGCGGACGCATCATGTCTGTGGAGGTAAGCGGCTCCATCACGGCTGCGGCCATCCGCCTCTGTACTTCAAGCAATGTCGTGCTCATCGCGATGACTCCGTTAACATTTCTTGCGGATCAACAACCGCAGAATCCGGCACCACCTTAGCAGCCCCTAGATAACGATTCGCCTTCAGCGCTTCACGATGCACGTCCTCAAACGATGGGATATTGTCGTCCCATTCGAGCAACGTGGCAGTAGGGCCACAGCGCTCAATAGCCCGGCTATACAAGTCCCACACGGGTTCTACGACCGGATGGTCATGGGTGTCGAGGGTGTACCGCTCAAATTTGGAGTGCCCGGCGATGTGAATCTGTGCCACCCGCTCTGCCGGCACAGAGTTCACGTACTCCATCGGATTGAATCCATGATTGAGTGAAGAGACGTAGATATTGTTCACGTCCAGCAACACGCCGCAGTCCGCTTGCTCGACAACCTCATTCAAAAACTCCCACTCGGTCATTTCTGACATGTGAAACTCGGCATAGCTGCTGACGTTCTCTACCGCTACCGGAACTTCGACGAAGTCCTGAACCTGACGAACTTTTTCAGCCGTCAGACGAGCGGCCTCAAAGGTGTAGGGCATCGGCAGGAGGTCATGCGTATAGCGACCATCAACGCTTCCCCAGCAAAGATGGTCGGTGAGCCAGGGCGTATTTGTCCTGCGAACGAGGTCCTTCAGTCTGCGTAGGTGCTCCCGGTTAAGCGGTTCGGCAGAGCCGAAGTACATCGAAACGCCGTGCTGCACAACACGATATTGCTCAAGGATCTGGTCGAGAATATGGAGTGGCCGCCCACCGTCCACCATGTAATTCTCCGAGATTATCTCGAACCAGTCGACCACTGGCTTTTGTTCGAGGATGTGCTGGTAGTGGGGAATTCTCAAACCAATTCCGACACCATAGTCGGTGAACCCGTTGAACCGATTTGCCGCCATAGCTCCATCCCCTCTGGGCGTACATTCTCTCGACCGCTAATCCAATCAGAGAGTTTGGGGGCAGCGCGACCGCCGCCCCTCAAACCTGAACCAGACAGAATTACATCTTTGGCTTTGATCCATCGGTTGCACAGCTACCCTTGCCCTTGCAAGAGTTCTTGTGGTCCGCTCCCTGACCCTTGCATGCGTTCAATCCCTTGCACGCGTGCTTGGCCGGCTTGGCGGCGTCCGACGGTGTACCGGCCATCCCGCTCGCAACTGCTGCGTTGGAGCTGGAAAGCGGCTGGGCCTGACTGACGGTGGGGGCTGCGCCAAGCATTCCGGCTACAGCTGCGGCAATACACATGGACTTCATCGAATTGGTCATGGTGATCTCCTTGTTTGATGGGCTACCGGGTTCGAGCAGCCCCGACCAGCCTCTGAAGGCAAGATGCCCAAACGAGGGGAAGGTTACCGAAGAAGATCGAAACAATTGATAATCATTGAGCTGTAACCTCTGAAGATCTCGCGCATCCTGCCTTAGAGGTCAAACGATTTGGCCCATTCTCTGGTAGCCGATGGAGTGCCTATTCTCGTGAAGCCCGATGTGATTCCCGAAGAAGAGATGATCGCTCGTATCTGCGCGGGAGAGAAAACTCTATTTCATGAGCTGATTCGGCCTTATACGCGTCTCATGTTCGGCTACGCGGACGCGATCTTGCGTAATCCTTCCGATTCTGAAGAAGCGGTCCAGGAAGCGGCGTTGAAGGTTTACTTGAATCTATCCAAGTTGGAAGACCCCACGCGCTTCCGAGCGTGGCTGCTCCAGATCGTCGTCAATGAAGCTCGGATGTATCGGCGCAAGCTACGACGGCAACTCTACGAGGCCTTGGAAGACACCGACCAGACGGACGAGAGTGATTCTGTTCCGCGTCAATTCGCTGATTGGCATGAGTTGCCCGATGAAGCTCTAGACTCTGTTCAACTCACAGACTCAGTGCGACAAGCAGTAGCGAAGCTTCCTGAGATTTACCGCGAGGTCTTGCTTCTCATTGACAACCAGCACATTGACTACGCAACAGCAGCACAGGCCCTGGGAGTGTCCGTTGGAGTCATCAAGACTCGGGTTCACCGGGCAAGGATGAAGGTGCAGGAACAGTTGGGGCCTGTTTTCCAGCCTAGATTTACGGATCGAATTCGACTGATGAAAGGAATGAATCCATGGTTTCGTGCAAAAAATTAGCCAAGAGCCTCTCCGCCTACATTGATGGCGACTTGGATCACGAACTGTGCTGCGAGATTGAGAAGCATCTTTCGGTTTGCCGGCGATGCTCGGTACTGCTCGACAGTGTGAGGAAAGTCCTCGTCGTTTCTGGAGACAACCGCACCTTTGAGCTTCCCATGGGCTATGAGGATCGGCTCCACGCGTTTCTGAGTAGCCACATATAAGGCGTCTTGCCGGCATCGACCTACTATCGATTTCTACTAAGTCTCATGCTTGCATGACTGAAGACTGTAACTTTTCCAATGGCCACGCATCCTGTGTCGTCTGGAGGTAAGAAAATGAAGCCACAAGTGGGACGTGCAATCGCCGGAGGATTTGTTGGAACTGTCGCGATGACGCTGATGATGATGTTCGTGGCGCCCATGATGGGGGTGCACATGGACATTGCTGAGAATCTCGCACGCATGATGGGTACAGGTCACTCCATAGGCATGGCCGCACATTTCATGCTTGGCACCATAGTATTTCCTTTAATCTACGTTTTCCTTCTGTTTCGGTGGCTTCCGGGAAGCCCGCTGGTCAAGGGTTTGCTTTGGGGTACAGCGCTTTGGGCCATGCTTGAGATCGTTGTGATGCCGATGATGGGATTGGGCATCTTTGGTTCAGCCGGCCCAGGCATGACCGGAGCAGTTGCAGCTCTGCTTGCACATCTGATGTATGGCTGCCTACTGGGTGCGATCGGAGGACCGGCGATTAAGTCACCTCAAGCCGCCTGACTCGAAAAGGAGGCGATGATGATGCCGTTGGCCGGTGTGAGATCTTGGGAGGCTCTGCAGCACGAGGCCTTAATGAAGGCCGCACACAGAGGATAGACGATGCAGAAGTCCAGTACACGAGTTCGGATTCGACATGCCCCTTCGGGCACCCTTCTGGCAGAGGGGACCAAGGGGTGGGACATCATGCCGTTTGAAGGAAATTTCTACATCCGCAAACGCTGTCTCATGACTAAGGCGTTTCGCCTGAACTTTATCCCAGGCCTCTGTCCTTACAAGGGGCTGTACTTCTGGATGGATCTTCGACTTAGAGATCAAGCCGCTGGAGAGAGCATTGCCTGGTTCTACTGGTTGCCCAATCCACTCCTTCCGTTCATCTGGTTTAGAGTGGCTTTACCGGGACAACACCCAGATCTTGAGATCGAAGAGTTCGCATGCGCAGCGGACGAGAAAGGGCCATAATGATTGATTCTTCCGTAATTGCAGCTAAGGAGCCGAAGGCGTTGAAGAAGGATGCTGACTACGTTTTCTTCGAGTTGACTCGGAGCATCTGCCCTGATTGTCGCAAGGTGATCGATGCCAAGATACTGCTGCGCGACAACAAGGTTTACATGG
>JBEPUY010000081.1:0-8143 GCA_041691255.1 Granulicella sp. | reverse complement strand
GGGTTCAAGACTAACGTTCAAAAAGAGCTCGCAAGTACATTCTTCAGGCTGCGTCTATGGTCAGCTACGGAGCTTTTCGAGGCATTATTTGCCAACTATGACAAGCTAGATGCCGAGATAAGAGCTGAACTGCCGTTGAAGCAAATCTGGACCCTGGCATTGCCAGAAGAGGATGCCGGAGACTAATTCCAGATCGCAATGGTTGGAAATCGCGATGCTCAGAAGCCGATGCTGAAGTCGTGCTGCTGCCTCGCAGGCTGTGCGATTTCAGGAGTTGCAAACTCTTTTGCTGGGGAGATATCCATTTGCGGCAAGCTGGTATACAAGGCGAGACCCGCTTTCGGAGAAACGCCCTGGAAGTTTTCTTGCGAGAGGCCCTCTCCTGTTGCAATCACGCGTTCCGCGCGAAGGTTCTTGAGACCCTCGACGGCGTAGCCGTAGTCGATGTGCTTGGCCTTCTCTGACGAGAACTCAGCAGTCTTGCCGGAATCGAGCTTCACTGTCATGGAGTGGTCCTGGCCGACGCGAGTGACGGTGCCAAGGTCACCAGAGCGAACGCCGATCTCCTTGTCATAACTTGTGAAGCGAACCCGCTCACCCTGCGCGATTTCGCGTGTTTCCTCTACGAAAATCCGGCTCGCGCGTGCTTGGGTGCGGAGTTGGGCCGGGTTGTAGGAGATCCCCTCGCGCGTGGCGTCGAATTGAACCGAAAGGACGTTCCCATGCGGTTGGGTAGAAATCACCGTGGCCTTGCTGTCGTGGGGAATGCCAGAGAGGCTGGGGCTACCGGTCTTGTAGTGGATCTTGTCTCCGGGTACGTAGCTTTCCACGCACATTTTACTGCCGGTCTCTTTCTCGACGAGAACCAGCATAACCTGCGCGTCCCTGCCGAGTTTGCCGTGCGCGTAGAGGTCGGCACGGACGAGCTGCGTTAGTTCCTCGCGCTCCGTGCGATGGGGAGCAACGATCACGCTGCGCTCTGGACGGCTGACGTACTCGCTTGCAACGGCGGCGAGCCGTGAGTCGGCACTGTTGTACTCGTGGACCTGGACAGTCGTCGGAGCCTTGGAAAGCTGCGCGGCTTCGGCCTGTTCCACTCTTGTTGTGAAGTCGAGCGCAGCCGTTTTAGTCACATCCGTCGCGAGTCGCGCACCCAACGTTTCGGCGTCGTTCGTGTAAATCCTCGCGTCCTGGGATGCGCGTGAGAGGGCGACATAAGCGAGGCGGTTGTTGATGAGGCTGCCAGAAGATTCGGTATCGATGTTGGCGATGACTCGATCTGCCGTGAGTCCCTGTGAACTGTGGGATGTAACGGCGTAGCCGTGGTCGAACTGACGGAACTCAGCGGGATTGAAGCTGACGGAACGCTGTTCTTTTCCGTCCATGAGTACGGTGAGACGGTCTGGCTCCATCCTCGTAATGGTTCCCACGTCGCGGTTTGAAATCCCCAGGTCTTTATGAATTGCCGAGAACTGGAGCCTATCGCCGGTGGCGAACTCGCGACTAGTCTCGCGATAAACGTTCACGCCATAGACCCGTTTGGGGTCGTATTCGACGTTGGAGCCGTTGGAAAGCTCCACGGTCAAGCGATTCGTACCCGAATCGCTTGACCGCACCACGCCGAAACTGCCGCGAGCGATCCCCTCGGTCTTACTACCGCGTTCGTATTGGACGACATCGCCGGGGCGGTACATCGCCGCCCAGGTGCGGTCGGGGCCGGTCATATCGGAACGATGGGACAGCGTGAGCAACTGCCGCCCGTCCTCGGCCAGTGTGCCAGCCTTCAGCAACTCACCGCGCACGGCCTCATTGATCTGCTGGCGGCTGCGATTATCCGGGGAAATGATGAGGGTATTCTCCGGCCTGGCGGCGTAATCCCGCGCGATGGCGGCGATGCGCTCCGTAGCTCCGGCAAGCTCGGTGACACGGCCTTGCTGGGAAAGCAGAGCGATACCTTTCTCCGTTTCGTTCGTGGCGAGGTACTGGACGGCGCGTAGCAGCTCGGGGTCTTTTTGCCGCATGATTGTATCCAGCTTGGAGGTCTGCATCCCCGCCTCCTGCATCTGCTGAAATGGTCGGCCAGCATCGACGCCCTGATGCTGGCGCGTATCGCCGATGACCAGAACGCGGTCCTCCGGGCGTATTTTTTCGAGAAAGGCCCGCATCTGCCTGGTACTGGCGAGGCTGGATTCGTCCAGCATGTAGAGATGTCTGCTAACAGGATCAGCGTCCTTCTGCCGGGCCAGGAAGCTCTGAAGCGTGTTGGCCTCGATCTCTGCTCCGCGAAGCTGGCCTGCGGCCTTCGAGGTCGGGGCAAAGCCCTCGACCTTGTAGCCACCCTGCTCCGCACCCTCGCGGATGGCGGCCAGGGTACTTGTCTTCCCACTTCCGGCCACGCCCTGAAAACCGTGTACGCGGTCGGCGCTGGTCAGCACCTCGCGGATGGCGGTCCGCTGCGCCTCATTCAGGAACTCGCGAGACGTGGCCTGCCGCTCTGCGGCGGCTGAGGACAGCATGGGAGTCGATGCGCCTTGTCCTGTCAGGACATGCTGCACGTTCGCTCGCTCGTTCGCAATCGTCTCCGGTGTCGTGAAGCTGCGGCCGGAACTGTATTTCTGACCTTGGACGGAGCGGAACTCGCCTTCCTCCCGCCGCCGCTGGAACTCGCTCTGCACTTCGGAGAAGCTGACCTCGCCCATTCCACGGCGCAGCGCCTCGCGCATGATGACGCGCTCGTCGGCCACGGCCTCACGTTCGAAAACCTTCTCTTTGGCGAATGCGACCGCGCTGTGCGAGTCCAGCTGTGCAACAGTTCCATGACCTTGAGTGACGGCACGGTCGCGCGCAGCTGCGATCACCCGTTCCGGCTGGTCACCGAAGTCTTTGGCCATCTCCTTGTGCGCGGCCAATACCTCAGACGCCGTGAGTGTCTGCTTCCGGTCACGGGTGGCGTGGGCGGCGATCTGTGCCGCCCCCGGTCCCTGAAAACCGGCCCGCTCCATCTGTTCTTTGATCTGCTGAGAACGGGGGCTGGAGGCGTCAAGGTAAGCCTGCGAATAGCCTTTTACTTCAGGTGCGCCGCTCTGTCCCGGCTCGATTTCGTAGCCCAGCTTGCAGAGCTGGTGCGTGAGCACCGATTGGTACACAGCAGTCGCGTAGTTCTGCGACTCGAAGAAGGTGCGCTCCTGGATGGCACGGGTTGAACCATCTTCCCGCTGCGTGACATTGAAGATGATGGCGTGGGTGTGGAGCTGCGGTGCGGCGTAGCCGTTCACGGGGCGCGCGGTGTCATGTTCGAACTTTGCAGCGACGAACTTCCCGGTCACTTCGGCGGGGTTATTGCCGCCGATCCGCGCGTGAGTGTACTTCTCTAACTCATTCAGCGCGGTGGTAACGGCAGCTCGGTGAGCTTCTGTCACGCGCTCGTCGCCGCCAACGAGGGCGGTGAGCGAAACGGATTTGGGTGCGGAGAAGGTTGCATCCCATCCGGCGCGGTGCTCGACAGGTTTGGTAATGCTGCCGTCTGCATTGGTGTATTCCGTTCCTTCCCGGTGGCGCACCATCTGCGCCTCGGTCTGAGGGTGCATCCCCTCTGTAAGACGGGAGAACTCCAGGGGCGCAACTTCACCGGAGAGCCCAAGGGAGGCGGCAAGTTTACCCTGCCACTCCCCCTTTACTGTGTCCTCCTGTTTGTAATAACTCTGCGCATCGCTGGTGTATTCCAGCTTGTGATACGTCTGCGCCTGACCGGAGCTGATGGCTTTCGAGATGGTGAGCATGGCAGTCTACAGGTTGTGCGAGATGGATGAGGTTTGGACCTGCGCCGACGGAGCCACGGTCTTGGGAAGCTCCAGCTTCGGAACCATAGCCTCGGCTTCTTTGATCGGAGCGCCTTTGCTTGGGGCGACCTCCTCGGGGTCGTCCGCTGGCTTCACGGCTGGGGATGGCACCGGAGCGAGAGGGTTGAACCACATCTTGTGTGGAGGAATCTCACGCGGAACCAATGCCTCTGCGATCTTGGGAAGACTCATCGCTCGAAACGAAAAGCGCGAAACGTAGTTATTGATCTTCACAAAGGCGTGGAGGTCGGGCAGACCTTCCACCTCGGACTTCATCACCAGCGGTTCTATCTGCCGGTCAAGAGTGAAGCTCTTACCTTGGCGCTTGCCGTCCGCAACCGTCTCCCGGACACGCTCGATCTCGACTTCGCCAATCATCTCCGCCGCCCACTTCGCCGCGTTCGGTTCCGCCGTGCGGAGGATGAACTTGGTCGTCGGCTGAGAAAGCATCACTTCGGCGAGATGGCCGTAGATTGTTTCGAGCTGTGCCTTGCCCTGATAGCCAAAGACGATGGGATTGTTACTCTTGCGGCCCTTGGTCAGTGCTGTATGGAACTGCGGAAGCCGTTGCAGGCTGGCCAGCTCGTCGATCACCAGCCATACCTTTTTCTGCCCCGGCTTTGGCTTGGTCAGGAGACGCAACACCAGCAAGTCGATCCATAGAGAGTGCAACGGACGAAGCGCTTCCTGCTCAGCTTCCGTGGACGTGAGGAAGATCCAGCCCTCGCGCTTCTCCGCCCATTCCGTCGCACACCACTCGCGGCCCTGGGCTTCTTCGCGGGTCGGCAGAAGGCGCAGGCTGTCGGCCACAAGGCCAAGCGAACCAAGCACACCGCTCCGCTGCTGCGGCGCATCCTTGGGTGCGAAGTTCGCAAGTTCCGTACCCTTCAAACGCCGGTCGATCTCATCTTCATCTGACATCCACGCAACCAATTCTTCAGGGGAAGGCTTGTACTTCAGGAGATGAGCGAAGATCTTCTGCGGCGTATCCGTGAAGAATTCGCCGCGCTTATCGTCACGCGGCTGGTACATTGAAGCGGCGATAGTCCGCGCCTCTGCGGGGTTCCTAAGCTCGCTGGAAGGGGTCCAATAGGGGGCGCGCGCGTCCAGCGGATTCAGAATGAAGTCCTTCCGGCTCTCCTTGTAAAAGCTCTCCGTGAACTCGCCTGCCGGGTCATAGACGATGGCGATTTCTCCCCGGTCGGCGACCTGCTGGAGGAGCTGTTTTATGAGCGTAGACTTCCCGGTGCCGGTGTCGCCCAAGATCTGGATGTGCTTCGCCTCGGCACTTTTCGGGATGCGGAGCTGCGTCGGCTTGCGGAGATACCACGGCTTAGCGGAGGTCTCGATGGCCAGGCCATCCGCGTTAAGCGCCTTGTTGAACTGGGCCGGAGAGACCATGACAGGCCCTTTCAGGTGGCGCCCGTATTTCAACTCGCGGAACCGCTTCACATCCGCCTGTCCGGCGAACATGAGAGCAATTATGAGAACAAGGACGCTCTCTGCCAACGAGGTCGCATAGATTTCGAGCAGACCTTGTCCATCGAAGTACACGAAGCGAAGCCACCGGCTTAGAGCTGCGTCGTTGTAGTCCTTCTCGGCCCCCCTGTAGAAAACCGTGTAGCCCTGATGCCTTGTTGCCTTGGACAATTCGACGGGAACGACAGCACCATTAAGCAGCTTGGTCTCGCCAGGAACGAAGTCGGCCGGCATGGCCAGCCGAGGCGCGGCTTTGCCGCCCCCAACGTACAGCAGCCGATACTTTCCGTGTAACCTGAACGTCGCACCGACGAGTGACTGAATGTAGGTCGGGGTATACGTCCGGCGCAACGGTGTCTCCGTGAAGCGGAGAAACTGCCACACGAAGAACAGCGTCGCGAAAATCCCGAACGCCAACGCACTGAAGGTATAGATGGGTGCGTGCGGCGGCCAAACGATGGTTTCTTTGCGGCCCCACTTCTGATTGCTGCTCATGATCTTGCCTCCGCTGCGGCGTACTGTTGCATGACTTCCGCCGCTGCTTTGTGCTTCGTGGATCTGATACCCTGCAACTCCTTCTGAAACGCCTCAGCGGTCATGACCTCGCCGCAGACCACGTTCCTTAGGGTTGAATTGAGAAGCTGACGGATAGCTACGATCTCAGTAAAGGTAGGCGTGATGGTTTCGCCTCGCGCTGCTGCCAGCAGTACCTCGCGGCACCACTCACTGAGGCTTTGGCCTCTCTGCTTGGCAGCCGCTTCCATCTCGTTCTGTTCGTCGCGCGTGACCCGTGCTGTCGCGCTGATGGTTCGTCCGGCTCTGCCTTTCGAACGGCGAAGCCGTGTCTCAACGTCCAGAAGCGATTGCTGTGTATGATCTTTCATCTTGGATTCCTCTATTGACTATCGTTGACGCGTGGTTGACGATAGCCAACCTGTTTCGCATAACTCTTTTGTTTGCAGTGAGGTTGACTATCGTCAACGGCAACCGCGTTTTACGACACCCAAGAAGGGATGGAGTGTCAACATTCTTCCGGTGCGCAGCACCGTTGTGGCTTTGCCCCGGAATGAAATGGAGGATCATGCGCTCTTCGCCGGCGATGTAGCAGCGGCGACAGATGCTGAAGCAGGCTTCTGAGGCATCGGTTCAGGAGCCTCGGCAGCAGGGGCTTTCCGAATGCGAAGCGTAGAGGAAACCTTCCGGGCTTCCGGAGTCTTCAGGAAGTCCTGGAAGTCACGGTCTTTGCTGAAGACATAGGCGAGAGCCTGTTCGACTACATCGTCGGCGCAAGCTCTGATGAAAGCGGCGTACTGATCGACTTGGGTTGCGGTTGTGTCATTGAGCCGAATTGATGCGCTGATCTGACGGGTTTGGACGACTTCAAGCAGTGGCATTGTGGTTCTCCTTTGGTTTGTTATTCGAGGTAAAAGTCTGGCGTGCAATCATCCGCTGAGCGGTAGTCGCAATCTCCCTCGCTCTTGAGGAGCGAAGGGCCGCTGGGACATCGGCGGAACGACGGTCTGCCAGCATGGCAATAACGTTGTCAATCGCCGCGCCATTGAGCAACATAAGGCGAGCCGAAGCCACGTCGATGGTGCGCTGGGCGTAGTAGAGGGGGTTGGGCTTATCTGACCGGCGGGAAGCAAGCTCAAGCGTGAGATTCACGGCATTCTCGCCAAGTGAAAGCTGTTGGACCGCCCACGACCAATCATGTTCCGAATGGGTGTTCTTTCCTGTCGCGTATGTCCGTGCGGTATCGCGAAACGGGATCACGGCATTCAGCGACGCATCATCCAATCGGAAGTCGCCGGGATGGTAGATGGAGTCACTGGGGTATTCGACTGAAACCTGATGAGCGGGTTCGTATTTGCGGTTGAGGAATCCCGGCACTCTAAGGACACGGTTGCGGTCGGTACAAGCCGAGTCACCGCCAAAGGCCAGGACGAGCAGCTTCAGTGTGTTCTCCTGCTGATCGAAGTCAAAGCCTTCGACCCTCCAAAGCGCCTGGTATTTGTCGGGCGAAGTCGAGAGGATCGTGCTCGGAACGGGCACGGCATCGGACGCTCTCAGTGCGGCGATGCGCTCCTCACCGTCTACGTCGATGTCGATGTAGAGGTGGCGAACTTCAGCTATGCTGTTCTTTGTCCGCTTGCGGCTGCCGGAGTGCAGCGGATTGGCAGCGACATAGACGTTCGCGCCGTTGTGATTCTCGTAGGCCAGCCAAGCGAGGTAGCGCGGCCCAATGGCCTGCTCCAAGCGAACGATCCGCTGTGTTGTCTTGGGCGGATTCTCCCGCCGCAACAGCAGCGCAATCGCCTCTTCGGGGCGAAAGCATCGGGTTAGGAATTCTTGGGCTATCTTCGTGTTCATTGCGAATCTCACAGTGTTGGAAGCCCGGCGTCTACCGGGCTCCCGAGTTGATGGGAGGGAAAGCGGCTTATGCGGCCGCTTCCAGAGAAAGTTGAGGCTCCGTCTCCTGCTCATCCGGGCTTGCCTTCTCCGCCCGGTCCAGCTTGAGAATCGAGTTCACCCGGATCTCCCAGATGGTCTTCTTCTGGGCTGGCTTCTTGCCGACCTTCTTGGTCTCGTACTCCCGGCTGCGCAGTTCTCCTTCCACCTGCAAGTGAGCGCCCTTCTTCAGCGTGCCGGCGAACTCAGAGAGCTTGCCGAAGATCACGCAACGGTGCCATTCGGTGTGCGAGATGTACTGGCCGTCCTTCTTGTAGGAACTCTTGGTTGCCAGCGAGAGAGTGGTGAAGCTGCGGTTGTCGTTGGTGCGAACTTCTGCGTCGTTGCCGAGGAAGCCGATGAGGGTGACTTTGTTT
>JBEPUY010000080.1:0-9721 GCA_041691255.1 Granulicella sp. | reverse complement strand
CAAGAAAAACGATGTAGCAGGCGTTCATGCCGGTGCAGTGAAGATCTCGCTGACGCCGCCCCCAGTCGATGGACGTGCCAACGAAGCACTGATCGAGTTCGTCGCGGAGCTACTGCGGATTCAACGGGCGCGCATTGCCATTCTTTCCGGCGTAACCAGCCGCATGAAGGTGCTGCACATTACAGGAAAAAGCGCAGCCGAGGTTCAGGCCGCGCTCTTTCCTGTTGAGCTTTGCTAATCGCTGGGTCGCATCGACATATAAGGTCCTTCGTAAACGATTGATCCATATAAAATCTGTCATCCTGAGCGAAGTCTCTCGCAGCTTCATCGCGAGAGACGCAGTCGAAGGACCCGCGGTTTGATCGTAGCGCCATCGTGTTTACTTGTGCTTCGGCCTTGTCGCCATTGAATTTTTGTCACTCTATAGGTCGATACAGCCTGGTTTTGCCGATTACTTGAAGCTCACCTTGGCCGTGGGAGCAACCGTAATTCCCTCCCCTTCGGCCGCTGTCACTTTCACATTGCTTCCGGTAACGTCTGCGTAGGCGATTGCCATTCCCTTTTTGGCCTGGATGTCGACATTCTTCATCACAAGGTCCTTTACCGGAGCCTCAGGCAAGCCGATGATGACGCCTGCCCAAGCGCTGTTGACCGACTTCACGTTCTCGATAGTGATGTTGTGAAAGTGCGGCGTCAGGCGCTGTACCGGCTCTGCGGCAACCTCGCCCTGAGGCAACGCTTTGGGATAGTACTCGCTGATGAGAATCGAAGTCTTCACGTTCTCCATGGTGACGTCTTTGAAGGAGATGTTGCTGACGTCGTTGCCGCGGTCGCGATTCGCCTTGATGCGGATTCCCTGATCGGTACCGTTGAAGTGGATGCGCTCGGCGTGAATGTTCTGCGCGCCGCCGGCGATCTCGCTGCCGATGGAGAGCCCATGACCGTGCATGAAATCGCAATCGGTGATGGTGATGTTCTTACTCGGCGCATCCGGGCCGGGCGAGTTGATCATGCCGCTCTTGATCGCGATGTCGTCGTCGCCTACATCGGCATAGACGTGATCGATAACGACATTACTGGAGCTGAAGGGATCGATCGCATCCGTATTGGGCGAGTGTTGCGGAGCAAGGATGCGAACATTGCGGATGACAACATCGTCGCTATAGTAGGGAACGATCTGCCAGTAAGGCGAGTTTTGTACAGTCACATTCTCCATGCGAACATGCTTGCAATGGTCGAAGACGACTCCCCTTGGCCGCGAGTTTTCGCTGCCAAGCACACCGGCGTTCTTCTGCGTCCGCGCCAGCGCCCACCAGCTTGCGCCGTTGCCGTCGATGACTCCTCCACCAGTGATGGTGATGTTGTGAGCATTGGTTGCGCCGACGAGCGATTGATAACCGGGACCGCGAAACTCGGTCTTTCTGGGATAGTCGGCATGATCGGGAGAACCCAGCAGCGTCGATCCCTTGGCAATATCGAGGGTGATGTTGTCCTTGAGCACGATGGGAGCGGAGAGGAACGTGCCTTCCGAGAGCTTCACCGTGCCGCCTCCGGCCTTCGCGCAGTCGTCGATTGCGTTTTGAATCGCCTGGGTATCTTTCGTCGTTCCATCCGCCTTCGCACCGTATGCGCGGGCGTCACAGACCTTGCCTGCCGCCATCGCGGGGATGCTTGCGCCCACCATCAAGCCTGCCACTGCAACTGCCATCCAGCGAATACCGCTCGTTTTCATGCTTTCTCCAACGCGCACACAGCGCTCTTCGGAATCTTACCTGAAATTGGTCATACCACATTCGGGTAAGCGCATTTCTAGCGATTTTCTTGGATATTTTGGGCTATCGTTGACGGCTTTGAGCCAGAATCTCGGCCAGGTGCATGGGCTTCGCAGAGGTGTTTTGCGTGATCTGCTCCTGGCAGCTAAACCCATCGCTGACGATGATGGCTTCTTTGTTGTTACGAACGGCGGGGAGAAGAACTCGTTCGCCGAGAGTCTGGGAGACCTCGTACTTGTCGGCCTCGAATCCGAAGGGACCTGCCATGCCGCAGCAGCCGGAGTCCAGAAGCTGAACATCGGCTCCCGTAGCGCGCAGAATCTGCATCTCGTCCTTCATGCTCATGGTGGCGTGATGATGGCAATGGCCATGGACGACGATCTTCTGGTCGATCTGCGGAGGGCGATAATCAGGCGCATGCTTTACGAGGAACTCGCTGAGGAGCAGAGTTTGGTCGCGGAGTTTTGCGGCGCGAGGATCGTTGGGAAGCAGGTTAGTCAGCTCGTCGCGGAAGACCGAGGCGCAGCTCGGCTCGAGAACGACGATGGGAGTTCCGGCGGCCAATTGCGGAGCGAGAGCATCGAGAATTTTGAGGAGATATTCCTTTGCCGTATCGAGCATGCCGAAGTCGTAGAGCGGGCGTCCACAACAGAGATGCTGCGAGGGCAAACCGACGCGAAAACCAGCGTCAGTGAGGACATCGTAAGCAGCCCGCATCGTCGAGGGATGGAAGTAGTTGTTGAAAGTATCAGCCCATAGAAAGACGTCATTCCCAGTTACAGGCTGTGACTTCTTCCGTTCGCGCATGAAGGGTTTGGCAAAGCGCGGCATCGTTCGTTTGCCGTGAATATGGAGGGTAGATTTAATGACGTTGCGGATCAGCGGCGCGTTATTGAAGGCGTTGACTAGGCTGGGAGCGACGGAAGCGAGGCGAGCCCAGCGGTCGATGCGTCCGAAGGCGTAGTGGAAGAGTGGACGCGACGCCTGCTCGTAATAATGCGACAGAAACTCGGCCTTGTACGTGGCCATGTCCACGCTGGTCGGACACTCGCTCTTGCAGGCCTTGCAGGAGAGGCAGAGGTCGAGCGACTCCCTTACCTGCTCGTTCTTCCATTCGCCGGGAAGGACTTCTTTCTGCATCAACTCCCACAGAAGATGAGCGCGGCCACGAGTGGAGTAAAGCTCTTCGCCAGTGGCCATAAAGCTGGGACACATGGTTCCGGCATCCTGTTTGCGACAGGCGCCGACGCCTACGCAGCGCAGAGTTGCGGCAGCGAAGGAGCCATCGTTTTCGGCGTAAGCGAAGTGGGTTTTAGGTTGCCAGGGCTTGTAGTCTGCGCCGAGACGAAGGTCTTCGTGGGGCTGGTGCGGATCGATAAGATTGCTGGGGTTGAGGCGGTTGTCGGGATCCCAAAGTTGCTTGAACTCGCGGAATGCCTGCATGAGTTCGGGGCCGTACATCTTGGGGAGGAGTGCAGCGCGGGCCTGGCCGTCACCGTGCTCGCCGGAGAGCGAGCCGCCATGGGCGACGACGAGATCGGCAGCGCGGTCGATGAAGCGGCGGAAGTCGAGGATACCGGCTTCACTCTCGAAGTCGAAGTTGAAGCGCATGTGCACGCAGCCCTGGCCGAAGTGCCCGTACATGGGGCTGGTGTAGTTGAACTCGCGCATGAGGGCGTCGATGGCGCGGAGGTAGGAGCCTTCCTGTGCGGGATCGACGGCGGCGTCTTCCCAACCTTCCCAGCGCATGGGCTGATTGGGAACGACGGCGGTGGCTCCAAGACCAGACTCGCGAATGACCCAGACTCGGTGGGCCTCGTGGTCGTTATAGATACGGCAGGTCGACTTGGAAGGAAGCTCTTTGAGCGATTCGGCGAGCGCCTTGGCCTGACGGTCGGCATCCGATTGCGTGTCTCCACCGAATTCGACGAGGAGAAAACCGCGGCCTTCGGGGAGCAGAGAGAGATCGTCTTCGAGCTTGTGTTTTTTACGGAGGGCGTCGAGGAGATGGCCGTCCATGCCTTCGAGGCCGATGGGCTTGTGGGTAAGGAGTTGAGGAACATGATCGGCGGCGATGAAGATATCTTCGAAGCCGACGCCGACGAGGGTGCGATACTGCGGGCTCTTGATGAGCCGCAGTGTGGCTCCAAGGATGATGGCGCAGGTGCCTTCACTGCCAACCAGCGCTCGGGCTACATTGAAGTTATTTTCTGGGAGTAGCTCGTCGAGGTTAAAGCCGGAGACGCGGCGGGGGATGCGCGGAAACTCTTTACGGACCAGAGCTGCGTAAGAATCGCGGAGGCGTTTGAGCTGGGCGTAGATGCCACCGATGCGGCCACCGGCTGCGATGTGATTTGCTAACTGAGCTTCGGTGGTGGGACCTACTGTGAGTCGGGTTCCGTCGTAGAGGAGGAGATCGAGCGACTCGATATTGTCGACCGTCTTGCCGCCCATGAGCGCATGGACGCCGCAGGAGTTGTTGCCGATCATGCCGCCGAGAGTGCAACGGCTGTGCGTGGCAGGATCGGGCGCGAAGGTGAGCTCGAATTTCTCCGCGGCTTCGCGGACGCGGTCGAGAACGATGCCGGGCTGAACGTGGACAGTCCGAGCGACGGGATCGACCAGGCTCATCTTGTTCATGTACTTCGAAAAATCGAGGATGACGGCGGCGTTGCAGCATTGGCCCGCGAGCGAAGTTCCGCCGCCACGAGAGAGGATAGGCGCGTTGAAGCTGCGACAGATAGTTACGGTGTTGATGACATCGAGCTCGTCGTGCGGGATAACGAGACCTATGGGGATGTGGCGATAGTTGGAAGAGTCGGTGGAGTACGCAGCTTTTGAGGCAGCGTCGAAGCGGACTTCGCCACGGATTTTAGCGCGGAGTGTTTTTTCGAGTTCGGAGGCAGAGGGAAACTGGTCGTGAGCGCGCGCGTGCGAACTGGGAAGAAGGACAAATGGTGACAGTGTTGACATAAACGCGCAGCTCTCCAAAAAGATACGGCTATTTTATGACGCACGAACACCAGATGATATGGCGTTCGTGCGTCATGCTGAAGATTGTATGCGCGCTGAAGAAATGGTTATGCTCGGATGCTGAAGTCTTCGCGAAGGATGGGAGAGTTCGTGTTGGCGAGTTTTAAAATAAGTTCGCCGAAGAGCGTGTTGGCCCACGCAAACCAGGCGCGGGTGAAGTCCTTTGGATTGTCCTGCTGAAAGGACTCGTGCATGAAGTATTTGCCGCCGGTGGTATTGCGCAGAGTATAGATGCACTGGCGAATCTCCGCGTCATTATTCGAGGTGAAGGCGCGGAGGAGAATCGACATCGGCCAGATGTAGCCGAGTCCGATATGTGGACCGCCGATACCTTCGGCAGCTTTGCCCTGGAAAAAATATGGGTTGTCCTTGCTGAGGGCGAAGCCGCGAGTGCGTTGATAAAGTGGATCGGAGATGGAACACGCTCCCAGGAAGGACAGGCTGAGGAGGCCGGGTGCGTTGGCGTCGTCCATACAGACATGGTTGCCGTAGCCGTCTACTTCGTAGGCATAGATTTTGCCGTGTGTCGGGTGCTCGACAATGCCATGGCGCGCAACCGCGTCTGCTACTTCGGTAGCGAGTGCGTTGCAGTCGGATGCGAGCTTTTGATCGGATGCCGCCCCGGTGGCGAGCTCTGCCAGTTTTCTCAACGAAGCGACGGCGAAGAGATTGGCCGGGATGAAGAAGGGATAGATGCAGGCATCGTCGGACGGGCGGAACATCGAGCAGATGAGGCCGTTGGGACGAATAGGATTTCCGTAGCCGGAGAGCATAAGCGTATCGGTCGGCGATGCCGCTGCGCGCTGAAAGTGATAAGGGCCATGGCTCGTCTTACGCTGCTGCTCGCGGAAGGTGCGGACGATGGCGTGTGCGGACTGCTTCCAGGTCTCGTCGAAGGGCGCAGTGTTTCCGGTGGCTTTCCAGTAGGCGTGGGCAAGCTGAATGGGATAGCAGAGTGAGTCGATCTCCCACTTGCGCTCGCCTACGCCGGGGTGCATGTCAGTGTCGTCGTGGAGTGACCAGGAGAGCGGTGGGCTCGATACCGTTGGCATGAATGCGTTCGCGTATGGGTCGATGAGGATGAGGCTCGCCTGACGGCGGATGGCTCCCTCAAGCAGGCGCGAGAGCTCGGGATCGTCTTTTGCAAAGGGAAGATAAGGCATCAGCTGGGCCGAGGAGTCGCGCAGCCACATGGCGTCGATATCGCCGGTGACGACAAAGGTGTCGGGCTTTCCGTTGATAGTGGAAGGAGAGACGGTGGTGTCGAGAGTATTCGGGAAGCAGTTCTCGAAGATGCCAGCCAACTGCGGATCTGCGATCTGTTTCTTCGTACGGACGATAGCTGCTTCGATGGCGTGGCTGACAAATTTTCTCTTCGCAGGAGCGGGCCGCCGATCGTAGCTGGAGGCAGGTGACGCAGCAAAGAGCGGCGCGGAGGTGAGCGCAGCAGCGCATAACAAGCCTGAGCCTTGCAGCATCTGGCGGCGCGTGATGAGGTTGGATGATTGCTCGATGTTTGCTGCTTTGCCTGGCGAAAAAGTGTCGTTCATGCTGTGGTTCATTCCTCCGCGAATGGTCGACTAACGGTAAGTATAGACAAATGAACCATGTAACCGATTTCATTCAATTCCTATATGATGAGGGCCGGGATTATTCAACCTATTTCAATGCTTTTGAAAGGTTTCGCCATGAAGTTCAAATTTGCTCTCGTTCTCGGTCTCGCCCTGTTGGAGACTGTCACCGTGCTGGGCCAGGGTCGCCCGCGTTGGACGGAAAAACAAGCGAACGACTGGTACGCTAAGCAGCCTTGGTTGGTCGGCGCAAATTTCATTCCGTCCGACGCCATCAACGAACTCGAGATGTTTCAGGCAGCCACCTTCAACCCTACATTGAACGACAAGGAACTGGGGCTCGGCGAATCGATCGGGATGAACACGATGCGAGTGTTCCTGCAAGATCAGCTCTGGCAGCAGGACCCGGAGGGATTCAAGAAGCGGCTCGATACTTTTTTGAGCATTGCTGCGAAACATCACATCCGGCCGCTACTGGTCTTGTTCGACTCGTGCTGGGAGACCGATCCGCATCTCGGCCCGCAGCATCCGCCAATTCCGGGAATTCACAACTCGGGATGGGTGCAGAGTCCGGGAAAGCGTGAGTTGCTCGACCGCTCCTATGAGCCGAAGCTGAAGGCTTATGTTCAAGGCGTGGTGGGAGCCTTTGCCAACGACGACCGCATCCTCGGATGGGACGTGTGGAACGAGCCGGACAACCAGGGCGGTGATGTCGAGGCAGATGTTCCAGCGAAGGTAAAGCGTGTCGATGAGCTGCTGCCCAAGGCGTTTGCATGGGCGCGCGCGGAGAATCCGTCGCAGCCGCTTACGAGCGGCGTGTGGACCGGCAACTGGTCCGATGCTGCGAAGGAGAGCGCTACGACGAAGATTCAGCTTGCTCAGTCGGACGTGATCTCGTTCCACAACTATGGCTGGCCCGAGGAGTTCGAGTCTCGCATCCAGGAGCTGGAACCGTTGCATCGGCCTATCCTCTGCACCGAGTACATGGCGCGGGGCGCGGGAAGCACGTTTGACGGTTCCCTGCCCATCGCGAAGAAGTACAACGTCGCCGCAATCAACTGGGGATTGGTCGCAGGCAAGACGCAGACCTATCTGCCGTGGGACTCGTGGAAGCGGCCTTATGTGCTGATACAGCCCACAATCTGGTTTCACGAGGTGTTTCGTCAGGACGACACCCCTTACCGTCAGCATGAGGTCGACCTGATTCGCCATCTAACAGGCAGGGGCACACCATCGAAGTAGTTTGAAATCTCAGTCTGGATACGCTTCTAAGTCGAATGGCTTCGCCTATGTATAGGGGAAGCCATTCTGCTTGTGAGGATCTCTTTTACTTCTCCGACTTGTTGCCCGCGGCTGCTGCGGGCTGGGCCGGTTCGTCGACCTTCAAAATCCTGTCGCACTGTACGTTCTCCAGCTTCTGAACGATGCCGCTGGGCCAATGAATTTCGACCTCTTCGGCGGCGGTATCTGAGCCGAGCCCGAAATGCGCACGCTTGTCGTTGGACGAGAGATAGCTTCCTGCGGTTGTTACCGTCACATATTGCGCACCCTTTGAGGTGGTCACCTTGATGACTGCGCCAATGCCGTCGCGGTTGCTGCGATGTCCCACCAGAAAGAAGGAGATCCAGTGGTTCCGGGTCGCGGTTTCGTTGTGGAGAATGTGTGCAGGGCCGCCATTGGTGCTGACGACGGCATCCACCCGGCCATCATTATCCAGATCGCCAACGGCCATGCCTCGCCCGACCCACGGCTGTTGAAAGACGCTCCCCGACTCGCTGGAGACATCGACAAATCTTTTGCCGGTATTTCGTATCAGCACCATCGGCTCTTTGTAATGCAGCTGCGGATAACTTAGTTGCACGGTATCCAGATCATGCCCCTGCGCGATCAGCAGGTCCTTCCAGCCATCGTTATCGTAGTCGAGAAAGTGGATGCCCCAACCGGAGTGCAACAGCGTGATGCCAGCGAGGCCGGAGACGTAGCTGTCATAGGTAAAGCTGCCGTCGCCATTGTTGCGATAGAGCGCGTACTTCTGGTTGGCGAGATCGGTGACAACAAGGTCAGGGAGTCCATCGTTGTTGTAATCCTGAAAATCGATGCCCATGCCGGCATAGGTGCGGCCGTCGCCATCGACGGCAGTCTCGGCCGTCAGCCCTGTCTCTTCAAAGGTGCCGTCGCCCTTGTTCTGGTAGAGAAACTCCAGCATGGAATCGTTCGCGACTGCGACATCAATCTTGCCGTCCTTATTGAAGTCGGCGATGGCAATCCCGAGTCCTTTGCCTGGCGCGCCCATGCCAATCTTCTGCGCGACCTCGGTGAAGTGTCCGTTGCCATCGTTGTGATAGACCAGAGGCGAAATCGCAGGGAACGTGTCAGGATGGCAGTAAGCGCGGTAGCCTTCGCGGTGTTCTCCGCACCAGATATCGTTGAAGTCCCATTTCATGTAACGCAAGACGACCAGATCGAGCAGGCCGTCGTTGTCGAGATCGACCCAGGCTGCGCTTGTCGACCACCCTCTTCCGCCGGTGCCGGACTTTTCCGTTACATCCGTAAAAGTTCCGTTCCCGTTGTTGTGGTACAGGTGATTGCCGCCATACCCGGTTACATACAGGTCTTCGTAGCCGTCGTTGTCATAATCCCCCACAGCGACGCCCATGTCGTAGCCAACGCCTTTCAGGCCGGCGCGCTCGGTGACGTCCTCAAAGGTTCCATCTTTCTTTTGATGGTAGAGACGGTTCCAGTCTTGCTCGCTCTTCTTCTGGGGGATCGTTCCCAGTGGCGTTGGGTCGGAGAGAGGAGCGCCATTGGCGAAGAAGATATCCTGCAAACCGTCATTGTCGTAGTCAAAGACAGCGACGCCTGACCCCATCGTCTCAATCAGGTACTTCTTCGAAGTGTGCGAGGCTACGCCTGTGAAGTTAATTCCGCTGGCAGCCGTGGTGTCGACAAAATGTCCCGGCACCAGCGAAGCGTCCACAGCCGCCGATTCCGCTTTAGCAGCCGAAGGTGTTTGTGACCATGCATTTGCCGGAGCCGCGAGAACGAAGAAGGCTAGCGCACTGACGCACCAAAAATTGACTGCATTGGTTCTCACCGCCCCGCTCCCACCTTCCCATTAGTCCCAGTAAGCCTGTTTTCTTTCGAGCCACCGAGCTCAAGGATTCAGGTCTCGATCGGTTCAACTATATGGCAATAAAGATACATGGTTTCAGTGGGAACTTGCTGGAATCCCTTGCTCGGCGGTGAGGTGTCTTTTGCGCTGGCAGCCAATCGCGTACTAAACTTCAAAGAGGAAGAGTGGCCGAGTGGTTGATGGCTCCAGTCTTGAAAACTGGCGTACCTGAA
>JBEPUY010000079.1:0-11071 GCA_041691255.1 Granulicella sp. | reverse complement strand
TTGGCCAGTCCTGTACCTTCGACGGGAGGCACGGCCTGCAGTTTGCCCGCCACATTATGGAAGAGCACAGCGCGCTGCTTCCAGGTCGTTCCCCAGTCCAGCTTATCGACCGCCGGATAAACATGCCCATTGACCACAAAGAGGTCGAGCCAACCATCGTTGTCATAATCGAAGAAGCTTGTTCCCCAACCGAGGAATGGGATAGTAGATTCCGCAATTCCAATCTGGTAACTAACGTCGGTGAAGTTACCTTCGCCCTCATTGAGGTACATGGGGTTGTAGTCGTCGGAAAAAGTTGTATTGTAAATATCGATAAGACCGTTGTGCTTGAAGTCTCCAGTGGCTATGCCCATGGACGCCGTTTCCCGCCCGTTTTCATTCAAAGCATAGCCCGACGCGAAGCTCGCATCCTCGAACGTACCATCGCCTTTATTGATGTAGAGATAATTCGGCGTTGAGTCGTTCGCCACAAGAAGGTCGGGCTTGCCGTCGTTGTTTACATCGATGAAAAGAGAAGCTAGACCGTAATAGCCCAACTTATCGTTCACGCCTGCCTTGACGCTGGTATCCGTGAACGTTCCGTCGCCATTATTGTGAAATAGATGGTCCGACTCTCCGCGCAGCCCTCGCGGACCGCACATGACAGAGATCCCTCGAAATTCGCATCCTGTGAAGGCTACGGCCTTGGAGCCCGGGGCAGGAGGCGAAGCGAAATCATAGTGAACATAGCCCGGTACAAATAAATCGAGTTTGCCATCGCCGTCATAGTCGCCCCATGTCGCGCCTGTGGACCAGCCTCCTACGGTAACTCCAGCCTTCTCCGCGACGTCAGTAAAAGTTCCATCGTGATTGTTGTGATACAGCCTATTCTTACCGTAGTTACTCACATAGAGATCAGGCCAGCCATCGTTATCATAGTCGGCAATGGCAACACCAAAACCCCATCGGTCGTTTTCCACTCCAGCCTTTGCCGCGACATCGGTGAAAGTGCCGTCGTGGTTATTGTGGAATAAAGCCGCATGCGGGGAAGTCGTCTTTCCGGAAAGTGCATCATAGGTCGATCCGTTAACGAGATAGATATCCAGCCAGCCATCATTGTCATAGTCGAGCAGGCCCACGCCCGAGCCAACGGTCTCGATGATATATTGCTTTTCCGGCGTTCCCATCTGGTGAATCCACTTCGCCAGACCCGACTTGTCCGCTACATCCTGAAAAATGACGGGGCCGTCTTTGACAAAACCGCCTGCGGTAATAGGCCGGCGCTTCTCGTCAAGCACCGCGGCGTGCGCTCCCCCGGTATTTACCCCGCCCATCGTGGTCGACTGTCCCGCTTGCGGAGCGGCTTGCGGCGTCTGGTTCACGCTCGTCTGGGCTGCGAGCACAGGCAGATAAAAAGAAAGCAGAAGAGGTAAAAAAAACGCGCGTTCAAATACCATGTTGTTGATCGTAGTCCTCCTAGCGAACAAGCTGATCCATTTTCCGCCCATAGTGGCCTCAGCATAGCCCGGCTTACCGGGGTGGCGGATGGCTGTCATTCGGGGCAAGTTCCGCAGCACGTGCCAGTTCTACCTTCGATTCGGCAGTACGACCAAGGCGCAGCAGGGTAAGTCCGTAATAGTAATGCGCTGTCGAGTACGCGGGCGCCAATCGGATCGCCTCGGCCAGCACCGGCTCAGCTTCCGCATAGGCATGCTCCCGATAGTATGCAGTGCCCAGGCCAGCGAGCGCTCCACTGTGCTTAGGGGCGCGCGCCAGTACGGCTTTGTAGCCGGCGATCGCAGAATCGTACTTTCCCTCGAGCGCATCGATATCTGCCACTTCGACGTAGCTTTCGGTCTGCTTGGGGGCCAGGGCAATGGATCTCGCAAACTCCGCGCGCGCTTCTTCGTTGCGCAACAGCATGCCCAGGAGGTGTCCTAGACCGTAGTGAGCGGTAGCATCTTCTGGCTTGATGACAAGATATTGTCGCAGGAGCTGCTCGCTTTCGGGCATATGCTGCTGGGCCAGACGAACTCTCGCCAAGGCGTAGATGGCAAGTGGCTCTGAAGGCGCAAGATTGTGCGCCGCCACCAGCGCGCGTTCCGCTACGTCGAAATGCCTTGCATTGAGGGCCAGCGTGCCAAGATCACGCGCCAGTTCTTCATCGGAGGGCATGATCAACCGCATATGCTCCAGCAGTGCCAGAGCCTCGTCATTCTTACCTGCGTTCGCCAGAGCAAGCGCCTGCCGTTCTGCAAGGGAAGCTAACCCTCGCGCCGCAGCAATCTGGTCCGGATCGATTTGCAAAGCGGCTTCGTACTCTGTACGAGCTTCGTCCAGCCGACCTGCTTCTTCAAGCAGCTTGCCCGATGCAGTATGCGATACCCCCGTGCTTGGCCGGTTGAGCTCCGATTCCTGCTGCGCTACTACGGCCAAACACGGCAGCAGTAAAGCGAGCGTGCAGGATAGACACACGGCAGGTAGACCAAGGAGCATTTGTTGAGCATAACCCAGAAAGACCTCGCCTTGGCAAGGCCTCTCTGGGGGTGCGTTCCAGGACACTTAGAACTCTATTCGTAGCTCTGGTTGTATTTGTCGCGGGCCGAGGATCGTACTACCTGTGGTGCCGAAGCCACCGTCGCCTGGACCGTTGGAATTGGCTCGATTGAGTATCTTCCGATTGAATGCGTTCAGGAAGTTTATTTTTAGATCTATGTCGAACCGATCGTAGATTTTTGTTCGTTTGTTGAAGCTAAAGTCTTCGTCAAGATAAGAGTGTGTGCGAACTTCGCTTGTGACCCGAGTGAGATTGCCGAACCCAAACGCGCCACCATAAGGACCACCTCGTGCGGCACGGTTGACTGCGCTATTGGGATCGTCGAACGCGTTGGCGTTGAAAATCGAAGTAGTACGCGGATCGCCAGTGGTATGGTTGAAATTATTGTTGTAAATGGGCTTACCCGTGCGATTGAACCGGATCGACTCGTCAAAGCTTGGAACGCCAGTCGCGCCCGCATTGCCGAAGGCATAAGGCTGCCCCGATTCGTAGCGCTGCACCCCACCGATCGTGATGCCTCCCACAATGCTTGAAACTACCCGATTCTTGCTCAGGTATTTCTTGCCCTGACCTATAGGCAACTCATAGAGATAGCTGACCACGAAGTTCGAGGGCAGATCCTGTGTGCTGATGCTCTTCTCGCCCTTCTTATTCTCAGGGTTCTGCGGAGAGCCAGGGCTGGTCGCGATGGTTGCGAAGAACGGCAATGCACTGTCCGCATCCGTCAACGTCTTCGAGAAAGTATAGGAGGCCAGCAGGTTCAAGCCGTTATGAAAACGGCGCTTCAGTTGAACTTCCAAAGCATTGAACGAAGCCACGCCTTCGTTCTCAAGGCAGCAGTCCGTGTTAATGCGGGTGTACTGAGGGAACGGCCGCAGGGCCTGTGCAATCTGGTTACTAAAGCCGGTATACGGAAGAGGAACGCCACTCGTTCCACCCGCGGGATCGAACAGGTGGTTGCCGAGAGCGAAGTACTTCACCGGCAGGTTATTCGTGGATGAAAACGACGAGTGGAGAAAGGTTGAGTGCTGTCCAACGTAGCCGACGTCGAGGATCAGGTCCGTGGCAAGTTGCTGCTCGACCTGCAAGCTCCAGTTGTTGACCATCGCAGGGCGTCCGTTGGAAGCCTTGATATAGTTGATGCCGTTGTTGTTGTCCTGGGTCGGATCGAGAAACGGGGGTTTTGTATATGCGGGGAATCCCGTATCGATATTGAAGGCGGCATCGTAGCCGTTTGGCGATCCTTTGTTTGGATTTGCCGCAAAGCCGTCGCGCAGGCTGCCGCCAAAGTCCGCAGGTGTGAGGGCGCCGTAGTAGATGCCGTACCCACCACGCAACACTGTGTGGCCATCGGCGAAGTTGGGTGTCCACGCAAAGCCTATTCGTGGGGCGAAGTCCTTCTTCCAGATCTGAGCCCAGCGCTCGGCATTATTGCCGTTGCGGCCGGTGCCCGTGCCAGCAAAGACCAGCGCGCCAGGCAAACCGCCAGCCCCGGGGTTCGGCGCAGTCGGGCTGAAGTTCGACGTGTTTCCATCGCGCTCGCGACGGGGAAGGTCGACATCCCACCGAACGCCCAGGTTGAGGGTCAGTGTCGGAAAGACCTTGTAGTCATCCTGTGCGTAGACCGCGCCGTAGGAGTAGATCCAGTGGGGCTGTCCAGCGGCGTAGTTGCTCAACCCGGCTCCGTCCACCTGGCCAAGGAGGAAGCTGGCAAATCCCAGGCCGGTACTTCCCTGTTGACCAGGCTGGAAGGACGTCTGGTTGCGGCTGAAATTGAAGTTACCCGTCTCGCCATTGTGAGAAATAGGAAAGAACTTCTGAAAACGGTAGTCTCCACCGATCGTGATCGTATGGCGCCCAATAGACTTGGTAACGCTGTCGTTGAGGCGGTAGCCATCGTCGATGGTATCGTTGTCGGTGTTCGATCCGATGCCACTGAGTCCGGTCGCGCTATCACCAAAGTTGAAAGAGGGAAAGGTGGTTCCGACCACGTTGCCGATTCCCAACTGGGTTACGTACGACACGCCCCGCCCGGCTCCGGGGCCGAAGTTGACGCTGTTCGTCCGGTTGTACCCCAGATTCAGATGGTTGAGCAGCGTGGGAGAAAACGTGTGGTCGTATCCGGCGCGGATATAGTGCGTCGTGAAGTCCTGCGCGTTCACATTGTCGATGGGCGGAGCAAAGTTTGGATTGATGTTGGGCGTGTTCTCACGCGAACTCGCCGAGACATACACCTTATTGTTCTGACCGAAGTTTTGGTCAATGCGGATGGTCATCATCGTGTTCGCATTCGGCGACGACGAAGCGAGCGAGTAATTGTTTCTCAACGCCATCGTCTGAGGCAGAGGAAGCAGAGCAAGGACGTTCTTGGCCACGGCGCTGAAGCGAGCCGTGGGAACAATGTTCCCCAAAAAAGGCGAACGGCACAGAACGCCGCCAACGGTCATCTCAGTTGCAGGGTCGAAGATCTGGTTATTCAGCACGGGGGTGCCACTGCACGGGTTGATGAGAGGGTTGCCCCCTGCGTCAAGGACCGGACTGCCAAGGTAGGCAGAGAAGTCACCCATCCGGGCGGCTGCCGTAGGAATGGTATTCGTGTGGGTCGCGCCTACAACCTGTCGATAGGCTTCGAACTCGAAGAAAAAGAAGGTACGATCTCTACCGTTGTAGAGCCGGGGAATGACCAGCGGCCCTGACAGCGATCCGCCATAGTCGTTTTGGCGGTCTTTCGGCTTGCGAAAAGTATTGAAGTCTCGCCCTGCGCGCAGGTCAATGTTGTTGAAAAGATTGTTCGCATCCAGCGCTTCGTTACGGAAAATCTCGAACGCGGTGCCGTGGTACTGATTGCCGCCCTGATGGGTCGAGAAGACTTCGATACCGCCAGTGGTCCTGCCGTATTCGGCAGGGAGGGTCGAGGTAAGCACTTTGAATTCGCCGATGGATTCAACCGAAGGCGAAGTCTCATCGAACGTCGATCCATTCTCGGAACGGAATGTGCTCGCGCCGTCAAGAATCACTTCGGTGCTGAAGTTCTGCCCACCGGAGGTCTTGGAAAAGAACGAAGGCCCCGCCGCTCCGTTGCCGGAACCGTACGCGACCGTACCTGGCGTCAGGAACACGAAGGCTTCAGGGGCGCGCGCACCCTTCTGTCCTCCCAGGGACAGCGGAAGATCGATCACTTGTCTCGAATCGATGACCGTGCTGATGTCTGAGGTTTCCGTCTGAAGCTTGGTACCGCTCGCATCGACGTTGATCGTTTCACTCGCCTGCCCCAGACCCAGTTTGATGTCGAGCCCAGTTGTTTGCGCTACCTGGATCAGGACGCCGGTTTGCACTGACGATTTGAAACCCGTCGCCGACACGTTGACAGTGTAGGTTCCCAGAGACATTTGCGAAATCTCAAAGCCGCCACTGCCTGTGGACACCGTATTGTACACGTTTCCATTCTCATTGTTGGTGGCAGTGAGCTTGGCGTTGGGAATCACGGCCCCGCTGACGTCGAGGACCGTACCCGACAATGTTCCCCGATTGGTTTGTGCCTGAGCGCCCACACCTGCCGCTAGTACCAAAACAATCCAAAGTGCTCGCCAAAAGGCAGATATTGATTTCACATTTCCTCCAAAGGAGCCGCCAGATTCCGTTCTCATCGATCACTCCGCGTAAAAGTAATGTAAACGCTTCCACTCGATTGGCGTAACTATAGTCAATCGAAAGGTGGATGTCAAAATAAATCTTTCCAGGGCAGCTTTTTTGAAAAATCGGCCTGAATCTCAACGCATGTGTATGTCCCAAACCGGAGAGCACGCGGCCGTAACCGCTTGCAGCCTGTCAACATCTCTCTAGGGATGGTCAGTTTCAGGCGACGTCGTCGCATCACCCGTCTTACCTGGCGTGTCCGCATCTGGATTGAAACGATTTTCGAACTTCCGCTTCTGATCTGCATCCGCCTGTTTCTTCAAACGAGAAAAGTTGGCGAGCGCCGACTTCGCATCGTCCGGACGTTTCATCTGCCGGTACAGGTGTGCAAGCTGGTAATACGACTGCTGCGCCACGTCGCCGTTGGGGTCACCCTTCACAGCGTTCTCATAGTGGCGGATGGCAACATCGTTCTGATCCAGTTGCGCGGTCCCGCGCCCCAGATAGTACTCGACCTGCAACATCGAGGGATCCTGCGCCAGTGCCTGACTCAAGAGGCGGATGCCATCTGCGACCTGTCCTCCGTCGCTTCGTGTAACGCGCAGCCGCCCGAGATGATAGAGAGCCGTGATGCTGTCGGGGTCCAGCTTCAGCTCTTCTGCAAACGCCTTGTCCGCTTCGTCGAGCGCACCGTTCTTCCACAGCTCCTCACCCAGACGGTCGTGAAGGCCGGGCTCCTGGGGCGCGGCGGCGACCGCCATCTTGTACTCGGTGATGGCATCCGTGTGTCGGTCGGCCTCTTGGTACGCCTCCGCCAGAACCTGGTGGACACGCCAGGAATCCGGGCTAACGGTGAACATCTCTTCATAGGCATTCTTTGAAACCAACAGATGCGCCCGGCCGCGGTGATACAAGATGTCGACGTCTTTGGGATCGAGCTTGTTGGCTTTATCGAGTACGACGGCGGCTTTTTCCGGCTGGTTCTGCGCGAGGTAGGTTACGCCCAGCCACATCTGCGCCTTGGCCGAAGCAGGCGAACGTTCCACTGCCTTGCTCAACGCCGAAGCAGCGGCGTCCAGATGGTTCATTCGATAGTTCGCAATGCCGAGAAACAGATTAGCCCCCTGAAGCAAGGGCTTCAACTCCAGCGCGCGCGACAGCGCCGTGACTGCCTCCCGATGATTGCCGGCCTCTTCCTCTGCGAGTCCCAGGTTGAAATACGCCTCGCCCAAACGCGGCGCATGGGCCACGGCGGAGCGGAAATGTTCGATAGCAATAGCGGTATGGCCTTCCCGCATGGCCTGGTTGCCCTCGTGAAGGTCTTCCGCGACACGCCCCGCCTGAGCCGAAGATGCTTCCGAAGTCTGCGCCGCAACCTTGCCTGCTGCGGCGAGTGGGAGACAGAAGAGCAGGAATGCCATGCAGGGCACGATTCGCACCCACGATTGTTTCTGGACTGACGTCATCGAGGCCTCTCGCACATACGATCGCCCTGCGAATCGCCCCCATCCGGTCCCTTCCCTGACCGCTGACCAGGGCTGGTATAGGATCGTGTTGCGCCCATGTAAGGGCTTACACGATTTGTCGAGGAGCATCGCACATGAAAATTGTCTCACGCGCACCGGTAGGTCTCAAATTACTCTCTCTGCCTCTCAGTCTGTGCGCCGCGCTGAGCGTCGCTGCGCTCTCGGCCAACGCACAGGTGGTCATCGAATCGGCCATCCCGGAGGTCGCCACCATTCGCGTGCATACCGCAAATGCCGGTCACGCGATTCCGCGAACCATCTTCGGCACGTTTCTCGAGCCGATCGGCAACTCGACCTACAACGGCCTCTGGGCCGAGCTGCTGCGCAACCCCAGCCTGGAGGCCGGCCTATGGAGTCCGGCCAACATTCGCCTGATGACCGACGAGCAGCCCGAGCTGATCCGCGCTTCCGACCTCGGCCTGCCGCTGCCCTGGGAGCCGATCGATGAGACGCAGGGCAACCGGTATGAGATCCGCTACGGCGACGCTGCAAACTCCAACGCAGCTCTCGAGCTGCTGGGACTGCCGGACAAGCCGGTCGGAATCCGTCAGCGCGTCTATCTGCCAGCGCAACGCGAACTCACATACAGCGGAAGTCTCTATGCAAGGCAGGTGAACGGTCCGGTGACCGTGTACGTCGCTTTGCGCAAACGCAATCAACCTGCTGCTGTGCTCGCCGAGGCAACACTCCACGTAGAGTCTCGCGACTGGACGAAGTTCAGGTTCGAACTGAAGCTTCCGGTCGGCCAAATCGAGCTCTTTGAACCGGCGGACCTCGTTGTCGAATTGCGCGGCGCAGAGTCGGTCCTCATCGATCAGCTTTCGCTGATGCCGGCGGACAATCTCGATGGACTCGACCCCGACATGGTCCGCATGGTGAAAGCGCTGCACACGCCCCTGATACGTTTCGGCGGCAACTTCACTTCGGGCTACCATTGGACGGACGGGGTTGGTCCGCGCGACAAGCGCGTCAGTATGCTCAATGTCGCGTGGGGCATACCGGAACTGAATACCTTCGGCACGGACGAGTTTCTGCACTTCTGCGAGTTGGTAGGAGCGAAGCCCCAGATCGCACTGAACCTCGGCAGCGGAACGCCGGAGGAAGCCGCCGCCTGGGTAAAGTACGTGGATGACAAAGCTCCGCCGCCCTTGCATGGACCCGGCCAGACCTGGGAGCTGGGCAACGAACTGTGGGGTAGTTGGAACACCGGTTGGCCCACACTGACGCAGCTTCCTGAGCGCACTGCTGCGTTCAGCAAAGCGATCCGCGCGGTGGACCCAACAGCAAAAATAATTGCCACCGGCCAGGACCCGGACATCTTCACGGCATGGAACGCCGCGCAACTGGGCAATCCTCCGGGCACCATGGACCTGATCTCCAGCCACTTCGTCGTCACCACGGACAACCTGCGCTGGAAGCAGGCAACCAACGAGTTTAGCGCGATGGCCTCCTTAGCCATGCCGGCGGAACTCGAACGCCGCTTCGGCCAGATGACCCGGCAGATCGGAAGCACGGCCAACCGCGATCGCGTGAAGATCGCCTTTACTGAGTGGCTTTGGGTCGGAATGCACTTCGACTATTCCAAGCAAATCAACATGGGGCCGCCCACGCCGCTCTACGACAACTTCGCCGGCGCTCTGACTACGGCAAGCACCTACAATATGCTCCTCCGGTCGAGCGACATCGTGCCGGTTTCGGACATGACCGGTGTCGTCGAGTTCGCGGGCATCTGGAAGCGTCGCGGCCAGGTCTACGGCACGCCGGCCTCGTATGTCTTCCGCATGTACTCCGAAGCTCCCTCCGATCACCTCCTGCAGACCAAGGTGGAAAGCGGAAGCTATGCTGTACACAACGGGGTGACGCGTCTGCCCGAGATTGCGCATGTGCCCTACCTGGACGTCACGACAACGGCTAGCCAAGACAGCCGGACGGTTACACTGTTCGTCGTAAACCGGTCCTTGAACAAGGACATCGACAGTGAACTAACTGTTCCAGGAGCACGCCCCGATCCCCATGCTGAAGCTCTGGTTTTTGAGAGCGCGAGTCTCTTTGATCGCAACTCCGAAGAGCGGCCAGACGCACTTACGCCACGAAAGGACAGCTTCGCGGTGAGCAGCCAGTTTCGCTATCGCTTTCCGCACGCCAGCGTGACGAGGTTAACCCTTTCACTGGCTCGCTAACTCCAACAGCGCGGGTCACTGACTTCTACGGCACTGCGGGTCCGGCGGCTCGATTGCCGTAAAGCTCCTTGCTGCGGGCCAATTCGACTTTTGCGGCAGCCTGGTCTCCGCTGCGCTGGTAGAGTTGTCCGAGTTCGTAGTGCAACGCTGGGTCTTCAGGCTTCAGCTTCACTGCGACCTCAAACTCCACCCGTGCCGCCGCCAGCTTCCCCTCTCGCACCAATGCACGTCCAAGTTCCAGATGGCAGGCGACGCAGGCAGTGGACATCGCGGTTGATTCCCGGAGAATCGGTACAGCTTCCGCCGAGCGATTCTGTAGAACAAGCAGGCTGCCCAGGTTCAGGTATGGCTGCGCTTCCGTCTCTGCGGCCGGTGGCGATTTGGCTGCAACAGCCGCCGCGCCGGAGCGCGCGGCGCGGTCCTGCGCTACCGCTTCCTGATACTCGCGCAGAGCATCGGTCGGCCGGTTTTCCGCTTCGTACGTCAAACCCAGGTTGTTGCGTGCTCGAAGCTCCGCCGGATCCAGCCGCAGTGCCTCCAGGAAGGCGTGCTCTGCCTCCGCGAACCGGCTTTGCGAGAAAAAAGCGCGCCCCAAAAAGTACCACGCCTCCGGGTCGCCGCCGTTCATCTGCAGTGATCGCTCCAACCAGCGCACAGCCGAGGCATCGTCGTGTAGAAGAACGTAGTCCAGCGCGACAATCTTCAGATCGTCCGCATGCGGCGTGGCCAGGGTAGCCGCGTGTGTGTAGGCCTCCAGCGAAGGTGCCGCACGGTCCTCACGGAAGAGCACATACCCGCGCAGAAAGGATGCTTCCGAGTCCGTAGGATGCGCTTCCAGATACCGCTTCAAGGCCGCTTCCGCATCGCTGAACCGGTTAAGATGGAGCAGACTCTTGGCGAGAAAAAGCGAGGAGCCGCAGGCTGATCCGGCTTGCGATTCGGCTTCCTGAAAACGCTGCGCAGCGACGGCGAAGTTTCGCGCCAGAAAGGCCTGACGGCCCGCATCGCAGGCGGAAGGCTGCTGCCCACCCGCGATGACTGCACCCGCAAGCAATAGAGCCAGAATGATCGGCTGAGCGAGCTTGCGTACGAGGGTCAGCCTAAGGATGAGATGGGGTCGCATGGGCAGGTTCCATTGAAGTCCGTGCGCTGGCCGGTTCGTCGATCACGGTGTACTCGTCGCAGTGGACATC
>JBEPUY010000078.1:0-11247 GCA_041691255.1 Granulicella sp. | reverse complement strand
AAAAAAAGACCGGAGCTTTCAAACAAATGCAAGATAGTCCTAATGGTTTCGCGCATTGGATGTTGCAGGAGATTTACGAGCAGCCAGAAGCCCTCGAGGCAACCATCGCTCATTACGTTACGGACGGCAACTTCCGTCGCTTTGAGAATGCAGCGGCCAGGGAGTGGATCTCCTTGGCCGAAGACGAAATTGTAATTGTCGCCAGCGGTTCCAGCCGCCATGCGGGCATGGTTGCGGAGTTGCTCCTCGAAGACCTCAGCGGAATGGCGGTGGACGTCGAATACGCCAGCGAATATAGTTACCGCTCGGAAAACTCCTTGAAGAAGGCTTCGGTCATGGTTATCTCGCAATCGGGCGAGACGGCTGACACTTTGGCAGCACTGCGCAAGGCCGCCGCAACGGGGCATCGGACGTTAGCCGTGACAAATGTGCCTGGTTCTACGATGGCCCGGGAAGCCACTGTTTCTTATCCCACACTGGCGGGACGGGAACGAGCCATTCCTGCGACAAAGAGCTTCACCGCACAGCTGCTCGTGGTCCACCTGCTTGCGCTTTTGGCTGCCGAAGTACGCGGCACAATTCCCGCAACGGAGATTAGAGAAAATTTGCGGAAGATCGAGCGGCTCCCATCTGTATTGGCGGAACGTCTGCCGGCTTGGCAAGCCGCGGCGCACGACATCGCAGCTGGGTTCCGGAACTTCAAAAGCTTTCTTTTTCTTGGCCGAGGGCTCCACTACCCGATCGCCCGGGAAGGTGCTTTGAAGTTGAAGGAGTCGTCGTATCTGCATGCCGAGGGCTACCCGAGTGGCGAGCTAAAGCACGGGCCGAATGCACTGGTTAATGAATCCACACCCTTGGTTATGATTGCAACGGTGGACCGCAATGACCTGGATTCTGTGCGTCGGTACGAGAAGGTTCTTCAACTGATGCGCGACATGCGTGCACAAGGTGCAAAGATACTTTGCATTGCAAACGATGAAGATCACGCCGCAGCTGCAATTGCGGACCACATATTCTTTGTGCCCCACCTGACCGAGACGCTTCTGCCGTTCGCTGAAGTGATAGTTTTCCAACTACTCTCGTATTTCATGGCCGTACAAGCGGGAATCGATGTAGATCACCCACGGAACCTTGTAAAAGCAGTAGTGGCAGAATAAGAGCTTCAATTGGTAGTGCGCAGCTAAGAGCTGTCCCGGATGATTATCCTTCCTTAATACGGAAGAAGTTCAGATGTTTTTGTGGTGCGGAAGAGCGGCTTGAGTTCGATGGTGTAACCACGATTAGCCACACCCTCTTTTTCTCGACATCAGTTCCCCGGATTTGTGTGCAGGACGACACAGGATTGCGCGGGGAGTTATGTTAGTTGCGGCTGCCGACATCTTGCCAGACGCGGTTAAGCGAACCGCGCCCACGCAGCCATGGACTGAAATGGACGCAATGCGTCTATCGAATTACTCGCCAGGGACCAGGTGCCGAGACTTATTGCCCGGCGGCTTGAGTGCTTTGGAGATCAGGATTCTTACCTGCGCTGATCAGGTTCGCCATGATACGGAACGAACCGGGAACGCCGTCGGGCATCTGACGGAAGAAGGCGTAGGCGAGATAGATGTAGGTGCCCCTGCCATAACGCGCGTAGAGCAAGCCGCCCTTCTGCGGATCCTGCTTGGTGTCGTGAGTCTCGGTTAGCGCGACATATCTGGGATCCCACTGGTGCATGAAGCCGTGGCCACGCTCTTCGACCCAGTTGTCGAAGTCGCCTGTGGTGATCTTGTTGGGCCAGGTAAGCAGAGGATCGCTGGGGGCGAGGATATTGACGGCGTTATCCTCTTCGATCACCTTCTCTGGATCGGAGGAGAGGGTGAGCGGGTATGGTCCGTAGTTGTGGTCGTACTCAGGCGTCTGGTACTCGACGACGACGGTGCCGCCATTCTTCGTAAAATCGAGCAGGCGATTGTTGAATGTGCGCAAGTCAGTGCGGGTGGCGTAGGCACGGATGCCGAGGATGATGGTGTCGTACTGGGCCAGGTCGCCGGAGGCAATGTCCTGTGGGGAGAGGAAGGTCACGTGGACGCCAAGGTCCTCAAGCGAGCGAGGCACGTCGTCGCCGGTGCCCATGATATAGGCCACCTTCAGGCCGGGCGCAACCTTAACATCGACGCCGGTGGAGCGATAGGTGGCGGGATGATAGTAGGGATAGGGGAACATGTCAGGATAGCCAACGGTAACGAATCCCTGAGTGTACTTTTCGCCGTTGTAGTCGGCGACGGCAGTGATGGTGTACGGCTTGGCTTGCACCGACAGCGGCGTGACGCTAAAGACGATGTTTTTATCCTCGCCGTCGCGTGTCATGGCAAAGTCGGCGACAGCGGGACTCGACGTCCAGCCCTGGGGCAGATCGAGATGAACCTGTCCCTTGGCTGCACCCTTGACACTGCTACGAACTTCGACCTGAAGGCTGAGCGTGCGGCTAGTGAGTGGAACGATGCCGGCCTGCGGCGAGACCAGGATGGATATCGCCGGGGCAACTAGTAGGGGCTCAAGTACGGGCCCCGTGCCCGGGATGCGCTCCACGGTCTGCACGATACCGTCGAGCTTGATCTGCACGTTGCCGTAGTCCACCGTCGCTACCGCCGAGAGCGGATAGGGCGACGTGGGTAGGTTGAGATAACGCGGGTCGTCGATATTGTAGTACGACTGCTCGATATTGGGGCGGCTGTAATAGGACTTGGTTAAGTTTGCCTGCTCCGGCGCGACCACTACGAAGTTTTCGTCGCGGGTCTGGCCGGCGGCGACCTCGCCGGTGACGGGCGCTTCGGAGGTGAACGACCAGCCGGGGCCAGCCTGGGACTTCAGATCGATTTTGTGGATGGAGACCGAGTCAGAACTTTCGTTGGCCAGATGCACATGGACCTTGAAGGTCTGGCCGGGGATCACAGTCTGCGGCGTGGGCAACTGCGTCGACATGTCGCCCATGGGGCCGAAGCTTCGCGTGCTGACACCGTCGACGACGTTGGCCATCAGTGTCAATCCCAGCGACTGCTCGAGGGCGGTGTTGAACTCGCGTTGCTTGACCGAGAGCTCGTGGGTCATGTTGTAGCGGGCTTCGGCGGAGAGCTTGCTGGTGCCGATTGCGGCGAGCAGATCGTTGGTCTGGGTGAGGCCCTTGGCCAGCGCAGGAGCGCTCCTGGAGGGGTTGGTCGCGTCGAAGTCCTTGATGGCTTCATCGACCGAGGCGCTGAGCGCGTCCAGCTTCTCGCGCCATGCGGCCTGCTCGGCTTTGGGAGCGTAGCTGGCAATTCCAGCCAATGAAATATCGATGCTATCGAAGAAGCTGGTCTCGTGCGCCAAGGCAGGAGTTCTGGAGGCGTAAAGATGATAGCCCGAAGTAACCGCGCCAGGCAGCGGGATGCCGATGCCGCCGTTCTGCGACTTCTGCTTGCTGAGGCCCTCGCTGGCTATCTGAGAGTACGAGAATCCGAACTGCGGGTTGTATGTACCGGAGGGAATATCGACGGTGGCCGAAGGGATGCCCTCCATCCATGTCTTGTCAACGTAGTTGCGGAAGCGGACAGGCTCCCAGTGACCGGTGGCGTAATCGTAAATGCCCTTCTCGGTGACGCGCGCGAAGGGGACGCGGGCGTAGACCTTTAACGGGGTCCAGGGCAGAAGTCCTTCCTTGATCTGGTCGGGAAACATCTTCGGATCGCCGGCGGCGTTATAGGCCTCCTGCGCCATCATGCCTGAAACCTGATGTTGGCCGTGCCCGTCGGAGACGTTGCCGGCGAAGACCGAGGTTACGACCAGGGGGCGAACCATACGGATAACTCGGACGACGTCGTATAGAACGCGATCGTGGTCCCAGACCTTGAGCGACTCGTCGATGGTCTTGGAGAAGCCGAAGTCGGCGACGCGGGTCCAGTACTGATGCACGCCATAGTAGTTGCCGGCGGCAAGAAGCTCCTGGGTGCGCATGATGCCTAACTGATCCCAGTAGTTCGAGGTCATGACGTTCTGTCCGCCTTCGCCGCGATTGAGCGTCAGGAGGGACGTATCGACGCCCTGGCCGCGGCCCTCGTAAGTGAGCATACCGCCGTCCTCGTCGTCGGGATGGGCGACGACCATGATGAGGCTGGCGCGGGTGTGCAGCTTTTGCAGGCTTTGCCAGAGGCCCGCTGAACCGCGGTCGATGGGGAGAGTACGGGCGAGCGGTCGGCGGTAGGGAACCGGCTGGGTGGCGCTATGAGCGGCCGCATCGTGAGGAGCCTGCGCCATGGCCACGGTTCCGCTGGTAAGGAGCAGCGCAATCAAAATGCTGAAGGGGTGGTGGCTGGATCGGCGGAGTGCGGGGAAGCTCATGCGAAGATCTCCTCAAGGATGACGATGGTTTTAGGCGTCGGTCATGAATACCATGCTGGAGAAACTTTGTAAAGCTTACTAAGTTAGGTAGAGTGTGATAGTTTGACAGGCGTCATGAAAAGCGAGCCATCAGAGACATGAGACTCAAAGATTCGAGCGATTCCGTGCCCCGGCCATACACGAAGGACCATGAGAAGGGGCCATCGCGGCCTTCGCACCTGCGCCAGGTCAACGCGCGCGGCCTGCTGCTGCTGCTGCGAAAGCACAACCCGTGTTCGAAAGCCGACCTGGCGCGCCTCTCCGGCCTGAGCGCGCCGACGGTATCGAGCGCGGTCTCGTACCTCGAGGGGCAGGGCCTGATCGAGAATCTGGGCGACGGCGAGTCGAGCGGTGGACGTCCGCCCGGGTTGCTGCGCTTTCGTGCCAGCCACGGCTGCGTCGCAGGCGTCGATATTGGTGGCACTCGGCTGCGCATGATGTTGGCAGACTTGAACGGCACGGTGATCACACAGTGGTCGACCCAATTCTCCGAGAAGCAGAAGACGCCGAAGGCCGTGTGCGGGCTGGTGCACGAAGGGCTGAAGGCGATGTGCCAAGAGGGCGGGATGTCGCTGCGTAAAGTGCTGCACATCACGGCAGGAGCGCCGGGCATCACCAACGTTCGCACGGGCGTCGTAATCTCCGCGCCAAACCTGAAGGCATGGAACGACGTTCCACTGCGCGCCATGATCGAGAAGCAGACGGGGATTCCGGCGTTGATCGAGAACGATACCAACCTGGCTGCGGTCGGCGAGCATTGGCACGGATCATCGGCGGGTTTGGAAGATTTTATCTTTGTGGCGCTGGGCACCGGAGTAGGCGCGGGAATCTTTCTACAGGGGAAACTTCATCGAGGCTCGGCTTGGAGCGCCGGCGAGATCGGACATATGGGCGTTAACGGCCTGCCACGCGAACCGATGCGCGTGCGCTCGATCGGTCAGTTGGAGCGCACGATCGGCGGAAGCGGTATCGAGGCGGAGTGGCTACGCGTTCTGAAGCGTGCGGGCCACAAAGGAAATACGGCCTTAGCCAAGCTGCGCGCGCCGCAGATCTTCGACTTGGCCCAGGATGGCGACCCGTTGGCTGGAGAGGTTCTCTTATACGCCGCCCGCATCCTGTCCGACTGCCTCGCCAGCTTAGCGCTGCTGCTGGACCCTGCGACGATCATCCTGGGCGGCGGTGTAGGGTCTCACCCGGAGCTTTGTCGATGCACACGAAAGTTGCTGGAACAGAACGAATTTGCATGTCCAACGCTGGTCGCAAGCTCGCTTGGCACGCAGGCCCAGCTCCACGGAGCGATCTCGATGAGCCTGTCCGCCATTCAAAGTACACTGCTCACCTGATTTTTTTGCAGGATTTTTTGTATTGACTTTGCTCAGTGGGTTCTCTATGCTCACCAGCATTCCGCACTTTATAAATAAATTTTACTAAGTGTGCTGTATGTACGAGTCATATAGACCATCTGAACAGGAAGTCGGCACAAATCCCAGGAGGCAAAGCCCATGACGATCCTTCACTTCGTCCGCAATTATATTCTCGGCGCTGTTGTAGCAGCAGGGCTGATCGCCGCCTTGACGAGTACCCCCGCGTGGTCACAATCGCAATCGATCAACGGCACAATCCGAGGCCAGGCAACCGATGCCAGCGGAGCGGCGCTTCCGGGGGCGGCGATTTCGATCAGCAATCCGGAGGTTGGATACTCCAACCAGATCGTCAGCGGAGACGACGGCTACTTCGTGCAGCCGAATCTTCCGCTGGGCACCTACAAGGTTACGGTCAGCAAAGCAGGCTTTTCGACGTTGAAATTTGCCAACGTCGTGCTGAATGCCGGCACCGTGAGCGTGCTGGACGCGAAGCTGGCGGTGGGTGCGACGACCTCGACGGTGGAGGTGACGGCCAACGCATCGCTGGTCGATCCGGCAACGTTGAACCTGCAGCGCACGCTCAACACGCGCGAGGTGCAGAATCTTCCTCTGGTCTCTCGGAATCCTTACAATTTCATTATCTTCCAGCCGGGCGTGAGCGGCCATCCGAATCCTGAACTGGGCATTCCCCGCACGCTGAACACCAACGGCCTGCTCGATCGCATCAACTATCAGATGGACGGCATGGTGAACACGCAAAGCGACCGCATCGGTCTGCGACTGTTCCCGATCGGCAACATCTTCGTCAAGGAAGTGGAGACGGTCTCCAACTCTTTCGCGCCGGAGTTCGGCGAGACTACGGGGAATGTCTATAACGTCATTTCCAACAGTGGTACCAACAGGTTTCACGGCTCGTTCCAGTACATTCACCGCTGGGTCGACGCCACGGCGTACCCGCTTCTGTCGAGCCACTCCTCCCCCAAGCCAGACCTGCAACTCACGGACTACTCTGCAAACCTGGGCGGCCGCATCATCAAGGACAAGCTGTTCTTCTTCGGCTCTTACGAGAAGCTAACCCGCGGTTCACCGGCTGTGGTCACCATCAGCGCTGCCAACATTGCTGCACTGGGCATACCGGCCGACCAGGTAGTCCCGGCTCCCGGCCTGCTGCACGGCACCTTCACCGACGAGCGTCTGGACTGGAACATCAACCAGAAGAACTCGATGTTCGTTCGCTATAACTACTTCAAGAACAACTTCCCGTATAACACCCAGGTGGGCGGGCTCAACACCAAGGGCACGGCGTCGGACTTCCTGGACCGAGCACATGTGATCGCCGGCCAACTGACCACCACGATCAACGATCACTTCTTGAACGAACTTCGCTTCTCTTGGCCCTTCCGCAACAATCAGCACTTTGCTACCGCAGGCGGCGGAACCGGTGCGGCGATCGTTGTGGCCGGTGCGGCTAACCTGGGTGCCTCCAGCAATGCCGGCGACCAGTTCACCGACAAGGTGCCCAGCGGCAGTGATAACGTCAATCTGATTCTCGGCAAGCACGCCATCAAGTTCGGCTTCAACTTTGCTGAGCGCATCAACCGACAGCGCGACCTTACATTCAACCAGTACACTTTCAGCAAAACCACGGCCTACTCGGCGGTTGACAACTACCTTCGTGCGAAGAACGGCATCGATCCGTACGCCTACAGTAGCTTCTCAAGCAAGACCGACAGCAAGGGCCTCGGCTATGCCTCCAAGTTTCTGGGCGCTTATGTGCAGGATACCTGGCAGATCTCGCCACGACTCCTCTCGATCTACGGTGTTCGCTACGACCTCTTCCAGGGACCGGCGTCCAACGCAAGCGCACTCTATCCGAACTCTCGCAAGTTCAGTCTTCCCAAGACCAACTTCGAGCCTCGCATTGGCGTGACATACCGGGCGACGGGAGCCACTGTATTGAAGGCGTCGGTCGGCGTTTTCTATCAAGCTACGCCGACCAATCTCTGGTTCAATGCGCTGAATCAGGATGGCTCGAACCGCACCTCGGTCTACTCCTACTCGGTTCCGCATCTCACGTCGGGCATCGGGGTTCCGCCTGCGGGCGCGCCGGCGTTCCCGAATGTTCCTTCAACCGTCGGTAACACATCGATTCAGGACGTGACCACCATTTCACCGAACTTCCAGAACGAGTACACGTGGAACGCGACTGTGCAGATCTCGCAGCAACTCTCCCGCTACGACTCCTTCCTGATCGGCTACGTAATGGCGAACGGCCACAACCTCGAACTGCAGCACAACATCAACCTCATCAATCCCATCGGACAACTGGCGGACGGTCGTCCGGTCTTTGGCGGTTGCAATCCGGTGGGGATCTTGTGCAGCCCGCTGTATCGTGCCGATCCTCGGTTCAACAATGTCACCCAGGTTGAGTCCGGAGCGAGCTCTAACTTCAACGCGCTGGTGGTGAACTACACGCACATAATCTCGCGCGGCATCCAGTTCAACGCCAACTACACCTGGTCGCACACGCTGTCGAATGCGCCCGAAGTTAATACCTTCGAAGTGGGCTCCTCGGCTTCAAGCATCGAAGATACGACCAACTACCGGCGCGACTATGGGAACGCTTCGGTCAACCGGCCCAGCGCCTTCAACATGACGGCAGTGATCGGGCCGACGTTCTCGCTGCAGAACCGCTTTGTCAACGAGGTTGCCAACCACAACATGCTGTCACTGCTAGCCAACATCTCGTCGGGTGACCAGGCCAGCATCTTTACCGGCTCGGCGCAGAACGGGGACAACACCGTGACGAGCATTACGCGGCCGTCGTTCGTGGGGCGCAACACGATTCGCTCGCCCAAAATCGCGCAGATCGATGCCCGCTACACGAGGTCTACGTCGCAACTGTTTGGGCACTTCTCACCAGAGTTTTTCATTGAAGCGCAGAACCTCTTCAACCATCTCAACGTGAATAACATTGCAACGGTTCAGCCAGTCACTGCCTTCGATTCCACTATGTCGGGTCCCAACGGGGGGCTTCCGGTTGGCTCGCCGACTGTGAGCAGGAGTACCGTGCTCGAAGCCCGCATCGTTCAGTTCGGCGCTGCGGTCCGCTTCTAGCTTCCTGGAGGGAGTGCGCGGCCGGCAACGGTTTGCGCTCTCCCTCATTTTTCTTTTTCTGACTGCTCCAGACCCATTGAAAATAAGGACAGAATGCCGCAGTCGAACGCCAAATCGGTTTTTCCCGCACCGATCTATCGCGATACCGTCCTCTCCCAGGTCTTCGCCGACGCGAAACGGTACTTTCTTGATCCACTGATTGAAATCGAGTACGCCCATACGTTGATGCTCGCTCGGCAGCAGATTATGTCGGAGCAAGAAGCAGCAGAGTGCATTCGGGCGCTGGACGCTCTGAACCTCGAGGAGATTCGCTCCACTGAGTACGATGGCAGCTTTGAAGACCTCTTCTTCTTCGTGGAGCAGAAGATCGCATCGCTCGCGGATCCCGAAATCACTGGAAAGATGCACACCGCCCGCAGCCGCAACGACATCGATCTGACCATGTACCGGATGGTACTCCGCGGACTGCTGCTGGGGACCGGTGAGGCGCTGCTGCAACTGCGCCACCGGCTGGTGGAGCTTGCGTGGAAGCACCGCGCCGCGCTGATGCCCGCTTACACACACAACCAGCCCGCACAGCCGACCACACTGGGCCATTACCTGATGGCGTTTATCGAGATTCTGGAGCGCGACTGCGATCGGCTGCGGGGTGCCTACGGGCGGGTGAACCGCAGCCCTATGGGCGCATGCGCGATTACCACAACGGGCTTTCCGATCGATCGGGAGTTCACAGGCCAACTGATGGGCTTTGAGGGACTGCAGGTCAACTCGTACGGAGATATCGCTGCGGTCGATTACCTGACGGAGAGCTGTTCCGTGCTGGCGGTTTCCATGCTGAACCTGGGACGCTTTGCGCAGGATCTGATGCAGTGGAGCACAGCGGAGTTCAACTATCTGCGGCTCAGCGACGCCTATGTTCAGATCAGCAGCATCATGCCCCAGAAGCGGAATCCGGTGCCGCTTGAACACGTCCGCATCCTGGCCAGCCGCGCGTTCACCCAGGCGCAGGGCACTCTCGGCTGCCTGCACAATACACCGTTCGCGGATATGAACGACGCCGAAGACGACCTACAGCCGATGGCCTATACGGCGTTTGAGGACGGGCAGCGGAGTCTGCGTCTGCTGGCAGGGATTCTTGACGAGGCGGAGTTCAACATCGAGCACATGGCGAAGGCTGCCGAGGGAAATTTTCTGCCGGTGACCGAGCTGGCCGACACGCTGGTTCGCTCGACCGGTATGAGCTTTCACTCTGCGCACAAGATCGTGAGCGGCGCCGTGCGCAAGCTGACGGGCGGTTACGATGCCGCAGCGATGGCGCAGCTTATCGAGGGCGAACTCGCCGTGTTCATAAGCGGCTCGTCCACTCTCACCAGGAAAGACATTCTGAAGTCGCTGAGTGCGGCGAACTTCGTCGCCGTGCGGCGGATCATCGGCGGCCCAGCGAGCGAGGCGCTCGATCCAGAGATCAAGCGTGCACAGGAGCAAATAGTCCTGGATCGACAATGGCTCGCGGCAAACCGAGAGGCCCAGATAAGCGCGCAGGCTTGGAGGCGGCGGGAGTGCGATGCGCTCATTCAACGGACCGCAACCAATCCAGGGGAGTGAGTATCCAGCAGTCGGCGGCCAACAAAACGGTGGAGCTACAGCGCGGCCTCTCCACCAGTTCCGCGCTGGGCCTCAATGTCATTGACATGGTCGGCGTAGGCCCCTTTGTGACGCTGCCGCTGATCGTCGGCGCGATGGGAGGACCGCAGGCCATGCTGGGATGGCTGTTGGGCGCGGTCCTCTCGCTGTGCGACGGCCTGATCTGGTCGGAACTGGGCACGGCGTACCCCGAGGCCGGTGGCTCCTACACTTATCTGAAAAATCTGTATGGCCCCAAGAAGATGGGCCGGGCCCTGTCGTTCCTTTATGCGTGGCAGCTTCTGTTCTCAGCTCCGCTCTCGATCGCGTCGGGTTGCATTGGATTCTCACTCTACCTCTCTTACTTCTTTCCCCACGCGGGCATTCCCCTCTTCTCGACTCACTTCTTCGCCGTGCCGATCATCCTGAGCGGCCAGTCGTTGATGGCGATGGCGGCCAGTGTCCTTGCGCTAGCTGTGCTTTACCGCAGCATCGTGCAGATCGACAAGATCGTCCGCTGGCTCTCGTTCGTGGTGGTCGCCACGCTGATCTTCATCATCGTCGCCGGGCTGATGAACTTTAACCCGCACATGGCCTTCGACTTTCCGGCCGGGGCCTTCCATCTGAGCCATGCGTTCTTCCTTGGGCTGGGCTCGGGGATGCTGATCTCGGCCTACGACTACTGGGGCTACTACAACGTCTGTTTCGTCGGCGGCGAGGTCCGTAACCCTGAGCGCACCATTCCCCG
>JBEPUY010000077.1:0-12269 GCA_041691255.1 Granulicella sp. | reverse complement strand
ACCAAATTTCGTATCATCTCACGACTGGCACGTTCAACTATGTTGTCAAAGATCCTAACTGCATCCGCCTAAGCGGGCAGCTTTGGATCAAGGACTAAATCGGCATAAGCCAGATTTGTGTCCTCGAACTTGATGCGCTGTTTTCGTCTGTATTGACTGCTTACTCGGGCTTCGCTTTCTTCTTACCGGCTTTGTTTCAACCGTTTAGCGTACCGTTCAGCAGTTCGTGACGTTTTAGCGAACTTTCTAAGAGTATCGAAGTTTCAACCGCTTGTCAACTTCTTTTTTTTGATTTGTTTTCAAGCTTTTCAACTTGAAAACAAATCGAATCAACTCGATTCGCACAGCACTAATTTCTCAAAACATCGTAACGATCACAAATATGATCGCGGAGCACTTAGCTCCTGATACTTGATTCAACTGCAGTGGCTTGGGTTTGGTTCCCGGCTGGCCAGAGGCTCTATGCCGATCAAACGCTTGGACTGCGCTCCGTCTTACCTTGACTACCGCTCTTTTAACCGCCAGAGCTAAGGTGCGAAGCTTTTGTTTCTACTTCTCTTGCCTATTCAGAGTACCGTGCTTTTCAATTCCTTGCAAGCACTGTGTTTCTGCGACTTCCTGAGATTAGCAGCGACACCGCCTTCGTGCAAGCTTTTCGCCTGTTGAAAACTGACCCTTCCTGTAGAAAACGCGGCATCACCCAGTAAAGACGCAGTGATTATGAGATCTAAAATACCTTATTTTTACGCTGCGCTGCCCCAGGAGGCACCGCTCAGGCTAGAATCCGCATCATGGAACCCACAGAAATGCAGGAGTTCACCAAGCAACTCCACGAAGCGAATGAGGGCGGCGGCGAATCACTGACCCATATCTCCCTGGCAATCTCTATTCTTGCCGTCCTTGTCGCCATGGTCACCGTTCTTGGGCATCGCAGCCATACCGAAGCGATCCTGATGCAGTCTCGCGCGGCCGATCAATGGAGCCTTTACCAGGCCAAGAAGATACGCATGGACAGCCTCTCGGTCACGATTGACCTGATTCCCCTGCAAAGCTTCGCGAATCCGGCGGGTGCAGCCGCCAAGCTCGAAGAGTACAAAACTCATGTCCAGAAGTGGAAGACGGATCTGGCCGAGGAACAGCAGAAGGCTCGGGAGTACGAGAACGAAGTTCACCTTGCGGAGCGCCGCGCCGGTCATTACGACCTGGGCGAGGCTCTGCTCCAGATCTCGGTCGTCCTCGCCTCGATCACACTGTTCACGCGACGCCGCTCGTACTTCTTTCTCGGGCTTACGATTGGAGGCATCGGCCTTGTCATTGCCTCGTTAGCCTTGTTTGTGCGCTAGCTAAAGCGGTTGACGTCCATTCCCAGCGCAAACTTTTCGCCATGCGTCTGCAACTCCTCCCACGTCACCTCGCGCCGGGTATAGCCGGCCATGCGCCCGAGCATGCAGCTCTGCGCGGTCTCCACGCCTGCTGCGATCTGGTTGTGGAACCGTCCTGAGGTGATGCTCTCGATGAAGCTGCGGTCTTTTTCGCGGTCGGCCAGCGCAAGGTTGTCCTTGAACTCGCCATTCGCCGCAAACTTGCCAGGCTCGGTCGATTCGCCCTGCCCGTCCTGCCACGACCATGCCGACTTACCGAGAATTCGGACCTGTCCGGCGTAGGGCATATCAGCTGAGCCCTCTGCTCCAAAGACCCTCAGACCTGCCTCGAAGAAGCCGTAGTCGCCGAACTGCGTTGAAGCGAAGCTCACGTGCACGTCGTTCGGATAGGTGTAATCCACCTGGTAGTTATCCCAGCAATCGCCAGCGTGGGTCAGAATATTTCTGCCTCCTGTCGCCGTGGCCTTCAGAGGATGTGCGCCCAGCACCCAGTTGCACAGGTCGATGATGTGGATGTTCTGCTCGACGAGGATGTCGCCTGAGAGCACCCTGTCCCACAACCAGTTGCGAAGTCTCCATTCGTCATGCGAAGCGCCTGCGGGCACAGTCTTCTCGGTCGAGGCGGGAGCATAGTAACTCGCCGAGATCGACGCGATCTTGCCCAGCGCGCCGTCCTTTACTTTTGCGATCACGGCAGCAATCGGCGGCGCGTTCCGTACCTGGAAGCCCACATCCACGCTGAGCTTGCCATGCACTCTCTGGGCAATCTCCAGCGCCTTCTTCGACTGCGCCACGTCGACGCCCACCGGCTTCTCGCAGTAGGCGTGCTTACCCGCATCGACCACGGCCTCGAGATGCTGGACATGAAACCACGGCGGGGTAGAGATCTGCACCATGTCAATGTCTTTGGAGTGGGCAAGCTCCATGAACGCCTCGTGTCCATGGAAGGTCAGCCTGTCCTCAATCGCGGCGTGGCCGAGGCCTGCGTTCAACTGGTCGAAGTGTTGCTTACCGAGAGCGAGCTTGTCAGGAAAGATATCTGCCAGCGCCACCACACGAGCCGTTGTGTTCTTCGCAAACGAGCTGGCCACCGAGGTTCCCCGGTTGCCGCAGCCCAGCAGCCCCATCCTCACTGCCGAATTAGCCTCGTATCCAAACGCCGTCTTCGACTTCAACAGCAACAGGCCCGAGGCCGCTGCCCCCGCCTTCACAAACTCCCGCCTGTTTATCCCCTTCATGCGTTCCCCCTTGTTTTCCGCGGTCGTTAGCCGATCACATCGGCCAGAACTTTCTCCAGATAAGCCTTCTCCTGGCGCACATCGGCAATCTGCTGCGGACCCGAGGTCTCTCGCTCAATCGTCACCGCGCCGCTGTAGCCCAAGCGGTGCAGCTTGGTGAACACCTTATGAAAGTCGACAAGCCCGGTACCGATCAGCACCTCTTCCCCCAGTTTGTTGGGGTCGGTCGGCCAGCGTCCGTCCTTGGCGTGAATGCTCTTGACGTGCGGCCCCAGAATGTCGACCGCATCGACCGGGTTGGCCTTCCCGTACAGAATCAGGTTCGCCGTATCGAGCCCAACGCCGAGGTTCGGCTGGGCTACGTCGCGCAGCATCCGCGACATGGTCGTCGGCGTCTCCTGCCCGGTCTCCATCAGAAAGTCCTGTCCATTGCCCGCGCAGTGCCTGGCTACCTCGCGAATCGCGACCATCGCCTCCGCGTAAAGCGGATCGGCAGGGTCTTCGGGGATGAATCCGCAGTGCGTTTGCACCTGCCCCACGCCCACCAGTTTGGCGAAGTCGGAGACCTGTCGGAGCGCATCCATTCTCACCGCTCGCGTGGCCCGCGGAACGATCCCAATCGTCGATGGCCCCTGCATAAAGTCCCACACCAGCTTGCCCGGCCCAACGACCTCCACCGTCGTTGCTTTGACGCCGTAGCGGTCGAGCAGCCCACGCATCTGGGTCGCCAGCGCAGGCGTAAATTTGCCGATATAGCTGTCGAGTGAGAGAAAGCAGGTAGAGAGTCCCAGATCATGCACCCGCTTGATCGTCTCCTCGGGGCCGTGAAAGGGCGAGATGACCAACCCCAACTCCATCGTCCTGCCAATCCGCACCGGTGTGCCCCTCGCACCAGCCGGCGCCATCGCCTCAGCCATCCCTGACGTCCCTGCCATCGCAGCCGACGCCGCCAGCCCCAGAAAATCTCTCCGCCGCATCTGTTCTCCTTTGCCCGGAAGGCACCAGCCGCAACACTGCTAAGCGCCAACTTCCAGCGCGCCCACCATACCAGAACTCCGCTCGGAATGACCAAATCGAGCAGCAGGAAGACTGTTTTATCGAGAGAAGCGGCTGACTACCAGCGCAACCGGAAGCCCGACGAAGCAGATGTGAATTGCCAGTTGAATCAGGAATGCTTTTGCCGAAAAGACTCGCTTGGGAGCCGCCGACAACGGAAGCACGATGCGACTCATCACCAGGTGAACCGCAACACCATAGAGAGCGCCACACAGAAAAGGCATCTCTGCCAGAACCAGCCACCTGCGGCTCAGACCGTAGTAGATCGCAGCCACCACAAACGCAATTGCAAAGTGAAAGAGCAGACCGGCTGCGGCAGTCTTCTTTCCTCCGCTGAAGGCAGAGGTACCCAATGCACCGCTGGCAATGCCCTGCCAAAGCCTTTTGAGCGAAAGACCCTGCAGCGCGAACAGCGTCGAGGTAGCAGTGATGTCCAACGTGCCAGCCACCAAGCCGGCAAGTGCAATTGTCTCCAGCCCTGTCATCGCATCCTCGCTGCCAGATCTTATTTTTTGAGATGGATATAACGAAACGCCGACATAAGTCAGCGCTCCCATTGGCCTACTGCGTGTGCGATTTGTAGGCACCGACGGCATAGGTCCCCGGCGTCGTCCGCGCGGCAATACAGAGGCGGTTCCACGCATTGATGGTCGTGACGGCGATGCTCAGATCGGTCAGCTCTTTCTCATTGAACTGCTTCCGCACCTCTTCATACACCGCGTCGGGAACATGGCCCTGGGTTATCAATGTCAGCGCCTCGGTCCAAGCCAGCGCCGCACGCTCGCGGTCGGTATACCAGGGGCACTCCCGCCACGCGTCCAGCGAGTACAACCGCTGCTCCTCTTCCTCAAGCGCCCGCAGGTCTTTCCAGTGCATGTCCAGGCAGAAGGCACAGCCGTTGATCTGCGAGGCGCGTAACTTCACCAGATGCAGCAGCCCCTCCTCCAGCCCGCACCCCTGCAAATAGGCCTCCAGCCCACTCATCGCCCGGTAAGCATCGGGTGCCGCCTTGAAATAGTTAAAGCGCTGTTCCATGAATTCTCTCCTCGATAGGATTGCGATGGTCTTTGGATGATTCGAAACAAAGCTGCGCACCAAAAAATCAGGCCGGACAGCAGTTTGTTGATCAGGACACGATCCATTCCGTTCTCCCCTTGACATCGGTTTACAACAACGAGCATCGTTTCTGATTACAAGGAAAGGATGGGTGTTATGAAACCAATGAATACTCTCTCCTCCTGCCCAGTCTGTCCTACCCCAAGCCACCAGACTGACTCCCCTCATGCACGCAAGCTAACCGCTGTATTGGGCCTGCTTCTTCTTACCACGATCGCTGGCATCGCCCAGCATCATGACAACAATGCAGATGACGCCTTCCTGCCAGGTCCGGCGCAAAGCGTCTCAACCGTTCCTGCCAATGGAGATGTAAATCCTTATGGAGTCGCCTTCATCCCACGCGACTTCCAAATCGGCTCGGGCCCTTTAAAACACGGCGACATTCTTGTATCCAACTTCAATAACTCCATGAACCTTCAGGGGACCGGCACCACCATCGTTCGTATCTCCAGGATGGGGAAGCAGTCTCTTTTCTTCCAGGGCAAAGCTCCCCTCGGCCTCTCGACGGCGCTTGGCACCCTTCAGGCCGGGTTCGTCGTTGTAGGTAATTTCCCCAGTACCGATGGCACGATCGCCACAGCCACTGCAGGCTCGCTGCTGGTGATTAACAACCATGGTCAGTTAGTGCAGACCTTCACCAGTCCCGAGATTCAGGGGCCCTGGGATATGGCGCTCGTCGACCGTGGAAGCCACGCCATCGCATTCATCACGAATGGCTTGACCGGCACAGTCAGCCGCCTTGATTTCAAGGTAAATGCGGCTGGCCTGACGTTGATGCATTCCCAAACAATCGCCTCCGGCTACGTCCATCGTGGAGACCCGGTGACATTTGTCGTGTCGCCCACGGGCCTCGTTTACGAGGAACGTAGCGATGTCCTTTATGTGGCCTCAACCGGCGACAATGAAGTCTTTGCCGTCAACAACGCCAGCGGTCGCACATCGGATGGAGGTGTGGGTAGCATTGTCTATCAGGACAATGTTCACCTGCACGGCGCACTTGCCATGGCAGAGGCGCCGAATGAGCACCTGCTGGTCTCCAACAACGATGGCATCAACAGCGATCCCGCTCAACCCAGCGAGATTGTTGAATTTACTAAAGATGGAACATTTGTGAAGCAGCTCTCCGTCGATCCTGCTCAAGGAGGAGCGTTCGGGCTTGCGGTACACAACTCCGAGGACGTCGCCACCTTCGCCGCCGTCGATGACAACGCCTCGACCCTGATCATTTGGCAAATTAGCCGCTAAAAATAGTCGATCCAATCAAGCTACAGCCCCGCCCGTTGCTCATCAAAGTACCGGGCGGGCCGACCGGCACCAAACCGTAGTTGTTATACCCAATCACGATCAGCCAGGCGACACCCATATCCCGCCCTTACGGCTTCCCGATCACACCCAGATCGACCAGACCATTCACGAAATACTGCACCGCCAGCGCCACAAGCAGCAGCCCCATGATGCGCACCAGAATCCGCACCCCGGTCTCGCCCAGACCGCGCGCCACCTTGTCCGAGTTTCCCAGAACGAGATAGCAGATCGCAGCCGTAATCAGGATCGACGTCAGAATCGCCACCATTTGCCAGCGCGTCTTCGCCTGCCCTACCAGCACCATCACGCTGGTAATGGCTCCCGGCCCGGCCAGCATGGGAATCCCCAGTGGAACGATTCCGGCGTCGTCCTTTGCCTGGGCCTCGGTCGTCTCCTCGGTCGACTCCTGCGTCGGCGAACGCTTGGCCTCGAGCATGTCCAGCCCAATCAGCAGCAGAATGATGCCACCGGCAATTTCAAAGGCCGGAAGTGTAATGCCGAACATGCGGAAGATGTACTGCCCGGCAATCGCGAACGCACTCAGCACCACCAACGCCGTCAGCGAGGCCTTCCAGGCCATCCGCCGCCGTCTTTGCTTGTCCGCGCCCGCCGTTACCGCCAGAAATGTGGGCAGCGCGGCAAAGGGGTCTACCAGGAAGAAGATGGAACTGAGCGCCAGAACGGAAAATCGCACATAGTCCGACCGCTCCAGCACCGCCAGACTCATCGAATGGGCGTCAAGGATCACGCTTCATTCTCCCACGCGCCCACCAACACACGGCTATAATTAAACATTCAGCCCTCAGGAGCGAATCGCATGGCCCTTCAGACCACCACCAATATCTGGCACAACGGAAATCTCATTCCCTGGGACAAAGCCCAGATCCACGTCATGTCCCATGTCGTCCACTATGGGTCTTCGGTATTCGAAGGCATCCGTTGTTATACGCAGCCTAACGGAGCGGGCGTCTTCCGTCTGCAGGAGCACATGTCCCGCCTGCTCGACTCCGCCAAGATCTACCGCATGCCCCTGCCTTACACGGTCGATCAGCTCTGCTCCGCCGTCGTCGACGTTGTAGAAGCGAACGGTGTCGCGCCCTGCTACGTCCGCCCCATCGCCTTTCGCGGCTACGGTGAGATGGGCGTCAATCCGCTGACGTCTCCCGTCGAGGTCTACATCGCCAACTTTCCCTGGGGCAAGTACGTTCCCGGCAACGCCGGTGCCGATGTCTGCATCTCCAGTTGGAACCGCCTCGCGCCTAACACCATGCCCTCGCTCGCCAAGGCCGGCGCGAACTATATGAACTCGCAGCTGATCCGCATGGAGGCCGAGGTCAACGGCTACTCCGAGGGCATCGGGCTCGACGTCAACGGCTATCTCTCTGAAGGCTCCGGCGAAAATCTCTTCTTGGTCAAGGGCAGCATCCTCTACACCACGCCGCTGGCCAACTCGGTGCTCAGCGGCATCACCCGCGCCTCGGTCATCACACTGGCCAAGCAGCTCGGCATCGAAGTCGTCGAGCAAGCTCTGCCGCGCGAGATGCTCTACATCGCCGACGAAGCCTTCTTCACCGGCACCGCCGCCGAGGTCACGCATCTCCGCTCGGTCGACCGCATTCTGGTAGGCGACGGCACCATGGGCCCCATCACCAGCGCGCTGCACGAAGAGTTCTTCGCCATCGTCAACGGCCTTAAGCCCGACCGCCACAACTGGCTCACGCCCGTCAACGTCAAGGTAGGCGAACCCGTCGGAGCGTAAGCTTTCGCACCGCTTCAAGCAAATGGCCCTCCCTGAACGGGAGGGCCATTTCATTTGCTCCTCCTTATTCGACCCCAGCCAATCGCCGCCTTCTGATGAATTCATCCATGGACAGTGGTCCCGAACCGCCCAGAACAAGCGCCGCAAGGCAGGCAAGGTACAGAAGGTCACACTCGTAGCCCGGCGGTCCGAACTTTGCCCCCGCCGCAGTTACCGCCATCAGCTTGATGGAACTGAACCCATACGGGAGATGCACGGTAAAGATCGCCACCAACAGAAGCACGGCCATCGGCAGGCTGGCCAGCGTCACAAAAGCACCTAGCAGCACGGCAAGACCACCGAAAATCTCAATCAAAATCGTGGCCCACGCCATCAGGTGCGGAGAGGGTACACCAATCGCATGCAGGATTGCGGCAAAGGCCTCAGGCCCTTTGTTCCACTTCGCGAAGCCATGCTCCATAAAGCCGTAGCCGACAATCAGGCGCAGAGGAATCGGAGCCCAGCGGCCAAGCCCGAATCGCCCTGGCCCATCAAACAGGCCATCGCTCAAGCTCCTTTTGCTCTCGTGCAATCCGCTCTTCATGCCTGGGAACTCTCCTGTGAATAGGATTTACCCTGACGAAACAGATAGGCACATTGTGCCCTTCACGAAGAATTACGCTGCCTCATTCAGATGTCGATACGACATCTGAACGGCGAAATAGTTACAGTTCTCTTGTGGGTCGGAAACGATCCTGCGCCTAAGCCTTGTGGAGGCTCTTGGACGGATTTCGCAGTCCCAATACGTGGAAGTCTTTGAGGCGGCCTTTGAGAACATAGACCAGCTTGTTGTTGCCGTTCGGATCGGTCGGCATCAAAAAGAAGCCATCCTGCATGACAAAGTCCGAGTTATTGCTGACGATGCCTTCGATCATCTCGCTGTCATGAAAATAGACGCGCACCCACAGGCCTTCCAAAACCGGCGCATGCCCATGAAAGTGCAGCGCCCGGTGCTTGAGGTCGCCCTCGAAGGTCTTGACGAAAAAGACCGCCTTGGCATCCTTGGTGGGGACCTCTTCGATCGTTTGCGAGTCCAGCAAACGCAGTCGAATCGACTCCAGGCGAGAATCCTGCGTTCCATGCAGAAGATCCTCGACCGATCCCAGATCAGTTACATCCGCAAAACCGCACACCGTCCGGTCTTCATACCGGACGACGATCCGATGTGTATTCGCCGCTTCCCCATCTGCACGCTGCGCCACTAAACCTGACCCCGGGGAGAAAGATCGTACTGCTTAATTTTGTAGAGCAAAGCCTTGTAGCTGATCTGAAGGTCAGAGGCCGCAGCCTTCCGGTTCCATCCCGTTCCCTCAAGCACACGGGCGATTGCCGTCGCTTCCGCGTCGCCCTTCAATCCTCGAACGAGAGCCTTAAGCCCAGTTCCTCCCGATAACTCCGAGGCGGAGTTGGAAGCACCCTGGCCACCATTCGAAGGAGAAAGCTCGTCGAGAATTGCCCGCTCATCCCCGAGGACAAGATAGCGGTTGACGACATTCTCCAGTTCGCGCAGGTTACCGGGCCATGCATGCTCGGTCAGTGCGTTCATCAGCCTTGGGGAGAAGGAAAGCTCATCCCGGCCATATCTCTTGGCTCCCTTGCGCATAAAGTACTCGGAAAGCACAGGAATCTCCTCCCTGCGCTCGCGCAGTGGGGGGATGTTTAGCGTGAAGCCGTTCAAGCGGTAGTACAGATCCTCGCGAAAGGTCTTCTGCGCCATCGCCTCTTTCATGTTGATGTTGGTGGCCGCGATCACGCGCACATCCACCTTCATCGGGGAACGGCTGCCGAGACGCGAAAACGTTCCATCCTGCAGTACCTGCAACAACTTGGCCTGCAGAATCGCTGGCATCTCTCCTATTTCGTCGAGAAAGATTGTTCCGCCGGTACACACTTCAAATTTCCCGGGCTTGGTCTTGATGGCACCCGTGAACGCGCCCTGCTCGTAGCCGAAGAGTTCACTTTCGAGAAGTTCAGCCGGCACGGCCGCGCAGTTGACCTTCAGGAAGATATGCTGGCTCCGCGCCGACATCATGTGGGTGTAGAGCGCGAGGATCTCTTTGCCGGTTCCACTCTCCCCCAGAATGAGCAGAGGAATATCTGCCCGGGCGACCAGGGCGGCCTGTGCCTCCAGATCGCGCATCCGTTTGCTGGACCGAACGAAGGAGTGGGTCTCGTTCAGAGGGATCTCGCGAGGCGTGTCTGCCGACGTCTTCTTGTTCGCGGAGGCGAGGTGCTCCTCAATGGTCGCTTCCACGTCGCAGCCGACAAACGGCTTCATGACGATCGCCTTCACTCCCAGCCGGATGACGGTCTCGATGTCACGCAACTCGGACGAGCCGGAGAGCACAATCACGGGAAGATGCGGCTTGGAACAACGAATCTGAGTCAACAGCGGGAGCGAGTCACGGTTGCTATGCAGCGCCAGCAAAAGAAGATCGGGGTCCTCCTGGTGCTCGAGCCTGTCCAGCAGGGTCTGCTCTTCCGAGAACAGGCTCAGGACATATTTGTTCCCAAGCGTCGACCGGAGATAGTCCAGAACCGCCAGGTCCGGTTCCAGAATGAGAACCTGGGGCCGCGACTTCGCAGTGGACTTCGAGGCAGAAACCGGATGTGACAGCGAAGTTGACATACCAAAAACCTCTTGTCGCAGATTTTGGTCTCATCACCAAATCTTGCGATGCTCGTGGACTCGGGACGTTCCCTTACTCGAGTCCAACTTGCCTTCGATCTATTTCCGTCGAAAATGCCGACGGCCCCTGGTGCGCGAACTCTAGATCGTCCTTGAGAAAATCACGACAGAAAAAAATGTTAATAACTTTGCCGACAAAAGAGATAAAGGTTTTCCATTCCTCTTCCCTGAACACGTCTAGCTTACTATGCAACCAACATTGCTGAAGAGGAGAAAATGTCATTTTTTTGCAGATTACTTTGGTAAACATTTTCACTGTGACTTCGCAAAAGCTGATGAATATAGGATTACGTCGCCGATAGACGACAGTCTACTGTTCGAGTGGTTGAGTTTGAGCAGAAAGACAGAGCTATCTCCAACTCCTTGAGAGGATTGGCTATCGACGTGCTACATCATTGGCATTGCATCATTGTGCCCTCTGCACCTCGATAGGAAAAATAATCTTGATTCACCACGCTGAATCCGTTGCTGCTCTCAATCTGCCGCCACTCGACATCATTTTCGGGAGGACGGCAGCCATGCAGGCCGTCCGAAATAAGCTGGAACGCGTTGCAGAAACTGATGTTCCTGTTCTGATTCAAGGAGAAAGTGGTACAGGCAAAGAGGTTTGCGTTCGCCTTCTCCATGCTCTCTCCAAGCGCGCCAGTGGTTCCCTGGTTAAGGTAAGTTGTCCTGCGATCCCGCATTCCCTGCTTGAAACCGAGCTGTTCGGGTACGAAAAAGGCGCCTTTACCGGGGCCATGTCGACCAAACAGGGCCGTGTGGAACAAGCGCACATGGGAACGTTGTTCCTTGACGAAGTTGGAAGCCTCGATCTTGCAGTCCAGGCCAAGTTGCTGCAAGTCCTTCAGGATGGTACATTTACGCGGGTTGGAGGACATGATCCGCGCTCGATTACGACCCGGCTGGTCTCTGCGGCCAACTGCGACCTTCGCAACCAGGTCGAAGACGGCACGTTCCGCCTCGATTTTCTCTTTAGAATCAATGCAGTAACGATCAATCTGCCGCCTTTGCGGCAGCGGATTGCCGATCTGCCCGTCCTGATCGACTACTTCATCGAGCACTATGCAAAAGTTTTCCACCATGCCCCGGAATTACTCTCCAAGAGCGCCGTACGCTTGATGCAGAACTACCACTGGCCGGGAAATATCCGTCAGCTGGAGAACCTGATTCGGAGCTATGTCCTGATTGGGAGCGAAGATGCGCTGGTCGCGGAGCTCATGCCGGAGACCCCGCGCAGCGGAATTACCACTGAGATCGACCTGAGCGAGCCGGTCTCGCTCAAGAACATTACCAAGAAGGCAACCCAGGATCTGGAGCGTCAGATCATCCTGAAGGTCTTGCAGGAAAATAGCTGGAACCGGCAAAAGACGGCTAAGTGGCTTCAAATCAGCTATCGGTCTCTGCTCTACAAGCTGAGCGAGGCAGGGATGCCGGAGGTTCCACCGCGGCCTCTGCGGATTCCCGGACTGGTGAAGAAGACCTCCGAGAGATCGCTGAAACCGGCGCTCGCGTCACGAAGCAGGATCTACTAACACCTTTCCTTATTTCAAAACCCCGGCTTTGGCCGGGGTTTTGTTGTTGCGGAAGCTCTAGGGATGCTCTGATTTTTTCCCAGAGACGATCCTCATGGGATTTAGTCACGGCTGAAGCCGTGCCCTTAAACAAAACGAGGACTTAATCAG
>JBEPUY010000076.1:0-12575 GCA_041691255.1 Granulicella sp. | reverse complement strand
GCTTGAGGCCGTTGATGAAGGTCGAGTAGCTCATGCCGTTGATGCGGCAGGCTGCATTGATACGGACGATCCAGAGAGCGCGATACTGACGCTTCTTCTGCTTGCGGCCGGTGTAGGCGAACATGAGTCCGCGCTCGACGGCCTCTTGCGCTGCCTGATAAAGCTTGGACTTGGTGAGGAAGTAACCACTGGCGCGCTTGAGGATCTTTTTGCGCCGGTCATTGCGTTTTGTACTCCGTTTTACACGGGGCATGGTGCATCTCCTTTTGCGTACATCGTTTAAGCGGCTGGAGGTAAGGTGGCCTCTTCACTCGCTATGCAACTTCAGATCTCAGTGGACTTGCTTGCTTTGTCCAGGGGCCTTTACGCTTTGCTGGCCCGTTGCTTGTTGAGAGCGGCTCGATCTGAAAACCGACAGCTCCCTGCCTGATACTCAGGCGTAGGGAAGCATGCGTGCTACTTTGGCGTGATCCGCGTCGGAGACAAGAACCTGGCCACCAAGCTTGCGCTTGGTCTTGGTTGCCTTCGAGGTGAGGATGTGGCGCATCTTGGACTGGCCGCGCTTGAATTTGCCCGTGCCAGTCTTCTTAAAGCGCTTTGCGGCGCCGCTGTGTGTCTTCAGCTTTGGCATTGTGTTCCTAACGAAGTGCTGCTTTTGTACAACCCTTTGAGTATATACGACTTGGCGCGTCCAGTCGTATTCCGCATCGGGAATGAGGCCAGCAGTTTATGAGCATTGCTCATAAACTGCTGGGGTTCATCGACTTACGAGGCGATCCGCTACTTGGCGGGTGGTGTCGAGGTCGAGGGTGCAGTAGCCGGCTGCTTCATCTTCTCGGCGAAGTCTTTGGTGAGTTGCTCGACCTGAGGCTGAAGCGCGCCTATCTGCTGCATCATGGCGGTCCTGGTCTTCGACATGAGTTCGGGAGACTTGGCGACCATGGCCTGTCCGGCGGGCGAGCGGTAGAAGTTCAGGATGCCGTCCAGCTCCTGATCGGTGTAGGTCTCGGAATAGGCCTGGACCATGACCGGCTTCATCTTGTCCCAGTTCAGATAGCTGGCCAGGAGCTGGTCGAGTTTCTGCTGGTATTCGCCGTAGGCGGTCTTTTGCTCGGGCGTCATGTGCATGCTGGCTGCCTGCTGGTCGGTAGAGGCCTTCATGCGCTCTGTCATCTGGCCGAGCATCTGGGTCATCATGTGGTCCATGTGGGTGAGTTGCAGGAGCTCTTCGGCCTTGGCCTGTTTGCTGCTGGGCGGTTGGGCGTGAGCGGCGAACGGTGCGAAGAGGAAAAGTGCGAGCAGGATGCGGGTGATGAACTTCATGGGTGGTTCCTTCCGATGGGGGACTCTGGTTTTCTGTGGTGAGATATGGCCTTGCCCTTTGTGAGTGTCGCCGAGAGGAAGCATACAGGAGGCAGATGAGAATCTGCATCGACATCGCCGCTACCCAGGAACGGTTCCATCAATCTGAGCGCAGGTGCCGAGAACAGCACTGGCGTCACCGAGGCAGCTGGCGCTTAATGAAACCAGCACAGCCTCTGTGCAATATCTTTCCCGACAACTTTATGGCTCCCAACAACCAAGGTCAACTTCTCCGCTTTCACGGACTGGACACGCTGCGCGCCGCCGCGATTTTAGTCGTCATGCTCTATCACCTGAACATGTATAGCCTTCTTCCGGCGGCCCTGAATCCGGTCGCTTCGGTCGGCTGGGTGGGAGTGGACCTGTTCTTCGTCCTCAGCGGCTTCCTGATTGGTTCCCAACTGCTGAAGCCTTATCTGAATGGCCCGACTCCGTCGCTCAAAGAGTTTTACGCTCGTCGTGCTTATCGTATTCTTCCCGCTTTTCTCACGGTGCTGTTTCTTTACCTTGCGGTCCCCTTGTGGAGAGAAGCACCCGGCCCCTACGCGCCATGGCAGTACCTCACCTTCACCTGGAACCTGTTGCTGCTGCACTATCCCGAAGGCCGCGCCTTCTCGCATGTGTGGTCGCTGTGCGTCGAGGAACACTTCTACCTGTTCCTGCCTCTGCTGCTTCTCCTCTTCATGCGCAGGCCAGCCGTCTGGAAGACCGTGTTGCTCGTGCTTGCGATTGTTCTTGGTGGAATCGCTCTTCGTGCGTGGCTGCTCTACCACGTCATCCTGAAGCCCGATGTTCCGCATAACCTTTTGATGATGAGGTATATCTACTACCCAACCTACTCACGTCTCGATGGGTTGGCGATAGGGGTTAGCCTGGCGATTCTTCGCAGCTTTCGGCCATCGTGGTGGTCGCGTATCGCTCGCCACGGAGATCTTTTATTGGTATGTGGCGCGGCTACCGTCGTCGGTGCACTCCGTCTGTGCAACTTCGATTATCCGAGTCCGGATCTGCCTGCAAGTATTCTCTTTGCCTTCCCTGCGTTGGCGATTGGATTCGGCCTGCTGGTGGCCTCTGCGGTCAGCGATCGGGGTATCTTGAAGAGGCGCGTTCCCGGAGCTGCTCCTCTGGCCGCGCTTGCCTACAGTCTTTATCTCACGCATAAATCGGTTGCCCATGTCACACACCAGATGCTCCCGGTCTGGACCGCACAGGCCGATTGGCGCTCTGTTTGCATCTACTCTGTGGCCTGCCTCAGCGTCGCTTCGCTGCTCTACTTTGCCGTAGAGCGACCGTTCCTGAGGCTGAGATTCAAGCGCTCTGCAAGGCAAAAGTCTGCTCTGGCTGAGCGTGAAGTGCGGCTCGATCCCGCGATTTGATATGGCCTGATCGCCAATGCTGGCGAAGCAGTTCAAGATGGTGAGATAAATACCAGCAGAGGCCATTACACAAACACGACCCACGGGAGTCCTATAAGCGATGCGTCTTCGCACGATCTTTCTGCTGGTGGTTGCTCTGGCTGCGCTGCTCACCGCACCGCATTGGGTGAAGGGCACCACCGCGACCGAGGCGCAGGCGCTCGGCGAAGCTGCTCACAATGCATCTGCCTACACGCTTCCTGCAGCGAAGCTGCAACAGGCCGAGGGCCTCTTCCGCATGCGGACGATCCTCTACTTTGGCGGAGGCGCGTGGAGCATTCTGCAACTGCTGCTTCTGCTGGCGTTGAAGGTTCCACCACGGCTGCGCGATATCGCGGTCCGCGCCACAGAGAACCGGCTCGCACAATGTTTCCTGTTTACGCTGCTCTTGTTCGGAGCCATCGCGGTGCTGGATGCGCCGCTGTACGTCTATGGGCATCATCTTGGGCTGGCCTATGGGCTGTCAGTCCAGCACTGGCCGAGCTGGCTGTGGGACCAGCTCAAGAGCTTCGTGCTGACGTGGATTGTGGGCGGAATGCTGGTGATGGTGCTCTTCTGGGTGATTCGCCGCTCCCCGCGACGATGGTGGCTGTGGTTTTGGGTGCCGGCGATGGTGGCAGTTTTATTTGGAGTTTTTCTGTCGCCGGTGCTGGTCGATCCGCTCTTCAATAAGTTCGAGTTGCTCGAGCAATCGAATCCGGCGCTGGTCGCGCAGTTGGAGAAGGTGGTTACGCGCAGCGGTATCAGCCTGCTGCCGGACCGGATGTTCTTCATGCGCGCCAGCAGCAAGGTCACCGGGCTGAACGCCTACGTCACCGGCTTTGGCCCATCGAAGCGGCTGGTGCTGTGGGATACCACGATCAAAGAGGCTACGCCCGATGAGCTGTCCTCGGTCTTCGGCCATGAGCTGGGCCACTATGCGCTGCACCATATCCCGCTCGGCCTTGTGTTCACCGGGCTGTTGTTGCTGGTGGCTTTCTTCGTCGGCCAGAGGCTGACGGAGTGGGCGCTCCACCGTTACGGAAGGCGGTGGAACATCGCCTCTCAGAATGACTGGGCGTTTCTCGCTGTGCTGCTACTGGCACTGAATACGTTGTCGTTCTTCTCGGCACCGATGGAAAATGCCTTCAGCAGGTCGATCGAGCACGCCGCGGACGTCTATGGCCAGGAGGCGATTCACGGCATTGTGGCCGATCCGCAGAGGGTGACGCAGCAGGCCTTTCAGCGGCTGGGCGAGGCGTCGCTCGAAGATCCCCGCCCTCATCCCTTTGTCGAGTTCTGGACCGACAGCCATCCCTCCATTGAAAGCCGTGCCGCCTTCGCCGCCGCTTACAACCCCTGGGCAACAGGCGAGCATCCAGAATATTTCTCCCCGTAAACGTCTACGCTTCAATCACGTACCGAAGAGAGTTCTGAATCAATGGCTACCGATTGTTTGTTCTGCAAAATCATCGAAGGAAAGATTCCGGCGAACCGAGTGCACGAGGACGAGCTCTGTATCGGCTTCCCGGACATCAATCCGCAAGCTCCTGTTCATCTCCTGATTATTCCTAAGCAGCACATTGTCTCGCAGGCCAAGGCTGCAGCCGAGCACACTGCCTTGCTGGGCCACCTTTTGGCCACCGCTGCAGATCTGGCCCGCAGCAAGAATCTGGACGGCGGCTATCGCGTCGTCGTCAACACCGGCGAAGATGGCGGACAGACCGTGAACCACCTGCATCTGCATCTTCTGGGCGGACGGCACATGGGCTGGCCTCCAGGCTAGAGCGGTTCTCCTCCAGAGGTAGCTTTGGTGATTCGAGTAAAACGCAGATTCCCTTCGGGAATGACAAACAAAAGGAAGCCACGCCTGAGAGGAAGTAGCTATAGATTGCCTCTGCCGCAAACAAAAAGTCCTGCGAGAGATTTCGCAGGGCTTTTCATTTTTGTTTCGATTCCGATTATTGGTTGAAGTTCGGCTCGTCCTCTTCGACCAGCCCATAGCGGCGCAGCAGGTTGGGCAGGTTCTGCGAGAACGCCGCGCGCGGCATCACCGTGTCGCAACCAGCTTCAACCGCCTTCGCCTTCAGATCTCCCTGCAGGTGCGAGAGGAAGCCGACGATCGATGTGCTTTTCTTGAGCTTCGTCTTCAGCTTGGGAATCAGGGTCAGCGGCTTGGCGTTTGCGTTGTTGAGGTCGAAGACGATCAGGCCGGGGCGCTCTTCTTCGCTGAGTCCAGTCAACGAGGCGATCGATTCCTTGTCGTTCTTGATGAAGGCGATCTTTACGCCGAGTTTGCGCGCGGTCTCCTGAATCTTCGCGATGAAGAAGAGGTCTTCGATGAAGAAGAAGATCTTGGTCTGCGCGTCTTCAGGAATTGGAATGGTTTTGCCCTGTGAATAGTCAATGGGCTGGGAATCGCCTTGATAGCCGCCGCGGCTGCTGCCGCCGCGAGGCTGAAAGTTGCCGTGGGTCTCGATGGTCGATGGCGGCCCGTCGGCGAAGTTGCCGTTGACGGCGCGGTAGCTGTGGTCCATGGGGCCGACGAAGCTGCGCGGTCCGCGCTGCTGCTGCCTGCCTCCGCCTCCTCCGCTCTTGCGCTTGAAGCCGTTATTGCCCGGCTGGTGGCTATTGCTGTCGCGGAAGCTGCCGCCGTTGCTGCCGCTGGCGACGTTGCCGGGATTCTCCTGCGGTCGCGGACGGTCACGGTCGCGGAACTTCTTCTTCCAGCGCTTGCCGGTCGATGATCCACCAGCCCCGCCGGGGCCGTTCTGTTGCTGCTGGCCGGAGGTGGCCTGAAAGTTTTGGGGTTGGGAGGGCTGCGCGCTGGCGGCCTGAATGGAGTCGATGGGCTGTCCTGCGGACTGATCGTCAGCAGGCTGGCTGGCCTGGGGTGCGTCCGGGCCTTTGGTCTTGCGCTTGCGGCGACGCCGGCGGCTGCTTTTGGACTGTCCCATTCCGTGGGGGACGTTCGCTTCGGAAAATTGCTCGTTGCCATCCTGTTGACCGGCTGACATTGACGAACCCTGGGGTGATTGCACCTCGGGTACATTCTGCTCTGAAGTCATGCTTCCACTTCCTATTGCACTAGATCGCAATTAGCGGTTCACTCTCACGCCACGGGTCTCGTCGTCGCCGCGCAAATTTCGCGGAGCCAACCAAACCGGGATTGCAGCGTCGGAGGAAACGGTCTCAAAATACACTCGAACGGACGTCTTGGTATTGCCTGTTGGTTGTGACCAGCGATGAACCGCCAGCGTGACACAACCTGGAACGCCTTGCTTTGGCGAACCCTCACCCTCTACCTGTTATTCGACAGAGTCCACAAATTCACTGTGCCTGGCTACCTGCTGCCAATCTCTGCCTGATTGCTATCAATTGGACGGCTACACAATGAGCGGCACCCACAGCCGGTTCACGAAGTAAGACTTAGAGTACGCGCAAAGATTGCGATTGGCAAGAAATCTCTTCGCTGAAGGACTACTTTATATAGAGGAAGCCTTCATCGCCGGGAACCAGAGAGACGTCCGGCAGATAAAGAAGCAAAAGCCGCTCAGGGGAGCGGCTTTTGCATAACTAATGGCCAGTCACTGGCCTCCATAAAAACTTCCGGTAAGGAAGTGAGCCTCTCGGTCGATGGCTAAACCCTCATCGGGGTAAAGCTTCTTTCGATCCGGGGCATTACAACCGCGCTTCAACATCGACTCGGAGGAGTAATGCTGTGATAGAAAGCAATCGGCTGGCCAAACTGTAATCTCCTATTTACAGGACTTAGCATCCCTTTCTCGATCAGTATCCCCAAAAACAGAAACTCCGGCTTGACCTTTCTACGCTTTATGGGATATCGCGCAAATGTTCCGAGTTTGACCGGCTTCCAAGGCAGCCCTATAATCCAATATGTTCTGCCACCCCTCTCGCTTGCCGACGGTTTCTTTGTTATGCTGGCCGCGGCGCTCGAGGTAAAAGGTAGTTACGCTTTGTTCGAGCGTCACCATCAAGAGGATGCAGGAATGGCTCGGAAGGTCGCGATTGGTGCGCCTACGGCCGGATGATTTGGAATGATCCCCGAAGGAGTATCACACACCGCATGAATCGTACCCTTAAGCTAGTCTCCGCCTTTGGCGCGGGATTGTTGACCGTTGCCGGGATGGCCCAAACAACGACGCCCACCACCCAACCCGCCGCTCATGCTGCTGTGGCGCCACATGCTGAAACCGCAAAGATTGCCCTGATCGAATATGAGCAGGTTGCCGCTGCTACCAATGAAGGCCAGCGTGCGATACAGGAAGTTCAGGCAAAGTATGCACCAAAGAAGAGCGAGATCGACTCTGAGTCGGCGGAAGTCGATTCGCTGAAGAAGCAGCTGCAGGGTGCACCTGCGACCCTCTCGGACGAAGATCGTGCCAGCAAGCTCCGCACCATCGACACCAAGGAAAAGCAGCTCCAGCGCGATGCCCAGGACGCCACGCAGGCCTATAACACCGACCTGCAGGAGGCACTCGGCAAGGTTGCTCAGAAGCTCGGACCCACTGTCGTGAAGTACGTTCAGGCGAATGGCTACACCCTGCTTCTGGATCTCAGCGGCCAGCAGGCACAGGGCGGCGTCTCTGTGATGTGGGCAACTCCTGGAACGGATATCTCGCAGGCCGTCATCGAGGCCTACAACGCCTCTTCCGGCGTAGCGGCTCCTGCTCCTTCCGCACCGGCCCCCGCAGCGCGTCCTCGTTCGACCACGCCGCGCCCCTCAACCACCAAGAAGTAAGCTGCAATTTCACGTCTAAAGGGAGACCTCTCAGGAGGTCTCCCTTTAGCTTGCCTGTGGAAAATTCTGTGGATTTTAAAGCTCTTGTGGTCGGTGACTTGCAATAGCGAATCCACCCTCTCTCGTCACGGAGGGAAGATGGTGCATTTAACTCCATACGAAACAGTGTCTTACAAGATTGTGTGCAATAATTTGCGGAGATTTCTCGGTTGAATTTGCAAATTGCGCGATTTCAATGGTTTCCACAGATTGATGTTACTGATGGGTTACAGCCGAGCGGCGTAGCTTGCTCTTCTAACGCGTGACAGATCATCTGTTTCGCAGGCTACGCCTCTGTTTTGGGTAGTCTGCTCGATTACTTCTATTCTTCTCCGACCTTGAGCACGGCCAGGAAGGCCTCCTGCGGAATGTCCACTTTTCCGATCCGCTTCATGCGCTTTTTGCCCTCTTTCTGCTTATCGAGGAGCTTGCGCTTGCGGCTGATGTCGCCGCCGTAGCACTTGGCGATGACGTTTTTGCGGATGGCGGTGACGGTCTCTCTCGCGATGACCTTTGAGCCGATGGCTGCCTGGATGGCGACCTCGAACATCTGACGCGGAATCAGTTCGCGCATCTTTGAGACCAGAGCGCGACCTCGTGTTTGCGCGAAGTCCTTGTGGATGATGACCGAAAGCGCATCGACCGGGTCGCCGCCGATGAGGATATCCAACTTGACCATGGGCGACACCCAGCTCCCGGCCAACACATAGTCGAGCGAGGCATAACCGCGCGAGACGGTCTTCAGCCGGTCGTAGAAGTCGAGCACGATCTCGTTGAGCGGCAGCTCATAGGTGATCATGACGCGGGTATCGGAGACATACTCCATGTTCTGCTGACGGCCACGTTTTTCTTCGACCAGTTTGAGAATGCCGCCGACGTACTCCTCGTTGGTGAGGATCTTGGCGATGATGACCGGCTCTTCGATCTGCTCGATGTTGGAAGGGTCGGGCCAGCGCGAAGGGTTATCCACCTCGATGGCGCTGCCGTCGGTCAACGTGATTTTGTAGCGGACGCCGGGTGCGGTGGTGATGAGGTCGAGGTCGTACTCGCGCTCCAGCCGCTCCTGAATGATCTCAAGATGCAACAGGCCGAGGAAGCCGCAGCGGAAGCCGAAGCCTAGCGCGACCGAAGACTCGGGCTCAAACGAGAAGGACGCGTCGTTGAGGCGCAGTTTTTCGAGTGCGTCGCGCAGCATGGCGTGCTCGTGCGAATCGACGGTGTAGAGGCCGGCGAAGACCATGCTCTTGATGTCTTCGAAGCCGGGCAGCGCTTCGAGGCAGGGGTTTTCGACCGAGGTGATGGTGTCGCCGACCTTGGTGTCGGCTACGTTCTTGATGGTGGCCACAAAAAAACCGACTTCGCCCGCCGTCAGCTCGACCATCTCGACCGGCTTCGGCGTCATGACGCCCATGCTCTCGACATCGAAGGTCTTGCCGTTCGAGATGACCTTGATCTTCATGCCCTTGCGCAGCTTGCCGTTGACGATGCGGGCGAGCACGATGACGCCTCTGTAGGGATCGAACCAGCTATCGAAGATAAGCGCCTGCAACGGTGCCTCAGGATCGCCCTGCGGCGGCGGCAGCAGCGTTACGACGGCTTCGAGGATATCGGCGACGTTGAGGCCGGTCTTGGCCGAGACGGCGATGGCATCGTCGGCTGGCAGGCCGACGGATTTTTCGATCATCTCCTTGGTGCGCTCGATGTCGGCGCTGGGGAGATCGATCTTGTTGATGATGGGAATGATCTCAAGCCCACCGGCGATGGCGAGGTAGGCATTGGCGAGCGTCTGCGCTTCGACTCCCTGCGACGCATCGACAACCAGCAGCGCGCCTTCGCATGAAGCCAGCGAGCGCGACACTTCATAGCTGAAGTCGACGTGGCCGGGCGTGTCGATCAGGTTGAGCTGATAGGTCTCGCCGTCGTGCGCCTTGTACATCATGCGTACGGTGTGGGCCTTGATGGTGATGCCGCGCTCGCGCTCGAGATCCATGGTGTCCAGCACCTGCATCTGCATCTCGCGCGCAGTGACTGACCCGGTCAGCTCGAGCAGACGGTCGGAGAGGGTGGACTTGCCATGGTCGATATGCGCGATGATCGCGAAGTTGCGGATGTGACTGGGATCCATACGGGGTGCAGAGTGCCTCAGTATTCATCTTAACACTCGCGCCGGTATAGTTTTGCGAAACGAGAGCGCCTACGAGAAGGCGATCGACGTGTCGATTGGATCTCGGAGGGTTACAGGCTCGATGGTGGCGAATTCTCTCAACACGCTGCTGCTGCGCCATGCGTGATGTGCAGGTGTATCGGCTGAGGCCACGACTGCGATTCTGCGAGAAAGAACGATTTCGATGCGCGTCGCGTCTTACAATGAGCATGTAGATGGAGCGGACGACTTTATTGAACAGATTGCGGCGATGGGGGATGGTGGCAGCCTGTGCGCCGCTGGTGATGCTTGCGGGTTGCCCGCAGAATCAGGGTGCGGCGAAGGCCAGGGTGCCTGCGCAGGCGACGGCTCCGGCCCTTTCCAATGGTCCGGAGACCAACTCGGCCAAGGCAGGGAAGATCACGGCAGCGAAGGCTGAACCTGTCGATCAGGCGAAGGCATACAAAGACCAGCAGTTGATCGGCCATGCTGAGCAGCTCTATCGCAGCGGAGTTGATAACTACAGTGCGGGCCATCTCGATGCCGCGCGCGCAGATTTCAATGCGGCGGTTGACTCGATGCTGATGAGCGGGATGGACCTGAAGGGCGACCCGCAGCTTGCCGATGAGTTCGACCATCTGCTGAGCGCGGTGAACTCGCTGGAGATCGCAGCGCTGAAGCAGGGTAACGGATTTTCGCCGGCCATCGAAGAGGCCCCTCTCGATGCCGCTAACCAAGTCACCTTTCCTGCGAACCCTGCACTGACCGCCAAGGTCGAGGCCGAGTTGAAGACGACGCAGTCGGACTTTCCGCTGGTAATCAATCAGTATGTGGCTGGCTTCATCAGCTATTTCTCCAATTCGCAGTCGGGCCATGCCCACCTGCTGCGTTCGCTCGAGCGCGCCGGAAAGTACAAGGACATGATCTCGAAGGACCTGCGCGAACAGGGAGTTCCCCAAGACCTGATCTATCTCGCGGTTGCGGAGTCGGGGTTTCAACCTCAGGCGCTCAACGCGCGCTCGGGTGCCGGAGGCATGTGGCAGTTTATGCCGACAGGCGCCTACGGTCTGACGCGCAACGGCTGGTTCGATGAGCGGTTCGATCCGGAGAAATCTTCCAGGGCCTACGCGCAGTATATGAAGTCGCTCTATAACCAGTTTGGCGACTGGTATCTTGCGATGGCTGCGTATGACTGGGGCCCGGGCAACGTGCAGCGCGCCGTCATGCGGACCGGCTACGCCGACTTCTGGGAGCTCTACCGGCGCAACGTTCTGCCGGGAGAGACGAAGAATTATGTGCCGGGTATTATCGCGGCGATCATCATGGCGAAGAACCCGACGCAGTACGGGTTGGACAAGATGGTCCCTGAGCCCGCGGTGGTCTCGGACACGGTGACGGTGAACTATGCGGTGGATCTGCGGCTGGTGGCGGACGTGACCAACGCAACCCTGCCCGAGATTGTGGGCCTGAATCCGAGCCTGCTGCGCATGACCACGCCGCGCGATATGCCGTTCGACCTGCACATCCCCGTCGGCACCAGCGAGTTGTTCGCTTCACGGATGAAGCAGATTCCGGAGGACAAGCGCGACACCTGGCGGTTCCATGTTGTGCACGATGGCGAGACGCTCGATTCCATTGCAACGTCTTTCCATGTTCATACGAGTGAAGTTTCTGAAGAGAATGATCTGGCTGCGAACGACGGTGTCGACGCTGGCGATGAACTGGTAATTCCGATCGCAGCGGCAAGAGCGGTGGCTCATCCGCAAACGTACAAGGTGCGTCGCGGCGATACGCTGGTCACGGTTGCCGACCGCTTCGGCGTGACGGTCGAGCAGTTGCGGCGCTGGAACAACCTGCGCTCTTCTTCAGTAAAGACGGGCCATTCGCTGCGAGTCTCTGAGCCTGTGAAGCTCGCTCCGCATGTGCGTTCGCGCGGCAGGTCATCACGCGGGCACGGTGGATCGCGCACTTCTTCCGCGTCGTCGTCGCACTCGAAATCGCACCCCACGGAGCGGAGCGCGGCGAAAAAAACCAGCGCAAAATCGAAGCACCACGACTCCAAAACGAAACGGAAAGCTGCCCGATAAGTTACCCCGCGAAAAAGATTGCTTGCCTTCGCTAGCGCTTGGATGCATCCTGTTGCTAGAATCTCGTCGCAGGAAGTAACGATGGATTTTGTTGCGCCGTATTTTTAGTGAAGAGTCAAAGTAGTGCTGAGGGAAAATAACAATGACGTTCGACGACACGATTCGGTTCCATGCAGCAGCCGCAGATCATGACGATCACGACTTCGCCGATGAAGCAGAAGACGACGATCTGCGCCACCGCTTCGACGAAGACGATGAAGAAGAAGAGGTCACTCTGAGTTCGGACGATGATGAGGACGACCTCGACGCGGACGATGACGACGATGCATCGGGGCGCCCCGATACGCATGCCGAAGAGGCGACCCTGTTCAGCCTGCCGCCGTCTGCGGTGAGCGGCTATACGCCCTCAACCAGAGAGGCGACGCTTCCGGTCCGCAATGCGGCTCCGGCAAAAGTTGCGAAGCCGGTACTGAAGAAGGCAGCAGCGAAGAAAGCTCCAGCGAAGAAAGCGGTGCCTGCAAAGAAGTCTGCCCCGGCTAAGAAGGTTGCGGCCAAGAAGGTTCCCGCCAAGAAGTCTCCCGCCAAGAAGGTGGTGAGCAAGACGGCGAAGAAGAAGTCGGTTGCCGCCAAGAAGGTTGCAGCGAAGAAGGCTGTCGCAAAGAAGACAATGGCCGCGAAAAAGTCCCCGGCCAAAAAGACATTGAGTTCTGCCGCGAAGAAGTCCAGTGCTCTGCGCGGCGGTAAGGTCGCCCCTAAAAAGGCGTCCGGCAACAAGAGCACTGCCAGCA
>JBEPUY010000075.1:0-13359 GCA_041691255.1 Granulicella sp. | reverse complement strand
CTCAATGAAAACGACTTCGACGACGAGCATGTAGATTTGCAACTTGCCCACATGACGGGACACGGATTCCGTGGACTGGCCTCGACGATCCTCAATGAAAACGACTTCGACGACGAGCATGTAGATTTGCAACTTGCCCACATGAAGCGGAACAAGGTATCTGCGGCCTACAATCACGCGAAGTATTTGAAGCAGCGCACCGTAATGATGCAGTGGTGGGCCGACTATCTGGATGCACAGCTTGCTAAGGGCAGGAAGAAATTAGCGGCCTAAGCATACTTCTTCGATGTTGCCCATGATTCCCCGAGCGTGCGTTGTGGTGTCCGTCGGTCCCCGGTGTGTGGGGACCCATGCGCTGCGAGCCCATAGCCCGATTGCGCCCTTCGCACCGACGATCAAGATCAGCAGGATGATAGATCGTCCAATGATGTCTGTACTCGGCATTGATCTCCAGTAGGATTTCTCCCCCGTTGAGCTCTATCTTTGGCGGCCTCCCATGAAAGGTGGCCTCGGGGCAGACTGGAGCGCCTGAGCTGTGCATATCGAATATGAGACGTTGGGCATTGGAAGTCGTGAGATCGAATTGTGTGCCGGTGTCTGCACGAAGCGTTAAATTTGCAACAAAACTCCTCGCGTTTATGGCCATTGCGGGTAAAAAAGTAAAGTCCGCGCCCAAAGATGTCGGCAATTTTCTTTAGGCAGGCGGCCTGCAGGCCTCTTACTTGTTCATGTAGAAAATGTTGCTGTTTCAGGCAAAAGCATATGCATCCGAGATAAAAGTGGCTCCGAGTTTTCTTCCGAGCCACTTTAGTTTGGAAGCTACCGGGCAGGCGCGTTCAATGCCAACTGGGTATTGGTGACAGCAGGTGCATTTTGTGCGATTTGAAGATGTTTCTCCGCGCGGCTTTGCATACACACGCGACCAGTCGATTCGCCTCCAATCCAAACCTCGCTGAGAAAATAACGATTTCCATATCGGTGAAAGACGATCTTTCCTCGTTGCGGCGGCTTGGATGCTATCTTTGGAATCGTCATGGCAAATCCAGCCGAATTGGCAACCGTGCCGCGGAGTAACATCAATGGTTCCGAGGTAAGATCGATCCGGTATGTTCCGGCAGGAAGATGCTGTGAACCGTTCTCAAAAGCAAATGGAATTTGTGCTACCACGGCTTGTTCCTGCGCCACGGCATTAAACGTTGAGAGGAAACCGCCCCCCGCGAGGGCACAGAGAAGAAGGCTGCTACGGAGGGTTGAAGCGGATAGGTGTGTCATGGCTGATCTCCTTTTTCGGAGGGCCGTCTGTCTGGCTGCCCTCATCCAATAAAGCGCAGCCGCACCTCACAAAGTGCCACACTTTGTGAAATCAATCTTCGTGCCCTGATCGTCCCCTTATTGGGCATCGTTCTTAAGCTCCTTGAACAACCAGATTCTTGCAAGCGCCCAGTCGCGCTTCACGGATCGAGGTGCAATACCCAGAATGCTCGCGATCTGTTCAACAGACAGTCCGCCGAAGTAACGCAATTCCACAACCCGCGCCTGGCGTGGATTCAGTTCTGTCAATCGATGGAGGGCCTCATCCAGCGATAAAATATCTTCCGAACGGCCCACAGAGATCGCCAACCCTTCTTCCAACTCGATTCGCTTCAGGCCGCCGCCCCTCATCTCTGCATTATGAGTTCTTGCGTAGTCAACCAGGACTCGCCGCATCACATGTGCTGCGACCCCGATAAAGTGTTCGCGATTCTGCCAATCCACATCTTCTTGAGCCATACGCAGATAGGCTTCGTTGATCAATGCGGTGGGTTGTAGGGTGTGGTCCTGCCGCTCCCTCCGCATGTAAGACGCCGCCAGGCGATGGAGTTCGGAATAGACCATCGGCAATAGTTGTTCCGCAGCAGACGGATCGCCGCTCTTCATAGCCTTTAGAAGTTGTGTAACATCTCCGCCATCGTTCGTCATGGAAGTGGCTCAACGGTACACCCATCCGCAGTCTCTAAGCCACGCAAATCGCATGTCATAACAACTCTTGGCGTAGAAAATACCCACTTCTAGCGTGGGTTGAGAGCGCTATGCACCGGAAATGAAGAATTAGCTAAGGTGGCCCTTTTACGACCCTATGACCGCATTAGGGAGTGGATGCAAGGATAAATTGCACTTCTGCTGAGACTTGCACTGGAAATTCGTGACGCGTTGTGTAATTATTGGCGCCAAGACAAGAGAGCACTCGCCCACCTTGCTGCCTTGGGATATTGTGTTCAGCTCCTTGTCCGCCCGTCGGCCCTCGTGCTTCGCTGACTTTCTTGGATGCGCACAAAATGGTCGCCATGCAATGGCATTCCTTACTCCGCAATCTGCTGAATGGGAATTATGGGCAATCAACAGCAATCCGTTGAGCAACTATTTGGTGAGGCGTTGGACTATTGTCCCGAAGAACGCCGCGCGTTCCTCGACCGTGCTTGCACCAACGCACCAGAACTCAGGAGCCTTGTCGAGGAACTGCTCCTCGAAGACGAACGTGTCGGCAGTTTTCTCGATAAGCCAATCTTTGCCGGCCCTTCGCATGGGTCGAACGTTGTCAGCGCAATTTTTGAAAGCTCCAGTGACCTATCCTATGAATCCTCCGATTCGACGGGGGGCGGGCGCTTTAATTCTGGAGATATTATCGCGGGCCGTTTCACAGTCATTCGATTTATAGCTCGTGGAGGAATGGGAGAGGTCTACGAAGTTGAAGATCGTTTTTTGCAGGGTGTCCACGTTGCCCTGAAAATGATTCTACCGTGGCTTGCGACTAACGACGTCTCGTCCCACCGTTTCGAGCAGGAGGTTCTGCTTGCTCGTAAGCTAAATCATCCCAGTCTCTGTCCCATCTATGACATAGCCCGTTGTTCGGAACCGCCGCCGCCCTTCCTTTTCCTGACGATGAAGCTGCTCTCTGGCGAAACCCTCGCATCCAGGCTGCGGAGACCGCCACTCATTCCGCAAAGAGAAGCGGTCGCGATATTCCACCAGATGGCATCGGGCCTCGCAGCCATCCATGCAGCGGGCATCATCCATCGGGACATCAAGACCAACAACGTTATGCTCGACTATTCCGGCACGGAGCTTTGCCTCTCAATCATGGATTTTGGCTTGGCTCGTCTGCACGAGTCTCAGACCACCGTCCTCACAGATGGCACGATCGTCGGGACCCCTGGTTATATCGCTCCTGAGCTCCTGCACGGACAGGCTCCCACCGAGGAGACGGATATTTTCGCACTCGGAGTCCTTCTTCAGAAGGTTCTCATCGGCGATCATCCGAATTCCAATGTAGGCGGCTTGTCGACCAAGGTATCTCCTGCGCTTGACAAAGCCGATGTGCCTGCAGGGTTCATTCAGGCCGTTAAAGAGTTCCTCTGTGAGGATCCCCGACGCCGTAGCGTCGCCTTCCGAAAAGTCCAATCAGCCTTGGATTCCGGCAGGGCCATTGCGGTACAGACCTTCGCAGATGAAGCGCATGCTAAGTTTAGCCGTCGAAGCTTCGCCATCGGGTCTGCACTGACGGTCTGCGCGGCTGCCGGTGGCGTTGCATGGGACTGGGATCGTTTCGACGATCTCCTTCACCCTATCCCGCGCAAACGCTTCGTCGCTCTCCTTAACTGGCCACCGATCTCGAATTCGACGATAAGGCCAATGCTGGATGGAGTTATCGATGCTATTTCCAGCAAGCTTTCGCGGGCTGAGGCCTTTGACCATAATCTCTTTGTCACCTCTCATGACGAGGACCCGCAGATCAGGACTCCGGCTGAGCTCAATGAAGTTCGCGACTCTCTGGGAGCCAATCTGGTATTAGCGACGTCGGGCGTCGTTCAGTCGGGAAGGCTCCATCTCTTCCTTCGATTACTAAATGCCTCTTCTACGCGAATACTGCGCGAGAAGCAGATAAGTTCTCCGATGTCTGAGCAGATTTCTTTACCAGAAAAAGCAGTCCGTGCTGCGGAGCGTCTATTGGACGTGAGCGCCTCCAAGCGGGGACGGTCGAGAACAAAACAGGAGACGGAGTCGGCGGACGCTTACGCTGCATTTCAAGCCGCCGAGTCATTCCGAAAACAGGAAAATGGCAGCGGGCTAGACGATTCGATCGAAAAGTACAAGCAAGCCATCGAGCTTGATCCTCACTATGCGCTAGCTCACGCCCAACTCTCATTGGCGTATCTACGTTTGTATGCAGTGCATCACGATTCTGCCGCAATCGATCTCGCTCGAGGGAACTCCGAGGCTGCACTGAGACTCGACCCGGATTTGGTTGAAGGCCATCTGGCGCTTGGGTCGGTTTTTGAAGTTACAGGAGATGAGACGGCTTCGTTGCGCGAGATAGCGACGGCCCTTTCCCTCGACCCTTCTAACCCAAGAACCCTCATCTACCAGGGACAGGTTTACGCCCGCCTGAACCGTTGGTCGGAAGCTGAGAGTATTTTCCGCAGAGTTCTGCAAGAGCGGCCCAATTACTGGCTCCCTTATAGCGAGTTAGGACTTACGCTTTATTCACAAGGAAAGTATTCCGCGGCTCTCGATGCATTTCGCGCTGCAAGTCTCGCAGCGCCAAAAAACGCGACGGCGCTCAATAACGTTGGCTCGCTTTATCAATTACTTGGCAATTTTCAGCAAGCTGAAGATGTTTTGAAGAGGAGTCTTGCCCTGGAGCCGAGCGGTTGGGCCTCGGCGACGATGGCGTCCGTTTTGCGGTCGGAGGGCAAGTACACGCAAGCGCTGCCGTTCGCCTTGAAAGGTGTTGCCTTGAAACCGACGGAACCGGAGAACTGGTTAGAGCTTGGCGATTGCTATACGTTGTTACGCGGCCATTCTAGTGAGGCAAAGGCCGCTTATGCACGCGCTGCACAGTTGCAAGCGGAACAACTGCAAACCGACGCTTCCAATGGTCCTGGATGGATGCAGTTAGCCCTCTACCGGGCGAAATCCGGTTCTCTCGATGGCGCCCGTCTACTCATGAAGAAAGCTGAGCACTTCCATGCCGGCGACATCGATTCGCAACTCACCAAGGCACGAATTCTTCAACTGCTTGGAGATCGAGAGGCGGCGCTTGAGACGATAGCCGCCTGTGTAAGAGAAGGGGCCACCAATTCCCAGATTCAATCGATACCTGACTTGGAATCGCTACGAAGTGATCCTGGATACAAGGATCTTTTAACATCGAGCTTTTCTGAAACCAAAACAAATCAGAAGTTCTGAAACGATTTTTTGGGAGTGTTCACCATGAGATTTAAGCATTTTCTTTCAATCGCTTTGTCCGGATTATTTTTCACGGTGGTCAGTTGTAGTACCAAGTCAAGAGTCAAGTCCTTTGTTGTTGACCCAGGCCTTGGCATATATAGTTACGCCGCCCCAGGGGACACCCTTGAATTCAAGGCAGTTGATCCGAATGTGTCACCCTTCTACGTGATTTTCGACGACCCGTCCCCTTGCGTTGAAACGTATTTGAAGGTGACGAAAGACAAGCCTGGCACTTGCATAGTGCGGACAAAACATAGATTTTTCCGCTACGGTACGAGTCAAGCGCCACCGAGCAGCGATGTTAAACCGCACACTTGCCCCCAGTGTTAGGTCTTTATCATCCCAGATCCTATTTCGCCGAGTAGCGCACCTTCGCAAAGCTCTGTACCCTCTTCATCCTCAAGCCCAGAAGCAAACCCAGAGAGTAACAACTCTTCGGCCACAAGCGAGACTACTCCGATTCCGGTCGGTTGCAGTGGCTGAGCGGTGAGCGTTCCGACGAAGGATGCGACAAACGGCGGCACCATTTTTTGGGCGAACCCAAAAGTCCTTGGAACGGACTTGACTATCACAATACCCGCGGGAATCTGCAAGGGGACAGGCGCCGGTCAAGTCGTGTCGTTTTTGGAGATATTTGTCATAGGTCTTGCATTTAGCTGTCGTAAGCTGTGGGTATGCAAGAGTCTCTCAGGATTGTCCGTTGATGATCGTGAGCTCGCGCTTTCCCGCTTCCAGCTACTTCAGCCCCACCTTGAGCTTGGCTCCGAACTCCGCTCCGTCGCCGTAGGATCTGGTGTCTCTTTCCGCACGTTACAACGCTGGGTAGCTCAGTATCGTAAAGACAATCTGGCATCTTTGGTACACAAGCCACGGGCAGATCGCGGGAAACGTTGAGCTGTTTCGATCAGGATTCGTGAGGCATCGATTGGACGCCAGAGCTCCCAAGAACGTCGTCGTGGTTGCCATGGCGAACAAGCTGGCACGCATCGCATGGGCCGTCCTATCGAGCGGACAAGACTATAGACCACAGCCGAGCGTCTCAGCAGCTTGAACTTGCAGACCCAGTAACAGCGCCACACTAACTAATTCAAGTTCACCCACCGAAGTCTGCACAGGAACAGCAACGACGAAAGAATAGTCACAACGGCGTGCCTTCAACCTAATACCAATAATGGTCTCCAACAACCGATCGACTTGTAAGGACAGGCACGCAGCGGAACTCATCATGGCCAGGAGAGACGATCTCCACCCAAAGGCCGAATACATTGCAGCAGACTTGTCTTCTCGTTTCGAAGCTTTTCCCTTGCAGTCCCGCGGCGGACCATACATTGTCGGGACTAATGAAGCCAATACCGATGAACCTTAAGATAGATGTGAGAATATAGGCACCTAAGGCCTCTTGCTCCTGCTTCTGCCTCAGCATCAGGACTTACGTGGGGAGTTGCCTTTGCGAAACGAAGCGGCGGGAATCCTCCCATGGGCTGCTCGCCTCACGTGTTCTACTGTCGTTTTTCTTTGGATACTCTGCCCTATGCATTATGAACCCGAAGGAGGACGAATCGTGGGCAGTCACGGAGGCAATCCAGGAGCGCCACGCGTGAGGAGTAAGGCGTGAGTTCTACTCTCAAACTCAACCGTGTCTTCACTGTTGCGGCCATCTTCCTTACGGCTGCAGCAGGTCTCTTTTTCGCCATACTGCTGGTCCGCGACTTCAGCACAGAGCCGCAGGCTGAGCGTGTTTATCCTTATGCCGATGAAGTCGGTGTCGAGCCGAATACGGCGATTACGCTGCACTTCAATAAGAAGATGCTGGCTGGAACGATTGTGCCTGCGACCTTCGTGCTGCGCGATGAACATAGCTCGGTCTTTCCAGCGAAGATCGCTTATGACAACGCAACGCGCACGGCCGTTCTGCAGCCGAGCTCTGAGCTGCACCCGGGTACAACATACGAGGTGACACTGAAAGGGAGCAGCCATGGCATCCTCGATCGGTATCATCATCCATTGCCGGCAGATAAGATCTGGCGCTTCACAACCGGCGTTCCTGCGTCGGGATCGATCGCAGGCGGCCCAGGAGGGCCCATTCTTCTTATTACGAGCAAAGCGAACAGTTTCAGCCAGTACTGTTGTTTTGCAAATTAAATGGCGTAAATATTTGCACGGTATTTGGCGTAAACTCAGGGAATGCAGACAGTGGGCGAACTGTCCCCGGCCAGTCGCGATCTTGCTTTGCGTCGATTCCGGCTTCTTGAGCCACACTTGGAACATGATCGATCACTGAGGGTAATTGCAGCAGAGGCCGGCATCCCTTTTCGAACATTGCAACGGTGGGCAAGTCAGTACCGTAGGTTCGGGCTGGTAGCTCTCGCGCGCAAAAAGCGTCACGATAGCGGGGCACGTCGCGCCGTTTCAGCGAAGCTCAAGGCGGCAATCGAAGGCCTCGCGCTTGAGAGGCCCCCGCTTCCGATCACTTCGATATACCGTCAGGTCAAGCAGTTTGCAACTTCGACGGGTGAGAGCACGCCCAGCTACTGGACTGTCTATCGCGTCGTCCGCGACCTCCCGGATGGCCTCCTTGCTCTCGCTCACCGAGGTAGTAAGGGCTACAGTGAAAGTTTCGATCTTGTCCACCGTCGAGAGGCGTCGAAACCAAACGCTATCTGGCAGGCAGATCACGCACAGCTCGATATCCTGCTCCTGCGGGAAGATGGAATCGCGGCGAGACCTTGGTTGACGATCGTGATCGACGATTTCAGCCGAGCGATTGCCGGCTATTATCTCGGGTTCGATCCCCCTTCTTCTGTTCGCACTTCCCTTGCCTTGCGCCAGGGCATCTGGCGAAAGGATCATCCACACTGGCATGTATGTGGGATCCCCGAGGTCCTATACACAGACAACGGCTCAGACTTCACTTCGAGGCATCTTGAGCAAGTCGCCGTCGACTTGAAGATACGACTTATTTTCTCAACACCCGGCCAGCCTCAGGGCCGCGGCCGCATCGAACGATTCTTTCGAACTTTGAACGAGATGTTCCTATGTGACATGGAAGGGTATACACGTCGAAGCAATCGAAAGCCCCGGCTGACCCTCGGCCAATTAGAGAGTCTATTTCGAACATTTCTCCTGGAGGTCTACCACAAACGTGCGGGTTCTGAAGGTCGGCTCGCGCCATCAGAGCGTTGGGAACACGGCGGTTTTTTGCCGCGCATGCCTGAATCTCTCGAGCAACTTGACCTTTTGCTCATGCATGAAGTTCGTTCGCGCAAGGTACGACGAGACGGCATTCACTTTCAGAGCCTCCGCTATCTTTCCCTAACTCTGGCCGCTTACTTGGGCGAGGATGTGACGATTCGCTTCGACCCGCGCGATATGGGCGAAATACGGGTCTTTCATCGGGACCGTTTCCTCTGCCGGGCCATATCGAGCGAGTTGGCAGGCGAGACGATTCCCTTGCGGGACATTATTCGAGTCAGAAATCGACGCAGGAAGGAACTGCAATCAATCCTCCACGACCGCCAGAAGTTGGTCGACACACTTCTGCAACTCAAACAAGGTCCAGCCCCGGAGGAAGTCCATGCAAATCCCGCCGTCCCAACAAGCCCCGCAGTCCGCATCAAACGCTACCGAAGCGATTAGCAGAGGCTTCGTTGAGACTGTCGAATATGACCGATTTGTCGAGTTCTGTGATGCCTGCAGGCGCTTCCGTTACATTGGCCTCTGTTACGGTCCTCCCGGAGTTGGAAAGACGCTTTCCGCGTTCCGCTACAGCCGCAAGGAAATGATCATCTCATTCGATCGCTGGACCTCTCAGTCGCGAGATCAGCTCCCCATTAACACGATCCTGTACACGACCGCCGTCATCAACACGCCCTCCAGAATCGAAATCGAAATCGGCATGGCTCGCGAGAGGATTATGAGCATCGCGTTGAATCCTATCCGCAAGGAAGCCAAAGAGGTGCTCGATGCCATACGCATCCGGGATGAAGCCATTCGCAGAGAAATCATGAACAGGCCGGGATGCTCTCCATGCGATCCGCCACCGGTCGACCCAACCTACTTCAAAACCTTTGAACTCTACGAAGCCAGGAAGAAAGCCGTTCCAGATCCAACGACTCTCATCATCGTCGACGAAGCGGACAGGCTGCAGATGAACAGCCTGGAACAATTGCGATCCATCTTCGACGAAGGCAAAGCCGGCATGGTCCTGGTCGGTATGCCGGGGATCGAGAAGCGCATCGCCCGATTCCCTCAGTTCTATTCAAGAATTGGCTTTGTTCACGAATTCCGCCCGCTCGACTCAGTCGAGATGCAGAAGCTCCTGGAGCAGCGCTGGACTCCAGTAGGCGTTACGCTCCCGAACGAGCCACTCGCGCCGGAAGTCATCGCAAAGCTGATAAGGATGACTGGGGGCAACTTTCGCCTCCTGAACCGTATCCTCACCCAGATCGAACGAGTGCTAGACGTAAATAAGCTGCACACTGTTACACCTGAGGTCGTCGAGGCCGCACGAGACAGCTTGGTGATTGGCCAAGGATGACCTCTGCGGCCCGCACGCGCCAAATAGCGTGCAAAGATTTACGCCAGATAATTTGCCAAGCTATACTCTGAGCGGGCCTAACGAGTTGGTTGGCTCACGCCGCGGTTGCCATCCGTAATCGACTAGACAAACCGCTTTCGACCGGCTTGAGCGTGAACCCCAGGATCACTTCAATCTTGCGATATTGTTTATCGAAAGTTTATCGCACAGATCCGCGACCGGCACTCATAGAGACCAAGCGCCTGTTAGCGCCCAGCGATGTCATAATCCCAAATTGTCATTCACAGCAACGACGATCTCCTGCTCCGATCCAAGATACCGTTCGGTAGTTTGGATCGATGAATGGCCCAGCAAGAACTTGATCTGCTCCAGATCGCCTCCGTTCTTGCGGCACAACTTCGCACAGGTACGCCGGAGGTCGTGCGCTCCGAAGTGTTCAATCCCAATTTGCTTCGATGACTGTTCAACTACCGACCAGATGGCCCAATCTCCTAATTCCTCACCTAGAATCTTTCCGGACTTTGAAAGCGGTCTGAGCAGTCGGCCTTTCTCGATCTTCGCTGCAGTCATCCAGGCTTCGATTCCCTGCTTCACCCAGATCGGGACCACAACTGTTCTGACTCGATTGCCCTTGCCCACCAGGTCAATGATCACCCATCTTCCCTCCCGGAGCTGAACGTCCTCTATATATAGAGAAGCGAGTTCCTTTCGGCGCAGAGCGCACCCAACCAGGAGAGAGAGGATCACATAGTCTCGTTTACCCTTCAGTGTCGAACGATCGGGAACCGCCAGAAGTTCTTTTGCCTGTTCCCTGGTCAGCCAGTTGCCCAGACGAGTTCCCCGTTGGGGAACGTTGGGCACTTCATTCAGGCTTGCAGCCTCTTCAGTTCCGATCATTCCGGCGCGCTTTGCTTCCCCGACCAGCTTTCGTATTGCTGACAGGCGGACATTGATCGTCGACGGCGAGAGATGGTCGATCGTTGTACGGTACTCAATCAGGAGCGCACGGGAGAGTGGTCGGCCGGCACAGAAAACAAATAAGTCATCGAGGGCTTTGGCATAGTTGCGCTTCGAGTGAATCGATAGGACGGAGTCCAGAACCATCTTTCTCAGTATGGCTTGCGCAGGAGTGAGCGCGAAAGAAGGCTCTGCTGCTGGATGTTCGACCTGAATGAGAGCAGTGCTCATTGCCAGCAGACCTCTCTATGGGCTACGAATTTCCAATTGTGCAATGGCCCATTGCACAGTCGACAGGACGCTATCGCAACAATCCAATTTTCAGCGATCATCGATACGCTACTATTCATTCCCTTGTTCCTGTCGCAGCTTTTCCATTTCTGAGCGGAGTTTAGCGACCACTTCCTGCAGGTCCTCCACCGTCGGAAGTTCGTCCCGGACCGGCGCTGGCAGTTCTCTGGTTACCCGGTAGGTGGATACTCCGATCGGCTTGGCTATGTCGCGGAGAGCATATTCGGCCACGGCGCTATTGTTGGTCTCACAGAGAAGTAGACCAATGGTCGAGGCATCCGGCCCGTTGCGGAACAGATCGTCCACCGCAGACAGGTAGAAGTTGAGTTTGCCCGCCCATTCGGGTTTGAACTTTCCCGTCTTCAACTCGATCACAAAGTAACAGTGGAGCCGAAGATGATAGAAGAGCAGATCGATATAGAAGGTCTCGCCGCCAATCTCCAACGGCACCTGGCTGCCGACGAAGGAGAAGCCGCGGCCAAGCTCCAACAAAAGGTCGCGTAGATGTTTCAGGAGCCCACGCTCGAGTTCCCGCTCTTTCGCGGTGGAACTCAGGGTAAGAAACTCGAACGAATAGGGATCTTTGAGAATCTGCTGGGTCAGGTCGGAATCCGGCGATGGCAGGGTACGAGCGAAGTTGGTCAGGGCCTTCCCTTCCCTCTCCCGCAGCTGTGTTGAAATCTGGTGGGTCAGCACATTACGGCTCCAGCCATACTCGATGGAGGCGCGGAGATACCAGTCTCGGCTCTGCCCATCCTTGAGCCGGTCGAGCAATACCATATGGTGACCCCAGGGCAATTTTGCAGCAAGCTGCAAAATTTGGGGATTGGGCCAAGCTTCAGCAAAGGAACGCATGTAGCGAAGATTGCGGAGGCTGAAGCCCTCCACCCCGGGAAACTCCGTCCCAAGATCCTTCGCCAGCCGATCTACCACCTTTGTTCCTCAGCCTTCAGCCGCGAAGCGGGAGGAGAGTTCTTGCCCAATGGACCAGTAGAGTAAGATGGTCTCTTGATTGAGGGTCAGAGCGGCGCGCAACTGCGCAGCTCGAATTCTGACCTTCAAGTCTTCTAAGAGTGCCGGGTAACCGGATGGCAGAGCAGTCAGTTCAGACATAAGGCCCTCCATCACGGCATTCTTCCGGTACGGGGGTTGTCTGGTGTTGTTTACAAGGCATCCAACATCTCCGGTGAGGCTCCTTTGGGTCGCAGCACCCAATTTTGCAGCAGTTGCTGCAAAATTCATCAATTCAGGCTAGCACAAAGATTACCCCTGACAATTGACATTGTCGTAGGTAATAAGCCGACATTTATTAGAGAGTTATTGCGCATACGCGCAGCTATTCCCTTCTCTCCAAAACCGACTTAAACTCCTATCCATAGGGAACTTCCCAAGGAGGGACCATGCCACATTCTTAGGTTCGCGGATGCGTTGCCTCGCGTGTGGGCGCCGGAATCAGGGCAAACCCTTACAGTGCTCGAGAGTGTATCGGGGTTACTAATCTTTGCCAATCATGAGGATCGTGAACGAACCCGGCACCGGTGCCCCCTGCAGTCTGTACGCACCGCCCACTCCCGGTCCACCCGGCGCAGCCCCTGCCGGTGGTGTCGGTGGTGCCGGGCCGCGTTCCTGCGACATCGTAAACAGATGCCCCGTCTTGCTATCGAAGGTAATCGTCCGCGCCCCGTTCATCGTCTGCAGGTTCTGCTCCACCACGAAAGTCGTTGGGCTCGCCTCCTTCACTATCGTCATCGTGCCATTGCCACCCGTGGTGAACGCCTCCAGCGTCGCTGGGTTGAACTGCGCTCCGTCCGATCCACCCGCCAGCGGCAGCGTGGTCAGAATCTTCCCATCGTTCGCACGCAAGATCACCATCGTCGGCAGCGGCCGCGAGCACATCGCAAACAGCACACCGTTCTTCGCATCCAGCGCCAGCCCGTTGCATCCGCCCTTATCCACAAACGAGTAATGCCGCACAGCCTTCATCGTCTTCACGTCCACCGCCGTCACACCGCCCACGGCATCCTGCATCACCACATACAGCATGCCCCTGCCGTCGCCCACGCCCTGCTCCGGAGTGCCGCCCAGGTCTACCGTCCCAAGCACCGTGCCGTCCTTCGCGTCTATCACCGTCGCGTCTTTCGTCGGATGGCTGAAAACGTACACCCGCTCGTTGAACGGATCAAAGTAGATCCCGTCCGGCCGAGACTGTCCCACATCAATATGCTTGATCAGCGCCAGCGTCTTGGTGTCGAACATCGAAACCTGCGGATGATCGCTCGAAAACCCATGTCCGTTCTTCGCGTCGA
>JBEPUY010000074.1:0-13680 GCA_041691255.1 Granulicella sp. | reverse complement strand
CCGGACTCTCCGCCTTGAGAGGGCGGCGTGTTAACCAGTTACACCATAACGCCAAGAGGAAGGAAATTCTCTACTGCGATGGGTTAAGTATAGCAGAACTTGCGGTGAAGATTCCTCTGCTTCGGTCAGGGTTTTTTTGCGGCAGCGGAAGAAATACGAGGGCCCTTCACTGCGCTCAGAATGACACGCGAAAATGTAACTACGGCAGAAGCTACAGGCCGAGCTTTTTGACCTCGTCGTTATAGTACTTGCGATAAAGGATGTCCCACTCCTGCGAGCCTTCCATGATGATCTTGCGCTGCGAGGCGATCTTCTGCCGGGCCGCCGCGTCGATCCTGGTCTCTTCGAGGAGAAGTTTTTCGAGGGCCTTGCGCGCCTCCTGTCGGATAGTGTTGCGATCCTCGAGAAAGTCGCACTCGGGAATCTCGGCTAGCGTGTCGGCAATCGTGTGGGCCAGCTTGTTGAGCTTGTCGCGGGAGATTCTCACAGCACCGCCTTGTATTTGCGGGCCAGCTCGTTTTTCACCTTTTTGAACATCTCAGGGTAGCTGGCTCCGGTCTTGAGCATGTCGTCCTGGAAGGCTTCGAGGATGACGCGAACTTCGTCGTTGATACGGTCCTCCAGCGCCAGTTCTTCGATCATGGCGGCTGTAACCCGCTCCTCGAGGACAGCAGGCTTGGCGGTTTCGATCATCTTCTCGGCAACGAGGTGCTTGAGGGTCTGGCGCGCCAGATATCCAACGTAATCTTTAGAAAAAATCATTGACTTAAACTCGAATATATCATGCGGGTCTATCACTTGCAGCGGCCATTCGCAGAGGCGCTACTTGTGCTTTGGTACCGGCTTATGCGGGCAATGCTCGGTATTGAGGCAGGTTCCGGGGAGGCGCAACCGCTCCACGGGGCGGCCATGGACGAGGTGTTGGGTGACGATTTCTTCTACATCTTCCAGATGAACGAAGCCGTACCAGACGGTCTCGGGATAGACCACCACGGTCGGGCCGTGCTCGCACTGGTCGAGGCAGCCGGACTCGTTGGCACGGACGAGATGCTTGAGGCCAGCGTCTTTGATGGCGTCCTTGAAGGCGGATTTGAGCTTTTTGCTGCCGTGCGGCAGGCAGCTTGGGCGGGACGCGGATTCGTCGCGCTCATTCGTACAGATAAAGACGTGATGTTTAAATTCCGGCACGGCGGGGGTTTCCTGTTCCTGGTCTCGTTTTGCAACGGCGGATCGTGCGGGCTGCGTAGCTTTCTGAGACAATATGAGATCGATGCAACCAGACAATCTTATCTCGCTTAAAGACGACATGATAGCGTTCATCGCTGGCCATGGTATGCGCCGGCTGAATGCCTATGTTACCGAAGACGTTCCCACCGTTTTGTTTGAAGAAGAGAACCCGGACGGGTGGAAGGACTTTGTCGAACATGCGAAGGCGGCTGGCGCCCCCTTTGTGACCATGAGCGAGGTGGTGCTGGAAAAGTCGGACATTGCGATCCTGCTCGAACAGATTCGCGAGCAGACCTTTCCGGATGACGAAGCTCCGGAACTGGATGATGCCGAATACCTGGTCAATTACGTAGGAAAGATCGGCCATCTGCAACTCGGGTTCGCGCACCAGGGAGTGATGTTCCTCTTTGAAGTTGCTACGGAGTGGTATGACCGTTTTCAGGACCTTCTGGAGAGCGTATCTGAGTTCGGCGGCATCGTGCTCGACGATCACGAGAGCGACGAGTAGGCAAAGATGATCTCCGCCCAAAGCGGGTTACCACAGGAATGGAGCATCTATTCCCCTGATGCCGACAACGTGGCACAGCTTGCGCTCGAGGTGGGATGCCCACCAGCCATTGCGACATGGCTGGTATCACGCGACATTGCCGATGCGGCTGCGGCTCAGACGTTCTTCCACCCCTCCCTCGACGACCTGATCGACCCGATGTTGATGCTCGGGATGCGGAAGGCCGTGGCACGAATCCAGCAAGCGGTTCGCGGGGGCGAGCCGATCCTGATCTATGGCGACTACGACGTGGATGGCACCACTGCCACCGTGTTGCTGAAGACTGCCATCGAACGCACTGCCACGAAAGATTGCCCTGCGATCGTCACCTATCATGTGCCCCATCGACTGCGCGAAGGCTATGGAATGCAAACGGGCGTGCTGGGCACGGCGGCGGCATCCGGGGTTCGACTGGTCATCAGCGTCGATACCGGGATTCGAGCGTTTGCTGCGGCCGATGAGGCGAAAGCCCTGGGGCTCGATCTGATCGTCACGGACCACCATCTTCCCGATGATGCGATTGGTGTTCCCTATGCTATCGCCGTAGTGAATCCGGCGCAGAAAGGGTGCGGGTATCCCTTCAAGTCTCTTTGCGGAGCAGGGGTGGCTTTCAAACTTGCTCATGCGATTCTGTCTGCTGCCGCCGAGACCGAGGAAGAACGCGCTAAGTTGCAGCGCAGTCTGGTTCCCTCTTTTCTAAAGTTGGTAGCCATTGCGACCATCGCAGATTCGGTGCCGCTGGAAGGGGAAAATCGGGTCATTGCAGCGCTTGGCTTGCGCGAGCTTCGGAACCCGGTGCAGCCCGGATTGCGAGCACTAATGCAAGTGGCACAGATACCGGCCAATCGCCCTCCTACCGCGACCGAGGTCGGCTTTCGGCTGGCGCCACGCATCAATGCCGCAGGGCGAATGGATATCGCGAGCGACGTCGTCGAACTGTTTCTGACCAGAGACGCAGGGCGAGCGTCTGAACTGGCAGAAAAGCTGAGCCGTTTGAACGAAGAGCGAAGAGCAACTGAAGCAAAGGCTCTTGAAGACATTGAGGCCCAGCTTGCTTCTCTGCGAGGCGTCGATGGCGAGTTTCTGGCCGAGTGCATCGTTCTGGACGACCCAGCCTGGCATCGCGGCGTACTCGGGATTCTGGCATCACGCATCGTCGACCGTACCGGGCGACCAGCGCTGGTGCTAACCCATGAAGATGGCCACGCACATGGTTCGGGCCGCTCCATCGCGGGCTTTCATCTGCTCGATGCGCTGACCGCTGTTCATGCAAATGGAGAGCTGTTTACTCGCTTTGGCGGCCATGCCCATGCCGTGGGTTTTTCTTTGCCATCGGAGAGCGTCGAGGCTTTACGAACGCGAATGCGCAGCTATAGTGCGTCCTTATTAGATGGACCGCTGCTTGCTCCACCGCTCGCGTGCGACGTCGAGTTGGGACTGAATGACCTTACCTCAGAGTTTTTCGACTGGCTGACGCGGTGTGGCCCGTTTGGGATTGGTAATCGGGAGCCTGTATTTGTAACCCGTAAAGTAACTCTGTCCGCTGATGTAAGGCTGATAAAAGAAAAGCATGCCTGTCTGCAACTGTGCCAGGATGGCGGCCCCGCAAAGTTTAGCGCATTAGGCTGGAGCCGGGCGACGGATTGGCCGTCGCGATGCGCGGAGATGGGCTTGCGGCGAGGTTCGGTTGTGGATATTGCCTACCGGTTGAAGGCCGGAACAAACCCTCAGTTCCCGGGCCTCGAACTTGAACTACTTGACCTGAATTTGAGCTGAAGGCTCCCTCATCCAACTATGCACCTGTACAGAAGCACAATTTTTTCCGCTTCGTTTTCTGTGCATGAGCGTCTTATATACTGAATCTTCAAGAGATGCCGACAACCGATACAAGACGCCTGAATCCCCTTACGCTTTTGGGCATCCTGCTCGTGGCAATCCTTCTCGCTGTTGTAGTTGTTCGTTCCTTCACGCGTGACGTGGTGGACATTCGGGCCGCTGCAGTGACCCACCAGAATCTAGTCAAGTCCGTTCCTACGAATGGCAAAGTTGAGCCGATCAGCGACTTTCGTGCCCATTCGGAAGGGCCGGGCGTGGTGGCGAAGATCTACGTGAAGGTCGGTCAGAAAATAAAGCCCGGCGATCTGCTCATCAAGATGAACGATGCCGATGCAGTTGCACGCGTTGCTGCGGCCAATACTGCCCTTCGCACGGCACAGGCAAGCATGCATGACATGCAGCAGGGCGGATCTCAGGATGAGCGGATTGCGCTGCAAGGTGACCTTAGCCGAGGCAAGATTCAGCAACAGCAGGCGGAAAGCAATCTTGTCGCACTGAAACAGCTTCAACAAAAAGGCGCGGCTTCGGCCAGTGAAGTTGCAGCGGCAGAGCAGCGGCTTCAGACCGCGAACAGCTCTTTGCAAAATATCCAGATGCGCAGCACGCAACGGTATAGCGCTCCCGACCGGACACGCGCTCAGGCGCAACTGGCCGATGCGCAGACAGGAGTCGCTGCTGCCCAACAAGGATTTGCGAACGTAAATATCCGCACTCCTCTGGCAGGTACCGTTTATTACATTCCAGTCTCTCAATACGATTTTGTTCAGGCAGGAGAAGACCTGGTCAACGTTGCGGACCTCAACAAAATTCAGATCCGCGCTTATTTTGACGAGCCAGAGATCGGCAACCTCGCCGTAGGGCAGGCTGTCACTATCGTATGGGAGGGCAAACAGGACCGGGTTTGGCATGGGCACGTGACCCATGTGCCGACCACCGTGATAGCCTCCGGCACACGAAGCGTTGGCGAATGCATTATTGCCGTAGACGACGCGAATGGAGACCTGCTTCCCAACACGAATGTAACGGTCACCGTGACAACCCAGCAACGGTTCAACGTTCTGAGCATTCCCCGGGAGGCACTGCACACCGAACCCTCGGGACATGACTTTGTCTACCGCGTCGTCCATAACAAGCTTGTAGTTACCCCAGTCCAGGCAGGAGTGGTGAATCTCATGCGAGCCGAGATCATCAGCGGGCTCACCGAGAAGGATACCGTTGCTTTAGGCGCAACGAACAGCAATCGTGACCTCTCGAATGGGCTTGCAATAAAAGTAGTCGAATAACCATGGCTCCAAAGACAAACCTGATCTATATCCGAATTGCGTGCTTGCTTGTTCTTCTCTCCGGCGGGCGTTTGCTTGCCGATGACGCACAGGCGAACGCGCTTCTGCAACAGGGACGCGTCGATGAGGCGCGTACCGCATTGCAAGGCGTATTAGCGGCGGAACCCGGCAATACCTATGCCCACCAACTGCTCTGCCGTGTCTACTATGCCCAGGAGATGGCGGACGCCGCGATCCAGGAGTGCGAATTGGCAGCCTCTCAGAACCCGGGCGATAGCAATACCCAGATGTGGCTGGGCCGTGCCTATGGCATGAAAGCCTCGCATGCCCGTCCGCTGACCGCCTTTGCGCTTGCCCGCAAGGTGCGTTATTCGTTCGAGCGAGCAGTACAACTCGATCCGCAAAATATTCAAGCGATGAGCGACCTTGGCGAGTTCTATGTCGATGCTCCAGCGATTGTCGGCGGGGGGTTGGACAAGGGCCGGACGCTGGCCAGCCGGATGCAGCCTCGCTTTCAGTCGCAATCGCATCGTTTACTAGCATTGATCGCCAGCGAAGATAAGGATGCTGCGACCGCCGAAGCGGAGTTCAAAAAAGCTGTTCTCGCTGGCAGGACTGCCGCTGCGTATATCGACCTTGGCCAGTTTTACCAGCGGCAGAACCAGCCGGATAAGGCACTGGAAGCGCTCAAGGCAGGCATTGACTTAGACCACAGGAAAGATTCGTCTCTGGTAGACGCAGCCAGCATTCTTGCCGCGATGAACCGATCGCCTCAACTCGCAGAAGACTTGCTGCGCGAATATCTCGCCTCCTCTGCCCAGTCGGATGACGCTCCGGCCTTCAAGGTCCGAATCCAACTGGGCGATCTCCTGGCGCATCATGGCGACGCCCCTTCCGCGCATCGCGAGTATGCTGCCGCGGCTGCACTGGCCTCAAACTATGCACCTGCCCGCAAATCACTGCAGGGATCCTAAGGGAAAGAGCGATACCATGGTAGGCAGCCCATCTCGAAGGAACCTCTCAGGACGTATGCCCCGTCTTCTTCGCCTCGTCATTACGTGTACTGTGGTCGCCGCTGCGAGTCTTCCGGCTATGGCGCAGATTTCTTTCACGTCCGCAGTAGGGCTCGCTCTCAAAAATAACCCCAAGGTTTTGATGGCGCAGGCCGACGTGGCCAAGGCGCAGGCAGCTCTCTCGGAGTCGAAAGACGTCTACGTCCCAAGTGTCGCTGGTGGTTCCGGGCTGGGCTATTCGTACGGATTTCCGGTTGGGCAGCCGTCTGTCTTCAATTTCACCACCCATTCGCTGGTCTTCAATTTCTCGCAGGCAAGCTATATCAGGGCATCACGATTCGCCTTGAAGGCCGCAAACCTTGCTCTGACGGACGCACAACAGGCTGTCACTGAAGATGTGGCGATCACCTATATCTCGCTTGACCGCGATTCGCAGCGTGAGACCGCGCTAAGCGAACAGTCGGGATATGCAGCGAGGCTCATCCTGATTATTCAGGAGCGTCTGGATGCCGGTCAGGACACCCCGATCGATTTGACCGGTGCCAAGCTCTCGGCAGCGCAGATTCGTCTGGCAAAGCTTCGTACCGACGACGAAGCGACGGACGATCGTAACCATCTGAGCCGCCTTATTGGCCTTCCCGCGCAAGGGCTGAACGTGGTGAGCAACAGTGTCCCTCCCTTCACTGCCCCGTCAGCAGATCTGGCGAGCGCCTCGTCGCCGCTCAGCCCGGCGGTTGCGTCGGCCTATGAAACTGCTCACTCCAAACGCCAGATTGCCTTTGGAGACTCCCATTACCTGTGGCGGCCGCAGATCACCTTCGATGCGCAATATAACCGCTTTGCAAAGTACAACAACTACGATCTTTACTACTCGCACTTTCAGCACAATAACTTCGGCATCGGTGTCCAGATTACGCTGCCCGTCTTCGATGTGGGACAACGGGCGAAGGCGCGGGAATCTGCCGCCGATGCCGCACATGCTGAACATGAAGCCGACCAGGCAAGAGACGAGTTTCTGGAAGGGCGTCAGAAGGCGCTGCATGCTACGGCGGAACTGGCTGCGCGTGCCGAAGTCGCCGACCTCGATCAACAACTCGCTCTGCAGCAACTGCAGGTCATGCAGGTGCAATTGAGCGCAGGCAACGGAAGCTCGTCTGCTCCGCAGATGACTCCAAAGGACGAGCAGACCTCGCGGATCGCCGAACGAGAGAAGTTTCTGACCGTGCTGGATACGAATTTTGAGATGCGTAAGGCAGAGATCAACCTGCTGCGGCAGACCGACCAGCTCGAGGATTGGATCAAATCGGTAATGCAGACACCACCTTCAGCCACACTTAAGTCGGAATAATAGAACGCTTTTGTTGTTTCTCTTCTGTTTTGATTGGTTTATAGAGAGCGAACCAAAGGCAGAACCAAAGAAAAACCCTCATACACCTTACCTAAATGGTAAACTTGGATTATTATCATGCCCCTGAAGACACTCTTTCTGAACCCGCCCTCCTTCGAGAAGTTTGACGGTGGAGCCAGCTCCCGCTGGCCTGCCACTCGCGAGATCGAATCCTATTGGTACCCTGTGTGGCTCACCTACCCGGCGGGCATGCTCGAAGGGTCCCGTCTGCTCGACGCGCCGCCGCACCATATCAAGTGGCAGGAAGTCGTCGAGATTCTCAAGGACTACGAGTTCCTCGTCCTCTTCACCAGCACGATGGGCTGGGATGGCGACCAGAAGATGGCTGAGGTCATCAAGCAGACCTATCCCGCGATCAAGATCGCCTTCGTCGGCCCCCCGGTCACAACTTCGCCCGACAAGGCGCTCAACGAGTGCCCTGCTATCGATTTCATCTGCCGCCGCGAGTTCGACTTCTCGGTCGTTGACTTTGCCAACGGCAAGCCGCTCAACGAGATCCTCGGAGTCAGCTACAAGGACGCCACTGGCACGATTCAGCACAATCCCGATCGCCCACAGGTCACGCCGGAACAGCTCGATGAGATGCCCTGGGCCACCGACATCTATCACCGCGATCTGGACGTTACCAAGTACAACGTTCCTTTCCTTCTTCACCCCTACGTCGCGCTCTACTCGACACGCGGCTGCCCAGCGCAGTGCACCTTCTGCCTGTGGCCCCAGACGCTCAGTGGCCACGCGTGGCGCAAGCGGTCTACCGATGATGTGGCGGCCGAGATGAAGTCCGCCAAGGCCAAGTTCCCCCAGGTCAAGGAGTTCTTCTTCGATGACGACACCTTCAACATCCAGAAGGCACGCACCGTAGAGCTTTGCGAGAAGCTGAAGCCGCTCGGCCTGACATGGTCCTGCACCTCCCGTGTCACGACCGACTTCGACACCCTCAAGGCCATGAAGGAAGCTGGTTGCCGTCTGCTTATCGTCGGCTATGAGTCGGGCGATGCCCAGATTCTGAAGAACATCAAGAAGGGCGCCACCGTAGAACGCGCGCTCGACTTCACCCGCGACTGCCACAAGCTCGGCCTGGTCATTCATGGGGACTTCATCCTCGGCCTGCCCGGCGAGACGAGGGAGTCCATTCGCAATACCATTGAATTTGCCAAGCAGCTCGATTGCGAGACCATTCAGGTCTCCATCGCGCACGCCTTCCCCGGCACGGAGTTCTTCGACTTTGCCAAGGAGAAGGGCTTCATCACCAATGAGGCCATGTCAGACGATGGCGGCCACCAGATGGCGCACATCGAGTATCCCGGACTGCCCGTCGAGTATGTCATGGAGATGGTCCACAAGTTCTACGACGAATACTACTTCCGTCCCAAGGCAGCCTTCCGTGTCGTATGGCAGGCCATCGTCAACCGCGATGTTCCCCGCCTCTACACCGAGGCGAAGTCCTTCATGACACTCCGCTCACAGCGCAACAAGGCCGCACTTAAGATGAAGGAAGCCAACGCCGCCAAGGCGCAGGAATCCGTCAGCATGAACGCGTAATCGACTTCTATTCCTAGCGGTCAGCATTTTGCGATGCTGACCGCTTTTTTCTGGACTGCAGACTGAATCAATGGCGGATCAACCCACTCCAATCTGGAGTGATTGTTAAATCGATGAAACACACCCTTACTCCACGGCGTTATCTCATTTTGATGGCCGTCATGCTGACCGCACCGGTGGGCGATACGCTGCTCTCGCGCGGTATGTCCCAGGTCGGCCCGGTCGATCTGCATCATCTCGGTCTGCTGCTGCACGCTCTCACCAACATCAATGTCATCGCCGGCATCCTTCTGCTGATCGGGTTCTTCGCCACGTACACCACCTCCCTCTCCTGGGCCGACCTTACCTTCGTGATGCCTGCCACCGCCTTCGGCTATGTCGTGATTGCTCTCCTCAGCCGCTTCTGGTTGCATGAATATCTAAGCCCCTACCGCTGGGCGGGCATCGTCCTGATCGTCTGCGCCGTCGGCTTTGTTGCCAATGGCCCGTCCCGCACGGAGCACCCTTCGGACCACCCCGACCTCGATCGCATGGACAGCGGAGTCGGCCGATGACTTCCGCGCACGTCTTCCAGCAATGGTCGGCCATTCTGTTTGTGGTCGTACTTGCGATCACAGGCGAGGTCCTCATCGCTGCCGGCATGCGTGGCCTCGGCGACCTTGACCGCTTCCGCACTCGCCCCGGTCTCGTTGGTTACTTCGGCCCCGTGCGTGCCGTTCTCTCCAATCCCCTCTTTCTTATCGGAGCCCTCTGCATGGCCCTCAACTTCTTCGCGATGCTTTACACGCTCTCCATCGTCGAACTTTCACTCGCGGCTCCTGCCATCGGTTCCCTTACCTACATTGGCAATACCGTCGCCGCGAAGCTCTTTTTGCACGAAAATGTAGACCGCCGGAGATGGCTGGCAGCCCTGTTCGTCTGTGCCGGGGTGGTTTTACTTTCGAAGTAGGCAGCCAAGGCTAAACAGCCAGTCCGGCCAGTTCCCTTGCCCGAAGAAAAACCCGGGTGAACATGGTGCTATTCAAACGGCCTGTGTTCGTATTGCGCAGCGAGGGGTGATAAGTGGCCAGAAGATGCATTCCGTCCGGGAGAATGTACTCCGCACCATGTGCAAACCGATAGGCAGACTTACGGGCAATGATGCCCATTTGCAGAAGATAGGCAAGGTAGCCGTCAAAGGCGATCTTGCCGAGGCACACCACCACACGAACGCGGGGGAGAGCATGAATCTCATCGGCAAGATGCGTGGCGCAGTTGCGAATCTCCTGAGGCAGAGGCTTATCCCCCGGCGGCGCGCAGCGGACGACCGAGGCTATCCACGAGTGGCGGAGTTTGAGTCCGTCGTCGCGAGAGATGCCTGTCGGCTGGCTGGCGAAGCCTAACTCATGGAGAATAGGGTACATGAAGGCTCCCGAGCCATCTCCGGTGAAGGGGCGGCCGGTCCGATTGGCGCCGTGAGCACCGGGAGCGAGCCCAAGAATAAGGACGCGGGCGCGAGCGTCCCCGAAGCCAGGAACGGGGCGGGACCAGTAGGTCTGGTCTTGATAGGCGCGGCGGCGGCTCTCGCCAATTCCGCGGCAGTAGTCGCGAAGGCGAGGACAACGATTGCATTTGACGATGGAATCGTTGACTTGCTGCAGAATCGGCGAAAGGGGCTGGGCTTTAGAACGGGTCACTGCATCCCATGATAGTTGCAGAAGCCGTCAACTGGTCCTATTAGGCTTTTGTGAATCCACATACGTAAGATGATCGTTGCATTAAAAGTGAATTGGAGGTTCGTTGGAAGATCCCAGGCTTAGCAGAATGTACGCAAAATTATGGAGGCACAAGCTTGCTGAATTGTGGCACGACGCCTGGCAGACGGCAGTGAAACGCTCCGGCCTGCTGATTACCGTCACGGTGGCTGTTCTGTTGCTGTTAGTGGCCGTGGGCGTGAAGGAGCGTGGTCGGGGGAATCTTACGAAGCTTAAGACAGAGCTTGGAGTTCCGAAGCCAGTTTCCTCTGAAGCTGTAGCCATACGACCCGGCGGCCAGGATCCGGTAGTACTGCAACATGCCCAGATGGCAGACATGGACAGTCCCGAGTTTGTTTCGGCGACACTACTGCCGGGCCGTGGAATGAACTTGTTGCAAATTCAGGCCTATATCCCGCAAAGAGGCACGGTGAACCTGCTCACTTCGCCCTCTCTTGATGACGCTGCAAAGCAGATGACCGGCGAGGGCAAGGACGCAGATGGACTTGCCAGCCTGTCGATGGGTGGGGCAATTGAGGCTCCCTGGGCGAATCGCATCTGGGGGGTACCGTTGAACGACGACACCGTTGCAACCTGGCAGGGCCACAGCCTTCACCTGCCCGCAGAGGGAGGAATAAGTAACGGGGGGCTGCTGCTCGACCGAAAAGCAGACACCGTGAAAACAAATGTGATGCCGGATGGCGGTCAGGTCCAGGCGACCTATGATGCGGGAGATTTCGACGGCCACTGGATATCGCACACGGTCATTACGACAACCGCTCAGTTAAACAGCCGCGCGCTGGAGATGAATATCTCCGCACATAATACTGGCGACCAAGCAGAGCCGGTCGGGATTGGCTGGCAGCCTAGATTCGCAATTTTGAGTGGCGACCGCGGCCAGGCGACCCTGAAGCTGCCGAACGCACTTCGTGTTGAAGTCGCAGATCGCCGTGATGGAATGCCTACTGGCAAACTCTTGCGGGTAGATGGCACGGCGTACGACTTTACCAAGGCTGGCGGCACCAGGTTGGGCTCACTCAATCTGAATGACAGCTTCGTGCAACTGAAACCTGGTCTGCTGGATAATGGCCCCATCGTCGAATTGCGGGACCCAAGGAGCAATTATGGGCTGCGCATCACGATTTTGAGCCCAAAGATCAACGCAATCCATGTCAACGCGTCGGCAAATGCCTCTTTTATCTCAATTGATCCCCAGTTCAACTATGACGACCCGTTTGGCCGCGAATGGCCAAACGGCTTGGACACTGGCATGGTCGTGCTGCAACCCGGTCAAACTGCGCAATGGAAGATCAGGCTGGAGATCTTCGCCCTGGACACGAACGCTTCCCAACATATGTAGGTCTGGTGAAACGGGAAGAGACCGCGGGAAGAACGACAGGAACGGTCGAGGTTTGACCCTCCACAACGAAGACTCGTACAGTAGTAATGAGGCGTGTTTTACGCGGCCAGCTTTTTGATCGCGCAATACCGTACATATCAGCATCCCCGGAAGGCATGGATTTGACCCCGACTGAAATGACAGAGACAAATGAGACTGCCGAGCAGCAGGCTGAACTGGCGCATACCCACAACCACGACCATGATCATAATCACGATCACGACCATCAGCCCGCTCCTTCGCTGAACCCGGAGTTGACGCGGGAGATCGAAGTGGAAGTTGGTGCGGATGAGGTGTCCAAAGCTTTCAAAACGGTCGTGAAGCGCTATCAGAAGCAGGCGCGTATCCCTGGATTCCGAGCGGGCAAGGTGCCTGAATCGCTGATCCGGTCGAAGTTCGCGAAAGAGGTCAGGCAGGAAGTTCTGGAGAGCCTCGTATCAGCCCCTTTCCGCAAAGCGATCGATGACCAGAAGCTGCGTCCTGTGTCTGAGCCTCAGTTGCTCGACATGCAGCTTTTTGAAGGGCAGCCTCTGAAGTTCAAGGCTGCATTTGAAGTTGCACCCGAGTTTGAAATTGCTGGCTATGAGAGCGTTCATGTTTCCAAGCCCGAAGTCGCGCTGACCAGCGAGGAATTCGATGCAGAGCTTAGCCGGGTATTGGACGCTCATGCGACGGTTGAACCGGTGGACGAAGATCGTGCGCTTGTCGATGGCGATTGGGCAGAGATTCAGTTTCGTGGTGAAGTGAAAGATCTGGCGCAAACTGTCACCGAAGATGGTGTTGCGAACGCTTCGCAAAGTGCACCGATCACCGGTGAGGATGTCCTGATCGAAATTGGCGGGAAGAACACTCTGGCTGCGTTCAACGATGCACTGCGCGGTGCGAAGCCCGGACAGGAACTGAAGTTCGAGGTAGACTACCCGGCGGACTTTGGCGATGCGCGGCTTGCGGGACAGACGGTCAGCTATGACGTGACCGTGAAGAACATCAAGCGCAAGACGTATCCGGAGCGCGATGCTGAGTTTGCCAAGCAGCTTGGGAATTACGAGAGCTGGGATGACTTTGAAGGCAAGCTGCGGGAGCACACGGCAGACCGTAAAAAGGATGCGCTCGATAACGGAGCAAAAGATAAGATGCTCGAGGAATTGATCGGGCGGTATCACTTCCCTGTTCCCGAATCGTTCGTGCAGCAGCAGGTGGATGCACGGCTCGATCGCGGTCTCCGCGCTCTGGCCCAGCAGGGCATGAAGGCCGAGGACATGCGCAAGCTGGACTTTGGCCGTCTGCGCGCTGCCCAGCGTGACCAAGCTGTAAACGAAGTGAAGGTTTCGATGATTCTCGACAGAATCGCCGAGGCTGAAGGCATCGTGGTGAGCGATGAAGACCTTGACCGTGAACTATTAATGATCTCCATCCAATCGCGCGAGCCGTTGGAGACACTCCGGGAGCGGCTGACTAAGGATGGCGGCCTCGACCGAATCCGCGAGCAGATGCGCCGAGAGAAGACTGGAAGCGTGCTCTACGAGAAGCTGGCTTCGTAGAGATAAAACATAAACCAGAACTTTCTGCTAACGGTTTTAAGAAAGAGAGTGCTATGGGATTAGTACCGATGGTGATTGAGCAGACGAGCCGAGGCGAACGCGCCTACGACATCTACAGCCGTCTGCTGCGCGACAACATCATTTTTCTGGG
>JBEPUY010000073.1:0-14963 GCA_041691255.1 Granulicella sp. | reverse complement strand
GACGCCTTCCGCATCATCCAGCGCGGCGATGCCGACGCCATGATCGCCGGAGGCACCGAAGCCGCCATCACGCCCATGGGCGTCGGCGGATTCGCCGCCATGAAGGCCCTCTCCACGCGCAATGAAGATCCCGAGCACGCCTGCCGTCCCTTCGACAAGGACCGCGACGGCTTTGTTGTCGGCGAAGGCGCTGGCATCCTCATCATGGAAGAGCTTGAGTTCGCCAAGGCCCGCGGAGCAACGATTCTCGCCGAAGTGATCGGCTACGGCATGTCCGCAGACGCCTTCCATATGACCGGCATGGCTCCCGAGGGCGAAGGCTGCTTCCGCGCCATGTCTGCGGCTCTCAAGGTCGCGGGAATCACGCCCGACCAGATCGACTACGTCAACGCCCACGCCACCAGCACGCCGCTGGGCGACGCGTTGGAGTCACAGGCCATCGAAAACGTCTTCGGCGAGCGGGCAAAGAACCACACCCTGCTGGTCAGCTCCACCAAGTCCATGACTGGCCACCTACTCGGCGGCGCGGGCGGACTTGAGGCAGGCATCACCATTCTGGCCATGCTGAACCAGATGGCACCGCCAACGATGAACATCGTCGAGCTGGACCCCCAGTGCCGCCTGAACTACGTTCCCAACAAGCCCCAGGCTGCGAAGATCGACTACGCGCTCTCGAACTCCTTCGGCTTCGGCGGAACCAACGGTTCATTGGTCTTCAAGCGCTGGACCGAGTAGCCTTCGCTGCGGCAACAACCAGGTTCGAATTGTTTCCTCTCGACCGCAAACTACACGTCATCTCGACCGAAGGTGTGCAGCTTTATCGCACGCCGCAGTGGAGAGACCCCTGTATTTTGTCGTTGCTGTTGTTTGTTCTTTGGATCTGGAGATACGTCCTTACGGTCGTTTTTAACAGGTTTCAATCCTCCCATTGCGGGGGATCTATTTGGTTAGATAAAACAAGCAACGACAAAATACAGGGGTCTCTCCACTGCGCTTCGCTCCGGTCGAGATGACGTGCTTTTTGCTGGTTCCCATTGAGATGACGTGGTCTATTGCTGGCTTCGGTAGAGATGACGTGGTGAGTGGGTTAGAAACCGCCCTTCCTCAGAAGGTGAAGGCGACGCCGAGGGTGAAGCGGTCCTGAAAGAACCTTTGATTGGGTTTGAGGACGTAGATATTCGCGGTGTAGTTGGTGTTGTCCAGATTGATATCGAAATCTTTGTAGCTATTGCGGATGATGTCCGGGTTCTTGCTCCATGTCTCGCGGTAGTCGGCGCGCAACATCACGCGGGGAGAGATCCGGTACTTGATGCCCCCGCCATATTGCAGACCAAACTGAAAGGTGCCGCCGCCATCGAGGGGTGGCGTTCCGCCGAAGTCGAAGGCCGCCTTGAGCAGGCCGATATTGCCCAGTCCGAGCTTGAACGGCCCGGCAGGTTTTTTGAGTGGAGAGTCGGAGAGGGCGATCAGTTGAAAGGTCGGCCCAACGGCGACATAGGGCCGCCAGCGCGAAGTGGGCGGCCGAAGATGGGCGAGCAGGTTGTACTCAAACTGCCGTGTGGCCAGGCCGACCCGTTGCGAATCGATGTTGATACTTTCATCGACAACAGGCTGGTCTGAGTTGTTCTCATAAACCTCGGCGCCCAGCCTGTATTTGCCCTGCTGGCGAAAGTAGGAGAACTCGTTGGAGAAGTAGCGCCAGCTATTGACGGTGATGGTGCCTCCGGCGGTCCAGCCGTCGCCCACCTCGTCGAAGAGGTCGATCTCATAAAGCGGATCGGTGGGTACAGTCGATGTGAGGACGATGCCGACTGTGCTGAGATAGCTCTCCCGAAGATGGAGATAGCCGCCTTCGAGGGCGAATTCGTAGCGCGGCGGGTCCCACTTGTGGCTGACGGCGGGTTGGTAGGGAACGTCCGGCGTGGCCAGACGGTCATGCGGGCGGAAGGTACGCTCGAGCAGGTGCGGCCCGGCTCCGGCCTCCTGATATTGCGTGCCCGAAGCGTCGGTCTTACGCCATGCTCCGTAGTCCTGGGGCAGCTCGCTGCTGCTGCGGAGGTAGTTGCGCACCTTGAAGCTGCCTGAGATTCCCTGATAGATAAGGTTGCCGCGATAGACGCTGTTGCGGATGGTGAGCGCGGTGTTGCGGGTGCTGCGCTGGAAGCGGTTCGGCGCTGGAGGCACGACCTCGGGCGTAGTGCGGGGGGTATCGCAGGAGCTGATATGGACCACCGCGACCTGACCGTCGGTCAACAAGCGGTCACCGGTGGAGTTCGAGGCGTCGGTGGGAACCCAGGGGCGTGGCACCATGTCGAGGCTGGTGACGCAGCCGGTGAACTTCAGGTCGTTGACGATCTTCGAGCGCTCGTTGTCGATGTGCTCGTCGATCACGTGGATGAAGGTCTTCTGTTTGCGCGAAAAGGCGATGCCGGTGTCCTGTGTGGAGGAGGCGGTCAGCACGGATTGGCCGTCCCATGCGGCGGTGGTGGGATAGACGCGCAGATGATGCCGCGCGGCGAAGGTGTTGGTGGTTTTGCTGAGAGTGTAGATTGGCGCGCGCTCGTCGAGCAGAAGCACCGACATCGGCGCCTGAGTATAGGTCTGGTTGCCGCTGATCGTCTTGAGCGTGCGGAAGGTCGAGCCTGCGTTCAACTCATCCGAGGGCAGCCACCCTGCTGCCGCGAAGGCACGGTGCAGCGCCTCGGGCGAGCCGATGAAGACCAGGTTGGTAAGGTCGGAGTCTTTGTTGCCTGCCTTGGTGCGGGTGCGGAAGGGCAACGTCTTCACTAAGCTTTGGAGATGTTCGCGCTGGGCCGCATCGTTGGCCGAGGGCAGCACAGAGAACGGATACGTCTGTGTGGTGATGAGCGGCTTTACGTATTCGAGAATGAGTTCGGTGCCGCCGTTGTAGAGTATCTCCGGCTCCGCGAAGCCGAGCACAGCGCTGCCTGCGGCCGAGGCGAAGATGTACGCGATGGGGTCGATGCCCGCAAAGGAGAGCACACCGTCCTCAACGGAGTTGCCCGCAGTCCCGGTGGAGCGGATGCCCTGCACCTTGCCCTCGGCAGTCACCTTCTCGCGCGAGTTTTCCACCTCGAAGGTGCGCGCATCGAAAGCAAGCGTGTGGCCATCGGGAGTGGTGGCGTGGTTCCATACGATGGTGAGGGCGGCGGTCTCGTGCTTGAATCCCCAGCCAACGCCGTTGGCGTGAGTGACGGTGCCGTCGATCGCGGAGCCTTCGGGGAGGAAGATGTTGCCGTCGATGACCAGCGGCTCGATGGAGACGGCATGGACGATCATGCCCTCCTTCTCCTTGCGCGACGAGAGCGGCTGCAGCAGCCGCACGGAGAGCCTTGTTCCCGCTGGAACTCCGATGATCTTTTCAAGGGATGACTGCGGGATGGCAAGATCGGTCGTCCCGGTGGCGACATGCAGCGTGGCTCCGTCGATATGCCAGCTGCCTTTGTGGATGGTGCCGTCGTGGCCGACCGTCATCGCGGTGCCGTTGGGAAACACCTGCAGGTACATGGGCGACGCGGCTGATGTCTGCGGCGGGGTGTAGATGTCGCCGAGGCTGGTGCCGAGCAGGCTGGCGACCTTGAAGCTCTGCTTGCCCTCCAGAGTGGTACAGGTAAGCGAGTCACCTGCGAAGGTCGGCGAGGATTCGCCGGGTAGAACGCCGGTCATAGCGTCCGTGCTTCCGACCAGCGTAAGCGGCTGGCCAGTGGTGGGGTCTGTGCCCGTGAGCGCGAAGGCCCAGCCTCGATGCGAGAGCTTTGCCTCTTGAAGCGAAGCATGGCCGAAGGGAACGGTGCCGAGATTACGTCGACGTCCCGAATCGAGATCGTAGTAGCGCAGCAGGTAGTGCCGCTTTGCGACGACCTTCCCCTGGATGACGAGGACGAGCGCACCCTGGCCGTCTCGAACCGGCCACGCCTGCATGGCGTGTTTGGTAATGCTGCGCGGCTTGCTTTTGCTGCCGCTCACGGTCATCTGGGCCACGCCGTCCTTGTGGCCATCCTTGCGGACGATGGTGATGGTGGTCACAGGAGAAGGTTCTGCTGCGATTGCGAAAGCCGCGGTAAGAATCGGAATGGCGAGCAGAAGTGCAGAAAGAAGAGCAGTCTTCGAGACGGAACTCTGGCAAGTTCGTATTGGGAATTGCTTAAGGGTGGCAGATAAGGGACGCATTCGTTCGCTTTCCTCAAAACCGGAAGCATCAATGGAGCGGTCGCAATTAAAACGGCCTGAAGTCGCAGCATGCCGGAATCAAGTAGTTGCAACCTATTGCATGCTCCGGAGTTAACCCGCAAAATCGATGCTCGATTTCACCCCCGAGCATAACACCGCGGTGATTCCGCAAGCGTAAACGGGAGGGCGAAAGGGTACTTCTTGCTCACGGTTGGCGAGGTGTGGTTTGGACTCAGGGCTGAGGCGGAGTTGTTGCCGCATCGCCTGCCCAGTAGCTGCTTCGCGCCGTGACGATGAGGTCGATATGGTCCTTCAGCGTGACCGTGATGGCATGGAGCCCCGGCTGCGGCATCTGCGGCTGGAAGCTCAGGACGTAGCGATTGGGAACGTGGTTGGAGATGGTCGCGAGACCGCGCTCGAGGTCGCGCTGGCTGCTGAAGTGGAAGTACTCTCCGCCAGTCAGCTTGGCCACGGTCTCGGGCGCATTCTTGTGCAGGCCGTTCATGCCAAGGATCGCGGCCATCTTGGCGAGACGCAGCGGGGGCAACAACTCGGCGAGGCAGTCATAATACTGCGTGCCCTTGGTCTCTTCGGGACGGCCTTTGGTGCCTTCGTCTCTCACCGTCGGATCGGTCTTGGGATCGTGCGAGAAGCAGCCGTGCTCAGGGCCGGGCTCTGTGTCGGAGAGCTTCGAGGCTTCGTGGCTGATGCCGCTGCGCGAAGAGGAGAAGGCCAGGCTATAGATGGCGGTATTGGTGTCGCTGACGGCGCGCAGAGCATCTTCGATGTGGACCTTGCTGCCATGGTCGACGGTCTCGCCGATGAGCAGAATGGCGCGCCGGTATTGCGGAGGCTGCTTGCGCAGTAGATCAACGGAGTAGTCGACGGCGTCGAGGATGGCGGCTCCGCTGTCGCCGGGAGGCAGGTTCTGGAGGGCGTCTTCCATCAGCGCCATGTTCGAGGTGAAGCCCTGCAAGATCTCCGGCTCGCTGTCGAAGGTGACGACCGCGACGCGGCGAGGTACCTGGCCTACGATCGACTCGATCATGGTGGCGAGGTTGTGATACTTGTCGAACTGGCTGGCTCCGCCGCTGCCGGTCTCAATCGCCACCACCAGCGCCAGCGGCTGGTCGCCGGTGTCCTCTTCGAGATGCACCTTCTGGTCGACGTTGTTGTCGGTGATGGTGAAATCGTTGGCGGTGAGCGTGAAGACGAGGTCGCTTTTTTTTGTCTTCACCAGCGTTGGCACGAGGACCAGCGTGGATTGAGCGCTGATGGTCGGGACCGGTGCTGCGGGAATGGGCGCGTTGACGGGAGTATTCTGGGCCCAGACCAATGCAGCGGGGAGAAAGAGCAACGCGACTGCGGCACGAAGGTGCATGATGGCTACTATAACCGCGGGTGAAGGCAGCGCGAAAAATCAGGCACGGCGGAAGCGGAGCTGGTTCGGCAGCGTGGAGCCGGTAACGCGGAGGGTGGCCCAGCAGAGGAACGCCCACACGCAGGAGCCGATGGCGATCATGGCCAAGTCTCCGGCATGCCCGTGTCCGAAGGACAGAAGACGAACGCAGGCGTGGGCTCCGCCGAAGCTGATGCAGGCTGCAAGCAGAGCGCGAGCCAACTCGCCGCCTTCGAGGCCGGTGATCGAGACCAGCTTGCGGCGGTGGAGAAGGATGGCCAGCGTGAGCGTGTGGGTGAGGATGCCTGCGTCCGACGCTACCGCCAGTCCCGTCATGCCGATGCTATGGAAGAAGAACCGATAGACCGGGATGGAGAGCAGGGTAATGATGCTTCCCGCGACCGCAGGCGTGAGCGTGTTGCGGGCCGCGTAAAAAGCGCGTGCATAGATACCTTGCGCGGTCCAAAGCGCGAGCGAGATGGCGAAGATGGCGAAGTATTGCGCGGTGTCGGCGGCATCGACGCGGCTGAACGAGCCTCCGCGAAAGAGATCGACGATAGGCGGCGCGAGGGCGATCATCCAGGCAGCAGCGATGAGCGAGGCCGCGAAGACGCGCGAGACGGCGCGGTTGACGGCGCTGGCGAAATCGCCGAGACGGTCCTGGCTGAACAGCGAGGAGAAGAAGGGTAGCGAGGCTGCACCTGCGGCCTGTCCAAGGATGCCCATCGGTGCGTTGAAGAGCGTCTTGGCGACGGTGAGGTGCGAGATGCCGCCGGGGTCATACGAAGCGAAGAAGCTGAGGATCCACTTGTCTGCGGTGACCAGCGAGACCCCGATCATCAATGGGAGCGAGAGACGCAGCCACTCGACGAAGGCAGGATGGCGGATGTTGAAGATGGGGTGGTAGCGAAGTCCTTCGCGGGCGGCTCCAAAGGCGTTGAGCGCGGCAGGGCCAAGAATGACGCCGGCGAGAACGCCGATGACCAGCGAGTAGATGCCGAATCGCTGGGAGAGGAAGACGGCTCCGAGGATGATGCCGAGGTTATAGATGAGCGGCGTGATCGCCTGGTAGATAAAGATCTTGCGAACGAGAAGCTTGGAGCCGATGACTCCGCCGATGAAGAAGAAGAGCTGCGCCGGAAGCAGCAGACGGGTGAGCGAGGTAGCAAGCGCCGCGTCTGCCGGGGTAAAGCCGTGGAACTTCCAGTGAACGTAGTAAGGAGCAAAGATCTCCGCCAGCAGGATGGCCGCGCCGAGGACGAGGATCATGGCATTCAGGATGATGGAGATGGCGCGGTCGCCACCCTCTTCGTCGCCTTCGGCTTTGTAGCGGTTGAGAATCGTCACCAAAGAAATCGACGCGACGCCGCCGACGAGGAAGTAGGCCAGCATGTCGGGCAGCTCGAAGGCGGCGTAGTACGCGTCTGTCTGAGGACCGGCGCCGAAGATGTGATTGATGTACTTGGTGCGGACGAGCGCGAGCACGCCCGAGAGCAGCGTCGAAAGCATCAGCAGCAGTGTGGCCGAGTAGGCGGAGTGTGCGGCGGAGGGACGAAGCCACGAGAACAGGCCCTGGCTGGGAGTCGGTATCGCCTGCAGCGCGGGTTCGGGCGTGGGCTCGGGAGTGAGTTCGGGCATCAGCTCCGAGGTCGGCTCAGACGGCGGGATCGAATTGGGATTGTTGTCGGCAGCCAAGGGCGCGGAGTCTCTTTGGTGGTCAGGTTTTTAGGTCTATGGTTGATTCTATCGGGCATGGGTGCCGGGCTTATGCTGGTGGGGTAGCGGGGCTGGTTCGCCTGCGATGCGAGGGGATGAGGGGTGGAGAACTTTCGGCTGAAGGTGTTTCGTGCGGTCGCTGCGGAGATGAGCTTTCGCAAGGCGGCGGAGTTGCTGCATCTGAGCCAGCCCGCCGTCAGCCAGCAGGTCCGCTCGCTCGAAGAGGAGGCCGGGGCTCGCCTGTTCGACCGCGGCAACAGCGATGGGCATGGCAGCCAGATCGCCCTCACCGAAGCTGGGCGCGTGCTGCTCGAATATGCGACGACCGCGGCGGAGACGATGGCCGAGGCGCAGCGCGCTCTTGCAGCGTTACATGACGACGTGACCGGCGAGTTGCGGCTGGGTGCTTCGACTACGATAGCCCAGTATGTGCTGCCGAGAATTCTGGGAGCATTTCTGCGGCAGTATCCGCACGTCCATCTCTCGGTGATGAGCGGAAACACCGAACGGATTGCCGAGGCGGTGGCCGAAGAGCAGGTGGCGCTTGGCCTCATCGAGGGGCCTGCCATGCGGCGCGACGTAAAGACGGAGCGGATGGCCGAGGATGAGATGGTGCTGATCGTCGCACCGAGCCACGCATGGGCGCGGGCGGGAAAGATCGCCCCTGCGGAGCTGACAAAGGTGCCGATGCTGCTGCGCGAGCGTGGATCAGGATCGCGGCGCGTGGTCGAACGGGCGTTGAAGAAGGCTGGAATTCCATTGCGGTCGCTGCATGTCGCGATGGAGCTGGATTCGACCGAGGCCATCATCTCGGGCGTAGAGGCGGAGCTTGGTGTGGGCTTCGTCTCGCGCTGCGCAATCGGCAAGGCGATGCGACTGGGAACGGTGCGGACAGTGTCAGTGAAGGGATTGGAGATTGCGCGGGACTTCAGCTTCATTCGTCTCGCCGGTACCGAGGCCACCGGCGCAGCGGCTGCGTTCCAGCGGTTTGCGATGGGAGCAGGCGGCTCTCCCGTTGGATAATCGGGGTGATAAAAAATAGTTATCACCCATTCAAAAGTACGTCTCGACGCACACTCTGCGCGAAGCCATGCTGGAAGACATGGTACGCAACCTCTTCTATATCGGCATTATTGTTTCGGCGAGCGGATTGATCGGCCCTCCGTTTGCGCTGGCAGCAGGGTTGGCGTTTGGCCTGACAATGGTGCACCACTTCCACGTCGAGAGCAGGCAGCTCTCTAAATTTCTGCTGCAGGCGGCGGTCGTCTGCCTCGGCTTTGGGATGAACCTCAAAGAGGTCGTCCATGCAGGCCGCTCCGGATTTCTCTACACCGCCATCAGCATTACGTTCGTGCTGAGCCTCGGCGTTCTGCTCGGCAAGTTGCTGCGCGTCGAAAAGACGCAGTCGTTGTTGATCGCGGTCGGCACGGCGATCTGCGGCGGCAGCGCCATCGCCGCGATGGGCCCGGTGCTCGATGCGGGCGAAGAGGAGATGGGTGTCTCGCTGGGCACGGTCTTTGTGCTCAACTCTGTGGCGCTGCTGCTCTTTCCGCTGATCGGTTGGAGCATGCATCTCACGCAGACACAGTTCGGCCTATGGGCCGCTCTTGCGATTCACGACACCAGTTCAGTCGTTGGCGCAGGCGCGAAGTACGGCCCGACTGCGCTGGCCGTGGGGACTACAGTCAAGCTGGCGCGGGCCTTGTGGATCGTTCCCCTGGCGATTGCCACGGCAACCCTGCGCAAGAGCAAGTCGAAGATCTACTGGCCGTGGTTCATCCTTTATTTCTGCGTGGCTGCGGTGCTGGCGAGCTATGTTCCCCGCTACCTGCCGCAGACCGTGGGAATCTTCGCCGCGTTGAACCGGCTGGGACGATCTGCATTGACCGTGGTGCTGTTTTTAATCGGCACCGGCATCACGCGCAACACATTAAAGGAAGTCGGCGTAAGGCCGCTGATTCAGGGGGTAACGCTGTGGATTGTGGTGGCGAGCCTCTCGCTGTGGGCCATCCACGTAGGATGGATTGCGCTTTAGTCCGAGCCTTCGGAATTTTGCGGAATGTCGAAGAGCTTGGGTGTGGCCTGGCGGGAGCTGCTGGCGTGCCGCAGTGCACGAATGGGGTGGACCGCAGCGCGCGTCACCGGCTTCGAGAGCAGAGCGTGCAGGTCGCGAAGTTCTTTCTGCAGCTTGCGCAGCTGTTTCGAGGGAGCAGCAGGCGCACCCGCTTCGTCGATGCCGAGTGAAAGCTGCGGCTCCTTGTGGCGAACCTCGGCCTTGAAGATCTGGCGTGCGCCGGGGATGGTGTAGCCCTCGTCATAGAGCAGGCTCTTGATGCGCAGCACCATCTCGACGTCGCGGCGGCGGTAGAGGCGTTGTCCGGTACCGCCCTTATGCGGCTTCAGGCTGGGGAACTCGCCTTCCCAGAAGCGCAGGACGTAGGCAGGCAGGTCGCAGAGTTTGGAGACCTCGCCGATGCGGAAATACAGCTTGTCCGGGATCTCAGACCCGGCTGGTGGAGGCGTCTTGCGGATTGGCTGGTGCTGTGCCATGCCAAAGCTCCCGAATAGCCGACACTTCCGGCTCATGCCAGTATAGGACAGTGGCGGCAGGTTTGTGAGCAGAATTCAAGCGTATCTTCCGGGAAGAAATGCTCCTCGCTATGCTGGATTGCGGAACTACAAGAGCAGAACTGGCGTATGGTTTCTTGTGCGAAGGAGATTGGGTATGCGCGTGACACAGATGACGGCGGCAGCGGCCATGATCGCAACAGTGCTGATGAGCGGATGCCGGGTTGAATCCAGCAAGAAGAACGGCAACGATAATGTGAGGATCGCTACTCCCTTCGGCGGAATGCAGGTCAAGACAAACGACGCCACTGTACTCGAAGGCATGGGGCTGCCGGCTTACCCCGGTGCAACGCTGGTAAAGAAAGACCACGACCACGGCGCGGCAGACGTGAACATGAGTTTTGGCAGCTTCCATCTGCGGGTCAAGGCCGCCAGCTACCAGACCCCCGATAGTCCCGACAAGGTTGAGGCGTTTTATCGCAAGGCCCTTGGTGCCTATGGAGACGTCATTGAGTGCTCGAACGACAAGTCCGTGGGAGAGCCGACGCGCACCGCAGAGGGTTTAACCTGCGACAACGATAACAAGCACGTCGGCATCAACGACGACATCTCGCGCAAGCTGGAGTTGAAGGCCGGCTCGAAGCAGCACCAGCATATTGTCGCGATTGACCCCAATGGCACAGGGACGAAGCTGGGGCTGGTGGTACTGGATCTGCCCGGACACTCCTCTGATGACAAGGAGAGCATGCAATAGGTTAGTCGAGGAAGCTGGGTACAGGATCCCCTGTCCAAAGGCTCACACAATGGAGCATCCGGACTTTTGGCTGAAGAGCAAAGCTTGCCGCGCCCCAGCGGGTGGGGTAGCTTCATAGATATGCATGAATTTTGTCACCGCTGTGGCGGGGAGCTCTCCGACGATACCTCGTCGCCCTTCTGCCCCCATTGCGGCGCTCCCCAGATCTATCTGCTGGACCACGACCAACCGGCAGAGCTGGCGGAGAACACGACCGGCGCCGCTCCGCCTCCCGCGCCCCGGCAGATCGAGTGGAAGACGGCGATTCGCTGCGCGTTGCTCGTGGCCGGTATCGCCGCTGCGTTGACGCTGGTGGCCGCCCGCTTCGAATCGGTCTCGCCCGTGAGCTGGCTGTGGACGGTGAGCGGCTCGCTGATTACGCTGGCCCTCTATCAAAAGCGGCGCCCGCAGGCATGGATGGACGCAGGCATCGGCGCACGGATCGGGGTCGTCGTCGGGGTCGTTCTGATCGGCAGCCTGGCAGTCGCCATGGCGGCAGGCGGCCTGATGGCGCGCTATGTGCTGCATAATATGGCCGGTTTCGACGCCCAGTTGACCCAGCAGCTTCACCTACAGATTCAACATGCCCTGGCGACCAATCCCGAGGCAAAGTCGATGCAGGGCTTCCTCGGTTCGCCCGAGTTCCGCGCCGGAATGATGCTCGCCGGGTTTGGCCTGATCTCGGGCATTCTGCTTGTGCTTTCGACGATCGGTGGCGCTGTGGGTGGCCTTTTGCGGACGCGCCACAAAGTTTCGGCGTAATACGTGGCTCGCTGCCACTTCAATCCAGCCGGGGCTGCTGATATCATCAAGCGCAATCGCTATGAGTGAAACGACCGATACCAATAAGCCCGATAACAAGCCGAAGATACGCGAGAAGGGCCGCCTCATGTCGGCCTCCGAGATTGAGCGCACTCTGGTGCGCCTCGCCCATGAGATAGTCGAAAAGCACGATGGCTGCAAAAACCTAGGGCTGGTCGGCATCAAGCGGCGCGGCGTTCCGCTGGCCCAGCGGCTGGGCTTGCTGATCTCAAAGATTGAGAAGTGTCCTGTCGACACCGGCGTGCTCGATATCAGTTTCTACCGCGACGACCTCTCGACCGACGGCGCACCGCCCAAGGTCGCTCCCGGCGATATTGGCTTCGACGTAACCGGCCGCGACATCATTCTGGTTGACGATGTGCTCTACACCGGACGCACGATCCGCGCGGCGCTCGATGCGCTGTTCGACCATGGCCGTCCCCGTAGCGTGCAACTGCTGGCTCTGATCGACCGTGGCCACCGGGAGCTGCCCATTCAGGCGACCTTTGTAGGCCGCACCATCCCGACCTCGCGGCGCGAGATCATCGAAGTGAAGCTCAAGGAGATCGACGAGCAGGAGCAGGTGCTGCTCGTCGAGTTGGTGGATTGACCGCATCGATGACGCAGGAATCGCAAGGCTCGAAGAAAATCTTCCACTACGCCGCAGGCTCGCTGTTGAGCGTGGCCGATCTCTCCATCGCAGACGTCTCTGCCATCTTGACCGTCTCCACGCGGCTTGAGCAGATGCCCCATGCGCAGCGCGCAACGCTACTCGCGGGCCACCGCATTGCCCTTCTCTTCTACGAGTCAAGCACACGAACACGTACCTCCTTCGAGCTGGCGGCAAAGTCGCTCGGTGCGACCACTACCCTGGTCAGCGACAAGTCTTCCTCCATCGAAAAAGGCGAAAGCCTCAAGGACACCGGCCTCACCCTGCGCGCGCTGGGAGCGGAGTGCGTCATCCTTCGCCACCCCTCGTCGGGCGCTCCGTTTGTGCTGGCGCGAGAGACAGGCCTGCCCGTTCTGAATGCGGGCGACGGCATGCACGAGCATCCTTCGCAAGCTCTGCTCGATGCGCGCACGATGCTGATGCGGCTGCCCGGCCGTGGCGCTGCAAAGGCGAACGCAAAGAGCCTCGACGGCGTGACCGTCGTCATCACCGGCGACATCCTGCACAGCCGCGTAGCGCGGTCGAATGCCTTGCTCCTGCCGCAACTCGGTGCAAAGGTTCTGCTCTGCGGGCCGGAGCGCCTGCTGCCCGAAATGGCAAGCGGCCTCGGCGCTGGCGTGGAGATTGTGCGCGACTTCGATGCTGCCCTGCGCCGCTCGCAGGTGGCCATGATGCTGCGTATTCAAAAAGAGCGTCTGGCCGGACTCGAGCTTGACCTTGCGGACTACATTGCCCGCTACCAGTTGAATAGCGAGCGTCTTACCGCACAGGCACCCGACGCTCTGGTGATGCATCCCGGCCCCATGATTCGCGGGTTGGAGATTGCAGGCGACGTGGCCGACGGCCCCAACTCCGCGATTGAGCTACAGGTAAGCAATGGCCTCTCTGTGCGTTCGGCGCTGCTGCTCCGCGCCCTGAGCGCGGGCGGATTCGAGAGTGTAACCGTATGAGTGACGTATTGATTTTGAACGGTCGCGTGATCGATCCGGCAAACGGTCTCGACGAGGCCCGCGACCTTCTTCTACGCAATGGAAAGATTGCCGCAATCGACAAGCCCGGCAGCCTCAAGAATATTGAGGCAGCAGAGACGATCGACGCATCCGGCCTGGTCGTTGCGCCCGGTCTGGTCGATGTTCACGTCCATCTGCGCGAGCCCGGCCAGACCTACAAGGAGACCATCGCCACAGGAACGGCAGCGGCAGCAGCGGGGGGATTCACCACCGTCGTCGCCATGCCCAACACTCTGCCCGTCAACGACTCCGTAGCCGGGCTCGAATGGATGCTCGCCGCCGAGCGCGGATCGGTTGTAAAACTTTTCGCCATGCCCGCCGCCACCCTGGGTAGCATGGGCGCTACGCTGTCTGACTTCGCCGCGCTGCACAAGGCCGGAGCTGCAGGCTTCACCGACGATGGCAAGCCTATCCTCGAAGACGCCATCATGCGCGAGGCGCTCATCGCCGCAGCACGGCTGGGCGTGCCCATCTCGCAGCACGCCGAAGACACCCACCTCACCGGTGGATGCAGCATGAACTACGGCCCGGTGGCGTTTCGCCTCGGCCTGCGCGGCATGACCGTCGAGGCCGAGTCGCGGATTGTAGAGCGCGACATCCGCTTGTTGCAGGAGATCGAAAGATCCGAGGGCTTGCGTCCGCATCTGCATGTGCAGCATGTCTCGACTGGCCGAGCTCTCGATGCCATTCGTGAGGCCAAGGCGCAGGGGCTGCATGTCACCTGCGAGGCCGCGCCGCACCACTTCACCCTCACCGACGAGGCCATTGGCGACTACGACACCAACGCCAAGATGAATCCTCCCCTGCGCGCCGAGGCTGACCGTCAGGCCGTCCTCGCCGGACTGGCTGATGGCACCATCGACTGCATCGCCACCGACCACGCTCCTCACGCCGCGCACGAAAAGGAGCAGGAGTTCGAACGCGCTCCCAACGGCATTACCGGCCTCGAGACCGCGCTGGGTCTCGCGTTACGTGTCCTGCATCGCGGACAGGGGTTGGCGCTAAGCAAAATCCTCGCGCTGATGAGCGCAGCCCCCGCAGGAATCGCATCCCTCTCCGGCAGAGGTTCGCTCTCCCCCGGCAGCTTCGCCGATGTGGTCCTCTTCGATCCCGCAGCCGCGTGGAGTTTCGCCGCAAAGCAATCGCGCTCGAAGTCGAAGAACACTCCCTTCGACGGCGCGCCCATGCTGGGCCGGGTGCACGCGACCATCAGCGAAGGCCGCATCGTCTTTCGTCAATAAGCGCGGGCAGGCCAGCCGCGCTATGCTGGAGCTCCATGGATCCCATCACGCACCTGATGACCGGAGCCGTCCTCGCCCGCAGCGGCTTCAACCGCAAGGCCGCCTACGCCACGCTGGCCATGACGCTTGCCGCCGAGGCCCCTGACCTCGATACCCTCTGGTCCATCCGTGGCCCCATCGCTGCCTTCCAACATCATCGCGGATGGACGCACACGCTGCTCGGACTTCCTCTCGAAGCAGCCGTCGTCGTCGGAGCCGTCTATCTCTTCCACCGCTGGCGTCTTCGTCGCAACAAATCTGTAAAGCACGCCGCGCCCCTGCGCTGGGGCCTGCTCTACGGCTTCGCACTCATCGCTCTGCTCAGCCATCTCCTGCTCGACTGGACCAACAACTACGGCCTCCGTCCCTTCTTCCCTATTAATCCGCACTGGTACGCAGGCTCGCTCGTCTTCATCTTCGAGCCAGTCATCTTCGTCCTTCTACTGATCGCGCTGATCGCCCCCGCGCTCTTCGGCCTGGTCAACAGCGAAGTCGGCGCACGCAGGCCAGCCTTTCGCGGACGCGGCTGGGCCAT
>JBEPUY010000072.1:0-15008 GCA_041691255.1 Granulicella sp. | reverse complement strand
TTTTTATCGGCAGCCACGTATTGCGTTGCTGCTTCGTCAATTGAAAAATACAGGGTTCTCTCCACTGCGCTTCGCTCCGGTCGAGATGACGTGCTTTTGTGTTGCTCCCGGTTGAGATCACGTAATTTTGTGCAACTCCGGTCGAGATGACGTAATTTAGTGCGGGTTCGCTGCCGTTGAGATGGCGTGTATTTGTTGTGCTCCGGTCGAGATAACGTGCTTTGTCGTAGTGTGTGGTTTATTTTGCGGCTGGCTTTTCGAGATGGCCGCCGAACTCGTAGCGCATCGCCGAGAGAAGCTTATCGGAAAAGTCGGCTTGTCCGCGCGAGCTGAAGCGTTCGTAGAGCGCGGTGGTGAGCACGGGTGCGGGTACGCCCTCGTCGATGGCGGCCTTGACCGTCCAGCGGCCTTCACCGGAGTCGGAGACTCTGCCGCCGAACTTTGAGAGTGCCGGGTCTTCGGTGAGCGCGGATGCGGTCAGGTCGAGCAGCCACGAGGCGATGACGCTGCCGCGCCGCCAGACCTCGGCGACCTCGGTGAGGTTGAAGTCGAACTGGTAGTTTTCTGGATCGCGCAGCGGCGTGGTTTCGGCATCGACTTCGCCGGTCTGTTTGCCGATGTTGGCGGCCTTGAGGATGCCCAGACCCTCGGCGTAGGCGGCCATGATGCCGTACTCGATGCCGTTGTGGACCATCTTGACGAAGTGGCCGCCGCCGCTGGCTCCGCAGTGCAGATAGCCCTGTTCGGCGGTGCCGCCGAGCTTGTCGAAGCCGGGGGTGCGGTCGATCTCGCCGATGCCGGGCGCGATGGCCTTGAAGATGGGGTCGAGGTGTTCGACTGCGGCCTCGGGGCCGCCGATCATCATGCAGTAGCCCCGATCCAGTCCCCAGACACCACCGCTGGTTCCGACGTCGACATAGTGGATGCCTTTGGGAGCAAGCTCTTTGGCGCGGCGAATGTCGTCGATGTAATAGGAGTTGCCGCCGTCGATCAGGATGTCGCCGGACTCGAGGTGCGGGGCGATCTGGGCGATGGTCTGTTCGACGACGCCTGCGGGAATCATCAGCCAGATGGCGCGGGGCTTGGCGAGCTTGGCGACGAAGTCCTCGATGGAGGAGGCGCCGGTGACTCCTTTTTCTTTGGCCAGATCGTCGACCGCCTTGGGCGACCTGTCGAAGACGACGCACTCGTGATCGTGCTTCGTCAGCCGCCGGACCATGTTGGCTCCCATTCTTCCCAATCCCACCATTCCAAGTTGCATGCTGCCCCCTTTTCAGATAGTTTGCCGGACAGGCTTCAAAGCTTCCCCGAAGCCGCTAAAATAGACTACTCCCCCTGCATTGAGTTGAAGCTACAGGGAATGAGGACGCTGCGAGCATTCAGCAAGTAGGATGCGGCAGCAGGGGAAAGGGTGAGATGGGCGTGATCGCTTTGAACCCGACCGATACGGGCCTTGAGGTGCTGGATCTTGAGAGCGACTCCGCGTTTGCTCAAAGACGCCTGCACACGCGCGATGTCGCGACCCAGATTGAAGGCATGCACCGGCTGGCCCGGGCCTTTGTCACCAGTCCCGATACGATCCTGCAGGAGCTGGTGAATGCCGCGGTCGATCTGTGCGGTGCCGACAGCGCAGGCATCAGCGTGGAGCAGGAGGAAAAAACCGACGAGAACTTCTGGCATTGGGTCGCTACCGCGGGTAGCTACTCAGGCTTCCTGAACGCGACGCTTCCCCGCTATCCCAGCGCCTGCGGCATCTGCCTGGAGCGGGGACGACCACAACTGTTTCGCGTGACCCAGCGCTTCTTCGACCTGATGGGCGTCGACGCGCCGACGGTGACGGACGGCATCCTGCTGCCGTGGGAGGCGGACGGCACGCGTGGCACGATCTGGATCATGGCGCATGGAAGGACGGAGGCGTTTGATGGGGACGACTCCCGCATGATGCAGGTGCTCGCGAACTTTGCCGCGATGGGGGTAAGGCAGCTACGGCAACGGAAGAAGTTGATGGAGCAGGCGAGTGCCGCAGCGGCGGCGGCCATGGCAAACGATCTGGCCCACAAGATCAACAACCCTTTGCAGAGCCTGACCAATATCGTTTATCTGGCGGCTGAGGGCGAGAGCGGCGGTGACGCTAAAGCGTTGGCACAGGAGCTGTCAGAGCATGTTCAGCGGCTCTCCGTGCTGGTGGGGAAGCTGCTGGAACTGCCGACGGCCACGGTACGAGCGAAGTAAGTGGCTGAAGAGTGCATCAGGCAAAAGCAAGGACAGAAGGCGAAATACAGGGGTCTCTCCACTGCGCTGCGCTCCGGTCGAGATGACGTGCTGTTGTGGTTGGCTTATGCCTTCGGTGGAGTTGACGTGCTGTTGTGGCGGCGCGGTTCCGGTGGAGATGACGTGCTGTTGTGGTTGGCTTACGCTGCGGTCGAGATGATGTGCTTTGTGGCTGGCTCCGGTTGAGACGACGTGGTTTTGTCGGGCTCTATTGTGGCGGATGTTTGGCCGGTTGCGGAATCAGCTTGGGCTCGGGGGTGGGCAGGTCGGGCGCGGTGTCGATCATTTTGCGGTCGATATCGACTGCGCCGAGGCGGCCGCCGGCCAGCGTACCGACGACGATGCGCACCGATTTGGTCTTGCGGGGGATGCGGAGCGTCATCGTCAGCTTCGCGTGCAGCTTCTCCAGGTGAACGGGGTCCTGCAAGGCGTCGGTCAGGGTGAAGGCCTCGGTTCTCGAAGACAGCACATAGCGTCGATCGGAGAGGCTGGCTCCGGCAAAGCCGATGTCGACCCCGCTTCTGCCATCGGCGCGTGGCTTCCAGCCGGCGTTTTTCATGTCTACGTCTACCGTGAACTCGGCGGAGTTGGTGTCGTGGTGGCGCACGATCTCGTTGATGGTTACGCCGAGGCCGGTAAAGGGCACGTTGGTCTGTATCGCCTCGGCGATGTTGTAGAGGGCGTCGACGCGGGGATCGGTGGGCTGGCCCTTGTCCGGCGAAAAATAGCCCGCCTTGGTGAGCGCCTCGAGCGTCGGATTGCGCATGGTGACGCGGACGCGGAGGAACTTGCCGTCGGCGATGCTCTCGGGCGGCCGGTAGGTGAGCGTGTAGTAGAGCGAGCCCAGCTCGACCGAGGTGCGGATCAGCTTGTCGAGCTCGTTCTGGTTGTAGAAGAGCTGGCCGCCGGTCTCGTTCACAAAGACGCCGAAGTTCACATCGCCTGAAAAGGGATCGTTGTCGCCGATCTCGTAGTCGGCCGACATCGCGCTTCTTGGAGTGGAGGTGCGGTGGGTCGCGACCTCCAGACCCGGATAGATAAGAAACAGACTCATGCGCGTGTCGACCAGAAGGTTCGCGGTCTTGTGGACGTAGGTGGTGACGGTCTCGGCTGTCTTCGAGTCGAGGTCGTTGGTGTAGAGGCTGGGGCCGCCGTGGCCGATCCAGATAATGTTCTTGCGTCCGGGGACGCCGGTGTTCTCAAGCGCGATCTGCCGCAGCCCGTTGATCGACTGGAGAAACCGTTCGGAGAAGAACGCGCCGTTGAGCTTGTAGGGGATGGATGCGGGGAGATGGTCGACCGCCGAGAGCAGGTCCTGCTTGCTGCGGGTGTAGCCCTGCACCATCTCGAGCGACTCGTTGCCCAGCACCATCACCTCGGCAGGGGCCTTCAGTTGTGACGGCTCACTGGCCAGATACTTGTGCACGCAGTAGCGGATGTAGGCCATCTGCTCGAAGGTGGAGTTGAGCTGGTCGAGCACAAAGATGGTGACGGGAGCTTTGCCGGAGGGGTTGCCGTCGGTGGCGTTGCCTGCGATGTGCTCGTCGGGGGCCTCGAAGGAGAAGATCTTCTGCGGCTTCTTGTCCTGCGTAATGGTGAAGTCGTCCTGGGTGAGCCCCCTGGTTACCGGGTGGCCCTTGGCGTCGAGCACGGTGACGTCGAGAAAGACCAGCCGCGAGCTGACGTGCAGGGTGGGGACGTCGGGCGTCGAAGGCTGGGCGGGTGAGGGAGGGTTTTGTGCTGCTGCTTGAAACGCTGAAAGACACAGCAAGATGGCCCCGGAGAAGATAGCACGCATCGACAGCATGAAAGATCCTCCGGTTCAACTTACAACGGATGGAGCGAATTTTCCATGCGGCAGCGGCGAAAGGTGACTAAGGGGTATGCGATGAAAAGCCGTATCCGAAATATAAAACTACGTCATCTCGACCGAAGGCGTGCAGCTTCATCGCACGCCGCAGTGGAGAGATCCCTGTATTTACTGTTGTTTGTTTTTACTCCTGAGACGTAGCCGACACAATAAAGGCGAAATACAGGGGTCTCTCCACTGCGCTTCGCTCCGGTCGAGATGACGTGCCTTTTGTTGCAGTCCCGGTCGAGAGGACGTGCTTTGTGCTGCGACGGTTGAGAGGACGTGCCTTTTACTGGTTCGAGCTACTGTGCGCCTCGTTGTTTCAGCGGACGCCACTTCTACTTCATGTGCTGGATGGGGACGTTGTCGGGGATCTTCATCTCGAACTGGTCGTTGTCCATCGGCTGGTTCAGCGTCATCTTGGTGATAGTGACGGTCAGGCTGTACTGGTCCAGAGGACGGGTGATGACGATCTTCGACGGGAAAGAAATGTCGCCGTACTTCTGGTAGTTGCTGTAGACCGCCTGGGTCTCGACCTTGCCGTCGGCATCGTAGATGTCCTGCTGGAAGGGCTCGAGATTGGTGCGGCTGATATGAATGACCCGGCGCGTGTGCACGGTCTGGCCCTGAGGCTGCGAGAGGATCTGTAGCTCGTAGTCGGGCTCTTCGATCAGGTCCTTCTTCTTCTTCGGGTCCTGCACGATGCGAATGTCGGTGGTGAGCGACGCGATCTCGTCCGGGCCCAGTCCGCGAATGAAGAGCGAGTTGAAGAAGACGGCGGGGCGAAGGTTTTCAAAGCCGTTCTTGGACGGCTCGGTCACCTGGCTGGTGCCATCCATGGCGCGGTTTCTGGGGGGAATCCAGAGCTTCCAGCTTTTACCGTCGCTGACCATGTCCATCGCCTGGTTGCGCAGGACGGGAACCAGAAGGATGACGCGCAGGTCTTCCGGCTTGCGCATAAAGATGTAGCCGCTGAAGCGGGGGTACTCGGTGACGTGGCCCTGCAGGGAGCCGCCGGTGGTGGCGGCAATCTCGACGGTGGCCTTGAAAGTATGAATGGCGTCGTATTGAGTGTTGACCTGCTTGACCAGCTGGTCGAGCGACGTACCAATCACCATCTCGGCGAGGTGGGTGCGGGGTACGATGCGGGTGTGGGTCAGGCATCCGGTCAACGCCGGAACCAGGCTCATCAATCCCGCCGCTACCATCTTCTTTAAACTCATGGGCACTAACTTCAAGTATATCTATCCGCGAACGCACTCTGGCCTGGAGGTACCTTCGCCAATGCGTGGGGTTGTCTTTCTCTATTCGTCAGATTGGATGTTGCGGAGTGCGGTTGCGTTTCATTTTATAGAGGCGGCCTGAAAACTCTTCTGCTATGCCATCTCGATAAACTCTTTCACCACGTCATCTCGACAAACTCTTTAACCACGTCATCTCGACCGGAGCCGCGTGGTTTTATCGCGCGGCGCAGTGGAGAGACCCCTGTATTCCGTTCTTGTTCTGGCTGTTGTCAGTCTTTAGTCCTAATACGGAACGGTGGGCGGGCGGCTCTGGTCAGCATTCGGCAGGAACAACGGCGAAATACAGGGGTCTCTCCACTGCGCTTCGCTCCGGTCGAGATGACGTGCGTTCGTGGCTGCGCTTCGGTCGAGATGATGTGCTTTTGTTGTGGGAGACAGAGGCTCAGGGGGTCTGCTTCTTTTGCGCCTCGCGGTAGGCCTGTACTTGTTCTGAATGCTGCTTCAGGTCGGTGGAAAAGCGGCTGTGGCCCGCGGCGTCGCTGACGAAGTAGAGATAGTCGGTCTGTGCCGGGTCCATGGCCGCGCGCAGCGACGCGATACCGGGATTGCAGATGGGGCCGGGCGGCAGTCCGGGGTGCTTATAGGTGTTGTAGGGCGAGTCGGCCTGCAGATCGGAGGCGTAGATGGTGCCGCGCCAGCGGCCGTCGAGCAGCGCTGCATAGATGACGGTGGGATCGGTGGCGAGCGGCATCCCCTTGGCCAGGCGGTTGGTAAAGACGCTGGCCACCAGCGGACGCTCCGTGCTTTGGCTGACCTCTTTTTCGACCAGCGAGGCCATGGTGACGGTCTGCTGCATCTGGCCGCTGAGGCCGATCTGCGCGGCGGCGCGGCGGAAGCGGTGCACCATGGCGGTGAGGATCTCGACCGGGGTGGTGTGGCGGGTGAAGGAGTAGGTGTCGGGGAAGAGGTAGCCTTCGAGCGACTGCGGCAGCCTGCCGGTCGGGGGCAGCCATGCGATCAGCTCGGTGTGCTGGCGCTCGGCGGCGAGAAAGGCGTCGCGCGATCCCAGCCCGGCGTTGGCGACGGCCTGGGCGATGTCGAAGATGTTGTAGCCCTCGGGAATCTTGAGGGTGATGGTGTAGACGTCGCCGCGCACCATGCGGGCATAGACCTCGGTCATGGGAACGGCGTGGTCGAAGCGGTACTCGCCCGCCTTGAGCGTGCCGTGCTTTCGCAGGTGCAGCAGGTCGAAGGCGTAACGGTTGCGGATGACTCCGCTCTTTTCGAGCTTGTCGGCGATGGCCGGGGTGCCGGTGCCGGGCGCGATATCGACGAAGGTCTCGGTCTGTGGGCCGAAGGGGGCGTAGACGACGTAGCCGGTGATGGCGACGGCGATCAGAATGAGCAGCAGCAGTGTTCCCAGAAACTTCAAGCCCGCAACCTCCGGCGGTGCGTTTCGACGCACCGTGTCTGGACTATTTTACGGGTACGGCGGGGACGCCGGAAGTGGTCTCGTTTTCTACAAAAATACCCTTGCTGTACGTCATCTCGACCGGAGCGAAGCGGAGTGGAGAGACCCCTGTATTTGTCTTTCGCTCGGTCGCCAACCTCCATACAGGGCATTCAACATCGATGCATCGCTCGAAATACAGGGGTCTCTCCACTGCGGCGGCAAAAGCTCCGCCTTCGGTCGAGATGACGTGCTTATTGCTGCTCCGATGAAAGAAGACGACGTGCGGTTGGTTAGGAGGTCGCGAAGTAGGGGGAGGTTATCTGCTTTGTTTTCTGTTTCGCGCTGGACGATGGGGTTGGCTCGGGCGTACCCTCGGTTTTGACCGCATCGTATAATCATCTTTTGATTTTCTAACCCGCTGCCGCAATCATGTTGCGAATACGTCAGCGCGACCTGGAAGGCCCCATGCCAGAACACGTAAAAAAACGGCTCGAAGAAGAGATCAGGCAGCTTGAATATGAGCTCACTACCGAGCTGCCCGCAGAGATCAAGAAGGCGGTCGCTTTGGGCGACCTGAGCGAGAACGCCGAGTACCACATGGCCAAGCAGCGGCAGGTCTTCGTCAACGCGCGCCTCGGCCAGTTGAAGAAGCGGATGGGCGAGCTGGCCATGGTCAACCTGGTCAATATTCCGCACGACAAGGTCGGCTTCGGCGCGACGGTCACGGTCTTCGACTCGATCAAAAATGAAGAGATTACCTACAAGCTGGTCACCAGCGAAGAGTCCGACGTGTCGCTGGGACTGATCTCGACCACCTCGCCGATCGGGCGCTGCCTGCTGAACAAAAAAGTTGGCGATGTGGCCACGGTGGTCACGCCGAACGGCAACCGCGAGCTTGAGGTTCTGAAGCTGCTCACGATTCACGATACCGCCGAGTAGACTCAGCCGGGCCAGGGTTTTAGCGGCAACGATGGTAGCAATTTTTGGGAGGCAAGTGTTTTGACCTGGACAAGTGCATTCGGCAAAGGCAGCGGCTGGCTGCTGCAGAAGATCGTCAACGGTCTTGCCCTGACCCGAATCTCACCCAATGCGCTCACCTTCATCGGCCTGCTCATCAATATTGTTGCCGCGCTGTTCTTCGGCTTTGCCCGCGTGCGCAACGCCGACCGCATGTTCCTCTATGCGGGCCTGATTATCATCGGCGCCGGCATCTTCGACATGGTCGATGGCCGGGTGGCGCGGCAGACCAACCAGGTTTCGGTCTTCGGCGCCTTCTTCGATTCGGTGATCGACCGCTACTCCGACGTGGTGATCTTCTTCGGCCTGCTGGTCTTTTATGCGCGCGGCAACCGGCTGTTTTATGTCGGCCTGGTCGCGTTCGTCATGACCGCGTCGCTGATGGTGAGCTACACTCGCGCCCGCGCCGAAGCGCTGATCGGAAACTGCAAGGTCGGCTTCATGGAGCGGCCCGAGCGCATCGTCTGCGTCATTCTCGGCGCGCTGTGCAACCACTGGGGCGTGATGGCGGCGGCGCTCTGGGTGCTCGCCTTCTTCTCGACCACGACGGTGATTCACCGCATCCGGTATACGTATCTGGAGACGGAACGCCGCAAGCTGACGCCGACCTCGTAACCGCGTTCCCCAGGGGCTAAAGCCCTCTTGATCTTATGAGACTTAAGGGCACGGCTGAAGCCGTGCCCTTAAGCAAAACGAGGACTTAATCAGGGCCTCCTCAACTTAATCAGAGCTTCCTTAGTCGACGTTCAATCCGGCGTCGGCGTCGAGCACCAGCATCTTGCCTTCTACGAACAGGGAGTGCAGCTTCAGCGAACTCAACGTAAAGGCATAGCCCGTGGTCTGGGTCGATTGGCTGAGTAGTTGGCGCATCAGGACGGCGGCGTTCACCTTCATCTGGTCGGGCAGTTTGCGGTCGAGGAAGGGCACCAGGAGAAAGTTCAGCTCTCTCGATTCGCTGAGGTGCTCGATGTGCGCATCGCGAAATCCAATGCTCTCTTCCTGCGCCTCGGGGACCATGGAGACGTCCGCATTGGTGTCCATGGACACGCCGATGCAGACGCCGTGGACTGCGGTGCCGAGCTTGGCCCGGGTATGCACATGGACGACGATGCGGTCCTGCATGAAGGTGACGTGCGGCGAGTCGGCGTAGACGTAGCAGGGCGATTTGATATCGCCGCGCATGTAGTAGCGGCCCTCGGGCCCGTTGAAGAGCTGGGCGCGCAGGGTGCGCTCGAGTGCCTGCGACGAGATCCTGACCTCGATGGCGGAGGCAGCGCGAGCGGCACTGAGCAACAGGGCACAGGCGAGCAGAAGGCTGACCGGAATGCGACGCGTCATGCTTTCAGCATAAAGCCACGCAGGGCGGGCGGACACCGGCGGGCGGTTCGCGGTATGCTTCGAAGTGCGTTCTTGTCCCGCCTTGGCGGGCATTCTATTCACAGGAGATTCAATGAAACGGCGTGATTTTTTGACCTCGTCCCTTGCTGCATCGACGCTCGCATTTGCCAGCCAGGCACAATCGCAGACGGCCTCTGAAGGCCCGCGTGAGTACTATCACCTGCGCAAGTACCACATGCAGAGCGGCCCGCAGACGAAGTTGACGGAGAACTTTGTGGCCGACGCGCTGATTCCCGCGCTGAACCGGCTGGGCATTGCTCCGGTCGGCGCATTCCATCTCGACCTCGGGCCGGAGACGCCGACGCTGTATGTGCTGATGCCTTCGACCAATCTGGAGACGCTGGTGAATATCGATCACAAGCTGGTCGAGGACGAAGCCTTCATGACGGCGGCCGAGCCTTTCTGGAGCGCGCCTGCTACCGCTCCCGCGTTCATCCGCGCCGAAAGCTCGCTGCTGAGCGCCTTTCCCGGGCATCCGAAGCTGACTCCTCCGCCCTCGGCGGCGCAGCACGGCAAGCGCGTCTTTCAGCTTCGCACCTATGAGAGCCCCAGCTTTGCCGACCATGTTCGCAAGGTCGAGATGTTCCACAAGGGCGAGTTCGAGATCTTTCAGAAGGCGGGCTTCGACCAGGTCTTCTATGGCGACACCCTGATCGGCCCGCGCATGCCGAACCTGACGTATATGCTCAGCTATCCCGAGCTGTCGGACCTGACCGAGAAGTGGAAGGCGTTCAGCAGCGATCCGGCGTGGAAGAAGCTGTCCGGCTCGCCGCGCTATGCCTTTGAGCAGATTGTAAGCAACGTGTCGAACCTGATCCTGAGCCCGGCACCGTACTCCCAGATTTAACTGCGGCAGAAGAAATGCCGACGAAAGGCAATAATAGAAGTACATGGACCTCGCGCAGCTTAACGAACACTTTGCCATCCCCGGCGTTCTTGCGTTTCACCAGATCCCCAGCGGCCTGATCTACGCCGAGGTTACGACACCGCACGCCACGGCCACGATCTATCTGCAGGGCGCGCACCTGACGGCGTGGCAGCCCTGGGGGGAGAAGCCGGTGCTGTTTCTCAGCCGCGAGAGCGATTTTTTGCCGGGCAAGCCCATTCGCGGCGGTGTGCCCATCGCGTTTCCGTGGTTTGCCAACCGGCATGATGGCAAGGCCGGGCCGTCGCACGGCTTTGCGCGCATTCAGGACTGGACGCTGGGCTTTGCCGCGCTTGCGGGTGACGATCTGCACCTGACCTTCACGCTGGCGCCGACGGCGATGAGCCGCGAGCTTGGCTTCGACAACTTTCGCGTCGCCTATCGGCTGGTCATCGGGCGCACGCTCACCATGCAGCTTGCGGTGGCCAACGATGCGGCCACGCCGCTGGTCTTTGAAGAGGCGCTGCACACCTATTACTCCGTGGCCGATGTCCACGAGGTGACGGTGACCGGGCTTGAGCCGACGCCGTTTATCGACAAGACCGACGGCATGCGCGAGAAGCCTGCCGCTCACGCGCCGCTGGCCTTTACCGGGCCGACCGACCGCGTCTATCCCAACACGGCTGCGAGCTGTGTTCTGCACGATGTTGCCGGACGCCGCCGGATTACGGTGGCGAAGACCAACTCCGATACCACGGTCGTCTTCAATCCGTGGAAAGCGATGGCCGATATGAGCGCCGATGAGTGGCACGAGATGCTGTGCGTCGAGACCGTCAACGCAGCGGCCAATACGGTTACGCTGGCGCCGGGGCAGACGCATGCGATGCAGGCTGTGGTCTCGGTGGAGAAGAACCTGGCCTAAGTTGGAAGTAGGGAAAACGAAATACAGGGGTCTCTCCACTGCGCTGCGCTTCGGTCGAGATGACGTCTTTTGTGCTGCTTCGTTTGTGGCTACCTTACGCTCCGGTCGAGATGACGTTTTTATATCGCACACCAGCCACAACCCCACGTCAGCTTTACCTGAAAACGCTCCTGTAGGCGATACGGTCTATCGCACACCAACTACAACCCCACGTCATCTCGACCGAAGGCGGCGCTTTTGCCGCCGGAGTGGAGAGACCCCTGTATTTTGCCTTTGCTTTGTCGTTGTTCTTTTTCTAAACATCAAAGAGACTTTAGTTCTGAAAGTTTTTCCAGGTTCTTGGAAGGGATTGCACGCCATGCTGATTCTTGCCTCTGCCTCGCCCCGTCGCCGTGAACTGCTGACCCAGGCGGCGCTCTCGTTTACCGTTGAAGCCGCCGATCTGAATGAAGAGCGGCTGCCGGATGAGGCTGCCGCCGCCTATGTTCAGCGGCTCGCCGTCGAAAAGGCGCAGGCGGTGTGGAACCGCCATCAGTCCGACGATACCGCTGCCGATCCGCTGATCGTGCTCGGGGCCGATACCGCCGTGGTCAGCGAGGGAAACATTCTCGGCAAGCCTGCGAATGCTGCCGATGCGCGGCGCATGTTGCAGCTTTTGTGCGGGCGCACCCATGCGGTGCTCACCGGGCTGGCCGTGGTCACGCGCAAGGGCGTCAAAAGCGAGGTGGAGATCACGCAGGTCACCTTCAACGTGATTCACGATGCCGAGATCGACCAGTATGTCGCCAGCGGCGAGCCGCTCGACAAGGCGGGCGCGTATGCCATTCAGGGCTATGCCGCGCGGTGGATTCCGCGGATCGAAGGCTGCTACTTCAACGTGGTCGGTCTGCCGATTGCGCGTACGATTGCCCTGCTTGCCGAGGCGCAAGGTCATATCGATTCGAGCGCGGATCGACAGGGGTAACGGGCAAGGGCAAATACAGGGGTCTCTCCACTTCGCTGCGCTCCGGTCGAGATGACGTGCATTGTGGCTGGGCTGGGTCGAGATGACGTGCATTTGTGGCTGAGCTGGGGTCGAGATGATGGGCTTTGTTACTGCTTCGGTCGAGGTGGAACGAGACTGTGCCGGTCAGTCGGCGCTCGCCAGCATGGCGGCCAGCAGCGCGGTGCGGGGAACGAGATGTTCGGTGACGATGTGCTCGTGGGCGGCGTGAGCGCCCTCGCCGATGGCACCCATGCCGTCCAGCGTGGGAATGCCGAGGGCAGCGGTGAAGTTGCCGTCGGAGCCGCCGCCGGTGGAGGCTTCGGGAAGGTCGAAGCCTAGCTCAGCCGCTATTTTGCGCGCCTGTTTATAGAGAGCGATGGTGCCGGGCTTGCGCTCCATCGGCGGGCGGTTGATGCCTCCGGTGATCTGGAGCTTGCAGTGGGGGTCGGAGGGCCGGAGGCTGCGGAAGAGTTTTTCAACGCGAGCGGCGTCGCTGGCCTTGGCGATGCGGACGTCTACCTCGACGGTGGCGGTTTGCGCGATGACGTTGGAGCGGGTTCCGCCGGAGAGGACGCCGCAGTTTACGGTGCGGCCGATGGAGAGGTCGGTGAAGCTGGAGATCGTCTGGACCAGTTTGGCCAGTTCGAGGATGGCGGAGTGGCCGCGCTCGAAGTCGACGCCACTGTGCGCGGCGACCCCTGTAACCTGCACATTGTATTGGCCTACTCCCTTGCGCGCGGTCTTGTAGGCGAGCCCCTGGGCTGGCTCCAGCACGAAGACTGCGGAGGATTCGCGGGCAAGTTTTTCGGTGATGGGGCGGGAGGCGTCGCTGCCTACCTCTTCGTCGCTGTTGAGCAGAAGGGTGATGGGGCGGGAGAGTTTCAGCTCGCGCAGAATGTCGATGGCAGCCAGCGCCATGATGACCCCGGCCTTCATGTCGAAGACGCCGGGGCCATAGCAGCGGCCATTTTCGTCGCGCCAGGGCATGGTTTTGAGGGTGCCCATGGGCCACACGGTGTCGAGGTGGCCGAGCAGGAGGACGGGCTTTCGCGAGGAGCGGGCGGGGCCGAAGCGAAGTTCCAGGATATCGCCGAATTGCTTTTGCCGATGGCGTTTGATGCGGCCGCCTAAACTGCGGGCGTGGGCTTCTACCATGGTGACTGCGGCGTTAACTGCGGCGGGGTCTTCACTTGGGGATTCCTGCCGGACGAGATCGCGGAGGCTGGTGCGAATCCATTCGCTTCGGGCTTCGGCGAAGGCGAGCACGGCTTTGGGGTTCATGGACGGATGTTATAGCAAATGGATGGCTTATAGGGAGATACCGGGAGGGATAAAGATGGTCAACCATTTGTAGAGTGTGGCGTTTTTACCACATCGACGGATGTTGATCTGAATGTAACCTAACCCGAGGTTGCTTGCAGGAGATTTTGATTCGTGCCATTTGAGGCTCACTTTGAGCGGACAATCCGGTCGGAGATAGGGTTCAGCGGAGTTGGGCTGCACAGCGGCGCACCCGTCTCCATGCGGCTGGTTCCGGCCCCGGCAGGGTCAGGTATCGTCTTCAGGCGCACGGACTTAGATAACTTCGAGATCGCCGCGATTGGACGCAATGTGGCCAAGGTGAGCTATGCGACCAGCCTGATGCGGCAGAGCGTTTTGATCTCGACTACGGAGCATCTGCTGTCGGCGCTGATCGGGTTTGGCGTGGATAATGTCATCGTCGAGATGGACAACCTGGAGGTGCCGATCCTCGATGGCAGCTCGCTGCCTTATGTGCAGGCGTTTCATGCGGTTGGGCTGAAGCAGCAGCGGCGGAAGCGGGAGTATCTGCGGATTCTGAAGGACGTCGAGGTACGGGACGGGTCGAAGTTTATCGGAGTCTATCCGGGGTCGGGATATAGCATCGAGTACACCATCGACTTCCCGGAACCGATTGGCTATGAGCGGTTTACGGGTGATCTGGCGACGGGGGATTACGTCAAGCTGATTGCCCCGGCGCGGACCTTCGGGTTTAAGGAAGACGAGGCCATGTTGCGGGACATGGGGCTGATTCGCGGGGTCTCGGACGACAGCGCCATCATTCTTTCGCGGCAGGGGGTCGAAAATGGGCCGCTGCGGTTCGATGACGAGTTTGTGCGGCACAAGGTTTTGGATTTGATTGGCGATCTGGCGCTGGCGGGGCGGCGGATTCAGGGCCGGGTGGTGGCCGAACGGGCGGGCCATGCGATGCATACGGCGCTGGTGCAGCGGCTGATGCGTGATCGCTCAGCGTGGGAGCTGGCGCATGGGTATGATGAAGTGGCCGAGGTTGAGGCCGCTCCGATGGGGCTGCAGCAGGTTTCGGCTTAAAACGGGCAACGGCAAGGGCAAAATACAGGGGTATCTCCACTACGGCGGCAAAAGCGCTGCGCTGCGGTCGAGATGACGTGCTTTTGGTGCTTCGCTTCGGTCGAGATGACGTATCTTGGGCTGGGGCGGGCTTCGGTCTAGACGACGTGTATTCGCTGCGTGGTAATTTGTACGGATCACTGATGGGTCGCGTGGGTCTGGGACTCGTATCAATCATCAATTTAAAGTTTGAGGCGGTTGAGATGGCTATGAGGAGCATCGCGGCGATTGCGCTGGGGTCGAACCTCGATTCGGTGTTCGGCGACCGCGAGGGGAACCTGGGCGAGGCGGTGCGCCGGATAGGTGCGCTGGGCTCGCTGGGGGTGGTGCGGGCGGTGTCGTCGTTTTATGACACGGAGCCGGTGGGGTATGTGTCGCAGCCACGGTTTTTGAATGGAGCGCTGCTGCTGGAGACGGAGTTGGAGCCGCTGATGCTGATGCGCGGTCTGCTTAACATAGAGGCGGCGATGGGGCGGGAGAGGGCGATCGCCAAAGGACCGCGGGTGATCGATCTCGACCTGCTGCTGTATGGGGCGGTGGTGATGGCGACGACGGAGCTGACGCTGCCGCATCCGGAGATGCACGAGCGGCGGTTTGTGCTGGAGCCGCTGGC
>JBEPUY010000071.1:0-15407 GCA_041691255.1 Granulicella sp. | reverse complement strand
CCCGCCGGAAGCTCTCCCAACGCCATCGTCACCAAGGCCTTCAAACTAAAGTCCTGACGACAACCGTCACCCACTAAAGCCGGGTGCGGGTGCCCCATGTCCCGATTCTGGGACATGGGTTTCTTACTTCGGAAGCCAGACTGTCTCCCACCAAACCTACTGTCGCACTGCCCAGCCAGCCAGATCGATCGCTGCGGCGAAGTTGTCATACTTCAACGGCAGATGGTTCCTTCTGTCCACGTACTCGTTGTAGACCCACGGATCGACCACGGCAAACACCATCCCTTTGCCATACTTCGCCACGGCGATCATCACGTCATTGCCCTTCGTCACCACAGCCTTCGCCGGCTTCGTTGGCGAGATCGTGCTGGTGTCCTTCATATAAGCGAGATGAGAATGCTCAAACACTCCGGTCCCCGCAGGAATCTCCAGCTCTCCCGCGGGATAGTCATTGCCGACGACATGGTTCACCAGCACCTGGTTGAAGTGAAGGCCGAACCGGTCGCTCAACGTATCGAAGTGAGTGAACTCCGCATTCGGCCCATCGTTCTCCATCAGCAGCAACACGCCGCCGCCCTTCACCCAGTTGGCGATCACATCGACGCTCTTCGCATCCATGTAATGCGGGTTCGGGTTCTTCGACGGAATATCCGGCGACGCCAGAATATAAATCTGCGCCTTCTTCAAATCCGCCGCCGTCGGGACCGTCTTCTCGGTCGCCAGCTTCGCGCCATAGCGCTGAAAGGCGAGCCCGAAAAACGCGAACCCATTGTTCGAATCATCGTCCCACTTGTAATGAAACAGCTCTGTCTGCCCCGCCGCGTTCTGTCGCGTCTGCGAGTTGAACCAAGCATCCACCAGCACTGTCTTCCTCTGCCCTAAAGCCTCGGTCGACGCCTGCTCCATCTCGCTTCCCGCCAGCAGAAACGCGCCGATGCCCTTGGCATCGTTCACCCGTGTCTTCTCGCCGATGTAGTAGTCGTAGCTACCTGAGCGATAGGGCTTGCCACCCAAACCGCCAACCGTCACCGTTCCGCTCAGCGCCATCTTTCCATCTGCCGTGGTCACAAACGCCTTCTGGATGCCCTCCCATCCACGCCGCGCTCCGGCCGCATCGGCCTGTGGCAGATAACCCATGCGAACGCCCTCGGCCAGCGCATAGACGAACATGCAGCTCGCCGAAGCCTCGGTATAGTTGCCCGCTCGTCCACCCTTATCCATCACCTGCCACCACAGGCCGGTCTTCGCATCCTGATACTTCACCACCGCGGCCATCGTCCGGTTCAGCGCAGCCACCAGCTCAGGACGTTGCGGCTGGTCCGCAGGCATCCAGTCCAGCACGTCTACCAGCGCCATCGCATACCAGCCCATCGCCCGTCCCCAGACCTCAGGCGATAAGCCCGTCTTCGCATCGGCCCACGGCATCTTCTTCGATTCGTCCCATCCATGCCGCAACAATCCGGTCTTCGGCTCGCGCATGTGCGCATCCATCAACAGCAGTTGCTTCGCGATATCGGCAAAGTCGCCCGGCTCATGAAACGTAGCCGCATAGGCCGCACGAAACGGCTCCGCCATATAAGCGCCATCCAGCCACATCTGGTTGGGATAGATCTGCTTGTGCCAGTAGCCGCCGCTCGCCGTTCTCGGCTGCGCCTCAAGCTGGTCGTGCAGAAACTTCGCCGCCTTGTAATACTTCGGCTCCTGCGTCACACGGTAGACCAGCAGCACTGCGCGACCAAGTTCGATGTTGTCCAGACTATGAGCATCCGGCTTGTATCCCGTGATCGTTCCATCCGCCGTCACATACTTGTCGACAGCAGCCTTGATGTAATGAAAGTCCTGCCCATCCGCAGTCGTGTGCCACTCTGCCGCCATCCCATCCAGCAGCACACCCTCTTCATACCCCCACGCCCCCGGGTGCCCCGTCGTCGAGACCACACCCGCTGGCCACTGCTCCATCATCGAAGCCGCCATCAGCCGCGAAGGTGAATCCTGCGCAATCCCCCCCTGCGCCACCGCTCCCTGCGCGCCCAGACATCCCAGCAACATCAGCCCCGCAAAAACCTTCATGCTTAAGTCCTCTCATACAACTAATTCATCCGCCAACCAGCATAACCCGATCCACATGACTCTGGCTGGTACGATCAGTCCAAGAAGACATCGCGCATTCAAGGAGATTTTTCAATGATTCAGCTCGCAGACGCCCGCCGCATGATCGCCGCCGCAGAGAAGAAAGCCGAAGAGATCAAGCAACCCATGAACATCGCCATCGTGGACGAGGGCGGAAACCTCATCGCCTTCGAGCGCATGGAGAACGCCTGGATCGGCTCGATCGACATCGCGCAAAAGAAGGCATGGACCTCGCGCGCCTTCGACATCACCACCCAAGACCTCGGCGCGAACTCGCAGTCCGGCGACCAGTTCTTCGGCATCCACGCATCGAACAACGGGAAGGTCATGATCTTCGCGGGCGGCATTCCTCTCAAACAGGACGGCAAGGTCGTAGGCGCAATCGGAGTAAGCGGCGGTTCCGGCGTGCAGGACCACTCCGTAGCAGAAGCAGGCGCAGCAGCGCTCTAAAAGCATCTCTAAAATTCAAAGCCACGTCATCTCGACCGAAGCCGCGCAGTTTCATTGCGCGGCGCAGTGGAGAGACCCTGTATTTCTGTCCTTGTCCCTTGTTCTTGCTGTTGCCTGTTCTGCCTGGGCAAATGGATACGGAATCTTCAGTTTCTAGACAGCTTCCAAGAGATACGTCTACTTGATCCCAATAGGAAAGGCCCACTCATCTCAGCGGGCCTTTCCTATTCGTGCGTGCGTAAATCCGTTAAAAAGTTACTTCGAGAAGATCGAGTTACCCGGAGTCGTCTCTTCGTTCGAATGAATCCGGTTCTCAGCGCGCTTGGCGCTCTCCATGCCAAGATGATCCAGCTTCTCCTCGTCGCTCTTGCCGACCTCTGTCGCCGAATTATCCTCTTCAATCGCTTCGTGAGAAGGACGCGCTCCAGTCTTGGTTGAATCTAAACCCTGTGCCATATATCACCTCTTCTAAGACAGATGGCACGATCAGGGCCGAGGTTGCTCTCGAAGACAGAACGCATGCCCGCAATAGTCTATTTATTAGCTAGAACCGCAATTTTATGGATTTTGAGCGGCCCTGAAAACAGCTCATCCGCCTTCGCCATCAATGCCTTGGCAATCTCTCCATTCAAGTGAGCGTCCCGCCCCGCCTCATCGTCAAAGGTATCGAAGACAGAATAGTGGCCCTCATCTTCTTTGAGCGCAAACCATGCAACGGTTCCCTTCTCATTTCTGGACATCTCCGCACCCTGCTTCAGAAATGCTTCCACATCAGCCTCTTTGCCCGGTTTTGCCTTCAACGATACATAAAGCGCATATTTTGCCATCTTGAGAATCCTCCAGTCTCATTGGACGCTGAAACCAGCAAATCTATTCCACAACTCCGTAAAAATTCGCATCCAATATCAACGGAGCCATTATGCGCAAAAATAAACCTTCCATCTTTCGCGGCATCGTCACCGGAATCGCGGCAGGCATCGCTGCGACGCTGGTCATGGACCAGTTTCAAAAACTAAGCAGCGCAGGCCAGAGAGCACTCGATAGGCAAAGAAAGCTGGCCGACCACGAGTCGCCCTGGCTGATCGCTCACGAACAGGCGCAAAAGGAACAACAGCAAGCCGAGCACGAAGACTCGACCGAGATCGTCGCGCGAAGAATCGCCAAAGTAACAGGCACTCATCTTCCCCGCGAAGACAAGAAGAAAGCTGGCCGCGCCGTTCACTACGCCTTCGGCACGCTGATGGGCATAGTCTATGCCGTCTCCGCCGAGGCCGTTCCAGAGGTCACTACGGGCGCTGGCGCAGCCTTCGGCACACTGCTCTTTCTATGCGCGGACGAAGTTGCCGTGCCTGCATTTCAGCTCTCCTCTACCCCAACGGATACGCATCCCTTCGACCATCTTCAACATTGGGCGTCTCACGTCGTCTACGGCGGCTCGCTGGAGATGGTGCGCAATCTGATCACCCGGTTGATGTGACTGCGGAATCAGATGGGGCGGCGGCGAATTGCTCCACGTCCCAGTCTGCGATAGCCTGATGTATGGAGTCCTACACCGCATGAAGCTTCGCTATCTCGCACTTGCCTTGGCCTTCAGCCTGCCCGCGCTCGCGCTCGCGCAAAGCTCGCAGTCCCCGGCAGACGCTCTCCCCGACGATCCCGGCGCAACCACCACGGTGAAGCCTCCCGTTGTACCCACCGGCCCCACCGTTGTGATCGATACCACCATGGGAAGGCTGACCTGCAAGCTCTACGATAAAGAAGCCCCCATTACGGTAGCCAACTTTATCGGCCTCGCCGAAGGCACCAAGGACTGGACCGATCCCAAGACACTCAAGACGGTCCACGATCAGCCTTTCTACAACGGCACCACCTTCCATCGCGTTATCCCTTCCTTCATGATTCAGGGCGGCGACCGCGCTGGCGACGGCACCGGCGATCCCGGCTACCTCTTTCAGGATGAGATCGACCCCTCGCTCACCTTCGACCAGCCGGGAAGGCTTGCCATGGCGAACTCCGGCCCCGGCCCCTCCGGCGGCGGAACCAACGGGTCGCAGTTCTTCGTCACCGAAGTTCCCGTACCGGAGTTGAACGGCAAGCACACCATCTTCGGCCAGTGCGACGCCCACAGCGTGCTTCTGGTCGCCTCCATCGCGCGTGTGCCTCGGGGCGAGAACGATAAGCCGCTGGCCCCGGTCACGATCAATCGCGTGACCATTGTGCGCGACGGACAGCCCATGCCGCCGCTGCCGCCAACACCACCCGCGCCGCCTGCCACCACGGAAGCGCCGGCCCCGGCAGCTCAATAGACTTTTCCTCTCCGCGATACGCGGGAGACTCTTTCGCTTTTCACCAACCACTAACCGATAACGAAGTTCAGGAGAATATCGAAATGCCAACCAAACCCGGAACCTATGCAACCTTCAAAACCAGCGAAGGCACCATCGTCTGTGAGCTCTTCGAGAAGGACGCGCCCCAGACTGTAGCCAACTTCATCGGCCTCGCCGAAGGAACCAAAGAGTGGAACAGCCGCAGCAAGAAGGGCAACAAGCTCTATGACGGAACCGTCTTCCATCGCGTCATCCCCCAGTTCATGGTCCAGGGCGGCGACCCCGAAGGCACCGGCATGGGCGGCCCCGGCTACAAATTCGCCGACGAGACCCAGGGCTCGAAGCACGGCTTCCAGGAGAAGGGCAAGCTCGCCATGGCCAACTCCGGCCCCAACACCAACGGCTCACAGTTCTTCATCACCGTGGCCGACACCAGCTGGCTCACCGGCAAGCACACCATCTTCGGCGAAGTCGTCGAAGGCTACGACATCGTCGAGAAGATCTCCAAGCTCAGCCGCGACGGCATGGATCGCCCCAAAACTCCGGTCGTCCTCGAAAGCGTCACCATCGAACGCGTGTAGTTGCAGGTAATTTCTTATCTCGAAGAGCCGTCCAGCCCAGGCATGGACGGCTCTTGCTTTTGGTTTAGAAACATCCCAGTCGGGAAAACAGGGAGACTCATATCACCATTTTTTAGCGCCGTATAAAAGTAGTCTTGGTCATGGTGCGGGACATGCCCAAAAATTACCAGATGATGCGGCAATGGCTGTCCCGTGGAAACCGGCACGTCGGACGTAAACGCCAGTCGAGCAAATAAAAAGAGCCCGGCTATAGTAAGAAAAGTCGCACACACCGCAGCTACGCGCAGCAGTACCCCAGACCTACCAATCATCAATATCGCTACGGCAAGCGCTACCTCTAGTATTCGAGATCCGGGGTCTGAAACACCAAGTGCTGATCCGGGCAAGAAAACATACAGCGGCAGCATCAGCACGATCGCCACCCACACAAAGCGCTCCGGAGCATGGTCTCGAAATGCCGAAGATGCTGCTCTCACCATGCACCACGCCAGAATCACGCACAGCAAAAGGTTAACCAGAAAAAGCATCACAAAGATGCTTCTCCCCAATATCGCTATATCTACCGAACCACTCGTCGAGCCCGGGTTGATGAACCCAAACGACTTCAAATAGGAATTCACCTTGTAAGCCCAGAATGCTCCTGAGAAGGTACCTACCGTCGCTACCATCCCCGCATATCCATCCGCATTTTGAGACCAAAGATACCGTCCCAACACGTACCAGAGACTCAGGATCGCACCAGGTACGATCTGATACAGCAGGCGATAGCGGCGCGCCTGTACGCTATAAAGGATGACCAGCAGGCATGCGAATGCAAACGGGATCATATGCGTGAAGAACGCCAGCACGAGAAGCAAACCGAAGACAGACTCCTGCTTCAGACTTGTTCCCGGACGCCGATCCATCCGCAATAAAAGAGATGCAATCAGAATCGCCCAGCATAAGCCCAGCTCGAAGTTCATGAACCCGTACCAGAAGTTCATATTCAAAAATAAAGCCGCCGGAGCGATTAACCAGAGCGCAGCGCTTCCTTCCATTGTTCGCAACAGATGTCTTATCGCAACAAAGGAAAGCAGAAGTTGCAGACATAGCCATGCCTTCGCAGCGATCTTCCAGGGCAGTAGCAAGCATAGAAGGCCGATCCCAATGGTCGAGGCGCTGTTTGGCACCGGATACAGTTTCAATCTGTGTGCGACATCTGGCAATCCAAGCAGATGGTTATGAAAAAGTACGCCTTGATAGGTCCAGTTCGCATAGTCGGTCAGACTTGGGGCAGCCGCATGCATAAATAAAAAAACCGCATACACGAGAAAAAGCGCCGCGGCATAGCACTCTGCCCGCCGCAGCGCATCTTCTTTCCTCAACTTCTTTGTTCGCATCTCCTTCGGAATCTCCGCGCTCCTTAATCTCTAGATCGCCATGTAACTTTCTCCAGACCAATGAAGCAAAGGCAGTTTCAACTGAAGCAAACCTATACAACGCCAATCACGGTGCAAAGTTCCTTCACCGCATCCGCGCTCTTCTGCAAAGCGGCCTGCTCCTCGGCGCTGAGCTTGATCTCGATGATCTGCTCCAGTCCCTTCGCGCCGAGCTTGCACGGCACCCCAACAAACAAACCCGAGATGCCATACTCCCCCTGCAAATAAGCAGCGCAAGGCAGAATTTTCTTCTTGTCCTTCAGAATGGCTTCGACCATCTCAACCGCAGCCGCAGAGGGAGCATAAAACGCGCTTCCCGTCTTCAGATACTTCACAATCTCAGCGCCGCCATCGCGTGTCCGCTGCACCAGTTCGGCCAGCCGCTCCGGCGCGATCAGCTCCGTAATCGGAATACCGGCGACGGTCGAATAGCGCGGCAACGGAACCATCGTGTCGCCGTGGCCGCCGAGAACAAAAGCGGTGACATTCTCAACCGAGACATTCAGTTCCTGCGCGATAAAGGTGCGGAAGCGCGCCGAATCAAGCACGCCAGCCATACCAATCACGCGCTCACGCGGAAACTTCGCCTGATGGAAGGCAGCCTGTGCCATCGCATCCAGCGGGTTCGAGACAACGATGATGATCGAGTTCGGCGAGTGCGCCGTCACCTTGCTCACCACATCGGACATGATCTTGTAGTTCGTGTTCAGCAGATCGTCGCGGCTCATCCCCGGCTTACGCGGAATGCCGGCCGTAATCACGACGATGTCCGAGTTCGCGGTATCGGCATAATCATTGGTGCCGATGATATTGCAGTCGCGCTTCTCAATCGGCATCGCCTCCAACAGATCGAGGGCCTTGCCCTGCGGCGTTCCCTCGGCGACATCCAGCAAAACCACATCTGCCAGTTCTTTCGCCGCAATCCAATGCGCCGCCGTCGCTCCTACATTTCCCGCACCAACAATCGTTACCTTCTTACGCATCTCTTCTCCTCTTCAATATCGAAATCATTGTCATCCTTCCGCACAGCGGGAGGGCTTACTTTTGCTACTTTTCTTTACCCCATATTTTCAATCATACGGCTGGCAAACTCGCTCGTCTTTGCCTTGGTCGCGCCCTGCATGCCGCGCTCGAAGTCATACGTCACGAACTTCTGGCCAATCGTCTTCTCAATTGAGTTTTCAATCAGCCGCGCCGCCTCGGTCCATCCGAGGAAGTCGAACAGCATCACGCCCGACAGGATCACCGACCCCGGATTGATCACATCCTTGTCCGCGTACTTGGGAGCCGTTCCATGCGTCGCCTCGAACACGGCATAGCCATCGCCGATATTTCCGCCCGGCGCAATTCCCAATCCGCCAACCTGCGCCGCCGCTGCATCCGAGATGTAGTCGCCGTTCAGGTTTGTCGTCGCGAGCACGCTGTAATCTTCAGGACGCAAAATGATCTGCTGAAAGATCGAGTCGGCGATGCGGTCATTGACCAGGATCTTGCTCTTCCACTTGCCACAGCCGTGCGAAGCGCCGATCGAAGCAATCACCTGCTTCACCTCTGCCACCACACCCTCGCCAAACTCCTTCGCAGCAAACTCAATTCCCGGTTCGATCAACGCAGCATTCTGCTCCGCCGTCAGGTTCGGGTTCTGCTCCAGATTGCCAAGGATCCAGCTCTCCCGCTCCGTCACCGTCTGTTCGCGGAACTCCTGCGACGCAACCTCGTAGCCCCACTCGCGGAACGCGCCCTCGGTGAACTTCTGAATATTTCCCTTGTGCACCAGCGTCACTGTCTTGCGGTTGTTGTCGAGCGCATATTGAATCGCCGCTCGCACCAGACGCTTCGATCCCGTGATCGAGATCGGCTTCACGCCTACACCCGAGTCCTGGCGAATCTTCTTCTTGCCGCCCTTCAACATCTCGTCGTTCACGAAGTCGATAAACTTCTTCGCCTCAGGCGTTCCCTCGCGAAACTCGATGCCGGCGTAGATGTCCTCGGTGTTCTCGCGGAAGATCACAACGTCCAGCTTCTCCGGGTGCTTCACAGGGCTGGGAACACCGGCGTAATACTTCACCGGGCGCACGCACTGGTACAGGTCCATCAACTGGCGCAGCGCCACATTCAGCGAGCGAATCCCCCCGCCCACCGGCGTCGTCAGAGGCCCCTTGATCGACACGCGAAAGTCCATCGTCGCCTTGACGGTGTCGTCTGGCAGCCAGTTCTTCGTCTGCCGATAAGCCTTCTCCCCAGCCAAAACTTCGTACCACTTTACGGAGCGCTTGCCGCCGTATGCCTTTTCAACAGCAGCATCGAAGACGCGCTGCGAAGCCTTCCAGATATCGCGGCCTGTACCATCACCTTCGATAAAGGGAACGATCGGATGATTGGGAACGGTGAATTTTCCGTTGGCGTATTCAATGGGTTGACCGTCGGTGGGAACAGCGATTCCGTTATAGCTCGATTGCATCTTCATCACTCCAATTTAGGGAACAGTACGGCAGTAGAAGCGTAACATTCTGGCATAACGAATGACAATTTTCGGACAGCTAGTTCGCTAATCGCACGAGATCGTACCTCACCACCGCCGCCATTGTCTCCGTCGCTGGCCCTGTGTCACCTAACTCTGCAGGTCGAGTTGTGCCAGGTGGGCAAAGGAGGGAGGCGTCCCGCATTTCCCCCCATCGACTACCAAAGAAGCCGGTGAAATATGGGCTTCTGTCGAATCAGTGAGTGCACCAGACAGGCTCAGCGTCGACCCGTCGTCCATCGTAAAGATCGCGCTCACCATATTCCCCTTCATCTCACTCGAACGTGTGGGACTTATTACACCAGTCTTAAAACAAGGAAATCCCTGCACAAGTATGCTTCCCGTAAGTGCAGTGCTGGTCGGTGAAGAGATTCCGGTAGTCTGGTTCGTCACCGTTCCACCTTGCTGCAGGGTCACCTGCACCGCGATCGGCGTCACCGTCGAAACTCCATTCGTAGTGGCCTGCGTACTTCCCGTCCCCATGTACACTCCACTGACCAGCGGAAACGAGGTCGCGGTAAACATCCCGGAATAGCTTCCTGTGCACGGTCCGCCTGCAAAAGCGGGTGGGACTGGAGAGGTGAACGACGCCGTATAGTTGCCCGAGAACTGGTCTCCATGAGCTTGCGGAACCTTCCCCTGAATCAAGAGCGAACTATTAATGTCGTTATCTGGGCTCTTAATCGTAAAGCTCCCATCCGCCGCAATCGTCCCGCTGGAAGGGACAAAAATATCCAATGAGCCGTTCACAATCGGCGGCGTAGACTGTGGGGCACAAGACCCGTTCGCGAAGCTGGCCGCAACAATGTTATTGCCGTTAACGTCAAAGCTCATCGCAAGCCTGAATCCGCTCGGTCCACCCGGCGAGAACTCGTTCGTCGGCATAGGACCCACGATCAGCCAATTTCCCGCCAACGGACTTGCCGCAGGAACTACGGGTGCCACCGCGCCACTCCCGCCACCGCAACCAGACAGAAATAATCCCATGCCACAAACAGTGAAACTCAACCAGGCCCAGATTTTCATTTGGTTCAAAATCTAGCATGGCCCATTCAAGATGTCTTTATTAAACGAAAAGGCCGATGAGAATCTCATCGGCCTTTTTGTGGATGCAATTAGAACTAGAAGATGTTCCAGAGCAGCTGGTTGTAAACATCGTGGTGGAACTGAACCTCGGGAGCCTTGACGATCGTGCCCAGCAACCGTGCGCAGCGGTCCGCCGAAGCCTGCTTCAGATCGGCATAACGCGCCTTCACATCTTCGCCGAGGAGTTCCCCGGTCCATTCGGAACCACGGAAGTTCTCAAGGGCGGTGTAGATGTTGTCCGGCAGATAGCGCTCGGCTTGGCGCAGGTTCTTGATCTTCGAGATATTGCCCTGCAGGCCGCTCTTGAAGATCGAGTACAGCACCAGATAGGGGTTCGCATCCGGTCCAACCGAACGGACCTCGACACGCGACGACTTCTCGTTGCCGATCGGAATACGAATCATCGAGCCACGATCCACAGCCGAAGCCTTGATCTGGTTCGGTGCCTCGAAGTGAGGATCGAGCCGACGATAAGCATTCACGCTGGCGTTCAACAGCAGGCAAAGATCGTTGCCATGCGTCAGAATGCGGTCCACGAACTGCCACGCCTGCTTGGAGATCTTCTCCTCGCCCTTGGGGTCCCAGAAAATATTCTTGCCGCCCTTGGTGATGGAGACGTTGGTGTGCATTCCGCTGCCATTGACGCCAACTACCGGCTTCGGCAGGAAGCTCGCGGTCATGCCCATCTGCGTCGCCACCTGGCGGCAGATCAGCTTGTAGAGCTGAATCTGGTCAGCCGCGGTAACGACCTCGCCATAGGTGTAGTTGATCTCGAACTGCGAAGGCGCAACCTCAGGATGGTCCTTCTCGTTCTCAAAGCCCATCGCGCGCTGCACTTCTGCTGTGGTGTCGATGAACTCGCGCAGAGGGTCGCCCGGCAGCGAGTGATAGTAGCCACCCTTGTTGACGTAGTCGAAGCGGCCCGTCTCGTGGTAGCTGCGCTCGGCATCGATGCCCTCGAAGAGGAAGCCTTCAATCTCGTTGGCAGCGTTCAGCGTGTAGCCCTGCTTGTCGAACTGCTCCTGCGAGAACTGCTTCAGCACGCTGCGGATATCGCCGCTATAGATGCCGCCGTTCTTGTCGATCACTTCGCCGAAGACGAGAACCTTGCCGCCGCCAAACACATCGGCGGGCGCCCAGTAGAACGCGCTCCAGTCGATGCCCAGGCGCAGATCGCTCTCGCGCTGCGCGGTAAAGCCGCGGATCGACGAGCCGTCGAACGTCAGGTTGTCATAGCTCTTGATCAGAAACTTCTTGTCATAGTCCAGCATGTGCAGACGGCCTTCGAGGTCGCTGAACAGCACGGTGACAGCCTTGATGCGGTGCTCATCGGTCAGGTAACGAAGACGCTCTTCCTGAATCACATCGGCAGCAACGCGCTTCCGGCGCTGTTCCTTGGCCTGCAGGTTCAAGTCCTCAAGTTCACCGTACGAAAGTTCCAGAAAATTACGTAATTCGCTCAACGTACCACTCCTTCTGCAATGAAATACACGGCTGCCGCGCGTAGCGGGGATAAATACAAAACGCTGTGTGATGGATGAGCCGCAGAAGCGTCGTGGATTCTTCGGCACTTCCAAACTATCAGATATCGCCACCCGAAAAAAGGCCGAACTCCCGATTTTCGCCCATCTTTCGGTCTTTTGCCTCCCATACCTCCCGGTCTTTTATCATTGAAAGCAAGCCCTCGCGTTATGCTGGGGCAACCGGAAGCGCCAGCACGGCAATTCCGGCAGCATTTTTAAAAAAGGCACCCATGGCACCCATTCAAAACACCCGCGTCGCGCTCATCCAGATGTCCTGCTCCCCCAACACCCAGCTCAATCTCGACCGCGCCGCCGAGCGAGTCTACGAGGCCGCCGCCCAGGGAGCCACCCTCGTCTGCCTGCCCGAGCTCTTCCGCGCCCAATACTTCTGCCAGCGCGAAGACCACGCCCTCTTCGGCCTCGCCGAGTCCATCCCCGGCCCCTCCACCGACGTTCTCACCCGCGTCTGCCGCGAGGCCAACGTCGTCCTCGTCGCCAGCCTCTTCGAGCGCCGCGCCCCCGGCCTGTACCACAACACCGCCGTCACCATCGAACGCGACGGCCGCATCGCCGACACCTACCGCAAGATGCACATCCCCGACGACCCGCTCTACTACGAGAAGTTTTACTTCACCCCCGGCGACCTCGGCTTCAAGGCAACGCAAACCACCGCTGGCCCCATCGGCACCCTCGTCTGCTGGGACCAGTGGTACCCCGAAGGCGCCCGCCTCACCGCCCTCCGCGGAGCCGAAACCCTCTTCTTCCCCACCGCCATCGGCTGGCACCCCTCTGAAAAAGAGGAGTTCGGCACCGCCCAGTACGAAGCCTGGCAGACCGCCCAGCGCGCCCACGCCATCGCCAACGGAGTCTTCGTCTGCGCCGTCAACCGCGTCGGCCACGAGCACGGCGACGTCAAATTTAAAGCACCCGCCGCCGACGGCAACCCCGCCACCGTCGAGCTCCACGGCCCCGGCGACCACACACCAGCCTCCGGCATCGAGTTCTGGGGCGGCAGCTTCATCGCCGATCCCTTCGGTCGCATCCTCGCCCAGGCCAGCCACGACAAAGAAGAGATCCTCTACGCCGACCTCGACCCCAAACTAGTCGAAGTCACCCGCCAGCACTGGCCCTTCCTCCGCGACCGCCGCATCGACGCCTACGAAGGCATCGCCAAACGCTTTATCGACTAGCGCAACCGTTTGTCAATCAACGTAACCATGGAGCAGGTCCAGAGAAACGGCTTGGACGAAGTACTCGCTGCCCTAAGACGTCCGTGTGTCCGAACATCAATTGAATCATTCCAATAACACACCTATGCTTAGCATCCCAGTTCCCATCCGGTGCAATCCTCTCCGACTCAACGATGAAACTCTTTTCGCAGCGTTTGCAGTTCACGACGATCTTTCTATTCATGTGGACCTCTTGAAGTTTTTGCTTTACAACGCCGTGTACATATCACAACGATTTGCGGACGTCTAGTTTCGCGGGGTGCCGGGTGCGGGTGCCCCATATCTCGATTTTGAGATGTGGGCATTCGCGCCACGCGCGAACCGCCTTCCCTAACCCAGCCCACACCGCTCGGGTGCCCCATCCTTCGCGCACTTTGCGAAGGGTGGGAGAGTAAAACTCTCCCCAGCCGCATCCAATCCAAATGCAATCCGACATCCTCGTCATCGGAGCCGGCATGGCCGGCCTCACCGCCGCCCGCACCCTCGCCGAAGCAGGCCGCTCCGTCACTCTCCTCGAAGCCAGCAGCCGCGTAGGCGGACGCATCCACACCATCCGCGAGGGCAACGAGATCATCGAGCTAGGCGCCGAGTTCCTCCACGGCAAGCCCTCCGAACTCTGGTCCCTCATCGAAGAGGCCAACCTCGAAACCTACGAGCTCGACGGCTCCATGCTCACCTACGAAGACGGCCGCCTCCAATCCCGCGACGAAGAAGAAGACTCAACCCCAATCCTCGACAAGCTGGAATCCCTGCCCGAACCAGACCAAACCTTCGCCGAATACCTAGCCCAACACCCGCTCCCAAAAGATCAGCGCCAAGCCGTCATCGGCTACGTCGAAGGCTTCAACGCCGCCGACCACCGCATCATCAGCACCCACGCCCTCGGCCTCCAGCAAGCCGCCGAAGAGGCCATCGAAGGCCACCGCCTCTTCCGCATCCGCGACGGCTACGACCGTCTCCCCCAATTCCTCGCGCATAAGTTCACCGAGGCAGGCGGCAGCCTTGTCCTCAACACCCTCGTCGAGCGCATCGACTGGACACCCCACCACGTCCGCATCACCGCCCAGCACAACGGCCAGCCCATCATCTTCGAAGCCGCCAAAGCCATCATCACCCTGCCCCTCGGCGTCCTCCAGCAAAACTCCGTCACCTTCAGCCCCACCCCCGACGCCCTCCACCAAGCCAACCGCCTCCGCATGGGCAACGCCCGCCGCTTCACCCTCGTCTTCCGCGAGCCCTTCTGGAAGCACCTCCAACCATCCCCCCATAACCGAACCCACAACAAAACTGTCATCCTGAGCGAAGGCGGCGCTTCTGCCGCCGCAGTCGAAGGACCTGCGGTTCTTCCGCACCAGCAATCGTCTTCAAAAGACAGCCCCCTCGCCAACCTCAGCTTCCTGCTCTCCTTCGCCTCCATGCCCCCGGTCTGGTGGACGCCTGACCCCACCCCCAGCAACACCCTCACCGGCTGGATCGGCGGCCCACGCTCCGCAGCCCTCGCCAACCTCACCCCTAATGAGCTAGCCGAAGCCGCCTGCAAGACCCTCGCTGAAATCTTCTCCCTCAACCCCGCCGACATCCGCAGCCAGCTCCTCTCCTGCCACACCCACGACTGGCAGCACGACGCCCTCGCCCGCGGAGCCTACAGCTACGTCGCCGCCGGAGCCCTCGACGCCTGCGCGAAGATGACCCTTCCCGCCGACGACACCCTCTACTTCGCTGGCGAGCACACCGACACCACCGGTCACTGGGGAACCGTCCACGCCGCCATCCGCTCCGGCCTTCGCGCCGTCGGGCAAATCCTCCACCCCCAGCGAACCTCTGGTTAAGCCGTCGTTTTGTTTAATGTCGTTTTGTTTAAGGGCACGGCTTCAGCCGTGCCATCAGTCTAATAAAGTCAGCAGGGCTTTAGCCCCTGAGGTATGTCTCTGGGAGGAAATCAGAGCATCCCTGGCTCGAAACCTGTCTAAAAACTCAAAACCAAGTCCTCTCGCCCGAAGCAGCAAAAAGCAAGTCATCTCGACCGGAGCGCAGCGCAGTGGAGAGACCCCTGTATTGTGCCTTTGCTCTTGCTCTTGCTCTTGCTCTTGCCCGTTGCCCGTTGCCCGTTGCCCGTTGCCCGTTGCCCGTTGCCCGTTGCCC
>JBEPUY010000070.1:0-16049 GCA_041691255.1 Granulicella sp. | reverse complement strand
CCATCATCGAATATTCGTTCTCCGGCAGTCCGGGATACGCCGGAGAGGGGAGCTTGACGATCCAGTGTCCGCCAACGCTGGAGGCGGGAATCGAGAGCTGCCGGTGCGGGTTTCCGATGGCGGAAAGTTTCAACTGCACGCCAGCAAGGGAGAAGCGGAGCACATCCCGGCCCGCCCGCGCGCGGGTGACAGTGGGGCTCTTCTCTGACGGGGGCAGAGAGCGGCCCTCTGCATCCCGCACAGTAACTGCGCCCGGAAGATCGTTTCCTAAAAGCCAGAGCAGAAAGAACTCTCGCTGGGCATTCACCTCACCTCGTTCGGCGATGAACTGCCGCAGTGCGCCTTCAGGAAGAAGATTGGAGAAGAACGGCGGCAATCTGCGCGTGACGAGCCGCACATTCGGAACGAGGTTGCGATAGGCATCGTAGAGGCTCAGGCTCAATACGGGCCGGTTCTCGTTGGCGATGTAGTCGGAATCGAAGACGAAGAGATTCTGGTCGTTTGGCAGGTTGGTGAGCGTACCCACCAGAGTCTCGCCAAGACGTACCTCCAGCACCGAAGGTCGGTTCGGACTATTCGTTGTCTTCGGCATCTTCCGGCGCTCCGCCCACCAACGGTATGCTGTTTACACCTGACGTATGGGTATCGCCCTGACCCAGGGCATGTCCGAGAAGGGCATGTACGGCTGGGACAAGGTGCTTCGGAACCAGTACCGGTTCCATCTCCAGGACGCGGGCCATCTCCAGTAGGGTGGAGACCCGGAGGTCGCCGCCGCGCTCGATACGGGAGACGGCGCTCTGCGGCTGCCCGATGCGAGAACCCAGGTCGGACTGCGTCAGTCCCTTCGACACGCGGGCTTTTCTGATTTGTCCCTGAATAGATGCCATGAGATATACCGACGATTTATTATACCGCTAAACATATATTTGTGTCCTTGCGTCCACGTTTGCAAGGAGAGGGGAAACCGTGAATAGTGCCCTAGGACGGCGTCAGCCCGCCAGGGCTGGAGATATTACGCATCAGGCTCCGGTGTTTTCAGCAACAATAGGTCGGCTTCTCGGAAGTAATCCGTTCGAAGGTTTGAGGTGGAGGTGCACGAGTTTCGTAACAGCCTTGTTTCCCCCGCACCCCACTTTCCCCCTTTTACGTTCTACCAGCGAAGTACGTTTGTATGGTGCTAGGCACAGCTTCTTACTCGCTATGATCGTTCGACGGTTCGAGCCTACGCCGCTTTGAAAGAAACCCATCAATCGAAAGCGGTCCCGCACCACCGAGTACAAGTGCGACAATACAGGCCAGATAAAGAAGGTTGCATTCATATCCCACAGGGCCAAACTTAGGACCAGTCGGCGTAATCGCCATCAGCTTGATCGAACTGAAGCCGTAGGGCAAATGGACAGTGAATATCGCGACCAGAAGAACTACAGCCATGGGTATGCTTACGAGTGGAATGAATGCGCCCACAAACACCGCGAAACCGCCAATCAGCTCCGTCAGGATTGTCAGCCATGCCATCAGATGAGGTGCCGGAACATTGAGAGCATGAAGTATGGAAGTGAAAGCCATCGGCCCTTTGAGCAGCTTCGCGTAACCATGTTCCATGAATCCATAGCCCACGATGAGACGTAACGGTATTGGAATCCATTTCGAAAATTTCATTCTGTTAAACATTATTGGCACACATCCTTATGATTTAGCTGGAAGCGTGAGCGTGGAATGAAATCATTCGAGAGCTTGATTTCATTAGAGATTTGAGCGTCAGAGTTGCAGCAGATTCCAATCAACATGAGTCACATTTGATCGAAGGATCGATGGTTATCCTTGTGTGGTTATCTGAGCGAGATGACTGATCGATCCGTGCGATTCTTGAGCGTCTACTTTGCCGAAAGATGATCCAGGGCATCCTGAGCAGAAAGGCGGTCGCCGTGACTGTGGCTGATCTTCTCGAAGAGGACCGTGCCCTTCCGGTCGAGAATGAAGGTAGAGGGATAGGCCGTTTCGTGAGACGCATCCCAACGCAGTCGATAAAGGTTCGTTACCTTGTAGTCCGGATCAGTTACGAGAACGATGTTCGAGGGCAGGTCTGCTTCTTTCGCTAGGAACTCTTTCGCGCGTTGATCGAGATCTGCAGGCGGCCCAGGGTAGACCAATAGGACCGTCGCTTTCTTCGCTGCAAAGTCGGCCGCATGTTCGACGAAGTCGTGAACCTGCTTTTGGCAGAACGGGCATTGGTAGCCGGGATAACCACGCAGCACCACGAGGACAAGGGAGTGCCCATCCTGTTGCTTCGCCAGCCGGACAGAAGTGCCGGTGATGGTCGTCAGGGTGAAGTCGGGTGCTTTGGCTCCCACCGCAGGAGTTTGCGCGAATGCGCGCGCTCCCGGTACGACTGTGAAGATTCCAAGAATGAGGAATGCGGCCAAGGTTGAATTGGATTTGATGGACCACCTGGACCAACCAGCGGTAAGGCCAATTGCAATCATCGAGAAGCTCCTTTGTTGAAAATGTGAGACGAACGACGATGCTAGGGAAGTTTCAAAGAGCTAGGTCCTAAATGAGCGAACGTGGCCCACGAATTAGCGGCTTCCGTAGAGAGCTACTGGGCGACTGGATGCGCCAGGGCCTCCAACGCAGCAATCACTGCTTCAGGCTCCGCACGGCCCGTCATGTAATCCGCATTGACATGCGCGAAGCGAGCGACGCCAGTGGTATCGATGACGAACGTTGCCGGAACTGGAAGTTCATACGACGCCTCCCCGTTACGGAGCGCAATGTCGTTTTTGAAGACGTTCTTTGAGAACTCCTTCAACTCCTCGCCGATCTGGAACACGATTCCAAACTGCTTCGCCACGCTGTTTCCGAGATCGCTCAACACCGGAAAGGTAAGCCTGTTCTTTTCGGTAGCGACTATCCCGTGGTCCGGCTTTTCAGGCGAGACTGCGACTAGACTCGCCCCCAACTCCTGCATTTTTGGGAGGGCCTCCTGCAAGCCATGCAGCTCAATATTGCAGAAGGGGCACCATTCCCCGCGATAGAAACTGATCACCACTTGTCCTTTGGCCAGCAGCGTCGTGAGAGAGACTTGCTTGCCATACGCATCCGGCAGCGTAAACTCAGGCGCAAATTCACCAACCTTGAGGGCATGATCGAGGATGCCCGAAATACGTACACGCTCCATGTCGTCTGTAAGAACGTGAAACTTCTCTCCCAACAATTCCTGGGCCTTTGCCTTGTGCGCCGAAGACGCCTGCTTGATGGACATACATTCTCCTCATATTTCGTGTTGACTTTTCTGTATCACCTGCTACAGAATGAGACGAAGAGTTGCTTCTGTCAAGACGTATGGGGAGCAATCGTAATAATTAAGAGGAAGGTGAGATGGCGCGCACGCTGGAGTTCGACTACACGGACGCCTTAGACCGGGCGACTCGGCTCTTCTGGACCACCGGATACGCTAACACCTCTCTGCGCGAGCTGCTCCGAGGCATGGGAATCGGTGAGGGCTCCTTCTACAACACACTGAAGAGCAAAAAGCTCGCTTATCTCGAATGCTTGAAGCACTACAACGCAACGGTGAACTTACGTCGCGGGCAGGCATTTTTTTCTGCTCCCACCGCTGCCTTGGGCGTGCGCGCACTGTTCGGAACGATACTTGACTGTTTGGACGATCCAAAGACGCCATCACGAGTTTGTCTGATGGCGGGCAGCATCACACCTGAGGTACTGAACGAACCCGAACTACGCGAATATGTGCAGGGGCAGATGGTAATGCTGACAGAGCGAATGACTGCGCGCCTAACCGCCGACAAAGACGCGGGACTCCTACCAGCAGAGTTCGACCCACAACTCGTCGCGCCGGTGATCGTCACCTATCTGCAAGGCTTGTGGCGAATGGCATTGATCTCCTATGACCGGGCCCGCTTCGAACGGCAGATAGACCTGTTCCTCACTGGATTGGGACTTTGACCGTCCTCGCAGTCGTTTTGTCTTGATCGTTGCAAATCGGATCCATCGCCCCGACCTCGGCGCCGACCGGCTCGAATGCCCTCACAATTTCTACCGCGCTCGGGAAGGGAATCCTGCTGTGGGCTACCTCAGCGTTCTCGTTGCTTCGCGCTCGCAAGTTGGCACACTCCCTGCCACGATCTCGGCGCTGGTTCCCGAGCCTTCTCCGGGTTCTTCCTCCGTAGAAAGCATCCGATGGCGGGTCTGGTCAGGCTAGCCAGCCACACAGGCTTGGCATTTCGGGCCAAGCAGAGGACGCCACAACGGCTGAACGAGCGCATCATCGCCAATGCACTGGCTCAACTTCCGAGAAGGTGACTTGTCGTTACTCGTGGCATGTCCCAGAGACAGTCCCTGTCTACGGCGAAGGGGATGACAATTCTATGTTGGAAGTAGTTCTACCTGGTTTGGCAGGCGGCAGCGCGGCTTAGTAGGAGGGCGCGTTCGCGGGTGTTTCGAGTGAGGGCGGCGGCTTGTTGGAAGTAGTGGCGGGCTTCGGGATAGCGGCCTAGTTTGTAGAGGAGGTCGGCGCGAACGCTGGGCAGAAGGTGGTAGCCGTCGAGGGATGGGTCAGTGGCCAGGGCTTCTACGAGGTCGAGGGCGGCCTGAGGGCCGTGAACCATGGAGACGGCTACGGCTCGATTGAGTTCGACGATCGGGGATGGGGTTAGGGCGGCTAGTTCTGTGTAAAGGGATACGATGCGGGGCCAGTCGGTCTCTTCGGGGGTGCGGGCTCGGGCGTGGCATGCGGCTATCTCGGCTTGCAGGAGGTAGGGGCCTCGGGATTTGCTGGTCTTGTGGGCGCGGTCGATGGCGGTAAGGCCTCGGTGGATGAGGAGGAGATCCCAGTGAGCTCGGTTTTGTTCGAGCAGGAGGATGGGTTCCCCAGTGGGGCTGATGCGGGTTCGCGTGCGAGAGGCCTGGATTTCCATGAGACCTAAGAGGCCGTGAACCTCGGGTTCCCTGGGGGTGAGTTCGGCGAGGATGCGGCCGAGGCGGAGTGCGTCTTCGCAGAGGGTGGGGCGCATGAGGTCGTCACCGGCGGTGGCGGAGTAGCCCTCGTTGAAGATGAGGTAGATGACTTCGAGAACCGAGGAGAGGCGGGCGGCGAGATCGGGGCCGCGGGGGACTTCGAAGGGGATGTGTTTGTCGGCGAGGGTGCGTTTGGCGCGGACGATGCGCTGGGCAATGGTGGGTTCGGGGGTGAGAAAAGCGCGGGCGATCTCGTCAGTAGTGAGGCCACCGAGGAGACGGAGGGTGAGGGCGGCGCGGGACTCGGTGGAGAGGACGGGATGGCAGGAGATGAAGACGAGACGGAGGAGGTCGTCGCTGATGGTGTTGTCGAGAGTGGAGCTGAGATCGGGCATGGTTTGTTCGAGGACTTCGAGTTCGCGGCCGAGCTCTTCGTATTTGCGCTCGGCAACTGCGTTGCGACGGAAGAGATCGATGGCGCGGCGTTTGGCGGTTGCGGTGAGCCATGCCGCGGGATTATCGGGGACGCCCGATTGTGGCCACTGTTCCAGTGCGGCGACAAGCGCCTCCTGCGCGAGGTCTTCGGCCAGGCCGACGTCACGGGTGAGACGCGTGAGGCCAGCGATGACGCGTGACGACTCGATGCGCCAGACGGCTTCGATGGTGCGGTGAGTCGCGTGATGTGGATCGGTAGCGGACACTGCTACCGATCACACCAGCTTTTGATCCGTCGATGCAAGTGCGGCTATCTTTTGATTGCCTGATTGGGCAACTCAGCCCGTTTTTCTACTTTGTACTGGATCTCCTCCTGGGACAGAATGGGGGCGAAGTCTTCCATCTCAAAAACTTGGCGGATTTCGATTTCGGAGTCGCCGGCGTGGGGGTTGGGGCAACGCTTGACCCACTCGATGGCCTCTTCAAGGGACTTGACCTGCCACATCCAGAAGCCGGCGATGAGCTCTTTGGTTTCGGCGAAGGGGCCGTCGACGACGGTGCGAGACTTGCCGGAAAATTTGACGCGTGCGCCTTTGGAGCTGGGCTGAAGCCCATCCATGGCAAGGACGACGCCAGCCTTGATGAGCTCTTCGTTGAACTTGCCCATCTCGGCCAGCATCTGTGCATCGGGAAGGGCGCCTTCTTTTTCTGACTCTGGAGTTGCTTTGACGATGACCATGAATCGCATTTTTTGTCCTCTTTGAGTTGGAATGAACGTGCAAGTGTCCTGACTTAGCTGTTAGAGCCTCTTTGCTCGCTCTATGAAGACGTCGAAGGAGGTGTGGGGAAATCGACAGGGTGTGGCGATTATTTTGAGTTTATTTTGTGGGGCTGCAACCCCAAGCTGGTTCCCATGAGAAATTGGTGCTGTCCAAGCTGATGCGCTGATTAAGCGCCTTCAGGAGTCCGCGCAGACAACGGGCCCTCGGAAACACGCTTCTCGAAAGGAACCTAGCTTTATTGGGCACTTTCAAACGAAATCGATGCCGTAGGGAGGCATCAGCCCTACAGTTCTGCCGCTTCCCAAGTCACACTCCTCCAATGACTTAGCTGGGAACGGCTTGAATCTCTGGACACATTAAGACGTCAATAGCGGCTAATGATCGGTCTGCGGGTCGCTCCCCAAAGCCTCTGAATAAAAATTCCGAGAAGCCGGCAAATCGGGACCAGCTATTTCGTCAATGAGTGATTTGGCGATTTATCGCCCGTTGAGAAATACCTCCGGTTTGCCGGTAATCCAATCCAGAGGGTGTCGCTCGCCGGACATTTCAGCATCTTGGCAAACACCGGCGCCTGCCGCGTCTCCATGTGCACTGGCAACATGAACCACTCCACCAGCAGGCTCTGCATCATCGCCGCATCTGGTCCTTCGTTGCTGCCCCCGGCGCGTGCGCCTCAATGTCGTAGTGCGTATCGGCCAGCCCATCTGCATAGTCTCCCTTGAGGCGCAAACGGCCTGCTACATTGCTGCCAGCTACCAGATGAACGCGTAGGGGTCACATCCGGGTTACGGCTGGATGAGACGCTCCTCGTCTGTCTCGACCAGGTGCGCTTGGTCGGTGAGTCGGTCGAGCACGGCCATGCGCTGTCGGGCGTTGGTATCTGATTTGCGGACAAGCAGATCAGTAACGCAGAACCAGAAACACAAAGAGTCCATATGCGAACAAGAGGGCTATTGCCGACCTTCGAGCCAAGACTTTTTTTGGCGCTGCCAGACCAATCACTAAGACCAAAGCCGCAAGCATCGCGATCAGTGGGAGATGCAACTGCGTAACATTCCCCAGTGTGAGCGGATGCACGAACGCTGCCGCTCCAAGCGTCATAGTAACGTTGTAAGCAAACGAGCCGACGACTCCAGCAACTACTGCTTCACTCGCCCCGCGACGAGATGCCGACCATGCCAGTACGACGAGTTCAAAGCCCGTCGCAAACCCAACGATTGTGAGACCAAGTTTGGTTTGAGTGGATTGAACGTGGCTGATTCGTCGTACTGCCTCTACCAATAAGGATGCACCACCGGCCATTGCAAGAACGCCAGATAGAACAAGCACCAAGTCGCGTCCCACTCGGTTGTAAGACTTCCCACGCTTCTGAGCTTCTGATAGCTCTGCTACTTCGCCCAGAGAAGGCGGGCGCCGCTCCACGAACCAGATGAGGCTGATGTATGCGATGTAAAGAACCATCAGCACGGCACCCTCGGGCCTGCTTACGCTTCCATCCCAGGCAAACCAGACACCAATGAACCCGAGAGGTAATCCCAACACTGCGTAGCGGAGAGCGCTTCCTCCAAACGGCAGCGGCGCGATCAGAGCGCCTACTCCAAGGGCGACCAGGCAGATCGTTACGTTAGCTCCGATAACATCCCCCAATGCGATGCCAGGAGACCCGCGTAGAGAAGCGATGACGGCGGTTACCAGTTCTTCGGGTTCAGCGCCGGCCAACAGCAGAGCAAGCGCGAAGCTGCTGACGCCCAGCGCAACGGACGCTTTTCCAAGATGCTCGGCAAAGATCTCGGCTCCCCACACGATTGCGCCGACGCCGGCTACCAAAGCTATTGCCCACAAGAGAACTGTCATTGACTATGGCCTCGATAACCCATATCCACTCCGGTACGACCTAACGTTATCTTTCAACCAAGTGCCGTTCAAACCGGCCGTAGCGTAATGCCAATGTTGGCAGAACAAGCAGGTTCAGAGCTGTCGAAGTAATCAACCCTCCCAGGATCACGATGGCCAACGGTCCTTCAATTTCCTGCCCGGCGTTTCCGCTGCCGATGGCTAACGGTAACAGGCCGAGCGCGGTAACCAGCGCCGTCATGACAATGGGGGCCAGCCGCTCCGACGCTCCTTGGATGGCCGTTTCGTAACCCCACTCCATGCCCTCCACATCCACCAGATGTTCGTAGTGCGAGATCAGCATGATGGAGTTGCGTAGCGTGATCCCGAACAAGGTGACGAAGCCGACCATTGCTCCCAGGGATAGCTCGCCCCCGCCTGCAAAGACGGCGAGGACGCCGCCGACCAGAGCAAAGGGAATGTTCACAAGGACCAGGAGCAGATTGCGCCAGTTCATGAGCACCACAGAAAGAAGCAACACGATGCCCAGCGCCGCCAACAGTGAATGGACGAGAAGATCGCGGCGGGATTGGGCTTGTGCCTCCGCCGTGCCGGTAAATTGCACATAGTTGCCAGGGGCCAGATGTACTTTTGTAGCGATCTGCGCCTGCGCATTGCGCACAAACGCCTCCGCATTGCCCCCGGCTACATCGAGCGTGATCGTCTGAACCCGTCGTGCTCCATCGTGAAGAATGTTGTATCTTCCGGACGTTTCATAAACGCTGGCGAGCTTCCCAAGCGGGACGTAGATGCCGTCCGGGCTATTGATGGGCAAAGTGGCGATGGAATCCACGCGATTCCGCAGAGCGGGCGGCAATCACCGATACGGCGAAGACCCGGTTCCCGTCGTAGATGTCTCCGACCTGCTCGCCTTCATAGGCCGTATGAACAGCTTGCAAAACGCTGACCGGGTCGAAGCCCCAATGCAGGAGTTCCGGGGTGCGAAGATCTACCGCGATCTCTGGAGTACCCGGAGGAGACTGCATCTGAACATCGGTCGCTCCCGGCACCCCGCTCAAAACGCGCGCGATCTGGCTGGCTTCCCGGTCCAACTGGTCGAGGTCATCGCCATAGATGTTGACGACAGTGGAAGCGGTATATCCAGAAATTGTCTCTTCGATGCGTTCGGTGAGGAAAGTCAGCACCGAAAAACTCTCGCCGGAAAATTGGGAGAGCGTCTGCCGAATCGTCCCAAGGTCAGCTTCCTCCTGCTCGCCGCTGACGGGCTTAAGGTCGACTTCGATCTCGCTGTAGTGCGGCCCCCAGGTGTCTTCCGATAGTTCGGCGCGGCCAACCCTCTGTGCAACCGAGCGTACGAAGGGAAGCTTCAAAAGGGCAGCTGTGACCTCCCGGCCCACACGCAAGGAGTCTTCAAGCGATGAACCAGGAACGGACTGCATATGAACGATGTAATGTCCCTCCCGAAGCTCCGGCAGAAAGCTGGTTGAGAAGAAAGGCAGCGCAGTAACCCCGAGGATCGTGAGGAGAACCACCGTGCCGATGATGAGCCGCGGGGATTGCTCGATCCGCGCCAGGACCGCGCAATATCGCTTCTTCGACCAGAGGATAACTGGAGGGTCAGTGGATCGGATTTTCCGATGCGCAAGGAACAGCATGGAGAGCGCCGGGGTGACGGTCAGCGCAACAACCAACGACGCCAGTACAGAAAGGATGTACGCAATGCCCAGTGGAGCAAAAAGTCTTCCCGCTACGCCGGAAAGAGTCAGGATAGGAATAAAGACCAGAATGACGACGAACGTTGCATAGACCACGGCGCTGCGAACTTCAATCGAAGCGTCGAGCACGACAGTAAAAATGGAACGGGGATGGCCGCTGGCGGCGTTTTCTCGAAGCCGCCGAAGTATGTTTTCGACATCGATGACTGCGTCATCGACGACCTCGCCGATAGCGATCGCAAGCCCGGCCAGGGTCAGGGTGTTCAGTGAAAATCCCATATGCTCCATTACCGTCACGGCAACCAGGAGGGAAAGCGGAATCGCGGTACAGGAGATCGCTGCCGTACGCAGGTCAAACAAAAAGAGGAACAAGACAATTACGACGAATACGGCTCCAAGCAAAAGAGAATCTCGCACATTGTGGACTGCGGTGTTGATGAAGTTGGCAGGACGGAAAAGGTCGGTACGCATGACGATTCCTTGCCGTTGCAACGCCGGGTTCAGTTCACCAAGTGCTTTCTCTACTCGAACCGTGACTTCGGCAGTATTGGAGCCATATTGTCCATCCACATTGAGAACTACACCGGTTTTTCCCTCTACAGTGGCTGCACCAAATGGCGGCGCTTCACCCTCGACAACATGGGCCACCTGACCTAACGTGATGTTGGCCCCGTTCTGGCGAACAAGCACGGTCGCGGCAATCTGCGCCGGTGTGAGAGACTGACCTTCCGATTGCAAGATAAGACGTTGATTGCGGTTCTCAATGAATCCCGCGCCCGAGATAGCAGTCGCCTTTTGTGCGGCGGTAACCACGTCTCAAGGAGAGACCATATTGCACCAGCTTTTCCGGCATGAATTGAATCTGAAGCTGCTTTTCTTCACCGCCGAAGACCGACACCGCTGCCACACCCGGCACCGCAAGCAGGCGAGGACGTAAGGTCCAGTCCGCGGCCGTTCGCAAATCCATCAATGATTTGTCATGCGAGGTAAGCCCGACTACGAGGACGGTTCCAGTCGCAAGGGTGAGAGGCTCCATGACAGGAGCACCGACCCCCTGTGGAAGCTGACCGGCCAGAGTTGCTAGACGCTCATTGACCAGTTGGCGGTCGCGATAAATATCGGTTCCGCTCTGAAAGGTAGTTTTGATGACCGACAACCCTTGTATCGAATTCGAGCGCAACGTATCAATTCCAGCAACGCCGTTGAGAACATTTTCAATTGGCTGCGTCACCAAAACTTCAACTTGTTCGGGGGAAAGTCCTGGCGCTTCCGTCTGTACTCCTACCAGAGGAGGCGCAAATTCCGGGAATACGTCGTACTTCGCTTGCGTGAGCGAGTAGGCCCCATATCCGAGCAAGGCAATGGCAAGTGCCAGAACGACGCCACGGAAGCGGAGCGAGAAGCGAACAATAGCAGTTAACATTCGACGTTTTCCTCTGGCTCCAATTAGTCCTGGTCTGCCTGTATTTGAGATCGAAACTCCTCAGAAAGCAGCGTCTGGGCACCCGATGTGACGACGCGCGCTTCGGGATGAATCCCTTCCGTCATGAACCACCCACCCGGTACAGGGTCGGAGGTGCTGACCGCCGTGCGCACGAACTTGCCGGGCGATTTCTCGACATAACACCAGGCGCTCCCCTGCGACCAAACGACAGCACCCAATGGAACGATGACACCGCTTTCGAGCGGTCCGGATGGCAGGAATACACTCAGATTGATTCCAGGGACAAGACCGGGATGGGCTGAGACCTCATAGAGAAGACTTGGTACTTGCAGACGCGGATCGAGTTGAGGCAAGACCGATACAAAACTGGCTTGCGCGTGTGTGTCATCCGCATACTGCACAGTCGCGTGCTTCGGCGCAGAGAAGGCGGTCGCCGTCGTGCCGGTCACCTGGAGCAGAAATCTCCGCTGCATGAGCAGTGCATCCAGTTGCGGCGAATTCCCCTCAAGCCAGCTGGAGACAACCGGCCCCCAATGGAGCAGGGCGCTTCCTTTCAGGACGGTGATAGCCTGCTCCGCATTTTGGACCAGAGCCGCATCGCTCTCGGCAGTTGCACGGGCTGATTCAACCGCCTTGTCTGAAGCATTCTTGCCATTTTGATTCAATTGACGCAGGCGCTCATACTCCGCCTGAGATGCCCGCGCATTGGCATGGGCTCGTATGAGGTCGGTTCGAGGGGTGTTGTAGCTGGCCTTCAGATCGAGAAGCGGTTGAAGCTGTACGACAACACCGGTCGCCTGAGTTTGCAGTTGCTGCTTTGTAGGATTCAGAACTGTAGTGATGATGCCATTGGCTTGCTGGGCAGCGGCATCGAACGCGAGAACCGTTTGCCCCTTCTCAGACGTGACGCGGGACGGGGCTTGGACTGGAGATTCGCGTTGCGCTTCCGCAACCTGGTCCGTGCGGCCCGCGAGAAAGCTCCAGATCAACCCACCGGCAATAGCCAGAATTACCAGGGAAAAAACTACAATGCGCACAATCCGTTTCATCGGTCGGTTCTCCTGTTATCGCGGTGCGCTCGTAGGGAGCGCTGGGGTTGTCGAGGGGTTGATGGGCCGTTGCAAAGCGTCCTCCACCAGGCCAAGGGAGAGTTGCGCCTGGTGCAAAGCATCCAGGCGTGCGCGTTCCGCCACTGATGTCTGGAGTTGTGCCGCCACGACCGTGAGCTGATCGGTTTCACCGGATTGCAGCATTCGCACCGCGGCTTTTTGTTGCGCTTCGAGCTGACCTATAGAATGGTTCGCTTCTTCCTCCGTTGCGTAGGCAGCGGTATATTGCCGCAGTGCTTTGTCAGTGTCGGCAATCACCGTACTCTGGACCGCAAGCAGTTGCGCTCCAGCTACTTTGCGCTGGGCCTCCGCTTCGGCAATGGGGCCTTGATTGTGGTTCCGGAGAGGGAGAACTGTGGATAGAGACAGCGCGATAAAATTGGCACCTTCTTCATAGTTGTAGCCGGGTCCAAGGTCGATGTCCGGATACTGACGCGCCACCTGAAGTTGTAAAGCGGATTGAGCTGCCTCGTATTGTGCCAATGCGTGCTGCACGTCCAGGCGATTCCGCACCGCAGCCTCGCGCATGTCGCGAGACGGAAGCGAAGCAGGAGCAGGGGGACGATCCGCGTCTGGCCAGACCAATGTTTTGCCCGTCAGTCCAGATTCCGGAATCCCTATCGCGGCAGCGAGAGCGGAGTGCGCCGTATGCACCTGCCCCTCGGCGACGCTGAGAGTTTGGCGAAGCGCCGTCAATTCAATCCGAACAGTCGTCACGTCCGGTAGAGGAATTTCGCCAGCGCGGAAGCGGCCCTCAGTCAGGTCTACATACCTGCTGCGGAGCGCCTCATCTTTTCGCAATAGCTCGACCGTCTCGACCGCAAATAGGTAATCGACAAGCGCCGAACGGACCCGGCTGCGCACGGTCCATGCTGTCTGTGCCAATAGAATGCGGCTGGCGAGGCTCAAATGTGTGGCGTTTGCAATTCGGTAGCCGCGCTTTCCGGCTGTCTCAATCGGCAGAGAAAAGCTGAAGGCCATCGTCAGCGGGCCTTGATCGCCAGACTCATAGCCGGGACCTACGCTCACTGATGGATTCGGCTTCATTGCTGCGGTTTGAATCGCCGCATCCGCCGAGCTGACGTTGGTGCGGGCGACATCCAGATCTGGATTGAAGTAGAACGCAGCGAGGGTCAGCGCGTTGAGGTCCCAGTTCTTCAGAGGCCATGAGGACGGCTGGTAATCTGCGGCCCGCGTCATCCATGACCGCAGGTCGGGATCATCCAGATTGCGAGCCTGAAGGCTCGTGGCTAATGCCTGTGCGGAAATCGGAACGGCATGGTATTTGAATGGCGCGCAGCCGGTGGTGAATACAAGGCCCGTTAACACAAATGCTGCGAAGTGTCTCATCAGTGCTCCTACAAGGCAAGATTGCCTGGGACGGCGAGGTGCTTAGGAATCAGGGTATCCGTGGCCATCAAGAGCGAGCCCTACGCGCCCAGCCACAGCCAAGGGTTTCTGTACCCGTTCCTCTTTGGGGAGGAGCACACAATGCGAATCCACATTATGAAATTCAGGGATGCGAAGAAATGGCGAAGACGCGGCGCAGAGGCTAGACGCGAAGGGCTAGAAAGGGCCTGCCAAAGGTGGGACACGGATTAGCGAGGGCACGTCGACTTTGAACCCAGACCCTCAGCTGCTGCGGTCGATCCAAAAATACGCCCAACGTCCTTACGAGCCAGAGGAGCAAGGACCCTAGCGTAACGACTGTGATTGCAATACACAGCAACGCGTCCACGGTATGAAGTACCGCGTCATGATCCAGATTGTGAGCGTCATTGAAGCAGTCGATGCCCTGCAGCAGAGGCCCCGCCAAAAGAACCAGAAACAGGAAGAGCATACCGATTTTGAAATGCTTTTTTGACATATTCGAACAGGAACTAGGTTCAGTATGCGCGTCGGCGGAAGACAACACAAGAACACCCTTGGGTTAGCAAGAGCAATAGCCACCGAGAACTTCCGCGGGTTCGCCTGCTTTCCGGAAGACCGTCAACGGTTGCTGCCTTAACTCGCACCTGATGCGAATATCCGCGGGTTATTTTTCGCTATCGTGAGCGAGCAATAGATCCTTCGTGTCGGCCAGCGGCAATGGGGAAAGCCAGCCAAAGAGCAGCATCGCGAGAGCGGCTCCGACAATCTGTGCCCCTACGAACGGAGCCGTATCCGCAAGCCTGATGCCGGAAAAAGTATCGGTCCATGCACGGGCCACAGTCACAGCTGGATTCGCAAAGGATGTTGAAGCCGTGAACAAATACGCGGCCGTGATGTAAGCGCCGACGGCGAACGGTACAGCGTTTGGTCGATGCCGCACACATCCCCAAACGACGGCGAAGAGACCGAAGGTTGCGACACATTCGCTGAGAAGCTGTGCGTGACCGGCGCGGATATGCGTAGACCGCGAGAACGCCGACATGCCAAACATGAGATTAGCAATGTCGACGCCTGCAAAAGCGCCGAGGATCTGTGCGAACGAATAAACGGTCGCGTCGAGCCACGACATGCCACTTTGCCATGCATCACCGAACGACACGAGATGGTTGAGATGAGAACCTGAGATTGGGCCGAAGGTCAGAATCAGGGCAACAAGCGCGGCACCGGTCGCCAGAGAGTTCGCCATCAAAGCAATGGCTTGATTACCACCCGCTAACTTTTCCCCTATGATTCCGGAGCCAACAACAGTGGCGAGAAGAAGGGTTGTTCCGACAAATTCGGAGACGGCTCTTCGTGGCAAGCAGTGATTCATCGTTTCCCCAGTTTCCGCCAAGTAATCGCTTCAGCTAAGTGGCTTGATCCTTGCAAGCCACCATAATTCCGTATCCGAGACGGTTGGTGGCAATGGCATCCAGAGCTGCTTTGGAGAATGCCTTCGCCTCTCTCAGGTCCAGACCAGGCAGGTCGAGTTTCTTGAGCCCGATAAGTATGTCAGCGACCAGCAGTTTGCCCCGGATGGCTTGGACCATCTCCTGAAGGTAATGGTCGCGCGACTGACTGATCGCAACATCGAGATTTGCTTTCGTTAGCCAGTTTGCATATTGGTCAAGAGATTGAGCGTCCCCGATGCAGGCAATCCAGGCAAGTAATCCGTCGAGACCCGGCAGGTGCGTGCTGTCTTTGGTGATATCGCTAATGCCGACGCGCCCACCGATTTTGAGGACACGATAGAACTCCGCCGCAGCCACGGATTTACTTGGAAAAGTGCAGAAAGCGCATTCGCATAGGATGGCATCGAAGGCATCCGACGCGAGCGGGAGAGACTCAGCATCACCCAATTGAAATTTGACAGTTTCGCTCAGGCCTTTCGCGAGTGCGTCCGCATTCGCCTGTTGGACATTCTCCTCGCTTAGATCGACTCCGACCACGCGACATCCGAACTTCTCCGCAAGAAAGAATGCGCTCGTCCCTTTTCCCGAAGCTACGTCCAGGACAAGCGAATCGGGAGTAAGCATGAGTAAGCCCGCCAATTCCTCCGTGAGATGCAGGCCGCCCGGATGAAAACTCTCTCCCAATAGATACCTCGCTGCGGCGCTGCCATATACGTTTGCGCAGCACTGTTTCACGGATGGTTCGGGTACTTGGCTTGCCTCAATCATTGAAAGTCACCGCGTCAATCGAAGTGAGTTGGGAAGCAGCCTCCGCTTTCATGTTGAATTCGACGGGTTTGACCACATAAGGGATGTCCTCGTGCCGTGCTCGACGGCGCTCTGGTTCCATCGCCTCCAGTTGTTTGCGAGCC
>JBEPUY010000069.1:0-16095 GCA_041691255.1 Granulicella sp. | reverse complement strand
TACAACGCCGCCAAGGTCCACGGCGCGCCCTACGAGCTCGTCCGCATGGTCGCCAAGGCCGGCAAGCTGCCCGTCCCCAACTTCTCCGCCGGCGGCATTGCCACCCCGGCAGACGCCGCTCTCATGATGCAGCTCGGAGCCGAGTCCATCTTCGTCGGCTCAGGAATCTTCATGAAGGAGCGCGCCACCCCGCTCGACGTCGAAAACGACCCGAAGGAGCGCGCCGAAGCCGTCTCCCGCGCCAAGGCCATCGTTATCGCCACCACCCACTTCAACGATCCCAAGATCGTCGCCGAAGCCTGCGAAGCCGTCACCGGAACCATGAAGGGGCTCGCAGCAGCAGCCATCGAAGAGCGCGATCTCATGCAGACCCGAGGCTGGTAAATTTTGCTCTTAGAATCTGTAAAGAACTCTTTAGCCACGCGATAACCAAGCGATCTGTAATCAATTTGTCATCCTTCGCCGTAGGCGGAGGACCTGCTTTTGCGGTTGTCCTTGCTTTTACCTGTTCTTGATCCGTGCCATCGGGTGAAAATCGGGGGTTAAGCCTTCATCTTTAAACAAATTCTTACGTGAGCAAATCCTCAAGGCGGTCACGATTCTGCATCGTGGCCGCCTTTTCAGCGTCTTATGTTCAGAGCGCGAGTCCACCGCTTCAGGAAGAAGGCCACCAGCAATGGCCCACCAGTTCTCCTCCCTTACCTTTACAGACGATGTTGCCGAAGTTCAGCAAGAGATGGGCAGCCGCCCCTCCAACGAGAAGCTCACCGAACGCGGCCCTGCCAACGACACCCTCGGCCCCTACGAGCGCGCCTTCCTCGCCGCCCGCGACAGCTTTTACATCTCCACTGTCGGCTCGACCGGCTGGCCTTATATCCAGTTTCGCGGAGGCCCCACCGGCTTCGTCAACGTCCGCGATGAGCACACGCTGGCCTACGCAGACTTCACCGGCAATCGCCAGTACATTACCATCGGCAACCTCCGCGGCAACCAACGCGCTGCGCTCTTCTTCATGGATTATCCCCACCAGACCCGCCTCAAACTTCTAGCTAACGTAGAGACGATCCCCTGGAGCAAAGCGCCCGACTGGAAGTCTGAGCTGTTGCTCCCCGAACGTGGCCGCCCCGAGCGCCTGATCCTGCTCCACGTTGCCGCCTTCGACTGGAACTGCCCGCAGCACATCCCCCAACGCTGGACCATCGAAGAGCTAAAGCAAACTTCATTCTTCAAACGCATCGAATCTCTCGAACAAGAAGTACACACTCTCAAGGCAGCCCTCGAAGAGGCTCAAACGCCGCGCCCATAGCCATCGTTCGTGATCAGCGATATCCTTCCAAAGAGCGAGGGAATCCATGTCCACCAAGGTCATTCAGAGCATCTCCCCCATCCTTCCGGTTCACGACGTTCAGCGTGCGATGAACTACTACCGCCTCCTCGGCTTCTCCTGCACGCTTTACCAGGAGGGAGACTTCTATGCCTTCCTCACCCGGGATGGCCTCGACATTCATCTTCGCAAGGCCCCCGACCTCATCGAAAACCATAACCCCTGCGGCGTTTACTTCTATCTCGCCGACGGCACCGCTGCCGCGCTCGAAGCCGAGTTCCGCGCCGCTGGCGTCACAATTCTCTCCCCGCTCGAATCCCGCGAGTGGAAGATGAACGAGTTCATGCTTAGCGATCCCGACGGCAATCTCCTTCGTTTCGGCGAACATCTTCCAAAAACCTAGGCAGCCATACTGCAACGTTCGATCTTCTCTACAATCAAATAAACAGCATGTCACAGACACCTCTCACCATCGGCGTCCTAGCCCTGCAAGGCGCATTCGAAGCCCACGCCAAAACCCTCGCAGCCCTCGCCGTCACCGCGAAGCTAATCCGCAACCCAGCAGAGCTTCAAAACCTCGACGGCCTCATCATCCCCGGCGGTGAGTCCACCACCTTCCTCAAGTTCCTCGAGCGCGACGGCTTCCTCGATGCCCTGCAATCCTTCGTCGAGACCACCCCTACCTTCGGCACCTGCGCCGGAGCCATCCTGCTGGCAAAGCAGGTAGAAAACCCTACACAAAAATCTCTCGCCGTCCTCGACATCACCGTCGAGCGCAACGCCTACGGCCGCCAGATCGACTCCACCATTCTCACCGCACCGACAAAGCTCGAAGGCGGCCCGCTGGAGATGGTCTTCATCCGCGCCCCCCGCATCACCCGCACCGGCCCCAGCGTCGAAATCCTCGCCAACCGCGACGGCTTCCCCGTCCTCGTCCGCCAGGGCCACCTGCTCGCCGCTACGTTTCACCCCGAGCTAAGTGCCGACACCCGCGTCCACCAAATCTTTCTCGACCTGATACAAGAACGCGCCGCCACCTGATCGGCGACCGTTCACTCAATCCAGTCCTGCCTCTTAAGGCGTACCCTTAGCAGAATCAAATCCAAGGGCGCACATGGCAACGCAGTCACAACCCACCTTGCAGATCAGACAGAAGCACCCGCTTGCCATCCGCTGGATGCACTGGGTCAACTTCCCTCTGATCTTCACCATGATCTGGAGCGGCATCCTCATCTACTGGGCCGATTCCGTCCCCAACGTAGGACATCCCAGCCAGGTCTACCGCATCGGAATCGGCTCGTACACACTCTTCCGGTTCTTCCCCGACTGGTTCTACGCGTTCCTTCATGTGCAGTACAAGCTCACCACCGGACTGGGCTACCACTTCTTCTTCATGTGGCTCTTCGCCATCAACGGCGTCGCCTACGTCTCTTATCTCCTGTTTAGCGGTGCATGGCGCGACATCGTTCCTGACCGCCATGCTCTCGGCGACTCCTGGCGCGTCCTCCTGTATGACCTTCACCTGCGCAAACAAGCTCCACCTGCGCACAAATACAACGCCGCCCAGCGCATCGCGTACACGCTGGTCGTATTGATGGGTGCGGCCAGTTGCATCACGGGCCTCGCCATCTGGAAGCCAACTAGCCTCCACTGGATCACCACGATCTGCGGCGGCTACGAGACCGCCCGCTGGCTCCACTTCTGGCTCACCATGGGCTTCGTTGCCTTCTTCCTCATCCATGTCGGACAGGTCATGCTCGCAGGCTGGAACAACTTCCGCAGCATGGTCAGCGGCGACGAACTGGTCACCCGCGATACGCCCGGCTCCACGGGGACAGAGGAACCCATCCTATGAGCACGCCTCCCGAAAATGTCCCCTTGCCGGAAGACCTCGATCAACAGTTGCGCCGAGCCATGGCCCGCAAGACCCGCCGCAGCTTCCTCGTCGGAGGAATTGCTACGGCCGCCACCATCGCCGCGTACGAGTGGCTCTCTCACGCCAAACAGATAGGACAACTTGAGTCGCCGCTTCGCCGTGCCGAGCAATTCAACGCCGCCGTCTCCCGTACCCTCTTCCGCGAAAAGCCTCTTGCCCCCACTTACTCCGCCACTCGTTCTACCGAACTACGGCTCAATGGCGACATAGGCCTCGATCCGCATATGATCCTCGACTCCTGGCGTCTCCAGGTCGTCGGGCTTGCACACCCGCAACAGTACAAGCAATACATCGAAGATGTAGACCTATGGGACTACCGCTCCACCGATGATCCGGCGGACGCGACTCCTCCGCCCGCCCAGCAGCCCAGCCCGAAGATTAGGCCTGGCGAGCTTCCCCATGTCGACCAGACCATCAATCTCACCATCCCCAAAGCGCCGTCCAGCGACACCACCCGCATACCCGGCATCGTGCTTTCGCTCGACGATCTCCGCACACTGCCCTTCGTCGAACAGATTACTCAGTTCAAATGCATCGAAGGCTGGAGCCAGATCACCAGCTTCGGCGGCACACGCTTCGCAGACTTTCTCAAGGCCTATCCGCCTCAGCTCAATCCCGACGGCACCCTGCCCCAATACGTCGGCATGGAGACAGCAGACGGCACGTTCTCATCGAGCCTTGACATCGTCACTCTGCTTCACCCGCAGACGCTGCTCTGCTACCAAATGGACGGCCAGCCGCTCAACTCCGGCCAGGGAGCGCCTCTGCGTCTGGCCATGTCTCTCAAATATGGCTACAAGCAGATCAAACAGATCGCCAAAATCACTTACACCAACCAGCGCCCCGTCGACTTCTGGGAGACCCAAGGCTACGACTGGTACGCTGGCCTGTAACTCCACCTGGCACTTAAGCGACGTGCGTCTTCAAAAATGCCAGCGTCCGCTTTCGCGCCTGCGCAGCCGACTCCGCATGATAGGTATTCGGATCCACATCGCGATTGAACGCATGTCCAGCGCCCTCGTAGACATAGATCTCAACCTCGGGGTGCGCCTGACGAACCGCCTCGATCTGGTCGGCGCCGATATGACTATCGGCGCTCCCTATATGTAGCATCACCGGGCAGCTCGGCTCCTCGGTAGCATACTTCCCAATCCCTCCGGGATAGTATCCAACGCAGCACGACGGCTGCATCTTCAGCATCTCGCCCCGCGTCGCTGTCAGCCAGCTCATCAAGCCGCCGTAGCAGAATCCGAGCACGCCAATCCCCCTGCCTACGCCCCTCGCCACTTCATAAGCCGCAGCGATATCCAGCAACGCCGTCTCAGGGTTTAGCTTCTGCCAGAACTCGCCTGCCCGCTTGGCGTCCTCTCCCTCGTACTTCAACTCCACCCCACGCTCATAGCGGTCGAACAGCGCCGGGGCGACCACGACGAAGCCCTCTTTGGCATACTCATCGGCCACGGCACGTATATGCCAGTTGACGCCGAAGATCTCCTGCACCAGTACGATTGCACCAATCGGCTCTCCCTCAGGGCGCACCACATACACGCTCAGCTCATGCCCATCCGACGCCTTCACCTTTAACCATTCACTCATCGCTTCCCCTTTTCCGACCATGATTCAGATAGATGCGAAATCAGCGCCCGCCGTCCATCGGCTTCTCCGCATACCCCTTGATCTCGCCCGTCCAGCGAAGAAACCGGAGCAACTGTCTCTTCTCTTTCCAAAACAGGTTCCAGAAATCTCTTGCCTGCACCGTATCAGCCCTCTGCCCCGAGTAGGTTTCGAGTCGCCAGCGCAGATAGGGGCTCCGCCAGGGCCGCAGCCTCTCGCCCCGCGTAGCATTCCACAAAAAACTAATTGCTCCCATCATGACCCCGCACATTCAGTATAGAGAAACAAATCCCCCAGCAGAACCGCGCTCCAATCTGGCAAACCTATCTAACTTCCTAAAAAACACGTCATCTCGAACGCAGCGAAGCAAAACCGTACGTCATCTCGACCGAAGCGAAGCGCAGTGGAGAGACCCCTGTATTTCGTCGTTGTTTTTGTCGTTGACTTTTTTTCTATCCGAATGCCCCCTCTTCCATAACAATTTCCAACAAAAGCAAAAAGGCCCAACCGAAAAGGTCGGGCCTCACGTATTGCAGGAAAGACGCTTTACTGCATGTAATCAAACAGATTCGTCTTCTCAAGCGCCGTCATCACGCTCATCAAGGCCTGGTTCTGCGTCTCCGCCGAGCTTAGCTGCGTCGCCACCGAAGCCGGATCGGCAGAGACCAAACTTCCCTGTTGCACCTTGAGCTGGCTCTCCTCGGTCTGCGTGTACGTGCTGGTAGCCTGCAACCGGCTCAGCGAGCCATCCAGCAAACTGCGCTGCGCGGATACATTTTTAAGCGCAGCCGACAAGGTTCCGGTGTCGGCGACAGCGCTCGCGCTCGCCGCACTCCCCGAGAAGTCAGCGATCAGTTGATTCAGCACTCCAAAAACGCCCGTAGTTCCCGAGCCAAAGACATCCGACCCGGCAAGGTTCGTCTGTATCTTCTGCCCGCTCGGCGTCTCGACATAGTTGGCGTTCGTATCGCCCACATAGCTGGTCGTGGCAGGCGAGGTGGAGGTGTCCAGCGTAAACGGCTTCACCGACCCCTGACTGCCCGCAAAGAGCGACTGCCCCATATAGCTGGTATTCGCCAGCGACAAGATCTGGTCACGGATTCCGGTCAACTGTTGCGCGATGCTGGCAATGTTGGCAGCATTGGCCGTTCCGTTGCCTCCAGAGATCGCCAGCGACACCGCCGAAGTCAGTTGGCTCACCACTTCGCCCAGCGTCGAGTCGGAGACCTGCATCATGGACTGTGTCCCCGACGCGGTCTGAACAAAGGTGTCGTCTTTCGAGATCGCGCTGGCCATCACTGTACTCTGAGCCACCGCGGTTGGATCATCCTGTAGCGCCGTGACTCGCAGACCACTCGACAGCTCGTTCGTAAGCGTAGCCTCAAGGCTGCTCGACTGGTTCAAAGCCCCGGCAAGATTGCTGACATACTTCGGATCGACCCTCACGCACCCCTCCTGATCAGAGCTGATTGAAATCGCAAAAACTAATGCAGCCTGCGCTCTACTCTTCAAAACGTCATCTCGACCGGAGCCGCGCAGTTTCATCGCGCGACGCAGTGGAGAGACCCCTGTATTTCGCCGTTGTTCTTGCCGTTGCCTGTACTTTTATCCAGACACATCCTCGGGCATGACCGTTTCTAAGTCACCGTGGTCTCAACACCCAGATTCAACGCACTCGCCATAATCGAATTGACAATCGAAAACACCTTCGCTGCAGCTTCGTAAGAGCGCTGATACTGCGTCAGGTTCGATGCCTCCTCATCGAGCGAGACCCCCGAGAGCGAGTCGCGCTGGCTCGTAAGCTGCGTCAAAGTAGCCTGCTGAGCGGTGTTGTTCGTCGTCGCGCCGGACGCATCGTTGCCAACCTGCCCAAGAAACGAGGCAAGAAATCCCAAGGCCGTCTTTCCGCCAGCTAGGTTCGCTGTAGAAAGATCAGCCAGAGCAATCGCATTATCGCTGCCCGAAGATCCTTCGCCTGTAGAAGCTGCCGCAATTGCATTGGGATCGGTCGTCGCCACCTGGATCGACATCGCTGCACCCGCAGCGCTCCCCGGCAGGGTAAAGATCACGCCACCCGGATTGCCGTTGCCATCGCTTCCCAGCGCATTCTGCTGGTTCACCGCCGTACCGATTCCGTAGGCAAGATTGTCCAGCGCACTCGCATACGCAGGCACATTCTGATCTCTGGCCTGCAGGACACCGCCAAGCTGTCCACCGGTAATGCCCGAAGTGATGTCCTGCCCATTCGCCAGTACGTCCGTCTTCCCCGCCACCTGCGTTGTGTTCAGCGCATAGGATTGACTTCCGCTGACGAGCACCGCACCATTCGCCGTCGTCAGCGTAATGCCGTTCGACTCGGTCTTTATCTGGTCGAGGCCGACGTACTGCGACAACTGTGTAATCGCCAACTGCCGCTGATCTTCAAGCGTTCCCGCATCCGCATTCGGACTGATAGTCGCAATCTGCTGGTTCAGCGAGGCAATCGTCGTCGTCAGCGAGTTGATCTGGCCAACCGTGGTGTTGACTTGTTGATCGAGTCCCGTGCTCACCTGTCCAAGCTGGTTCGCAGCAGAGTTGAAGGCCGACGTCAGATTATTCGCCGCAGTCAGCACCGCCTGCCGCGCCGACGCATCCCCAGGATTGCCTTCAAGCATCGAGAGCGAATTGAAGAAAGAGTCCACTGCCGAGCCAAGCGCCGTCGAGCTGGCGGATGTGCTCGTCGCACTCAAACCGAAGATATCCTGCACCTGCCGCAGTGCCGACTGAAGCGCTCCGCTCTGAGCCTGCGTCTGCGTCTGCTGCTGCACGCGCTGTTCAAGAACGCGGTCACGCACAGACGTCGCGGTACTCGTGATTCCGATGCTGTAGCTGGTGCCGCTCAGCGTCACGGCATCCGTAGGCTGCCAGCTCACCACCTCACGCGTATAGCCCGGCGTGTTCTGGTTCGACACATTGTTTGCGGTTACGTTCAGAGCATTCTGGTCCGCCATCAAGGCTTCCCGGGACAGGTCCATCAGCGAGCTCAGAGTTCCCATAAGTCTCTCGTATTTCTTCCGTACAGACGGCGAAGCGCGTTGAGATTTGATTCACTGTGATACAAAACCAGTTCGAGCACACGCTTCTTAGCCAGAATGAAATCGATCCCGATTCCATCCGTGACAAGCTGGGATTGGGCCAGCGTCGTCAATCGTCGTTCGATCGCTTGAAGAGCGTCTAAATCCAGAATGGCAAGCGCATGGACGGTCTCATCCAGAGCATCTCTCAGCGCCTGTTCGATAGCCATCTCTACTCCAGGAGAGAGTCGATCATCTTGCCAGCCACGTCCGACGAGGAGACGTTGTAGCTTCCCGAGGCAATCGCCTGCTGCAATGCGGCAACCTTGCCCGACCGCACATCCGAGCCCTCGAGCGCATGGGCGATCACGCCACCGGCAGAGCTCAAATTCGTCTGGTCAGCCTGCTTGGCTGCGGCCCCCGTTGCATTGTGTTGCCGCGAAGCCTCGGTCGATTCCGTCGCCTGAGAAGCCGGCTGCGTCGGCGCAATCGAGCTAAGCGCCTGCTGCAGGTTTCCGATTCCGTTTGTGTAACTCATGTGTTCCTCCGTCTACTTGAGTCTATCGGCGCAGCCTCACTAAACTTTAGTACCGTGCGACGCTTTTTGCGTCTCTCGCAGATGCTCCTGAGTAACCTGTTGAATCACCTGCCGGGCGATGCCGAGACCTCCGCCCTTCGATATTGCCGTGGCCACGGCCTCGGTCCCAAAGCTGCTGATCGTGTCCATCGAACTATCGCTGCTCTTCGCGTCATCTCCTCCCCAGCTATCTTCGCCGGAGCGCATCGGCTTCAACATCTCCTGCAGCATCATCGACTCGAACTGCTGCGCGGCGTTGACCAGCTTGGGATTCTTGGCTCCGTCCGTCGCAGCCGGAGCGCTACTCGCCATCGTCGCATCAATTCTCATAACACCACAATCTCCGCTTCCAGAGCGCCCGCAGACTTCATCGCCTGAAGTATCGAAATAACGTCTCGTGCCGAAGCACCTATCGTTTGCAGACTGCGTACCAGGTCGTCCACGGTCGCTCCCTGCTTCAACTCAATCCGGTTCACAGGCTTGTCCCGCGCTGTAATGCTCGTCTGTTGCACCACCTGGCTCGTGCCTCCAGACGAGAACGCATTTGGCTGCGACACCTCGAGCTGGCTCACCACATTAATCGCCAGACCGCCGTGCAGAATCGACACCGGTTGCAGCACCACCGTTCCTCCGATGACCACCGTTCCTGTCCGTTCATTGACCACGACCTTTGCCCTCGGAAAGACCGGCACCTCGACCGACTCCACCTGCGCAAGCAGCTCCGGAACATCCTCTCCATGCATCACCGAGAGATCAATCTGTCTGCTATCGAGCGCATGAGCAGCTTGCCTGCCCAGCTCACGATTGATCGCCTGCGAAACAGCCTCTGCCGTCTTAAAATCCGCATCGTTCAGCAGCAGCGAAAACTTGCTTCGGCCCGCCAGATCGAGAGGCACGCCCCGCTCCACGATGGCTCCATACGGGACCCGCGCCGTATTGGGATGGTTGTACTGCTTCGTATTTCCATTCACGCTGACCGAATAGCCTCCCACCACCAACGGCCCCTGCCCCTGCGCGTAGATCTTGCCATCCGCGCCATAGAGCGGAGTCATCAGCAGCAAGCCACCCTCAAGACTTCTGGCGTCTCCCGCAGAAGAGACAGTCACGTCCAGCTTCGTTCCAGGCTGAGCAAATGGCGGCAAGGTCGCTTCCACAAACACCGCCGCAAGGTTCTGCACCCGGATCGAAGCCGCAGGCACACTGACTCCCATGCGCAGCAGTGTTGCAGCCAGCGTCTGCGTCGGAAAGGTCGTCTGCTGGCTGTCGCCCGTGCCCTGCAAACCCACCACAATGCCGTAGCCAACCAGTTGGTTGTCGCGGATGCCCTCAATTGAGGCAATGTCTTTCACCCGCGCCTCTCTCTGCGGCATCTCCGGCGCGTCGATTGCAACTCCCGGCAGCGTCAGCGCAAGCAGGCAACCCAGCGCCAACCCACGGCAGGCCATCGTTCTAACCAGCATCGTCGAAACTCTCAAATCACTCACTCTCGCGCATGGCGTATCCACTAAAACAATCATTTAGACCCTCAAATCACGTCATCTCGACCGGAGCCGCGCAGTCTCATCGCGCGGCGCAGTGGAGAGATCCCTGTATTTCGCCTTCGTTCTTACTTTTGCCGTACCTGATCGGTGCAATCGATTCAAATCGGTGCTAAGCCTCTAGTTGCGAAACACTTCCTTAGAAGATCAAGATCTGTTGCAGAAGCCGGACGAGCGCATTCTGGCGATGGGTGTAGTCGTTGATGATTCCCTTCCCGCGCACCTCAAGCTCAAGGCTTGAAATCGCAGTCGAAAGCACCTGATTTTGTTGAGAGATGTCTTCGGGCCGCACCAGGCCATGAAGGATAATCGTCTGCGTCTGCTGGCTGAACTCAACCTGTCGGGCAGCTTCGATCACAAGGATTCCGTTCGGAAGCACAGCCATGACCTGGCCGCCAAACACGGTGCTCAGGCTCGAGTTGGTCGCGCTCGTCCCCTGCGCATTCAGGCCCGCTGTCGCGTGCTGGTTGATTAAATTCTGAAGTGCATTTCCTGCGTGAAGTGTTCCAACCAATCCGGAGATTCCAGAGTTCGCGTTTGAAGCGCGCGAATTCTTCACCGTTCCATCCGTCGTTGCGGCGAGATTCTCCTCCACCACCACCGAGATCAGGTCATGGAGCCGCATCGCACGAACATCCGTATTCATGCGGGTCAGCCGTCCGTTGTCCGTCCAGATCGACCCGGGCGTGGGTAGCACATTCGAGTTCGCCGCACGCACCCGTTCCAGGTAAGAGTCGAGCGACGTCTCGGCAACATTTGGCTTCGGCTCGATCGCCTTCTTGATCGCCTTGATCTGTGCATGAAGCGAACAGGCAGCCAGCAGCAGGAGCAGCACGCCAATCACCCCCGCAACAAACGGCCCCATCCCTCCGTTTCGCGGTTCGCGCGGAGTCGCCGGGGTAGCAATCACCGGAGCAACCTTTACGCCTGGCCAATCCTTCGTCTTCATCCCCCAGCCAATCTGCATGAGATCGGTCATGGCTGCATCTCCACATCTGCCCGTCCACGAACCACGCCATTAAACTGCTCTTCCACAGATTGATTACTGCCCGCGCGTCGCAGCAGACGCACTCGAATCGTCTCGCCTATACTTCCGTTCTGTTCGGCAATGCCGCTCACTTCTATCCGCAGCAGGTCTTCCTGCCGCCAAAGCTCTACAACCTCGCCTGCGCGAATCAACGGAGAGCGATCCACACGAGCCTGCGTACTCAATCCACGCTGTGCATCGCTCGTTTCAGCCGTGCGAAGCGAAACCCCCGGCCACTCAGGATGATCGCAGCTCACAATCGTCGCCCAACTCTGCTGCATCACCGGGTCCCAGCGAACGCTGGACACGCGATAGCCTTTATCTTCCGGCATCGCCGAAGGGCCAGTCTTCGCTCCCGCCAATCTCGCAGCCTCCGCAGGTGTACGAGCGCAGACCGCCGCGAAGGTGGTGATACCCTGCAAACTCGCGATGGCAAGTGCGCACAGAATCCATTTACTCGAATAGAACCAATTCCCCATAGCGCACCTATCGAATCATGCCGTTGATCTGCGAATACATATCGTCGGCCACATGCACGACCTTAGAGTTGCTCTCATACGCTCGCTGCGCCAGGATCATCTGCACGAACTCCGCCACCACATCGACGTTCGAGTTCTCCAATCCGCCCTGCTGCAGCGTTCCCATTCCACTGGTGCCACCCGGAGTATCCGTGATTGCATTGCCCGAAGAGTCGGTCGGCATCAGCAGATTGCCGCCAATCGAATTCAACCCGCCTGGATTCACGAACGTCGCCAACTGGATCGTCCCCAACTGCGCTGCCGCCGTCTGCCCGGGGATCGTCGCCGTCACAATTCCATACGGAGAGATGGTGATGTTGGTCGCATTCGATGGAATCGTAATCGCGGGAAGCACCGTGTCGCCGTCCGCAGTCACCATCGTTCCTTGATTGCTGCGATGAAAGCTCCCAGCGCGCGTGTAAGCAATTGTTCCGTCCGGCCGCGACACCTGAAAGAAGCCGCCTCCCTGGATCGCAAGGTCCATCGGGTTGCCGGTGGAATTAAAGTCTCCCTGCGTCATGATGACCTCACTCGCAGACGACTTCGTTCCCAGTCCAATCTGCAGCCCCGCCGAGTCCGTCTGCGGGCTCTCCGCCGATCCCGGCACGATCACGTTCTGATAGATCATGTCCTCGAACTGCAATCGCCGCTCGCGAAATCCAGCCGTCGCCGAGTTGGCGAGATTGTTCGCCACCGTGTCCAGATTTGCCTGTTGCGCGCTCATGCCGCTCGCCGCTGTATACAAAGCTCGAATCATTGTCTACTCCATTCCCTTCAGTAAAGACAGGCCCTTGCGAGCACCTGACCGTTCGTGTCAAACCCGCGGCAAGTCCTCTGCCGCAATCTTGTCGAAGCTGGTGTCGAAGACGCTCAGCGCCTTCTGCATCATCTCTGCCTGTCGCTGTACCAGCACCAATTGCATGGTGCCGTGAACCGCATCTTCGTTCGATCCTTCCACCGACCCCTGAACCACCGATGCCTTCGCCGCTGTGGGCTTCACTCCCTCTGCCGAAAAGCGGTTCGTCCCCTCGGCCTCCAGCGCCGACCGGTCGCTGAAGTCGAAGATGCCCACCTGCCCCACAATGGCGTTTCCATCCTGCGTCGTCACGGAGATGTTTCCATCCGGCCCCACATGCACCGCGCCGCTCGGAATCGTGATGCTCTTCTGGTTGATGTCGAGCACCGGCTCGCCTGCACTTGTCTCGAGCGTCCCCGTAGCCGAACGCCGGAAGGAGCCGTCACGCGTATAGCGAATCCCATTCGCTGTTTGAATCGCAAAAAATCCCTGTCCCTGCAACGCAAAATCCAGTGGATCGCCCGTCGCCGTCAACTCCCCTTGCGCCATGTCCAGCAGGTTGCCGCCAAGAACGCCAAAGTCATTGACCGACTGACCGACCTGTGACGCTCCGACCGAGTTCTCCTGGTCTATCCCGCCCGTCAGCACGCCGCTGAAGTAGTCCCGCGCCGCCCGAAAGCCAGTCGTCCCCGCATTCGCCAGATTGTTGGCCGCGGTATCGAGCGCCTGTGTGCGCGCCAACAGTCCTGTGTATGCCGCATATAAGCCGCTATCCATGCCCGTGCTGATGCAGGTCAGTGGCCGAAGTCATGCGAGGAGGGGTTAGAGAAAACTAAGAACGCCTTGCCCCCTCAAGCTTCCAGCCAATTAGCCGATACAGCATACAGATCGAGATGTACTACCGGAGGGTGGGTTGCGAGCTCTGATTATTGATGATTCAGCAGTGATGAGGAAGGTGATCGAACGGGCGCTCCGTCAGGCTGGACTCGACCTCACCGAAGTAGTACAGGCCTCCAACGGCCAAGAGGCCCTGCAGGCCCTGCGCGACGACAGCGGCAAACCCAACCCCCTGTCCCTGATTCTCAGCGACATTAATATGCCCGTGATGGACGGCCTGCAGTTCCTCGAGCAGCGGCGCGACGAAAAACTCGGCGTCGGCATCCCCGTCGTCATGATCACCACCGAAGGCAGCGAACCGCTCGTCCTCCGCGCCATCTCCGCCGGAGCGATGGGCTACATCTGCAAGCCCTTCACCGCCGAACAGGTCAAGGCACGCGTTGTGCCTCTGCTGCGAGTGGCTTAGCGTCATTGACAACCGTCGCACCCAAAATTCAAAACTCAAAAGAGGACACATGCTGGCAACCGAGAACCCCACACCGCACACCGATATGGCGAACCGCCTCGACACCGCCGTCTCCGAAGTATTCGAGATGATGCTCGAACGAAGCTGCGACCCCATGGACGGAGATGTGAACATCGTCGACGGCAGGATCGTCGCCCGCATCCAGTTCACCGGCGCCGTCTCCGGCGAGTGCATCCTCTACGCCAGCCCCGCCACCGCCGCCGTCACTGCTGAAGCCCTGCTCGGCACAGCATCCTCCGAGCCCGCCGACCCCATGGTCGACGACGCCATCGGCGAGCTGTGCAACATGATCGCCGGCGGATGGAAGAGCAAGCTCGAACACCCGCAGGCAGGTTGCCTTATCTCCGTCCCCGCCGTCACCCGCGAAGGCCTCGGCGCCCTGGAAGGAAAGTTCGGCACAAAGTTCAGCCGCACCTACTCCTTCCAGGGCAACGTCTTCGGCATCGTCCTCGCATTTTAATCGAAAAGCAAAGCCGCGCCCCTTAACCAACAAGACATAGAGAACGCCCATAGAAATGAGGCGAGAGATAGCGCGTAGGGATAAGGTGCAGGGATAAGGTGCAGGAATAAGCCGAGAGATAGCGCCTAGAGATAAGGCGCAGAGATAACGCGGCGCACCAAGCGCCAACGGCGCGATTTATACCAGCCTGGGGCAAAGCCCCAGGTACCCAGCCCCCACAAGGTGAGGGCTGAAGGCCCGATCTATACCGCTCCGCTCACGCTTGATACGCCATCGATCTAAGCCGGGTTCTGCTTCACCAACTCAACGTCAAGCTCGATCTTCACGTCGTCGCCCAGCATCACGCCGCCGGTCTCGAGCGCCGCATTCCACGTCAGTCCATAGTCACTACGCTTGATCTTGGTCGTGGCCGAAGCACCGATACGGAGATTCCCCCAGGGATCCTTCGCCTCGTCGGAAGGCCCTTCGACCTTCAGCACCACTTCCTTGGTCACGCCCAGGATCGTAAGTCCGCCCGTTACCTTGAACTCGCCCTCGCCGTCACGTTCCACCTTCGTGCTCTTGAACGTAATCGAAGGATATTTCTCAACGTTGAAGAACTCCGCACTCTTAACATGGGCGTCGCGGTTCTCATCGCGCGTGTTGAGCGAGTTGACGTCGATCTCCGCCTCGATGCTCGAAGCCGAAAGGTTCTCAGAGTCATACACCACTGTGCCCTTCACACTCTTGAAGTCGCCACGAACGTTCGAAATCATCAGGTGGCGAATCGTAAACTGGGCACTCGAGTGCGCCGGATCTATCGTATAAGTAGTCTTCATCGGTCTTCTCTCCTTGGTTCAATTCGGTTGAATTCGGTTTACTTTTTTCCCTTCGCCTCGCCCAGGACTACTATCATCCTGAGCGAAGGAACCCGCACTTGCATCTGCTATTGCCTGTTCTACGTTCCATCTGTTGCTCTTCGGTGAAGAAGCCTTACGCAAGCTGTCCCATCTTGCCTGCCTTGTAATCCTCCATCGCCTGCACCAACTCCTCCCGCGTGTTCATCACAAACGGCCCATAGCTGGCCACGGGCTCGTCGATCGGCTCGCCGCTCAGCACCAGCAGCGTCGAGTCCTCCTTCGCTTCCACCACAACGCCGCTCCCCGATGGGCTCAACGTCGCAATCCGGGCCTCACCCATCAGCGAGTGCGCTCCATCGATGGAGACATCGCCCTTCCTCAGCACAATCGAGACGTTGTGCCCCTCTGGCAGAGGAATCTCAACCTTCTCCCCGGCCCTCAGCACCACGTCGAACAAATTGACCGGCGTAAAGGTAAGGGCAGGCCCCTTCACTCCATTGAACTCACCCGCAATCACTCGTGCATGTCCGCCCGTCCCAAATTCCACGACCGGAATCTGCTCTTTCGTGATCGCCTGGTAGCGCGGCTTCGACATCTTCACGGCCTTGGGCAGGTTCACCCAGAGCTGCACCATCTCGAAGGTGCCGCCTTGACGCGCGAACTCCTTCTCATGCATCTCTTCGTGCACCACGCCCGAAGCCGCCGTCATCCACTGCACGTCTCCGGGATAGATTACTCCCGAGTTCCCCGCCGAGTCGCGGTGCTCCACCGAGCCCTGATACGCAATCGTCACCGTCTCAAATCCGCGATGCGGATGCTGTCCCACCCCGGGGGTCTTGCCCGAAGGCTTGAACACATTCGGCCCCGCATAGTCGAGCATCAGGAACGGGTTGACCTCCGCCTCCAGTCCATTCGACGGGAACAGGTTCCTCACCGGAAAGCCGTCTCCAACCCAGTGGTTCGATCCCGGTCCGTATACGCCCAGTACTTTTTTCTGCTCTGCCATCACTTACTCCTTCCGGCGTCCTTCAACGCCACTTGCGTTCCTCT
>JBEPUY010000068.1:0-16163 GCA_041691255.1 Granulicella sp. | reverse complement strand
CCGATGCCGGTGGGCAGGATGAAGGAGAGCGTGCCGCTGCGGTTCTTCTTGTCGCTGGAGGTGAGGGCTACGAGTTTTGCGGCGGTGGCTTTGAAGGGCGAGAGTGGGCCGTAGTACAGGATGAGCGCGATGATGCGGTCGGACTGCGCCTGCGTGATCAACTTGCGTGACAGGCCGAGATGCGTGGCGGCGATCGAGCCCCAGCCTACGGCTTCGCCGTGCAGGAGCTGCTTGTAGCTGGTGGCGGCCTCGATGGCGTGGCCGATGGTGTGGCCGTAGTTGAGAATCATGCGCAGGCCGGACTCGCGCTCGTCGTTGGCGACGACATCGGCCTTGACGCGGACGCTGGCGGTGACGACGTGGGTGAGCGCCTTGGCGTCTCCCTTGAGGATGGCGTCGGCGTTCTGCTCCATGTATTTGAAGAGCCTGGGGTCGCGGATGATTCCGGCTTTGACGGACTCCTGCAACCCGGCGCGGAGCTGCTCCGGCGGGAGAGTGGCGAGGAGGTCGGTGTCGGCCAGGACAGCGAGCGGATGGTTGAAGCTACCGACGAGATTTTTTCCGGCGACGAGGTTGACCCCGGTCTTGCCGCCGACCGAGGAGTCGACCTGCGCGAGCAGCGTGGTGGGGATTTGTACGTAGGGGATGCCGCGCATGTAGATGGCGGCGAGGAAGCCGGTGACGTCGCCGATGACGCCGCCGCCGAAGGCGATGAGCAGCGAGTCGCGGTCGGCCCCAGCGGTGGCGAGTTGCTGCGCGAGGGACTCGACGCTGGCGAGACGCTTGTGGGCTTCGCCGCTGGGCAGGAAGAGGACCGTGGGTGCTTCTTTGAACGACGCGAGCACCTGCTTGTGCCAGAGGCCCCAGATCTCGGGCGACGTGACAACGAAAGAGCGGAAGCGACGGCCTTGAACCAGCTTGTTGAGGCGCGGCGCTAAGGTGCGCAGGAGGCCGGAGGCGATGGTGATGTCGTAGGCGGCGGAGGGCGTCTTGAGTGAGATGACTGGCACGGTATCTCCATGGTATCGCGTGTTGCGGCGATTCTGGAGTAGTAGCATCGAGAGATGGAACAAGTTGATTTTCTTGTAGTCGGTGCGGGAATTGCGGGTCTGAGCGCGGCGATTTCCCTGGCGAGGGTGGGCAGGGTGATGGTCGTCACCAAGGAAGAGCTGGCGGAGTCGAACACTGCGTATGCGCAGGGAGGCATAGCGGTGGCGATGGGCGGCGAGGAGGACATCGCTCTGCATCTCGAAGACACCATGAGCGCGGGCGATGGGTTGGTGAATCGAGAAGCGGCGGCGGTGCTGGTGGAGCAGGGGCCGCGACGGGTGGAAGAGTTGCTGGCGTGGGGAACGAAGTTCGACCGCGAGAACGGCGAGCTGATGCGAACCCGCGAAGGGGCGCATAGCCGGTCGCGGATTCTTCATGCGAATGGGGATGCCACGGGCAAAGAGATTGCCGTGTCCCTGCTGCGGCACGTGCGCGAGATCGATTCGATTGAACTGATGGAGTGGACGACCGGCGTCGATCTTTTGGCAGAAGGCGGCCGCGTGGTGGGGGCCACGCTGCTGGATGGCGAAGGCGGTGTGCGCGTGGTTCGAGCGAAGTCCGTGCTGCTGGCCAGTGGCGGGGCGGGGCAGGTTTATAGCGAGACGACCAATCCGGCGGTGGCTACAGGGGACGGCATCGCGATGGCTTATCGGGCAGGCGCCGAGGTGAGCGATATGGAGTTTTACCAGTTTCATCCGACGGCGTTTAGCGCGCCCGGTGCTCCGAGATTTTTGATGAGCGAGGCGCTGCGTGGCGAGGGCGCCTATCTGGTGAATGCGAACGGTGAGCGGTTCATGGATAGGTATCATCCGCTGCTGGAGCTGGCTCCGAGAGATGTGGTGGCGCGGGCGATTACGCATGAGGGCATGGATGGCGAGGTCTATCTGGACATGCGCCATGTGAAGAAAGATCTGCAGGCGCGGTTTCCGGGGATCTCGAAGTTTCTGGCGAAGTACAGGCTGGAGCTGGGGCGGGATTTAATTCCGGTGCGTCCGGCAGCGCACTACCTGATGGGGGGCGTAAGGACGGACGTGCATGGACGCACTTCGCTGCCGGGGCTTTATGCGGCGGGCGAGGCAGCCTGCACGGGAGTGCACGGAGCGAACCGGCTGGCCAGCAACTCTCTGCTGGAGGGGTTGGTCTTCGGGGTGCTGGCTGCGGAGGCGATGATCGCCGATGACGGCAAAGGGCAGGAGTCCCTGGCAAAAGAGCAGAAACCGGACGGAGTGGTTTCGAGCACGAGTTCAGTTACCGGAGAAAAGGCTACCGAACGCTGGATCGCGGAGCTGCGGGACTTGATGTGGAAGTATGCCGGGCTGCTGCGAGATGCGGCGGGATTACGCGAGGCCCAGCGGAGGCTCGATGCACTGGCGGTGACGATGCCGCAAGGGATGTTTCGGCGAGCGCTGGAGGCCCGCAACCTGCATACCGTGGCTGGATTGATCGTGGCGGCTGCCCTGGGCCGCGAAGAGAGCCGGGGAGCGCATTACCGCAATGATTTTCCGGAGAGAGACGCTGCGGCGCGGCACTCGGTGATGGCGAAGGGGCGGCTGGAGTTCGTGGCGTAGAACCCGTTCAGAAACTTATTAACCACGTCATCTCGACCGGAGCGCAGCGCAGTGGAGAGACCCCTGTATTTTGGTCGGCGTCCCCACTAGAGCGTTTTCTGCTTGACTGCATCCATTCGAGATGGATATTTGTGGTCTCCCACCCTTTCGCGATGAGACTGCGAAAGGATGGGGCACCCAAGTCTTGTTCACGCTTGAATCGAAAATGCTCTAGTGCCCGTTTCTGACCCGCGCAATCCTTAAACAGCTTCTTAAACCCTTCAGCCCAGCGAAGGATCAGTTCGCTGGGCTGAAGGTATGTGTTGAAAATAAATTAGAAGCGGATGTAGAAGCCGACACCGGGCTCGAAGGTCGAGGTACGGTGCAGGATGGTCAGGTAGTTCTGGCCGAAGTCGGGGGCGAGGAAGAAGACCTGACGGAACTGGGCGCGGATACCGAAGTGGGGTGAGAGTGCGTCCTCTGCTCCGAAGGAATAGTAGTAGGCTGCGCGCGCCTGTTCCCGCAGCGACTGGCCGCCAAAGGTGGTGGGGCGGAAGGCGATGGTGCCAAGGCCGGCGGCGAGGAAAGGCTTTACTCCGAGCAGGCTGGGCGTGTGGGCCACGTAGCCAAGGGTGTATTCCGAGGCATTGGTCTGGACGCCGGCGCTGGCGGCTCCTCCTGTCGTGGGAGAGCCGAAAGGAGTGAAGGTCTCGGTGTAGCGAGCGTAGGTGTAGTTGCCCTCAAAGCCGATATAGGGCGACTTGACGTAACGGATGGTGACCAGCGCTCCGAGCGTATTGCCGGTCGAGAGCTTGACGGTGAGCGGGTTGCCATTCGCGTCCGTGGGGCCGCTCTTGGGAATGCCGCTGCCGGTGCCGTTGAACTGGCCGATACCGTTGACACTGAAGTCAAGCCGGTCGAGCTGCTTCTGGAGAGCGGGCGATTGAGCCTTTGCGGTTGGTGCCGCCAGAGTTGCGAGCAGGCACAGCGTAATACTCCAGACACAGGACAGGCGGGACACATTCAACATCGAGACGAAACTCCCTTGAACAAAACTTTGAGCAAAACTCTGGACAATACTTTTACAGCAAAACGACAGTGCTTTCAGTTTACCCCGGTTGCCGTGGTGGTGCGCCTCAGGAGGGGGTGGAATCTCCAGCGGGCTCAACGATCAGGGTAAGGCCGTCGATGTGGCGCACAAGGACAGCGGCCCCGGCTGGCAGCGTTCCGTGGTTGCTAAGAGAGGCTTGCCACAGTTCGCCGCGGATCTCGACCTGGCCGTTGGGACTAAGCGGCGTTTGGGCGATGGCGACCGCTCCCAGCATTGCTTGAGGCCCGGTGAGGACTTTTCCACGGCGGGCGCGGAGGGCGATCCACGCCAGCCCAAAGGAGATGGCCCCGAAGCCGATGCCCGCGCCAATGGCGGTCCCGGTGTGCACCTGTAGCTCAGGGACGGAGGAGTTGACCAGCGTCGCCAGCCCGAAGACGAGGCAGATGGTTCCCGAGAGAGCCAACATCCCGTGGCTGGCGAACTTGGTTTCGAGCACCATCAGAACGACGGCTGCAATCAGCAGGAGGACTGCCGTGTGGCGGATGGGCAGAAGGTTCAGGCCGAAGAGGCTGAGCAGGACGAGCAGGGTTCCAATCGAACCGGGGATGATGGTGCCGGGAACGTTGAATTCGAGATAGATCAGCAGGCCGCCGAGCACAAGCATAAGAACGGCGAGATTGGGATCGGTGAGCCGGGTGAGCAGACGCTCGCGCAGGGATGGCGCGATCTCGGTGATGGTCGCACCCTGCAGGTGCAGGGTGGTGGAGCTGCCGTCGAAGCGTTTGATCGCGCGGCCGTCGAGTGAAGACAGCAGCGACTGGTCATTATTAGCGATCAAGTCGATGAGCTTGAGGTTGAGGGCTTCCTCGTCGCTGTAGGACTTCGAGTTGCGGACAGCGTCTTCGGCAGCCTGAACGTTGCGTCCGCGGCGAGAGACGTAGGAGCGGAGGAAGGCTGCGGCGTCGTTCTCGATCTTCTGCTTGAGGATGGCGTCCGGCTCGCGGCCTTCGGTGACGGGATGAGACGCTCCAGCGTTGGTGCCGGGGGCCATGGCGGCAATATCTGCGGCTTCGAGCAGGAAGAATCCTGCCGAACCGGCGCGGCTGCCGGTGGGAGAGATATAGACGATGACGGGCACCGGAGATTTTTCGATGGATTCGACCATAACGCGGGTCGATTCGAGCAGACCGCCCGGGGTGCCGAGGGAGACGAGGACCGCGCTGGCATGCATGCGTGCGGCTTCATCGAGTCCGCGCTGAAGATAATCGGCGGTGATGGGCTGAACCGTGTCGTGGATGATTAGTTTTACAACGACGGGTTTTGCGGCGTCGGCGCGGGCGCAGGCGGACACAAGGCAGCACAGTGCGATCAAGAGCGCGGTGCGGAGCTTCAGCGAGGTTTTCATGGAATGCGCTGTCCGCGCGCGAGCAGGGTTTGCCGCAGGGCCAGCGCTGCCGGGTCCCTGGGGTCAAGCTTCAGAGCGCTGCCGACATCCGCAGCAGAGGCATCCATCTGCTTGGCTTCGAGCTCTATTTTGGCGAGAACGACGTAGGCCCCTGATGTTGGCTGGAGCTTCAGCGAAGCCTGCGCCTCGGAGCGCGCGTCGTCGATGTTGCCGGTGTGCTCGCGTACCTTGGCCAGTCCTGTGTGCGGAGCGGGGCTGGAGGGGTCGGCGGCGATGGCGGCCTGAAACTCCTGCTCCGCCTCGGGGATGAGTCCCTGCGTCAGGTAGTCGTTGCCGGATTGCGTGTATTCTACTGCCTGTTTAGCGGGAGGCAGGCCAGCCAGGCGCATGGCGCGCATCTGGTCGAGCTGAAAAGCTGCCTGGCGGAAGGATGCCTCCGAGTACGTTCTGCGGATGCGCTCGAGCGGGTCGAAGTCGGAGTCGTCGGTGGATGAATTGGCGGCATTGGCGGTGTCGGGTTTGGCTGCGGTGGCCTGAGACGGCTTGAGACTTCTGCCGGAACGGATGCGTGCCTTCAGCATGACTGCTTCATTGTCGGTGGGACGAAGCTTCAATGCCTCATCGACCTCTCGCTGCACACCGGCAAAGTCTCCCTGGCGCAGCAGAGCCACCGCGAGGTTGTAGTGGTAGTCCTCGTCGTTGGGGTCGGCGGTGGAGGCGCGTTGAAACAGAGGAACAGCGTTGTGGCCCTGGCGGCTGGCGGCAACTCCCTGGTTGTTAACCACCTCGGGAAGAGGGAGACGGCTGGCGACGAAGGCGAATGCCGCTTCCGCGTCGGCATATTTTCCGGAGTTGAACCGGGCGAGACCGAGGTAGAAACCGGCTTCGAGCGCGCGGCGGTCGCTATGCGGCACCTTGGCAAGGGTAGTGGCCGCATGATCGTACTCGCGCTGGGTGAACTGCACTTTTCCCAGCGCAAGCAGAGCCGCAGGATAGTTAGGCGCGAGAGTAGTCGCCATCTGCAGACGCTTGATCTGCTCCTGCGGCGAGGACGCGCTGATACCGCGAATGTAGTTCTCAAAGGCGCTGAGGGGAACTCCTCCTGCAGCCGCTAGAAAAGTCTGCTGGGCGACGTTGAAGTGAGGATCGATCTGCTTCGCGATCGTCCAGGCGATGGAGTTTTCAACGTCGAAGAGACGAGGCAGATCGCTGGAGTCGTTGAGCGGCTGCGAGAGGTTCAACTTGTCGACGTTAAGTATCTGCGCCTGCACGCTGATGCGGCCCTTGATGACGGTGTAGCTACCTACGATCACGAAGTTGGCGTCGAGCGTCTGGGCGATGCGGATGGTGGTGGCGCGGCTGGGTTTGAAGTCGACAGGAAGACCGAGGTGGTCGAGTGCGAACCGGCGGTCGTCGGTCGAGATGGTGAGAAACCCGGCAGACGCAAGGCGCTGATTGAGGGTGTCCGGAAACGAGTCGCCCACCCAGTCGAGGTTGGGCTGGCCCGAGCGGTTGTCGAACGGCAGAACCAGAACGACGCGCCCCATAGCCTGAGCCGCGTCAGCGTCCGGCGCGCTCTGTGCTGCACGGGCGCGGGGAGCAAAGCTAAAGGAGCAGCACAGGAGGAGTGCTACGAGCAGCCATTTTTTTCGGAGAATCGAGCGCGGGTTTAACGGTCTCAGCACAGCTATGAGTATAGAGCGTGCGTGTCAGCGCGGCAGACTGAGAGAAGCGTCGACGATACGGGGGAAGCGAAGCACAGCGGCCCACTCGCCTTTGCGATGAGCTTGCCAGACGACCTCGCCGTGCAGGAGCGCCGCGGCTGCGGCGGGATGCAGGTCGTGGTGGAAGTCGAAGAACTTCGTGTCTTCGGATTCGTTTTGCTTGCCGAGATTAATCGTGCCCGGTGGCGGCTCCCATTTGGTGGAGAAGATAAACGCAGTGTCGAAGGCTCCGGGGTCGGCTGCAGCCTTCTGCATCTGCTCGAGGGAGAAATTGGGGATGGCCACGGTCTTGATGGAGTGATGCGTATAGCCGATCTCGGGTCGGCCCAGCTCTGAAGTCGCAGGCCATGCGGTCAGGACGGTGGCTTGCGGATAGTTCTGCTCGATGAAGTGGACGGCCTGCTGGTGCAGGACTATCATGTCGCGGTAGGTCAGGTTATCTTCGGGTGCGAAGGCGTAGGGCGGATTGATCCAGATGCCGCTGAGGAAGGCCGCAACGCTGAGCGCGGCGATCAGCCACCACTGGCGCAGATGACGCCGCCAGATCGAGACGCAGAGCAGCAGCACCAACGGATACATCGGCAGCAGATAGCGTGTCAGCAGCGCTCCGCCAAGGATGGAGAAGGCGATCCAGTTGGCGATAAGAATCACTGCGATGGCCTTAAGCGCCGATTTGCGAATGGCTCGTGGTGCGGTCGCAGAAGTGACCGGGATGAGGATGACAGCCAGCGTGGCGACGACCGGGACGAACATGTTCATATGCATCGTCAGGTGTAGAAACCGGTGCCACAGGCAGAGGGCGATGCGATAAAGACTGAGGTTTGCGGTGGCGTTGTAGCGGAGGAATTCCGGATTGCCGAAGATGAAACCGGTGCGATGGTAATGATAGGCGTACCAGGCCACGAGAGGCGCAATGGGGAAGAGCAGCGCGGCCAGCCATCTCAGAGTCTCTCGTCTGCGCGAGGATTTGTCATCGCTTTGGAGAAAGAGTATCGCCTCCCACAGCGCGAGCGCCGCAGGAGTGATGATGGCAGTCTCCTTAGAGAGAACGGAGAGGGAGAACATGACTGCCGCGAGAATCTGCTTCTTGGCCGTGCCTTGGTCGGCTTCGTCGCGGTCGAAGTAAAAGGCCAGGCCCCATAGCGTGAAGGCGGCGGCGAAGATGTCGGCGTGCGCGAGCGTGCTTTGCGCGAACCAGATGGGATAGATCGCGGTGAGGACGGTGACGACCGCGGCTGCGATGGCTCCGGCGAGGGTGCGGGTCAGCTTGTAGACGCCGAGCAGGGCTGAGGCGCTTACGATACAGACCAGCGTGCGCGTACCGCTGACGACAAAGCCCGAGAGATGCCACCACGCCGCCAGCAGGATGGAAGGCAGCGGCGGATGGGCATTGGTGACGGTGGTCTGTGGAATGAGGCTACCGGTGCGGAAGAAGTCCCACGCGGCAGGGATGTAATAGCCGCCCTCGTCCCAGAAGTAGGGAAGGCGAAGCAGGGTGAGATGCGAGAGGTAGACGACCGCGAAGAAGAGCGGGAAGAGCATCCAGAGGGGGATGTCGCCCGGTGCGAGATTATTTGGTTTTGCTGAGGTTCGCACTCTCTTAGTGGACGGGGCCGTTGGCCTGCGGGGGAACCTGCTCCAACGTGATCTGCCCGAAGGCCTGCTCGTACTGTGCGAGGTTATGGCCGAGGACGTTCCAAAGTGCTTTGGCCTGCTGCGGGCTGAGATAGATGCCCTCGAAGTTCTTGACGTGCAGCTCTTCGGGAGTGTCCTGGGTCATGGTGCCGAAGACCAGGAAGAAGTCCCACACGCTCATGCGGACCTGCACGCTGTTGGCGTAGTCTTCGCGATAGTTCTCGGTGTTGGTGAGTCGGAGTGCGGGTTGTTCGGTCGGCTGGTTGGCCGTGGTCTTGGGCTGGCTCATTTCAATCGCTTTCGGGGGACTGCCTGGTGAAGCGGCTGGTAAAGAATTTGGTGCGAAAGGGGGGACTTGAACCCCCACGGATTGCTCCGCCAGATCCTAAGTCTGGTGCGTCTGCCAATTTCGCCACTTTCGCATTTCGTAAGGCTTGCTCATCTGCTTGCGGCGCGGTTTGAGTGCGCCACCACCAGCGTACTGGTTAAGGCAGGGCGAATGCAATGGCACTCAACCAGATCACACCCGCCACCACCGCATCGTCTCGACCGGAGCGCAGCGGAGTGGAGAGACCCCTGTATTTCGCCGTTGCTTTTGCCGTTGCCTGTTAGATCTGCCAGAGTTCCGTGGTCAACAGGCCCGCGAGTGAGTCGCGATGGCCTACGCGGGTGAGTCCGGCATGAGCGAGCGGCGTTGCATGATCGGGTAGTCGAACGGTGCGGAGGCCGGTGATGATGCGGAAGGCGAGGTAGAGAGAGCGCACGAAGATGCGTGCGGGGAGACGCATGCGTCCCTGTGGGATGCGGAAGTCGGAGACGAGCCAGAGAGCGTTTGGGGTGAGCGTGGGAGTGATGCGGGCGATGAGGGCTTCGAGATCCGACTGGGTGAGGCAGTCGAGAAAGAAATGAGTGACGACGAGATCGTAAGCTCCAGTGGGCGCGAAGGTGAGCGCGCTGGTGTGGTGTGTTTTCAGCCTCGTGGCATCGCCTTGGCAACGCTGGCTTAAGAGTTGGAGCATGGTCGCGCTGGTGTCTACAGCGTCAACGTGGAGGTGGGGGTTAGAAGCTATGAGAGCCGCGAGGAAACGGCCGTCTCCATCGCCGATCACGAGGGCTTTTTTGTGATTGAGAAGCTTCGGGAGGAAGTGTAGGCGGCAGCGTTCCAGCGCGCGGCCCAGAGTGAAGTATTCGAGCCATCGGTAAGGGCGGGCGATGGGATTGAAGTTGGGCTCGGGGTTCATCGACGAAGGAAGGGAATGAGAAGCAGGGGAGTGAGCAGCACCAGGTCTGCGGCGGCGCGGAGAGCAAGCGATCCGATGTGGTGGCGGCGATGGTGCAGCGCCAGTAGAAGAGCGGCAGAGACCGCAGTGGAAAGAGGAATCTGCCATGGGGTGCGATGAAAGAGGAGGGTGAGAACCATCCCCGCGAAAGCGATGGCAACCGCGAAGAGAGGAAGATGGCGCAGCGCGAAGCGGGTAGTGGCGTGGGCAGGATGGTCGGGAGCCGAAGGCCGTTTGGGATCATGCTCCCACGCGTAGATGAAGAGGCAATTTAAGCTGCAAAGCATCGCCAGGAGGATCGCCGATGGCAGTAGAACAAGACGCAGGCTGGGCTGCCGTGCAACGGTGGGAATGAAGGTGGCGGCGGCGAAGAAAATGCCCACGGCGATCTCCTTGGGAAAGCGGTGGGCGCTGCGGGTGGCGTGGATGAGGATGAAGTATCCGAAGAGAAGACCGCCCAGAAGGAGATAGAGATGAATCGCTCCCATCGAGAGGCGAAGCAGCAGAGGCGCAAGGGCCGCCGAGGCAAGCAGGATCGCTGTGAGGAAGGCGCTGCGGTGGCGGTGGTGGAAGTAGTGGCGGGCTTCGAGATGTTGCTCCTGCCGCGATTGGCTATCGAGCATCCGCGTGTCGAGAAGCCGGTCCGCCGCGTAGAGCATCCAGACGGCGAGGAACATCGCGGCGATGGAAGACAGAGGAAGGCGGATGTGATCGGCCGCAGCGATAAACCATACCCACAGAGCGGCGATAGTGGGAGCATCGAGCGAGAGCAGATGCCAGAGCACAAGAACAGAGCGCTGTTTTTGGGAGGGGGGTCTTGTGGCTGGCGACAGCGTAGGTTGCGTCGAGGTTGACGATGCGAGAGCCACATCTTTATTTTAGGCGCGAAAAAAGGAGCGGCTCAAAACTGAGCTGCTCCTTTTTTCTTCAGTGCCTGATTTTAAGCGGTTGCAGCGTTTTCGCTTGGAGTAAGGGCCGCTTCTGCTGGAATCCTTGCGGGTGCTGCTTCGCGGACCTGGTGGGCTCCTGCGACCCAGAGGCCGGGATCGATATCCGGGAAGACGCCATCGCGCAGTTCGATTTCTGCAAGACGTGTCTCCTGCGTTGGCATCAGCGAGCCGCTCGATTCGAAGCCCTGCCAGATGGCTTTGACATCGTTGAACTGATCGTTGTGCGTAAGGAAGCGAATCTCTGCGTAGTCGCGTGCAGCCCCCGTGGTGATGAGGAACTGCCAGTCAGAGGACTCAAGCAGCAGTAGTTCGCGGCAGAGCTGTTGCATGATGCGCTTGCCCAGCGCAGATTTACGCCAGTGACCTTCGGTGCAGACGTCACGCGTGTAAAGCTCGGCGGGATAGATGTGGGTGTAGGTCCACGACGTCTCGGGGTTCATCCAGACCTGGTTGGTGCCCTCGGCTCCCCATGATCCTTCATGCATGGCGATGAAGCCGGCGCGAGGATAGCGGTCGAGGTATTCGGCGCAACTGATGAGCTGGATGCCGGTGTTGTGGTCGTGAATGGTGCGGGCCACAGCTTCGAGCCACAACGTTCCCTCGAACCACCAGTGACCGAAGAGCTCGGCGTCGAAGGGAGAGCAAAGAATCGGCGGAATGGTGTCGTTGAAGCCCGACTGCAGCGCCTCCCATACCAGGTGGACGTAGTTGGCGGCGTGAGACTTCACACGCTCTGCAGCCTCCTGCGGATAGTAGGGCTGCTTGTCGCCCATGTCGACCTTGGAACCAGTCACGCGCCAGTAGCGATGGCCGCCGGGCCAGCGCTTCTTGTGGAAGTCGAGATACGTTCCGTCGCCGGGATAGCCGCTGTCGCCCGACCACACCTGCACGCCGGTGCGCGGATCGCGAGGGAAGATGGTGGTGGCGTTGCTCTTATCGTAGGGGCCATCAACGTAGTAGGGCTGGTAGAGGCGGCGATAGTCGCGGTGCGTCATCTGCTCGGTCTGCTCGTCGGTGGGGACGGCGCCGTTCTTCAGTTCGTAAGGCGAGGGAACGCGGTGCGACTCTTCGACGAGATGGGTATCGACGAAGAAGAAATCAATGTTGGATTCAGAGAGCGCCTGCTCCACGCCGATGCGGTCGAAGCCGGGAGGCGTGGGTGTTCCGTCGGCGTTGGCCACGGGATAGTTCCAGAAGCCAGCGGGCCGGTAGCCGCACTCTGGCGCCCAGATGCCCTTGGGATGCTGGCCGATGTGCCGCTTGTGGGTCGTGACGGCGGTGCGAATCTGGGCGCGAACACTCTCATCGGTACCCAGCAGCGGCATGTAGCCGTGAGTGGCGCCGCAAGTGATGATGTCGATCAGGCCGATCTCGTTAAAGTGGCAGAAGGCCTTGATGATGTTCTGGTCGAAGTGATTGAAATCTTCGAGGGCCTGCGAGAAGAAGCGATGCCAGAAGCGTGCTGTCTCGGCGTAGTGGGCCTCGCCCGACTGCGTAAAGAATGCTTCGTCTTCCTGCGCGGCCACAATCTTTCGCCCGAGATAATTTGGAAACTCCGCAATGAAGACAGGGTGCGAGAGCTGTTCCAGCAGGATAGGCGAGAGGTTGAGATTGCAGTTGAAGCGGATGTTGTCGCGCTCAAGGTTCTTGAGGACGCGAAGCAGCGGCAGATAAGTTTCCGCGGCAGCCTCGTGCAGCCACTCCATGCCATGCGGCCAGGTGCCGTGGTTGACGACGTAGGGTAGGTGAGCGTGCAGAGTGAAGGTAAGAAACCCTGACGGCTTCTTGGTCGTGTTGGCCGCTATTTGGGGCGATGCCTTCGTCAAGACGGAGTACCTCAAGGAAGTAATTTCTTTCGGTAAAAGAAGCGTCGTGCGTGGAATTTCTGGCCCGCTGCTACCAAGTTTACACGAAGGATATAAATGAAATTAAGGTGACAAGTGGCGGCGAATGCTTTGCCGCCACTTGTGTAGGACTAATCGAACTGAACTAACTGGTTGGATGCGTCTTCTATTGCTGCTGGTAGTCCGGGCGCTGTTGAAGACTCGGGTTATCGGAGTCGTTCCGCGCGTTATTGTTCGAAACGCGCAGAGAGATGGGGTTGGTGAGGTGGAAACGGATGAGGCTCTCCGACGGAATCTGCACCTGCTCTCCCCTGGTAATGGCGTTGCTTCCCGCGCCGAGTCCGCCTCCTGCCGCCGCTCCGATGGCAGCTCCCTTGCCGCCGCCGAAGATGCCGCCGAGGATGGCTCCTACTGCCGCGCCACCGCCGGTCTTGATCGCCGTGTTCTTGCCGCGCCCCTTGCCTTCCAGGCTGTAGGGTTCGGTGGAGAGGGCCACGCTGCTGCCACGGTGACGAAGGCCGGTCAGCTCGATGGTCAGCAGGGAGTTTCCCTTGAAGTGGGCCGCTTCCTGAACCGCATCGACGCGACCGGAGACGGCTGTGCCGTGCGGAATAGCGACAACGCCGTCGAGGACGACATCGCTGGCCACGGTTCCGCTGAAGCTGTCGCCTTGTTGGCTGGTGGCGCTATCGAGCGTCTGGGTAATGCGGATGGGCAGCGTGGTGCCTGCCGGAATCGTTACGTCTCGGAAGGAGGGAGCAGCGGGCTTTGCCGGTGGTGGTGGCGGTGGCGCGGCCTGAGCCTGCTCCGGCGGGGCAACCCGCTCGATGGGAGCAGGGGATTGTTCCACCCGCTCGGGGCGCTTTTTCTTCTTTGCCTCTTCCCTGCGAACTCGTGCCGGTGGCGGAGGCGGAGCGACTGCGGCTACCTGAGGCTCCCGTGCCGGTTGTTGCGCTTGCTGCACGGTCAGGTTATTGACCACCGTCTTAAGGCCAGCGACCTGGGCCGCATCCGAGGCGGCCAGAGAACGGGCGGCTTCGTTGCCAACCGTACCGTTGAGCGTGGCGATGCCGTTTTCTACCGTGGCTTGAATGGATTCGGGCTGAAGGGCGCTATCTGCGGCGAGGCGGGTCTGGACCGCCGTGGTCAGGGCGGCATCGTCCGGGGGAGGCGAGGATTTCTTGCAGCCGCTAAAGCTGAGAGCAACAGCGAAGACGGCGGCAAACATAATGGCGCGCGGAAGGGAGACAGGATGGGACTCGTGCATGGAACCTCGTTGGGGAAAGAACTTCGAAATCACTGTAAATCACTCTACTCGTATCAGATGCCTTGATTGTGCCGATGGCTGTATAAACCGTTGTCGCCGCTGCCGAAGAGGCACTGATTCAGTGGCTGATTGATAGACGAATGCGGGGCGCCAGCGTGAGGTCGGCGGTGGAAAGGTTGGCGAGCCGTCGACCCGGATGGCGCAACCTATTCCATGCGGGGGGCATCTTTCCCTACAGGCTGCCTGACGTTACCAATGCTCCAGCTTTACGTTAGAGGTATGCTTGATGTTCGGCAGCGACCATGAGTTTATTTTGTCCGCTGGACTATGAAAGCGGAGAGCAAAAGTTTGCATTCACAGAAGACAGGAGAAAAGAATATGTCAGATAACGACAATGGTGTAGGTGGATTGGGTTGGTTTTTGGCGGGTCTTGGCGTAGGCGCTCTTGTGGGCGTTCTGTACGCTCCGAAGGCTGGTAAGGAGACGCGCGACGATCTCGTGGCCAGCGCGCTGGACGCGAAGGAGAGGGCAGCCGCTCTGGCGCAGCAGGGCAAAGAGCGCGCCTCTGACCTGGCAGACCAGGGCAAGCAGCAGGTTGGCGAATACGTTGATCGCGGCAAAGAGTACTATGACCGTGGCCGTAACCAATGGGCAGAGTACGTTGAAAAGGGCAAGGGGCTGGTGCACGAGCAGCAGGATAAGGTTTCCGCTGCGATCGACGCCGGCAAAGACGCTTACGCGAGTGCCACGAAGGACCTTGGCAAGGCATAGCTGTCGACGGGGCCTGATCTCCGTGTACGGAGATCAGGCCCGCAATTCTCTAGGGTTGAATTTGAAAGAGAGGCTGCATGATAGCGGCACAATTTGTTTTGTCGGGAATGTGGCTGCAGGATGCCGACTCGATCTCATCGGGTAACTCTAAATTGCTGATGATTTTCGTAGGCATGGTGGCGGCTGCTTTGGTGGTACAGGCGATAGCCCTTGTCGTGATGGCTATTGGTGCGGCCAAGGCGCGCAAGCGCGTGCTGGCGATTGTGGAGGAAGTTCGAGCGAAGGCGATGCCTGCGCTTGAAAGCACGCAGGACTTCATCGCAAATACTGCCCCGAAGATGATGACGCTGGCCGAGAACCTGGTCGAGACCAGCAACGTGGTTCGCAGCAAAGCTGCGGAGTTCGACGCAACTTTGAGCGATGTCAATGCCAAGGCACGTGTGCAGGCAGCCAGAGCAGACGATATTGCGACGACGATTCTTACGGGAACCGCGGAAGCTGTGAATGCTATTCAACGTGGCATCAACGTTCCGATTCGCGAGTTTAATGGGCTGGTCAACGGGCTGAAGGCCGGGTTGGATGTTCTGGTCGGACGCACAAAAGGTTTTGGCAGCAGCCGCGCTCGTGCAAGCTATCGCGAAAGCAACGATATCGATCTATAAATAATCAGTAAGAAAGACTTGCAAGTAACGGAATCCTAGAAAATCCAACCACCCCCGACAACCTCTTCTTCTTGATAGAAGACGGCGGCTTGTCCGGGGGTGATTGCACGTTGGGGCTCGTCGAAGGTGGCGCGAACGGTTCCGTCAGATCCGGGACTCAGGATGGCTGTTGCTGGCGTGTGGCGGTGGCGCACCTTGATGGTGACGCTGATATCTTCCGTCAACTCGGGGATGGAGATCCAGTTGAGCCGGTTGGCGCGCAGGTCGGTGGACATCAGCTCGTCGTTCGAGCCGACGGTTACTTGATGGCTGTCGGGATGGATGGCAAGGACGTAGAGCGGCTCGGGTGAGGTGAGACCGAGGCCTTTGCGCTGTCCGACGGTGAAGCTCTGGATGCCTTCGTGGTGACCGATGACCTCGCCTGAACTGGAGACGAGTTCGCCCGCAGAGTCGGGCAGATCTTCGCCCTGCTCGTCGAGGTAGGCCTTGAGGAAGGCGTTGTAATCGCCGCCGGGAATGAAGCATATCTCCTGCGAATCGGGCTTGGTAGCGACGTTGAGGCCAGCGTCGGAGGCCATCTCGCGCACGGCTGGCTTCTGCATCTCGCCGAGTGGGAAGAGTGTGCGGGAGAGCTGCTCCTGCGTCAGACCGAAGAGGAAGTAGGTCTGGTCCTTCGTGTGGTCCGCAGGGCGGGAGAGAATCCAGCGCTGGCGCGTCTCGTCGAAGTGGTTGCGAGCGTAATGGCCGGTCGCGATGCGGTCGGCGCCGATCTGGCGAGCGGTGGTGAGAAGCTGGTCGAACTTCAGATGATTGTTGCAGAGGGTGCAGGGAATCGGCGTTCGTCCGGCGAGGTATTCGGCTACGAAGGGCTTGACGACGTCGGCTTCGAAGCGTGCTTGTTGATTGATGAGGTAATAAGGTATGTCGAGCTGCTCGGCTACGTGGCGAGCGTCGTAGACGTCGTCGATGGAGCAGCA
>JBEPUY010000067.1:0-16636 GCA_041691255.1 Granulicella sp. | reverse complement strand
GACAATCTTCATGCTCCGAATGAGAAGTTCCATCTGGCGAACTTTCATCGCGGGATCGAATCGATTGTGCGGTTCTTTGCCCGACTGGGAGCTTGAGGGTGAGGCGGGCTCCATCGGACGTGAGCGGGTATGTGCTGGCGGGTGGGAAGAGCTCGCGCATGGGGCGGGACAAGGCCCTGCTGGAGCTGGCGGGGAAACCGCTGGTGTTGCGTGCGGTGGAGAAGCTGCAGCAGGTTTGCGCCGAGGTTTCTATCCTTGGCAACAGGGAAGAGCTTGCGGCTTATGCCCCGCTGGTTCGGGATTTGCATGAGGGGTGCGGGCCGCTTGGGGGAATCGAGGCGGCGCTGGCACATTCGACCAAGGCGTGGAACCTGTTGATGGCTGTGGATATGCCGTTTTTGCCTGTGGGGTTTCTGGATGCCTGGGTGAGGAGTGTGATGGAAAGTGACCGGGCGAGGGTGGCCTTGTTTACGGTGGACGGGCGGCCACAGCCTGCACTTTGCCTGGTGCACAAAGAGGTTGCGCCGTTTGTGGCGGGAGCTATGCAGCGAGGGGAGTTCAGGTTATTTCCCGTGTTGATGGAGGCGGCGACGCAGCTGGCGGGAGAGTTTGGGGTGGATTTAAAGGAGACGCTTTTGAACTTTCCCCGGAGCGGGGAGTTAGCGGCTTTTGATGGCGGACTAAAGGGATGGGTTCCAACAGTGGCGCAGCAAGAGGCATTGCATCTTTGGTTTGCCAACCTGAATACACCCGAGGAGTTTGTCGCCGCCGAGGCTTTTAGCGGAGTGCTGGGAGCGGATTAATTCAGGATGAAATGCATAGTGGTGGGCTGGTCATGCATCTGATAAGGCTGAGAATCTGTCTGGAAACTGGTTTGAGCGGGTGTAAATCTTGGGTAAAACAGGCAACGGCAAGAACAGAGGCGAAATACAGGGGTCTCTCCACTGCGCCGCGCGATAGAACCGCGCGACTCCGGTCGAGATGACGTTGTTCTGTTGTTCTGGAGTTCGAGATGGTGTTGTTTCAGAGTTCGAGGTGGTGTTGTTCTGGAGTTTTTTGACAGGTTCTAAGAGAATAGCCAGCATAGAAGGCAGGGGACGATGGGGGAGCAGGACAACGCGAGAGATCCACGGAATAAAAATAAGCGGCCGGTGGAGGCGACCGACCATGAGGGATCGGCGCATGTTTCGGACTCGGGCGGTATGGAGCGGGCGGATAGAGAGAATTCGCTGATTTCGGAGGTGTCGCCGGATGTGGCGCCCGTGGTGGAAGAGTTTATGGAGCAGGCGGCCCAGCAGAATGAAGCTGCAGCCGAGGCTGTGCCTGATGTCAGGAATAAGCCGGGGTCTTATATCTCGTTCGAGCATGTGCATAAGTCGTTTGGCGATTTTGTAGTGCTGGACGACGTTAGCTTTTGCGTGAATTCGGGAGAGACGCTGTGCATTATGGGGCGGAGCGGCGTAGGCAAGTCCGTGTCGCTGCAGATGCTGCTGGGGTTTCTGAAACCGGATAAGGGAATCATTCGGGTGGCCGGGGAGGATATTTGCGGGCTCAATGAGCGGGAGCTGCAGGCAATTCGGCGGAAGGTGACGATGGTGTTTCAGAATGGGGCGCTGTTCGACTCGGTGACGGTGGGCGAGAATGTGGCGTTTCCGCTTCGCGAGCGAGGGGAGCTGGGGGAGGAGCAGATTCTGCAGGTGGTGAAGGGATTGCTGGAGATGGTGGGGGTAGCGGGGATGGAAGATCTGCTGCCCTCGGACCTGTCGACCGGGATGAAGCGTTCAGTGGCGATTGCTCGGGCGCTGGCGGCCCAGCCGGAGGCCATCCTTTACGATGAGCCGACGACGATGGTCGATCCCTTGATGGCCCATCTCCTGGGAAATCTGATTGAGCGGCTGAAGCAGCAGCTTCATTTGACCAGCATCGTCGTGACCCACGACACCCGGTTTGCGAAGAAGCTGGCCGACAGAGTGGTGCTGCTGCACGGGGGGAAGGCGCATTTCTTTGGGACCATGGAGGAGATGGAACAGAGTGACGATCCGGTGATCAAGGAATTTCTCGTGTTGGATGAATTGGTCGTTCCGGCATAGGGTTGCGATGGGAACGACAATAAACGCAACTTATATCAACAATTTACGTTAATGATGTAGCAAAGTTTTGCAGATTTGGGTTGCCATGCTGCATGGGGCAACGTATCCTTAAATCAGGGATACGTCGCTTCCGCAGATTTCCTGTGAGCTTCTGAATTTATTGGAGTTAGCAGAGATCTGATGTTCTGAACCGTGTTCTTTCTTGGAGCATTTGAATTTTTTGATCGTGCAACATGCCTTGGGTTGTTTCTGGCATCTTACCGACTGTGAGTCAAAGGGATATCACAGTAAAGAGGCGTTCGCTATGGCGACACCGGATTATCTGCAACAGGTTATTGTTTCGGCAAGAGCACGGGCTGTTCGAGACAGACGCACTTATTCGACCCGATTTGGATTATTTCGCCGTCCTTCGATGACCAGCATGGTTTGGGCATCGTTGGATCTCGTAACTGTTTTTGTAGCGGTGATACTGGCTCTGCGCGTCCGTGTTGCCTTGCCTCCTCAGGTGCCGATTCTGCATATCTTGCCGGACTTGATTGAGGCCTCTCCCCGGACGCTATTTTTGTATATCGGCTGGTTTGCGGCGTGCCTGATCTTCTTAGCGCGGTCGTATGGGCTGTACGGGCCCATTCAGAATCGTAGCGGTCTGCATGAGCAGAGGATGACGGTCCAGGCGGTGCTGGTCTCCGGGCTGCTCTTGTGTGGTGCGCTTTATCTTTTCAACGGCATCGCGATCTCGCGGATTGTCGTCGCGTTGGTGGTGCTGTTTTCGGCGGGCCTGCTCTGCGTGCGGCGCGCGATGTGGCGGCGCATGGCTTACAAGCGTTTCCGGGAGGGGATGGAGACGCGCAATGTGTTGATTGTGGGCGCGGGACGGGTGGGCTATGCGCTGCGGAACCACCTGGAGTCGTTGAACCATCTTGGATTTCGCTTCAAAGGCTTTGTCGCGCTGACGGAACGGGAGGCGGAGTCGGGGGACGCGGAGGTGATTGGCGATGTGCGGAACTGCCTTTCGCTGGCACGGTCGCTGTTCGTGGATGAGATCTTTTTCTCGGTCCCGGCGGACAAGAAGCTGGTGATTGGCATGGTGGAGGAGGCGCGGACTGCCGGGATCGATGTCCGGGTCGTGCCGGATATGTATGACGGGCTGGCGTGGAATGCGCCGGTCGAATATATCGGCCAGTTTCCGACGATTCCGTTGCACCGGCGGGACTTCCCCATGGGAGCGTTTCTGCTGAAGCGCGCACTGGATATCGTGCTGGCATCGTTTGCGCTGCTGGTGACGTCGCCGATCATGCTTGCCATTGCCATTGCCATTCGGATGGACTCCAAGGGCTCCATTTTTTATGGAGCGGAGCGTATTGGACGAAAGGGACGGACGTTCTCCTGCTTCAAATTCCGCACCATGGTGCAAGACGCCGATAAGTTGAAGGCCGACCTCGAGCATATGAACGAGCGGGACGGTATCCTCTTCAAGATTGCGAATGACCCACGCATCACGCGGGTGGGAGCCATTCTGCGAAAGTATTCGCTGGACGAACTGCCGCAGTTCTATAACGTGTTGCGCGGAGATATGAGCCTGGTAGGGCCACGGCCTCCAATGGCGGCCGAGGTGGAGCAGTATGATCTGGCCCATCTGCGCAGGCTGGATGTTCTGCCCGGAATTACCGGATTATGGCAGGTGGAGGCTCGGCAGGACCCCTCGTTCGATAGCTATATCTCGCTGGATACGGCCTATGTGGAGAATTGGAGTCTTTGGCTTGATCTGAAGATTCTGGCGCGTACTGTGCATGTGGTGTTAAGCGGAACCGGCACCTAGGCGGTAGACTTAAAGCTGTGAAGATAGCTCTCGCGCAGATCAATCCGACGGTTGGGGACTTCGCCGGAAATACCAAAAAGATTCTTGAATATGCGATGCGCGCTCACGAAAGGGGCGCATCGCTGGTTGTCTTTCCGGAGCTTGCCGTGTGCGGATATCCGCCGGCGGATTTTCTGGAGAAGGCTTCCTTTATCGCAAGGGCTGACCAGGCGGTGGCTGAGATCGCTGCGTGGACTGCCGGGAGTGGGCGTCCTGCGATCTTGTGCGGGACGGTGATGGCAGCGACGTCGCCAGTAGGCAAGCGCGTGCGCAATGTGGCGGCTCTGCTGCGTGCTGGTGAGGTGAGTTTTGTGCAGCAGAAGATGCTGCTTCCGTTCTATGACGTGTTTGACGAGCAACGCTACTTTGAGCCTGCTGCGGAACAGGCGCTCACCGCAATTGATGGACAGCCACTGGCGATCACGATCTGCGAGGATGCATGGAATGACAAGGGCTTCTGGCCGAGGCCGATGTATCAGGTCGATCCGGTGGAGTCCCTGATGGTGAAGTGGGGAGAACTGGGGGAGAGTCTGGCTGGACACCCTCGCATGATTGTGAATATTTCGGCTTCTCCATACTGGCAGGGAAAGCCGCAGGTGCGACAGAAGATGTTGGCGGCACTGGCGGAGCGGCATGGCGCCTATGTGGCCATGGTGAACCAGGTGGGCGGTAACGATGGACTGGTCTTCGATGGCTCGTCGCTGGTGATCGGGCCGAAGGGAAGCGTGGTGGCGCGGGGAGCTTCCTTTGTTGAGGACCTTGTGATCTTCGATACGGAGGCAGTCGATGGCGTGAAAGCTGCAATCGGTCCTGCGCTGGACGAGGTGGGAGAGATTTGGAAGGCGCTGGTGCTGGGAACTCGCGATTATGTACGCAAGTGCGGGTTTTCCAAGGTCGTGGTGGGTTTGAGCGGAGGCATCGATTCGGCGCTGGTGGCTGCGATTGCGGTGGAGGCGCTGGGAGCGGAGAACGTGCTGGGGGTGGGAATGCCGAGCGAGTATTCTTCGCTGGGTTCGATCGAAGATGCGCGGGCTCTGGCAAAGAATCTTGGGGTGAGATTTGAGATGCTGCCAGTCCATGATGTGTTTGCCCAGTATCAGCAGACGCTGCGGCCTTTGTTTGAAGGAACTCCGTTCGGTCTGGCCGAGGAGAATTTGCAGGCGCGGATACGCGGAGGGTTGCTGATGGCGTTGGCGAATAAGTTTGGCTCGCTGGTGTTGACGACCGGCAACAAGAGCGAGATGTCGACGGGATATTGCACGCTCTACGGCGATATGGTGGGCGCGCTGGCGGTGATTGGCGATGTGATGAAGACTAAGGTCTATGCGTTGAGCCGGTATGTGAACCGGAAGCGCGAGGTAATTCCATGGGCGACGATCGAGAAGCCACCTTCGGCGGAACTGCGACCTGAGCAGCGGGATACCGACTCGCTGCCGCCGTACGAGGTGCTCGATCCGATCCTCGAGGCTTATGTAGAACGGTACTGTTCGGCTGAGCAGATTGCGGAGGAGCAGGGCGTGGATGTGGCGCTGGTGCGGTCGATGTTGCAGTTGGTGGAACGAAGCGAGTACAAGCGGCAGCAGGCGGCTCCGGTGCTGAAGGTAACAAAAAAATCGTTCGGAACGGGCCGCCGGTTTCCCATAGCGGTCAAGGTTCAGGTGTAATAGAAGTGCTGTGCGCGTAGAGCGGCGGCGGAGGAAGGATTCTTTGAAGATTTCAAAATGGCTGTTGGCAGGATTGGCGTCGGTTCTAAGCGTTGCACTCGTCGCGGGAGCACAGACAGGAACGACAGGGACAGCACCGAAGGCAACAGCGCCAGCCCCGGCGTTGCATTTGAATGATTTGGGACAGACCCCTAAAGCAGATCCCTTTCCTGCGGCGAATCCGAAGTACTTTACCGCAGCTTCGCCGACGGTCGATACGGTGAATGCCTTTCTGAAGGCATTGTGGGGATACGATTCCAATCGCATCTGGCGGGTCGAGGCAATTCAGACGACGGCTGCGCCCGGCGTGAGCAAGGTGGTTGTCTTTATCTCGGACAAGTCGCCGAATGCGAAGGTGCAGACCTCGGCGTTCTTCGTTACGCCGGATGGCAATCATGTGATTGCAGGAGACGGCGTGGTTCCGTTTGGCGCGACACCGTTTGCAGATCTGCGCAAGACGCTGCAGGCGCAAGCCGATGGTGCAGCGCGTGGCGCGGCGGGCAAAGACCTGATGCTGGTCGAGTTTGCCGATCTGGAGTGCCCGCACTGCAAGGAAGCGCAGAGCACGATGGACCAGCTGGTGAAGGATTTTCCCAACGCCCGCGTGGTCTTTCAGCCCTTTCCGCTGGCTCAGATTCATCCGTTCGCCTTCAAGGCAGCGGAGTATGGATATTGCGTGCAGAAGCATAGCGACGCAGCATACTTTACCTATGCGGCAGCGGTGTTCGATACGCAGGCTGCTCTGACCGCGGAGACGGCCGATGCGACGCTGAAGAACGCCGTGACCAAGGCAGGATTGGACCCAGCTGCGATTGATGCATGCGCGGCTACACCGGCGATCAAGGCGCAGGTCGATGCCTCGGTGAAGCTGGCTGAAGACTCTGGTGTGAACCAGACCCCGGAGCTGGCCGTCAATGGACATCTTTTGCCCATGACGCAGGTTCCCTATGAGACGCTGAAGAAGATCATCTCCTTTCAGGCCCAGTTGGATGGGGTCAGCACAGGAGCGACTTCGGCTGCGAAGTAAATATTTTTTTGGTGGGCGTGATGAGGCGCTAGGCGAAGATGACCGTCTTGTTCGCGTAGGAGAGGATGCGATCGCTGAGGTGCCAGCGGACGGCGCGGGAGAGGACAAGGCGCTCGAGATCGCGGCCTTTCTGGATCAGGTCGGGGAGTTGGTCGTTCTGGGAGACACGGGTGACGTCCTGCTCGATGATGGGGCCTTCGTCGAGGACTTCGGTGACGTAATGGCTGGTGGCGCCGATCAGCTTGACCCCGCGTGCGAAGGCGGCGTGGTAGGGGCGTGCTCCTGTGAAGGCCGGCAGAAAAGAGTGGTGCACGTTGATGATGCGCTGGGGATAGGCGCGGACAAACTGCGGCGAGAGCACCTGCATATAGCGAGCGAGGATGGCCAGGTCGATGGAATGGCCGCTCAGCAGGTCCATCTGTCTCTGTTCGACATCAACCTTGTTGGCCGCAGTGACCGGCAGATAGTGGAAGGGGATTTTGTAGAAGTCGGCGAGCGGCTTTGCTGCGTCGTGATTGCTGACGATGAGCGAGAGATTGCAGGTCAGCTCTCCGGTCTGATGGCGATGAAGCAGGTCGGCCAGGCAGTGGAGATAGTGTGAGACGAAGATGGCGACGTTCTGGGGCGGCGTAGCGAAGGTGAGACGCCAGTTCATCTTGAACTGCTGGGCCAGAGGGCTGAAGGTAGCGCTGAAGTGCGCTTCGTCGCAGTGAGCGTGGTCGGTGGCAAACTCGATGCGCATGAAGAAGAGGCCAAGCTCGACATCCTGATGCTGGTCGGCGTTGAGGATATTGGCGTCGTACTGCTGCACAAGAAAATTGGCAATGGCGGCGACGAGACCTTTGCGGTCGGGGCAGTCGATGAGGAGAACGGCGGTCTTGGACATGGCGCTGCATTGATTAGAGCATTTTTCAGGGAGGCGCCACGATAAATGCAAGAGGGAGAACAGGCGACGGCAATCAGGAGGGACTGATCGGACTTCGGCCTGTAACTCGAACTGAACGGGCGGGGTGCAGACCCAGCCCATTCAAGTTCGACATCTAAAAATTGTCAGGCCATGCGTTGAAATGGTCTGGACATTGGCACCTTCACGCGAGTCGCGTTGATGAAACTTTCGCGTTCGATTTTTTGCTTGTTCTCTACATTTCTTGCAGCGACCTTAGGCTTTGCGGGCCCGGCCCATGAATCCTCTTCAATCATTGCCGCAGTCGCACGGTCGTAGCCCATGCGCTGAAGGATGGGCATATCGTCCACATCGCAGGCTTCCGCAGCAGGCAGTTCGACTGTTTCGGGAACTGCGGGTTTAGCGGCTTCACTTACATTGCTCGAAGACATTACGGATGCAGTGAAAGTTGCAGTGAGGCGTTGGGCGCACTTTTGCCCGCACAGATGCTTTACATCCTTTCGGGATTGCTTCGGCGATTCCCATCCGCGCAGCTTCAGCTCTCCGCCTTGTTCATAAGCCACAAACCAGTGGCTGGTGGTCTCCTGTTTTTCGGCCCCGCACATATCGCAATTGATCGCCTGCCGGATCATCTGTCTCTCTCCCCATTGCCGCCGCTCTAAGTCGTGTGCCGCGGCACATTCCTTTCATCGGCGGAGACGAGAGAGAGATGAGCGGAAAAGGGCTGCTAGCGGGCGTTCTTATAGATGATGTTCAAAAGCTCGTCGTACATTGCATGACGATCTTCGTCTGAGCCGCTACGAATCGCGTGGGTCGCGCAGTGAGTCAGGTGATTTCGCATAAGCGCTTTTGCGACGGCCCGGAGTGCCTCTTGTGCCGAAGAAATCTGGGTGAGAGTATCGGCACAATAGCGATCCCCCTCGACCATGCGCTGGATTCCACGAATCTGCCCTTCAATGCGGCTTAGCCTGCGGAGGTTGGAGGCTTTGATCTCATCATCAATCCCGACTGCTTTACGTACGGGCGAACTAGTTGTGCGAGAGCCAGAATTGGCTTTCGATACGGTGCTTCTTGAAGGCGTTTTTTTTGATGTCATGCCATACCTTTACCTAGCTTCAATTGTCGAAGCCGCAAGCTGTTCGCTACTACGCTGAAGGAACTGAGGGCCATCGCGGCGCTTGCTACGACTGGGCTCAGCAATAATCCGAAAAATGGATAGAGCGCGCCCGCTGCGAGGGGAATGCCGATCACGTTGTAGATGAAGGCCCAGAATAGATTCTGGCGCATCACGCGCATGGTGCTGCGAGAGAGTGAGATAGCCATGGCGACGGCAGTGAGATCGTTGCGCATCAACGTTACGTCTCCCGCTTCCATTGCAATGTCCGAGCCGTTGGACATGGTGAGGCCTACGTTGGCCTGGGCCAGTGCGGGGGCATCGTTGACGCCGTCTCCCACCATGGCCACAATGCGGTTTTCTCGTTGCAGCCGAATGATGGCATCTACTTTGCCTGCAGGGAGTATTCCTGCAATCACCTCGTCGATGCCGACCATGCGGGCGATGGCGTTTGCTGTGCGTTCATTGTCTCCGGTTAGCATAACGACGCGAAGCCCCTCAGCATGCATTTTCTGAATGGCCATCGCAGAAGTTGGCTTTACTGTATCCGCGACGGCAAGGATGCCTGCCAGCTTGCCGTTGATCGCGACCCAAAGCGGCGTCTTGCCGCCTTCCGCCAGGTGTTCTGCTGATGTCTCTAGAACTTTTGTGTTGATGCTGTACTTTTCCATCAAGGCGAGATTGCCTATCAGTGTCGCGTTTCCGTCGACGATACCGACAACGCCGAGGCCGGCCATGGAGGTGAAAGTCTCAGGCTGTGCGAGCTTTAGTTGGCGCCCCTGAGCATAGCGAACAATTGCTTCTGCCAGAGGATGTTCGCTGGCGCGTTCCAGCGCAGCCGCGAGAGAGATCATTCGTTCCTCGGAGTCGATAGGTCCTTGCCGATCAGGATCTTTACTATCCTGCCCCGTCACTAAGACGTCTGTAACCTTGGGCGAGCCAAGCGTGATAGTGCCTGTCTTGTCGAGCGCGATGGTGTCTACCTTCTCCAGCAGTTGCAGCGCTTCGCCTCCCTTGATGAGGATGCCAAGAGCTGCTCCGCGCCCGGTAGCCACCATGACGGCCGTGGGCACTGCTAACCCCATGGCGCAAGGGCAGGCAATCACAAGAACGGTGACAGTAGCCGCGAAGGCCTGCATGACTCCAGCATGAGGCGCGAAAGCCCTCCATGCAAAAAAGGTGACGATAGCAATGCCGAGCACCGTCGGCACGAAGATGGCGCTGACACGGTCAGCGATTCGCTGGATGGGAGCACGGGATCCTTGAGCGTCCCGCAGCAGCTTCACAATTTGAGATAACGCGCTGCTCGCGCCCAGCGTGGTTGCGCGGTATTGAAACGATCCATGCTGGTTGAGCGTTCCGCCGATTACTCTGGACTGCGAAGCTTTCTCGACGGGTAGCGATTCCCCTGTAATCATGGACTCGTCCACGCTGCTGGTTCCTGAAAAAACTAACCCATCCGTAGGGATCCTCTCGCCGGGGCGCACGAGAATGAGGTCGCCCTCCTGGATAGCCTCAAGAGGTAGTTTTGTCTCGGTGCCTTCTCGCAATATTGTTGCTGTTTTTGGCTGCAAATTGACGAGCTTGCGCAGGGCGACCGCAGTTTGGCCTTTTGCTCTGCTCTCAAGGGTGTTTCCGACTAATACCAGTCCAATGATCAGTATGCCCGCCTCAAAATAAACATCTGGTGCAATGCCATGCTCGATGAAAAATTGAGGTGCGATTGTGCTTGCCGTGGAGTAGAGAAATGCTGCGCCGGTCCCGAGAGCCACGAGCGTATTCATGTCGGCAGTCTTGTGCAGCAATGCTGACCAGGCCTTGGTATAGAAGTGACGTCCTGCCCAAGCGACGATGAACGCGGCAAGTGCAAAGAGGAACCAGCGTATCGCGTTGCCGTTCATCTTGTACATCCAAGGCAAAATGCTGCGCAGGATTGGATCGAGTACGCGAATGCTCCAGGCCATCAGAGGGTCCTTCATGTGTTCAACCCCCTGGGTACGGCTCATGCTCATCAGCGGCATCGACAGCACCATTGCCACAACGCCTGCCCCTAAACTGATGGCGGCCTTTAGGCGAAGACTTATATATTCACGCAACTGCTGCTCATCATGCCTCTCCTGCTCATCAAGCACGGAGTTACCGACGAGCGGCATAGCTGCACCATAGCCAATGCTCTGAACAGTCTCTACTAATGCAGGGGGAGAGGTAATCGCTGGATCAAACGTTACCGTCGCATTATGCAGCATGAGATTGACGGTCGCGTCTTTTACTCCGACTCGGGCGGCAAGCGTGCTCTGAATGAAGGATTGGCATGCTGCGCAGGTCATTCCGCTGATCGAGAGAGTGACATGGCCTGAGGATCCCGAATCGCTGGCGGCGGTGGCGGTTTGCTTTTTTATTGTTTGAGCGTCCAATGTCATCGTCCTCCCGGTTTATATAGCGAGATGCGCTTGAAAGCCAATGCTATTTACCGCGGCAACAATCTTTTCTGCACTGGTTTCCGCTGGATCAAATGCCATTTGTGCTGAACCAATGTCGACTACGCCCAGTTGGACTCCGGCAGTCCTTTGAAGCGACTCGGTCACTCTGCGCACACAGGCTCCACAATGCATTCCGTCAATCGATAACTTGAGAGATTCTTTCATACTGATTTCTCCTGTCTTGATTATATGCCTATACCCCCTATAGGTATATGTCGTGAGGATTTGCCACTGATTCTTAGATGAGACGCACGGAAGCTGCTCAATGAAACAAGGCATATAGCAAATTTACCGATGGTGTAGAGCGTAATGGACCGGGCCTTCAGCTCTCATCTTTCGGGGCACGCATACCCAGGGCTTCGCCCTGGGCTGATATGAGCCGCGCCGTTGCTGCTCCAATGCGATAAACCCGCTTTAGACCTTTAAGGAATTTGCTCTAGTTCAGGATAGAGGCGAGATCTGATGTGGCCAATCTTTGAATCTCAGTCTATTCAGGACTATCAGTGCAATGAAGGCGGTGGTTATGGGCAAGCGCTATGCGGTGTCGATCAGGTCGACAGCCAGGTAAGGCCCTCGGTTGGCGGAACTTATGCCTGCTTCGTCTGTAGATGCTCGATAAAACGATCAGGCTTATCCCGGAAACGGCGGTACCGATCAAGGAGGGAAGCTGGTCCACGGGCGCGAAGAAAGACGAGGTTTCCTTCGAAGCGTTTCTCTTCGATGATGGCGCCGCCTTCGAGCGAGGCGAGGATGGCGCCTTCGGATTGAGGGAGACGAAAGTTGCAGGTGACAAGCGGATCGACCACGAGCGCAGCATCGATTGCAGCCAGAAGTTGTTGAAGGCCGGTGCGCTGAAGAGAGGATATGGGAATTGCTTCACGATCGGTGGAGAGGTGGGCGAGTTCCTGGGGTGGTACGAGATCGATCTTGTTCAAGACCTGGATGACTTGCTTCGTTGAGACCTCAAGCTCGGCTAAGACTTTTTCAACCTGAGCTTTCTGTTCTTCGCGCAAAGGGCTGGCGGTGTCTTGAATGTGGAGAAGAATTTCGGCACGCTCAACCTCTTCGAGGGTGGCGCGGAAGCTGGTAACGAGAGTGTGGGGAAGATTACGAATGAAGCCGACGGTATCGGAGAGCAGGATTTTGCGCCGTGAAGGAAGCTGCAGTTGCCTGAGCTTGGGGTCGAGGGTAGCGAACATGCGCGCCGATTCGAGCACGCCGGCCTCGGTGAGTGCATTGAAGAGAGTGCTCTTGCCGGCGTTGGTATAGCCGACGAGGGCGACGACTGGGACCGGGACTGCCTCGCGACGCTGCCGTTGCTGGTGGCGGATGCGGCGGACGGCGTCAAGCTGGGTCTTGATGTGATCGATGCGAAGGTTGATCTTGCGGCGATCAGTCTCGAGTTGGGTTTCGCCCGGGCCGCGGGTCCCGATACCGCCGCCAAGCTGCGACATGGCACGGCCGCGTCCGGCGAGTCGAGGGAGTTGGTATTCAAGCTGAGCGAGTTCTACCTGGAGCTGCCCTTCACGGGTCTTGGCGTGGCGGGCGAAGATGTCGAGGATGAGCTGCGAACGGTCGATGACGTGGCAGGGTAGCCGGGCTTCGATGTTACGGAGCTGCGAGGGAGTGAGGTCGTGGTCAAAGAGAACAAGTGAAGCATTGGTGGAGGTGACGACCTCAACGATTTCGTCGAGTTTGCCCAGGCCGACGAGGCTGGAGGGATCGGGCCGCTGGCGCCGCTGGACGAGGGTAGCGGCAATCGTTGCACCGGCTGATCGAGCAAGTTCTTCGAACTCTGCACGGCCGGCATCGAAGTCGAGCGTGGAGGCTGCATTGCCTGAGAGATCTTCTTCTCCCGCAATGACTGAGGCTGCGGTGCGGGCAAGTCGAGCGGCTGCCGTAAGCTGCTTGCGTTTGCGGAGCTCTCCGGTGAACTCGACTACGACAATCACGGCAAGTTCCTGCTGCGTTTGTGAGGTACGGAGTTCGCGAGCGAGGAGTGCAGCATCCTGAGCCGCACTTGCTTCGACAAGACTGCGGCGGACTGTCTTTCCGCGGTTACGGCGTGATGGCGTTTGAGGCGGGGCGGCTTCAGTCGAAGCCTTTTTGATAGTCAAATTCGTCTCAGTTCAGTACCCGGCTTATCCGGTCTGTCTTCCAATGATACTGAATATCCAGCGTTCGTATCCTGTTGCGTGCCTCCGTTCGTTGCTGAAAATCAGTCCTTGCAGCAGTGCTACTATACATAGTTCCAGGTCACGGGGGTTGTTCGCCGCTCAGAGTCTTAGTCTTAGCAGTCGGCCCGGTATAAGAGTTGTTCTTAGCGGCGGCAGTACCGTATGGATGCCGATTGTTCAGGGATCGATGGATACGGGAACGTGAATGAACCTGACCGGAGCCAATCGAGACGCAAAGCTTATTCTTGTCCTCACCGCCAGAGCGAGAAGCCAGAGAGTTGCCGCCAATTTTCCTCTGTGCGAATCGCGCTTTTTCTGGCACAATTCGGTGAACGTTACTGCCAAGTTTGAGCAACTTGGAATTCGGGCCTGATTTTATGGTGACTCATTCTCGTACTTCCAATCCTTGGAATGGAGCCCGATGAGCAATATAAACGGCAAAGTTTACGCAATGAATGCCATTACGCCGATGCGTCCATGGAAGACATGGATTCTACGTCTGATTTTCTTCGTTTTGGCAAAGGTGAAGTCGAAGCAGCAGGACCTCATCAATCTCTCTTTCATTGAGTTTGCGCGCTGGGTCATCATTCCTCGCAATCGATTCCCATTCCTCGGCGATACGCAAAAGCGCGAGTCGCTGAAATATGACTACCTGCTCTTCTTCAGCAATTTCAACGGAACCTGGAACCAGTACATCGATGCCTTTTCCGCCGTGCTCAGCGATGGCTTGAACCTGATATGGCGCTGGAGCGAGAAGTTTCCGGGGGCGGTCCCCGTTACACCGTTCAAGGATTACATCGCCCGCGTCCAATTCGACACGGACTATTACTACACGGCATACCCCGAAGCTACAGCGAACGATGTGAAGTCTGCGCATATCGTTCAGCAGGAACTGAACAAGTTCCGCGTCCAAGGTACGACCTGCACCCCAGAACAATTCCAACGGACGTACCTGGAATTTCTTATCGCCGTGCAAGCACACCTGGGATCTACCGGCGAAGCGCCGATGGTCTCGTGACCTATCTTTTCGATAGTCATTCAATAGGAAACAAGGAAGTGAACGATGGCGAATCAAAACGGCAGCATCTATGGACTGACGTTACTTTGCCCCATCCTGAATGATGAGAATGCGAGCCCGTCTCACGACCTGCAGATCCGCGAGTATCTCTCGAACTTGACTGCGGATTCGGAGAGCCCATTCGCCGTCGCACCGGGAACGCACCTCGCACGGCTGGTAGTGATGGACGATGTTATTTATGTCGGCATGCCTGCCTGCGAAGAGCACCTCAAATCCAAGTATCTTGTGCTGGAGTCGAATTTTGATGGAGATTTGGACAACTACCTTCAGGGGCTTGCGACGACAATTCCTGAACATCTCGACGCGATATGGAGCCATTGCAACGGGTATCCCGGCAGCGCGGACAAGGCGAAGTTTGTGCAATACATGAAAAATTGCCAGCTAGAGACAACTTTCCTGTTCGCCGCGGTGAACGACAAGACCGTAACGCAAACGCTGGCTGCCCTGCAGACGCAGCGTGCCGTCGCTCACTTCGTTGCAGAACACCAGGGAGTGGATTCAGCCCAGACCCAACGAGATTTTATCGAGTTTCTGAAGATCCTTGACGCCACCCCTCCGAGCAAGCCTGCCATGAACGCCCAACCGCGCAACATCAAGACCGGAGGCCGAAATGAGTAAGTTGAACCCAACCGATCTTCAGGGCTTCGTACTGCGCGGCTACAACATGCCGTTTGCGCGCTACTGCTTCCTGCACTTCGAAAACCCGACGCGTACACGAGAATTGCTCGGCAGGCTTCTCAGCCTGGTCACCACCGGTCAGCTCTGGGACGAAAAGCCAAAGAGCACCGTCAACATTGCGTTTACATTTCAGGGACTCGCTGCGCTCCATCTGCCCCTCGCGACATTGAACACCTTCCCGGTTGAATTTCAAGAGGGCATGAAGGCCCGCAGCCGCATCCTGGGAGACACCGGCGTCAATTCGGTTGAGCATTGGGAAGACCTTTGGCGCGAGGGCCATGTGCATGCGTGGCTGGGCATCAACGGCCTCTCCCCGGAAGACGTTACAACCCAGTTCGAGGCCATCAGCGCGCTGATGACAGAAACCGGCGGCGCGCACTGCCTGGGCTTTCAGGATGCGGCTTCGCTCTTCGAAGACGGCGCCTTCAACGCGAAGGAGCACTTTGGCTATACGGATGGATTCGGCAACCCGGACTACGTCGATATCTGTCGCAAGGCGCAAAACGGGCAAGGCAAACTCGACAAGGATGGCAAATGGACACCTCTGGCAACCGGCGAACTGCTGCTCGGATATGCCGACGAGGCTGGAGAGTTGCCGGTCGCACCGGTGCCCCACCTGCTCGCGAGCAACGGAACCTTTATGGTCTACCGCAAGCTGCATCAAAATGTTGGAACCTTTCGCGCTTTTCTGAACAAGTGGAGCGTCCTCTACGGCGCTGGAGACGACTACGCAAAGGAGAAACTGGCTTCCAAGTTCATCGGCAGATGGAGGAACGGCACGCCCACTGAGAGCTCGCCCGATGCCCCGGATCCGGACATTCTGCAGAAACCTGACGAGAGCACCGACTTCAAATACGGGAACGACCCAACGGGCGCACGCTGTCCGTTAGGCGCGCATATTCGCCGCGTTCATCCTCGCGATTCTTTCGGCTTCGAGGGTCGTTTGATCAATCGTCGCCGCATCTCACGGCGTGGCCTGCCTTATGGCCCGTTGGCTCCTGCGGAAGATCCCACCACGCCCGAGGAAGCCGCACAGCTGGACGCGGTGGATCGCGGAGTCATCTTCATGGCGCTCAACGCAAATCTTGCCAGGCAATTCGAGTTCGTGCAGCAGCAATGGATCGCATACGGCAACGATGCGCATCTCGGCAACGAGAAGGACCCTGTGATGGGAAGCCATGGCGAAGGCGAGAAATTTGTTGTTCAGGGTGACGCCGACCCTTCTAATCCTCCGTTCGTGTGCAGCACCTTGCCCAACTTCGTGGAACTGCGTGGGGGAGAATATTTCTTCGTGCCCAGCATCACTGCGATTGGAATGATTTCGAAGGAACTCGTCGATCCGCGCTAGGAAGGAGTTTCATAAATGTCGATTTCCGAAGATCTAGCTCGCTTAAGAACCAATTTGGACAAGATGGAAGCGGACCGCCGCTTCGACATCAAATTGATTGAAGACGATGCAGCAGCGATGCTGACTCGCCTCAAGCAGCATGCGCTCGATAATCCCGAGCCGATTTTCGCAGTCCTGCG
>JBEPUY010000066.1:0-17053 GCA_041691255.1 Granulicella sp. | reverse complement strand
CGGATGACGTCGGTGATCTGCATGAGGTGGTCGTCGACGACGTTGGCGAGGTGGTAGGTGGGGAAGCCGTCGGACTTCATCAGCACCTGGTCGTCGATGGTGGAGTGCTCGAAGGTGATGTCGTCGCGCAGCTCGTCGCGAAAGGTGGTCGCGCCTTCGGTAGGGACGACCATGCGAATGACGAAGGATTTGTTCGCGGCGAGATTGGCTTCAATCTGCTCTGTGGGCAGATGGCGGCAGGTGCCGGGGTAGCGGGGCGGGAGCTTTGCGGCGATCTGCCGTTTGCGGGCGGCGTCTAGCTCCTCTGCGGTGCAGAAGCAGCGGTAGGCTGTTCCGTTCGTAAGTAGAAGCTCGACGTGCTGGCGGTAGATTTCGGTGCGTTCGGACTGGCGGTAGGGGCCGTAGGGGCCGCCGACGTCGGGGCCTTCGTCCCAGTTGAGGCCGAGCCAGCGGAGGGTATCGAAGATCATCTGCTCGGAGGTGGGGACGAAGCGGGTGCGGTCGGTATCTTCGATGCGGAGGACGAAGGTGCCGCCGCGCTGACGGGCGTAGATATAGTTCAACAGGCCCATGTAGGCGGTGCCTACGTGAGGGTCGCCGGTGGGGCTGGGAGCGATGCGGACGCGGATAGGGGCTTCTGTGCTGGTCGTAGTCATGATATGGGCTAGACTTCGATGCTAGCAGAGCGAGGGGCGTGAGTGGGAACGGCGTTGCCTGTGATGAATAGAGATAATGACTGGATGACGAGATTGGACTGGAGCACCGGGGCGCTGGCCGAAGGGCTGCGATGCTATCGCGCCGAGGAGTTTTTTCTGGCGCATGAGCATTGGGAGTGCGTGTGGTTGCAGGCTCAGGAGCCGGAGAAGACTTTTCTGCAGGCGCTGATTCAGACGGCTGCCGCGTTTCATCATCTGCGGCGAGAGAACCGGATCGGTGCAGCGTCATTGCTGCGAGCGGCGTTGCGCCGGTTGGAGCCGCACGAGTTCTCTTTTGGTGGGGTGAAGGTTGGAAGGCTTCGTAAAGAATTGGAGGTGTGGGTGGGTGCGCTCGAGGTGGAGGGTGGGGAGACCCTACTGATGGTTCCAGAGATCCCCCTTGAAGATGAGCCCGGAGAACGCGAGTAGGGAGAACTCCAGGAGGCGGGGCGCACTGTGCCTCTTATTCTGCATTCGACGATGCCGATTACGCTCCCCAGGCAATCAGAGATTCTTGTCGCCAGTGCTCTACGAAAAAGAGACCCAACTGAATTTTAAATACTTAGACAGACCGACCAATTGACCTCTAAATACTAGTCTTAGACGCTGGCTTCTTCTATCCATCTTAAGGTTGATGTTCGTCCCCATCTTAAGGCTAAGGATATTTGCCCGAGAGTTTGCCATGATGAATGGACGCGAAGGAATCGAGCTTTAGACTTGAGTTTGGTTATGGATAACTTTGGGCCCCATGCTATATGTTCAGTACAGCCTCCAAAATTGAAGATCCCATGAGAACCCTTGCAACTGACGATGCCGTGATGGACGACCGGCACGCCCGACCTCAACCATGCCGCCGTCTTCTGGCTGCCGTTCTGGCCGCCAGTGTGCTTTTTGTTGCCGGATGCCATTCGGGCGGAAGGCTGCCGAGCGAGTCCTCGCAGACGTATGCCGATTTTGTCTCCAGCTTCTATGTCGGGCTGGCGGCTTTGCAGGTAGGCGATGATGTCAGGGCCGATAGCAGTTTGGCGCAAGCTACAAAGCTTGTTCCGGGAGAGCCTGCCGGATGGGCGAACTGGGGGATACTGGCGCTGCGTCAGAGGAGCTTTGATGCAGCGGCACAGAGACTTGACCGTGCACGAGTGCTTGCTCCCAAAGATGACCGCATCTATTATCTGCTCGGCTTGTTGGACAGTAATCGTGGGGACTCGGCGAAGGCCATTGCCGACCTGCGCACGGCGATCAAGCTGAATCCCGCGAACCTGCGCGCAACCTATCAACTCGCCTCTGAGGTGGAGAGGCAGGGCGACGCGTCCAGCGAAGAAAGTTTCGAAGGTCTGATTAAACAGATTCTCTCTGCCGATCCCAATAATCTTGCTGCACTGGTTGATTTGAGCCGCATTGCCGCCAAGCGGGGAGACGCCGCCACGCTGCACTCGGCGATCGACAGGATTGCGGCGCAATCCGGCACATGGCCTGCAGATGTGCGGCAGCAACTGACCGCTCTGCAAGCCGCCGCCTCAGGGCCTGATCCGAGGGCTGCGGCGACGCGGTCGATCTTTTTGAGGAACGTGCTGATGCAGGTTCCCGAGTTTCGCCAGAGCTTGTCTGCGATTAAACCGCAGCCTGGGGAAGAGGCAAAACCGTTCGCACATTTTCTGAAGCTGCCATCGCCGACCTTCAAGCCTGCTGCTGCGGACGAGGGCATGACCTTTGCTTCTCAACCGCTGGCGAAAATATCGCCCGGTGGTTGGAGTTGGATTGGGGCGGTTTCTCTGGATGGCACGGGAACGCCTGCAGTTGCGGTAGCCAATGCTAGCGATGTTCGCCTTTCGACCGGAGCTGCGTTTTCTTTTCCCGGGGGCAAGGCTAAGGTAAAGCCCAGCCCGGAAGGTGTGCTGCCTATTGATTTCAACTATGACTTCAAAACCGATCTCATATTGGCGGGTGCAGGTGGACTGCGGTTTATGCGGCAGGATAATCCGCAGACCTTCGCAGACGTAACTGTTAAGACCAAGCTGCCTCGCGCGATCACGGAGGGAAGTTACACCGGCGCGTGGGGCGTTGACATTGAAGCAGATGGAGACCTCGACGTAGTTGTCGGTGCAGCGTCTGGATTGCCGCTGGTTCTTCGCAACAATGGAGACGGAACATTTCTGGCTATGCATCCCTTTGCCGGCATCTCGGGCATTCGACAGTTTGTATGGGCAGATATTAATGGAGATGGCAATCCCGATGCCACCTTGCTCGATGGCGCGGGGCAACTGCATGTCTTCCTCAACGAGCGTTCGGGCAAGTTCCGCGAAGTACCTGTGCCGAGCGGATTTTCTGCGGTGAGCGCGATCGCGGTTGCCGATGTAGATCGCGAAGGACCGCTGGGTCTGCTCGCCGTCCGCAAGAGTGGAACGATTTCCAGTCTAGCTATGACGAACGATAGTCATGGCTGGGCGGTGTCGGATGTTGCCACGGTTCCCGATGCTGCGAGCTACCTTGCAACAGATGTTCGGCTTCGCGTTGTTGACCTGGACAATAATGGTGCCTTCGATATTCTGCTCGCACCGGTTGCCTCTGCGCGCAGCCCGTTGATTTGGCTACAGGGAGCGGACCGCAAATTTCAACTGATGAGCAAACCCTCTGCTGCGGCGCTGGTTTTTGCTGCTGCCGATTTGAATGGGAATGGAAGGCTGGATCTTCTCGAACTGTCGCCTGATGGGCATGTTGTTGCGGCGGTCAATCAAGGGACGAAGCAGTATCACTGGCAGACCATTCGACCTCGCGCACATCAGGCTACGGGCGATCAGCGTATCAATTCGTTCGGTATTGGCGGAGAGATTGAGATTCGCTCCGGGCTGATGGTTCAGAAGCAGGAGATCTCCGGGCCTGAGCTTCATTTCGGGTTGGGAGAGCAGAAGGGCGCTGATGTAGCTCGAATCGTTTGGCCTAACGGTTCGGTGCGCGCCGAGTTTGCGCTCAAGGCCGACCAGGAGTTTGTCGCGGAGCAGCGGCTGAAGGGTTCCTGCCCGTTCCTCTTTGCTTATAACGGCAAAGGGATGGAGTTTGTGAAGGACTCTGTTCCATGGGGTTCGGCGATTGGGTTGCGTATTAATTCGCTGGGAAGCGCGCGCATTGAGGCGACGCAGGAGTGGTACAAGATAGGCCGCAATGAGTTAGTTCCTCGAGATGGCTTTTATGACTTACGAGTTACTGGCGAGCTTTGGGAGACTTACTACTACGACTATCTCTCGCTGATGACAGTAGCTCATCCGATAGGAACGGAGATATTTACAGATGAGCGTTTTGCTGTGCCACCGGTGAAGTTAGCTATCACCGCGGTTGCAACGCCTCAGCCAATAGCTCGTGCGGTTGACGACAATGGAGAAGATGTCACAGCGATTCTAAGAACGCTCGACGGAAAGTATCTTGATAATTTTGGCAGAGGACAGTATCAGGGAGTAACTCGCGACCATTATGTAGAGATTGATTTGGGAGACAACGCGCCAAAGACAGGGCCTCTCTGGTTGATCGCCAAAGGGTGGCTGCATCCGGCTGACTCATCGCTGAACGTTGCCATGAGCCAGGGACAGCATGAGCATCCCGAGCCTCTTAGTCTTGAGGTTCCGGATGGACATGGCGGTTGGAAGATAGCTCGGCCAAATCTCGGCTTTCCGGCTGGACGCAAGAAGATCTGTCTCTTTGACCTGACCAACATCTTTGTTCCGGGTACAGCCCGGAAGGTCCGGCTCAAGACGAATCTTGAGATTTACTGGGATTCGATTGAGTGGGCCAAAGGATTGCCGGATACTCCTCTGAAGATTGAACGGTTGGCACCTTCTACAGCCAATCTGCATTATCGCGGCTACTCAGCTATTCATCAGGCGAATGCGTCTTCGCCGGAGATTCCCGACTATAGCCACCTGATGTCGACGACACAAATCTGGCGTGATCTTGGGGGTTACTATACCCGCTACGGAGATGTGCGTCCTTTGCTGGCAGGCATTGACGACCGCTACGTCATCATGAACGCGGGTGATGAGATGTCGTTGCGCTTCGCCACGCCGGCTGCGCCACCGAAAGGTTGGGTGCGTGACTATGTGATCGCAGGGGACGGCTGGATTAAGGACGGCGACTATAACTCCACGAATTCGCAGGCTGTGCTGCCTTATCCCTATCACGCTCGAAGGGAATACGATGCGGCTCCGGGAAAACTTGAGGACGATTGGGAGTATCGGCACCACAAGGAAGATTGGCAGATCTATCAGACCCGCTATGTAACGCCGAGGATCTTTGATGAAGCCTTGAAAAGTGAGGCAGGGAAATGAAGCGAATCCCTATCGCGCGAATTTCGGTCAGCATCTTCTTCGTGGCATTGTTGCTGACACCAATGGTTATTAGAAGGCTCTCCGGACGTCAGGCCTCGGCTCAAATGAAGTTTGATACGAAAGCTGCGCTGGCGAATCACGGATTTTATCTCACCGAGGTCTCGCACGAGGCAGGTATCGACTTTGTTCATCAAGGCCCAACGCTCGACTCGAAACTAGCATCGATTATGCCTGAAGTTGCCTCGATGGGAGCCTCTGTCTCGATCGTAGATTTCGATCGCGATGGATGGCCCGACATCTATGTGACGAACAGTGCTGAAGGCAGCAAGAACCATCTCTACCGAAACATGCATGACGGTACCTTCAAAGATGTTGCCGAACAGATGGGCGTTGCCGATGTCAATCAGGTCGGTGCCGGAGTTTCCATGGGCGCGGTATGGGGAGACTATGACAATGATGGCTATGAAGATCTCTATCTGATCAAGTGGGGGCGTCCGGAGCTATTTCATAACGACAAGGGACACGGGTTTACTCGTGTAAGTGAAAAGGCAGGCTTGCCGCCGTGGATCAACGCAAATACTGCTGTCTGGTTTGACTACGACGGAGACGGCCTACTTGACCTTTTTGTTGGTGGTTACTATCCGGAGAATGTTGATCTCTGGCATTTGAAGTCGACCAAGATGATGCCGGATAGCTTTGAGTATGCCAACAACGGGGGACGCAAATATCTCTTCCACAACCTTGGCAATGGCAAGTTCGAAGAGGTTAGCGCAAAGGTAGGGATCAGCAGTCGCCGCTGGGCTTTAGCCGCCGCCGCTGCTGATTTACGTGGAACCGGGCATCCCGATCTCTTTATTGCGAATGACTATGGCGTGTCGGAACTCTATCTCAACGATGGAAAGCGCTTTCATGAAGCGGGGGAACAGACCGGTGTAGGCTTTGCGCCGAAGAGCGGGATGAATGTAGCTTTTGGCGACATCTTCAACCAGGGACGGTATGCGGTATATGTCTCTAACATCTCTGAGGATGGTGTGCTGATTCAGGGAAATAATCTCTGGGTGCCTAAGGAAGGTACGAACGGCAATGGCATTAAGTTTGAAAATCTCGCACGTGACATGGGAGTGGAGCTCGGGGGTTGGAGTTTTGGAGCACAGTTTGGAGATCTGAATAATGACGGCACACTCGATCTCTATCTTACCAATGGCTATGTATCACTCGACCGCAAGAAGAGTTATTGGTATGACTTCACAAAAATCTCGGGCGGAAATTCCACAATTATTGGAGACGCTAAGAACTGGCCAGCCATGGATGGAAGGAGCTTGTCGGGCTATCAGCAAAAACACGTCTGGCTCAACGATGGCGCCGGTAAATTCATTGATGTAGCACAGTCAGTCGGCGTAAGGGATACCTACGATGGGCGGTCCGTTGCGCTCGCCGATCTGTGGAACCGTGGTGTATTGGATGTGGTTGTTGCAAATCAACGGGGGCCTCTGCTCGTCTACAAAAATACGGTCGCGCCGGGAGAAGACTGGATCGAGTTTCAATTAGAAGGAACAAAGAGCAATCGCAGCGCAATCGGTGCGCAGGTTACTTTATCGTGGAACGGGCAGGAGCAGATTCAAGAGGTCTCAGGGGGTAGCGGATTTGCCGCGCAGAATGATCGCCGTCTGCATTTTGGGTTAGGAAAGAACTCGAGGATTGAAAAGGCGGTAATCCGCTGGCCTTCTGGAAAGGTGCAGGCTCTTAGTAGCCTCGTGCCGGACAAACTCTATAAGATCGAGGAACCAGAATGAGCCAGCTAGCGATCACAAATCCGGTGCCCCCGGATAACGGAGCTCGGTGGAAGCAAATTCTCAGCCTCGATAACAGGTTCATGCCTCCGCTGTTTATTACACTTATTCTTCTGGCGGGAAATGTCTCGTTCGGTATTCTTGAGAGTTATCAGAAGACACTCCTGGCGATAGCAGCCAGCATTACGGCTGAGTTGATTCTGGGGCGCATCTTTCTGCATAAGTGGCCACACCTTGCCAGCGCCTACATCACCGGCATTAGCGTCGGAATCCTGATTCGTTCCCCTTTCTTTTGGCCCTATGCGCTTTGTAGTCTGATAGCAATTACTTCCAAGTATGTGTTACGCGTCAATGGGAGACATATATGGAATCCATCTAACTTTGCAATTTCTGCGATGGTATTTATAGCTGCTGAATCCGTTGCCACTCTCAGTATTCAGTGGGGCAACAATTTCGGCGCAATGGTAGTGATCTGGCTGCTCGGTTCGGCGATTATCTGGCGTCTTCGCCGTTTTCATATCTGTGCCACCTATGTGATTTCGTTTATCGCGCTGGCTTTTCTCCGTACCTGGATTACAGGAGATCCGTTGCTGTCCGAAATATCTCCTATCACCGGCCCGGAATATCAGCTTTTTATATTCTTCATGATTACTGATCCCAAGAGTACGGTGCGCTCTAAGAAGTGGCAGTGCGTTGTTGCTTTTGCCGTGGCTGCCGTTGAGATGCTCTTCCGGCTGGATCAGAGTGTTTACGCCCCGTTCTATGCGCTGTTTCTTGTAGGTCCGGCAGCTCTGCTTATTGAGATGTGGTGCACTCATAGGAGCGCTCCCATAGTGAATTTAGTAAAGGAAGCATCTTGATGAGATTACGATTTCTGCTTGTATCGTGCCCTGTCCTGGTTACGCTCCTCTTAGTTTCGGGCTGCAAGCAACATCCGTCTGCGACAGTGCTGCAAAATACTTCTTCGTCTACCAGTCAACCTGCGTCAACTCAGCCAGCCAAGATGAAAGCTGCCTCGGTGCGGCCGTCTGGCCCCATTCGGTTTACTGACGTAACCGATAAGGCAGGAATTTATTTTCGTCATAACAACGGAGCTTTTGGAAAGAAATATCTCCCGGAGACGATGGGCAGCGGAGTCTGCGTACTGGATTACGACAACGACGGTTGGCAGGATATCTTGCTCGTCAATTCAATGGACTGGCCGGGGCATCAGTCAGCGAACTCTTTGCCTGCGCTCTATCACAACAACGGCAATGGAACCTTTACCGATGTGACGCGCCATGCCGGACTTGCTGTGAAGTTGTACGGTCTGGGCTGTGCCGTGGCAGATTATGATAACGACGGGTTCGAGGACATTTACATAACTGCTCTCGATGGAAACCATCTCTTTCATAACCTGGGCAATGGAAAGTTTGCCGATGTAACAGCCAGAGCAGGCGTGAAGAATCCAGGCTTTGCTACAAGTGCGGTTTGGGTTGATTACGACAATGACGGCAAACTCGATCTATTTGTCTTGCACTATGTGGACTGGTCTATTGCAACAGATCAATTCTGTTCGATTGACGGGAAGAATAAGTCATATTGCACTCCCGAGGCGTACAAGGGGCAAAGCGCTACACTTTATCGCAACATGGGCAATGGAAGGTTTGAAGATGTAACAAAGAAAGCCGGACTTTATGATCCGTCGAGTAAGTCGCTTGGGGTCGCTTTACTTGATTACGACAATGACGGCTGGCTAGATCTGTTTGTGACAAACGATACGCAGCCGAACAAGCTCTACCACAATAATCACAACGGAACCTTTACCGACACAGCGTTTACAGCGGGAGTTGCCTTTAGCGACGCAGGAAAAGCACGCGCAGGGATGGGAACGGACGCGGCTGATTACGATGAGTCTGGAAAGCAAAGTCTGGTTATTGGAAATTTTACGAATGAGAGCATGTCGCTCTACCATAACGACGGTTCAGGACTATTCTCGGATAGGGCAACAGACTCTGACATCGCAACCGCTTCTGCCAAATCGCTAACGTTCAGTACGTTTTTCTTTGATTATGACTTAGATGGCTGGCCTGATATCTTTGCTCTCAATGGGCATGTCGCCGACGACGTAAGCGTGACGCAGCCGACCCTCCATTATGCAGAGTCGCCATTGCTCTTCAGGAATAAAGGCAAAGGCCATTTTGAGAACGTCACAGACAAAGTTGGTTCCGCGTTGCATCAGCCTATCGTAGGCCGCGGCGCAGCATATCTGGACTTTGACAACGATGGCGATCTGGACTTGGTCATCACTACGAGCAACGGCGCGGCAAAGCTCTTGCGGAATGACAACGGTAATCAGAACGACATGCTCAGGTTTAGAACCATCGGAACCCGATCTAATCGAGATGGGATCGGCGCGAAGGTTACTGTCAAAACAAATAAGGGTATGCGAATTTTCGAGATGGTCAAGTCTGGATCGAGCTATCTTTCGCAAAGTGAGATGCCACTGACGTTCGGACTAGGAAAGCCAGATGACGGAAAGACGGTAAGCCTCGACATTGTTTGGCCGTCAGGGAAGAAAGAGTCCATCGCCGATATCAAGCCAAATCAGACGATCACCTTGAAGGAAGGAAGCGGAATCGTTTCTGCCACGCCAATCAAGGTCACTGTGCCGCAGACTGTTTCGCAGTAGCGGCTTTTTTCAAACGAAATGGCGGTTACTGATAAAATCCGCAGCTTCGCAGAAGGTGAAGGATCTCCTCTTGGGTTGCTTCTACTTTATGGGCCGATTGGATAAGGTCTTCGGCATCGACGGGATACCAGTTGCGCCGCTGGCGGTTGCAAAGGCCCGCGACGTCGATCGGTTCTATCACCTGCAAAACATCTTCAATGAAGTGGTCTGCTTCTTGTTTTGTAGATAAGTGATGAGAGCGCTCAAGTAGTTTGCTGCATGCAGGGCCAAAAAATGGATGATCATGAAGCAGAAATGACGTTGCCAGGTGGCTTTTGTGTAGCCTCATTGCTGTCTCTGAAAAGCTGGCTGCCGCAAAGTAAAGCAAGGAGAGGGCAGTAAAAACTGGAAAACAGTTCATGTTTGCGTATAGGCCAGAGAGCAGTCTCGACGCTGCAAGGATCTCTCCGCTAGTTTGATCTTCGTAACCCTGTAGGTTGGGATGAAAGCGCGGCGTGCCCAAGTCGTTTTGAAATATCTCTCCCAATCTGCGAATTCCCAATAGTGTAAGCGGAAATCCGGTCGAGAGCAGCGGATCGACGAAGCCCGCTGCCGAGGGTAAGAGAGTCCATCGTTGACCATGCATGGCATTACTTAAAAAGGAAAGTTGTTTTACGTGAGTGAATGGTCGCTCCGCCTTTGCATTCATAAACTGCTCTTGAAGTTCAGGGATAGACTTGAGCAGTTGATTCCATGCGACTTCACCATCCGCGAGTTGCAGGCGAGCGAAGGTTTCATCGGTCGCAGCCACTCCAGCGCTGGTGATTCCGTTGTTAAAACGGAGCACCCATATCCAGCCACCATCAAAAATATGATGAACTGCCGCATCGTCAACAGGGTATGGAGGCGTATCTGAAGTTGAGTGAGAGAGCGCATCATCTAGGCGTTTTACATTTGTAAAATGACTAAAAAGAGTTTGGGTAGAAGGGTAGTTCGGAATAGAACTTTCTGAGAGGTTTAATGTGCGATGGAGAAAGCCGCGAGGGCCAGTAGCATCCACCACAAACTTTGCACGAAAAGTAACGGATTGCCCGTTTCTCGTGCCACTTAGCGTAGCGAATTCATCATCATTGACAAAGCTATTTAGTTTAACTTCGTCAAAGTAGTCGATGCCCATGCTCTGCGCTTCGTGAACTAACATCTCATCGAATTCCGAGCGTAACCAATGCGTATCTGCGATATGGTTATGCGGGCTTGCCGCAACCAAAAGTTGTCTTTGATGGTCTGGGTCTGGACCTTGTGGATGATCAAGCTGGTGGTGGTAAAAAGTGAAGCCGCGCTTCATTCCACAAGGAATGCTTGGATAGTTCTCCTGCCAGGTACCCCATTTAGACAATGGTTTAATTCGTGGAAGATCATAGCGGGCAGCTATATCTTCAAGAAGAAGATTTGAGAGTGGAGTTGAAGATTCTCCAATGGCGAAACGCGGATGTTTGCCCCTTTCTAACAGCACGACGGAGTGCCCCAGCCTGCGTGCAATCATGGCCATGAGCGATCCCGCAAAGCCTGATCCAACTACTGCAATGTCGTAGGAGGTACTCAACTGTTTCCTTTGCAGAGTTCGCAGTCGATCACGTCCGATACCGATTGATGAAGGTTCATCTCATACAGTCGTTCAATGCGTAATCGGTAACAGGAGCATTTGGGTGAAGCAAGACGTAAATCCCACAGATCGACAAATACCCGACCTCGGTGGAGACTCAAGCCGTAGCTTGCGGCGGATTCCACGGTATGCAGTTTAGGGGGAGAAAATTCACCTAACTGCGTTAGCTCCTCCATGGCGCCATTTCCAGCCCGGGTCGGAATGAGTGTTACAGCGGTTGCACCACAGTCAAAAGCAAAATCCAAAGAACGCTCTGTCCAGTGAAGGGCTTCTTGCGCTTTCATGAACGGAGGTTGTACGAGGACAAACACGCGCAGGTCGATTTCATTTGATCGGAGATAATGAGATGCCTCAGAAAACTGTTTCAGAGTTATCCGCTTATTCAGCCGCTCTAATATCTCTGGATGAGCCGTTTCAAGCCCCATAGCAACTTCTAACTGGCTGGAAAGTAAGTCGCGAAAATGAAGACAGGTTTGGTTGATGAGTGATGGATGGCACTCAACAATCGTCCTTTCGAATAAATTAGCTCGGGCCGCGATGTCAGGATAGTCTTCGAAAGGAATTGCATTGCGGTCAAAAAAGCTACCACTGTTGTAGAGCTTGATTTGCCGCGCAGGCGGTAGCTGCGCCAAGGCATAGTCAATCTGTTGTGGAATAGCACCTGCCGGAACCTTCTCGGTAAGAGTATTGCGCCAGAGGTCGCACATAACGCATCGCCAGGGACATTCCCGGTTAGTCAAAAATATTGTAGCTGTGGGTACTATTTCCCTTGCGGCGGAACATTCTTCCTCCACAAGGAATGCGTAAGGACGCAGCGGGTCAAGATTCTCGCGTGCCGGACGCCGAGCTAAGACCCATTTATCTCGCTCAACGGCGGTGGTTGGATAAGAAAGCGTCAACGGCGCGCTCACAGGTAGATCGACAGAAACTGCTTTCGATACTCAGCCTCTCGAAATGGCAGCCTTTTGCGCAAAGCATCCTCAGGGAGCGCGCCGTGTTGGAACCGGCGTTTTGGAAAGGCACGCATCTCTAAACCAGTTAGCGCAGCTATTCCCCTGGATACGATATCGCCTTTTAATTCGTAAAGCTTTTCGACGCTGTAGTCCGTCAACTTGATGAAGGGAATTGCCTCTGCTACCGCGACGACGTTCGGCCTGGTGAAAGGACTGAATCCGATAAATCCATAATGATGCGCCGGAGCATAGGTACGAGTGTACGAACGGCTTAGTCCTCCGCTATAGGTAAGCGAATGCTTGATCTTGCCTACTCCCCAGCCTTCCTGATAAAGCATTTGATTGTTGATGACGCTGCGAATCGTAAGTTCGGGATTCTCTTCGATGGGATAGTCTTTCAGATTCTCATCCCCACCGTCTCCGTCCAGCAGATAACGCCAATCTGGGTAGCGTTCGCGGATGCCCTTGCACAGAGCGAGAGACATCGTCGCAGATTCAATGTCGAGAGGCTTGTAATCTTCCACGATACGAATGGTCTCCTGCGCATCGAGAGTAGAAGCATCGACCTCGATTGCCTCGAGAAACAATCCCAGGCCGACGGCGTCGAGAAAAGCACGCGCCTGTTGCACGTCAGGACCGTTGCCCAGGTCGAGCACAAAAGCCTTCAGGCGGCTCAAACTCATGCCGAGTTTCTTCATCACATGATAGGTCGCGAGGAAGACGCTGCCGCTGTCGATGCCGCCGGAGAAGCAGATGCCGATCGGTTCTTCTGCTGGAATCCTACTGAGCCACTGAGAGACCTCTTCGGCCAGGGCAGCGATGTATTGTTCGCCAATCTGATCGAGATCAGGCGGCAGCGTGCCCAGCTTTGGTGAGAAGAAGCGCGTATAAACGGGGTCCGGATCGGGACAGCCTATGAGTTGGATTTCGACTACATGATGCGCTGGAACCATTCTGGTATAGCTGGGATGAAACTGCTCATGGAGCCCCTCACTTTTGAGCCAGTTGTAGATGGCATCGATGCGGGCGGCAACGATCAGCACAGGGCCTGCCTGGCGCTTTGCCAGAAAGTATCGCATCGGCCGGTCAAGCGACCTGGCCATCTTGACGGTCTTTCCCGCTCTCGCGAGTAGCGCAAACGACCCAGAGATCTCGCGCATTGCGTCGGCCGGTCGTTCCAGCAGTATCTGTGTTGCTTCTTCCGTGCTCAGGTTATAGATCTGGTTTGCTTCGGGCTCTGTCAGATCGACGACTCGTTCAATGTATTGATGCACAGGTGTTCCTCGCGAGGGCATTCTTTTGAGTCCAGTTTACGCCCTTCTGAGAGGCATGCAACGGTCGGAAGAGAATGCGCGGAGACGCGCCGAATCTGGGTTCAGCCTTCGCTTTTACCCTGTATTAGCGCGCTTCAGGTGTTCTACAATGTGCCGTGACCATGTTCGATAAAAATATTCCCTCCAGCCGCGGATTTCTGCGCGATCTTTGTGTGCGTAACGGCCTCGTCCTTGTGCTACTTGGCCTGTTTTTCTTTACGTCGCGGTGCGGATGGGCGGAGGACCAGTCACAGAATTTAGTCGCAGCCGCTCGGCTGAATAATGTTGGCGTCGCTTTGATGGGCCAGCAGTTTACTGAAAAAGCGCTGCAAAAATTTGATGACGCGCACAAAACCGATCCTGCTTCAGTAATTCCAATGCTGAACCAGGGCATCGCTTTGCTCTACCTGCGCAAACTGCCGGAGGCCGAAGCTGTCTTGAAGCAGGCAACGGTCGTCGATCCTAAAAGCGTGCGCGTCTGGTACTGCCTTGGGCTCACGCACCTGTCGGAGAGCAAGTCCGACCTTGCAGTAGAGGACTTCAAGCAGGCCATCAAACTGAACCCGGAGGAATCAGACAGCCACTATTACCTGGGTTCGCTCTACCGCAGCTTGAAGGAGTACGACCAGGCGATCGTGGAGTTTAATGAGGCTCTGCGGCTGAATCCTCTGCATGCGTCGGCGCAGTTTGGATTGGCCAGTTCCTTGCAGCGCTCAGGCAAAATTGCAGAGGCGCGCGAGCATCTAAAGCGTTTTCAGGTCATCACTCAGACCAAGGTAGGCACGCCGCTTGCAGTCACCTACAGTGAGCAGGGCGAGTACGCCACAGTGCAGAACATGCGCGTGGCGGAGCAACCTGTTGGTCCTATGATTTCAGTGAGCTTTGTCGAGGCTGTTGGAGCCAGTGGTTCCGCCTCCGCGTCGTCGGGCAATCAGGAGGGCGGCGGCGCCTGCATTCTCGATATCGATGGCACGAACCAGAAGGACATTGTCGTCATGGGTGACGGTGACTCTGCCATTCGCGTTTATAAGAGTCTCCAGAATGGCGCGCTGGAAGAAATTCCAGCGCAGACGACAGGTCTTGTCGCCAGTGGTCATGGAGTAGCTTGTGCCGTCGGCGATTACGACAATGATGGCCATCCCGATCTCGCGGTTGCGCTGAGCGATCGCATCATTCTCTTCCATAATCTTGGACATGGAAAGTTCGCGGATACGACCAAGGCCGTTGGCATCCAGCAGCTGAACCAACCTGCGGGACTGACTTTTGTCGATTTCGACCATGATGGCGATGTAGATCTCTTCGTGACAGGTTCTCCTCTCAGCTCTGGCTCGGGGCCAAATGTGCTTTGGCGCAACAACGGAAACTCCACGTTTACCGAGTGGACTGCACCTGCAGGGCTTGCAGGCGAAGGGCATACGACTGGAGTTACGATCTCCGACGTGAACAACGATCGCGCGATTGATCTGATTGTTACTGGTGATAGTAGTTCACCAACGATCTTTGAAAATAAGCGCGAAGGTCCGTTCAAAGTCGTACCGCTTTATAAAGACACCGGTATCGCTGCTACGCGTGGCGTCTCTATCTTCGACTTCAACAAAGACGGATGGATGGACGTTGCCCTTACTCATGCGGGCGCTCCGGGCGTTAGTCTTTGGCGGAACGTGGAGGGCAAGAGCTTTGAGCGCATTCCATTGCCTCTTGCAGATGCCAAAGGCGCATGGGGACTCACTCCGATCGATATCGACAACGACGGCTGGATCGACCTTGCTGCAATCGTAGACACGGCCAAAGGACCCGAGCTACGCATCTGGCGCAATCGCGGCTCGCAGGGCTTCGAGGACGTAAGCCACTCGGTCGGTGCCGATCATCTCAAGCTGCACAATCCTCGCTCTGTCATTGCGGCGGATATCGATGGAGATGGCGCAGCCGATTTGATTGTCACGCAACTCGATGCTCCTCCGATTGTGTTGCACAACGTGGGCGGAAATCACAATCACTCCTTGCGCCTGACGCTGGCAGGACTAGCTGATAACAAGACGGCGATTGGGACCAAGGTCGAAATCTTCTCGAATGGCAGATCGCAAAAATTCGAGATCGCCGGAAGCTCCGGTTACCTGAGCCAGGGAGCGACGGAGATCATCGCTGGCCTCGGTCAGGCGACGCAGGCGGATGTTGTCCGCCTCTTGTGGCCCACAGGAGTTCCGCAGGATGAACTGGACGTTACGGCTAGCAAGGCGGTCACACTTACCGAGCTCGACCGTCGTGGAAGCTCCTGCCCCGTGCTGTTCGCGTGGGATGGGAGCAAGTACCAGTTTGTCTCCGACGTCGTCGGCGCTGGAGTCATCGGACACTGGGTTTCGCCGACGGCGACGAATAACGCCGATCCCGATGAATGGATTAAGGTAGATGGTGCACAGCTCAAAGAACGAGACGGCCTCTTCAGCCTCCGCTTTGGCGAGCCGATGGAAGAGATCAACTTTATCGACCAACTGCGTCTCGTCGCGATTGACCATCCTGAAGGGACAGAGGTCTATCCCGACGAGCGCTTCCTCGACGAACGTCCCTTTGCCTCCGGCAAAACGGTAGTCGCTTCGCCGGCAACGCGCCTTCCAGTTGGAGCATGGGACGATCAAGGCCACGATGTTCTTCCGCTGCTCGCGAAGCGAGACCACAACTATGTTCGCGGCTTCACGAACCTGAGCTATGCGGGCTACGCGAACATGCATACGCTCACGCTCGACGTTGGCGCATGGAAGCCGCAAAATCCACTTCGCCTCTTCATGAGCGGCTACATCGAATATTTCAGTGCCAGCTCGATGTACGCCGCATGGCAAGCGGGTTTGAAGCCCATCTCGCCGTTTGTGGAGGCGCAGATGCCGGATGGAAGCTGGAAGCGCGTTGTAGAAGACATGGGCTTTCCGGCAGGGCTTCCCAGAACGATTGTGGTTGACCTCACCGGAAAGCTTCCGGTAGGCACTCGTCGCATTCGTATCACTACCAACCTGCAGATCTATTGGGATCAGGCGCTGGTCGACAATGGGCCGGGCGATGCAAAGAGCGCGAGGCAGATCGAGTTGCCTTTGGCCACAGCGCATCTCGACTTCCGCGGCTATCCGCAGCAGGTCGAGGGCAAGACTCCGGGCGATCTGACCTATCGTTACGACCACATCAGCGCGACCGGGCCTTTCCAGTGGCAGCGCGGAAGCTATACGAAGTATGGCAGTGTAACTCCGCTGCTCAACAAGGTCGACAATCAGTACGTCATCTTCGGCAGCGGGGAAGAGATCGACGCTGAGTTCAGCGCCGCTCCGCTGCCTCCGCTGCCTGCGCATTGGAAGCGTGACTACTTCTTTTATGCAAATGGCTTCGTCAAAGATATGGACTTCTATGAGGCGTTGCCGTTTACCGTGGCGGAGATGCCGTTTCATCAGATGACAACTTATCCGTATCCGGCGAGTGAGCATTACCCGGAAAATTCCGGCTCGCTGAAGTATCACCTGGACTGGAACGATCGTTTTGAATCGGGCAAGCGCACCCAGCTTTACCAGTTCAACTACGTGCCTACGGTATCGCAGCCGATTGTTGCTCAACCGTGAAATCCGGTTAGAAGCCGGAGGCTTAACACCGATTTGCACCGATACCACCGATCAGAAACGGGCAACAGCAAGGACGA
>JBEPUY010000065.1:0-17670 GCA_041691255.1 Granulicella sp. | reverse complement strand
CGTCTTCACCACCTTCACTCCGCCGCCCTTGCCGCGGCCTCCGGCATGAATCTGCGCCTTAACCACTACCGCCGCATTACCGGCGGCAAACAGGCTCTTGGCAGCCGTATCGGCCTGCTCGAGCGTGGTCGCCATCTCCCCATTGGGGACGGGAACGTTGTACTTGCGAAGAATCTCTTTTGCCTGATACTCGTGAATTTTCATAGGTATTGTCGCGATCTGCCTGCCACTGAAGTGTAGCGGACGAAAACAAGCAGCGGCAACCAAATCTCGCACAGCGGTGCGGTTATCGTCACGACTTGAATTATGAAAATCACGCCCCGTGCCCCTTCGTCCTCCGGGCGATCAATCAGACCCATGTGGCATACTGATCGAACTCTAAATAATAATCGCAATGTCTCGGTGAAAAGGACGCATGGAACGCATCAAACCTGCTCTTCAAAAATCAAACCTCTTTATACCTAAACGGCTTACAGCACTTACATTCGCGTTGCTGCCGATCGCCATTTTTTACGCCATGCTCTTTCGTGAGATGCGCAGCGTGCCCATGTTCGACGACTACCAGGCGGTTGTCTCGTTCGTCCTCATCTTCAAGCAATTGCCCAGCCTTGCCTCGAAGCTTCTCTTTATCGTCGCCGCGCAACACGATGAATATAAGCTCATCTTCGAGCACGCGGTCATTGCCGCTCAATATTCATTGACTGGACACATCAGCTTCGGCTTTCTCATTCTGCTTGGCAATCTGCTTGTTCTTGGAATCGGCTGGCTGCTGTGGAAGAACTACTTTTCAGACGAAAAGGATCTCACCCGCCGTATCATCCTCTTCCTGCCGATATGCTATTTACTCTTTCAGCTCAACTACGTCGAAAACCTCGATTGGGCGATGTGCAGCCTGCAAACGGTACCTGTCCTCTTTTTTACACTTGCTTCGCTTCATCTTTTACTAAGCGATAAAAAGTGGGCTTTCCCATTAGCGTCTCTTTGCGCGTGGCTCGGATGCCTTTCGTCCTCAAATGCATTCCTCATCGCACCTATCAGTCTGTTCATCCTTATTCCCCGCCGCAACTGGCGCCAACTCTTTGTCTGGACTGCCACGTTTTTCGTGGCGCTCGGAATGTATCTTTATCGATATATCCGTATCACCCGTCCAAATTTTGATCCTCACGTTACGCTCTACCACAAAGTTGGTTTCTACTTCTCCTTCCTTGGCGCTGCCGTCGAAAACATGCATCACTTTCCTATAAGGAATGGCTCAGTTGTACTGGGTGTGCTGATGTTGGCCATCTTTTGCCATTCGATACGTACCGGCTTCTATCGCACCAAGCCGTTCATTTTCTACTCGACACTGTGGGTACTTATCACTGCAATACTGGTCGCGCAGGTGCGAAGTGGTCTCGGCTTGGATATGAGCCTTGCCGTGCGCTATAAAATCTATTCCGACCTCATGTTGATCTTCTGCTATGTCTATATGGTTAGCCGCATCGACACCATTTCAACTCCCGTCAGCCGCAAGCATCTGTTATATGGCTGCTCTCTAGGAATGATCGTTCTGCTTACCGCTTCGTCCGATTTCTTCGGATACAAGTTTCTGGCTAAGCGGCAGATGCGAGTCGAAGAGGGGCTGAATGAGTACTTGGCTTCTCCCTCCACGAACCCTCCAATGATTAGCACGACTGGCGAACCCATTCTGAGCGGAGAGCCAGCGTTTGCCCGCACAGTTCTTACCCAGGCAATTGAGCGTGGCATCTACATCATGCCCGAGAATCGCTGACAATATGGCATTTAGTTATGCCGATGCGACAGGATGCATTGGCATAACTAGTTCGTCGCCCTATCACCTGCTACGCTTAACCGAATGCCCCCGCAATCTCATCTCAAGCAGATCATCGAAGGCCGCCAGACGCTCACTCGCGAATCGGCGCGCGATCTCATGCAGCAGATCCTCGCTGGCGAGCTGTCCGAAATCCAGTTCGCCGCGGTCCTTAGCGCTCTCGCCACTCGCGGCGAAGCCCCCAGCGAAATCGCCGGTTTCGTCGATGTCATGCGCGCCGCTGCCGTAACTGTCCCACTCGACCTCGCCGAGCGCGGCCTGCTTGTCGACGCCTGCGGCACCGGCGCCGACCTCAGCGGCACCTTCAACATCTCCACCGCCGCCGCGCTCGTCGCAGCAGGCGCCGGAGCCACTGTCGCCAAGCATGGCAACCGCGCCGTCACCTCGCAGTGCGGTTCCGCCGACGTGCTCGAAGCCCTCGGAATCCCCGTCGGCCTCTCCCCCGCCGAAGGCGCAGCCGCCCTCCGCAGACACCGATTCGCCTTCTTCCACGCTCCCAGCCTGCACCCGGCCATGAAGATCGTCATGCCGGTGCGCCGCGCTCTCGGCATCCGCACCATCTTTCACCTGGTCGGCCCGCTCTCCAACCCCGCCGGAGCCTCGGCGCAGGTCATGGGCGTCTACGCCGCGCATCTTGTCCCCGTCGTCGCCGAAACCATGGTCCTGCTCGGCACCCGCCACGCCTTCGTCGTCCACGGTATCGCCGAAGATCCCGACGAGACGCACACCGGCCTCGACGAAATCTCCATCTCCGGCCCCAGCCAGATCGCCGAAGTTCGCAACGGAACCGTCACCCTCAGCACCCTCACCCCCGAAGAGGTCGGCCTGGAACGTGCTCCCATCGAAACCCTGCGCGGAGGCGACGCCCAAACCAACGCCGCCATCCTCGAAGCCATCTTCTCGGGCGAGCGCAGCCCCCGCCGCGACATCGTCCTGCTCAACGCCGCCGCCGTCCTCGTAGCCTCCGACCTCGCACCGACCCTCACCGAAGGCATAGCCAAAGCAGCCCACGCCATCGACACCGAAGCCGTCAAAGCCCTACTCACCAACCTCCGCAGCTAAATCTTCACGCCAAACAAACCACGTCATCTCGACCGGAAGCTATACCCTCCGCAAATACACGTCATCTCGACCGAAGGCGGCGCTTTTGCCGCCGCAGTGGAGAGACCCCTGTATTTCCGTTTTTGCTTTTGACTGTTTCTGATCGATGCCAATCGGTGTTAAGCCTTTCACTTCGATACAATCCCGCATAGCTAAAAACGCAGGAGAAGCCGCATCGAAGTTCTATCGCTATCGCAAAATGAGCAGAGCACTCCCGGCTGGCAGTTCGCTGTAACCTCGGGCATCCTCGGCTGGGTCCTCGACGCCTTCGACTTCTTCGTCGTCATCTTTCTGCTCGACTCGCTCGCCGCGCACTTCCACGTCCAAAAGAGCGCCATCGTCTGGACCATCTCCATTACCCTGGCCATGCGCCCCGTCGGCGCTCTCATCTTTGGCGCAATGGCCGACCGCTACGGACGCAAAAAGCCTCTGATCGCCTGCGTCATCTACTTCTCTGCCGCTACTACCCTTAGCGCCTTCGCTCCCAACTACATCTTATTTTTTGGTCTGCGCGCTCTCTACGGCATCGGCATGGGAGGCTACTGGGGCATCGGCGCATCCTTCGCCATGGAGAACGCTCCCCGCCACCGCCGCGGCATCCTCTCCGGCATGATGCAGGGCGGCTATCCCTTCGGCTACCTGCTCGCCGCGGTCGGCATGATGACCATCGCGCCACACTTCGGCTGGCGTGCCATGTTCGTCGTCGGCTCGTTCGTGGCAATCGCCATCGTCATTCTCACGGCACTCTCGCCCGAGTCCGAAGCCTGGAAGATGCACCGCATGGGCTCCATCGTGAGCATCTTCAAGACCCTCCTCCAGCACAAGCGCAGTTTCTTCTACCTGCTCATGGTTATGGCCGTCATGACCTGCCTCTCGCACGGCACGCAGGACCTCTACCCCGACTTCCTCAAGACGCTGCCGAGCATCAAACACGCGCTCATCCTCGGCGTGCAGCCGCTCTACGGAATCCCCATCCTCTACAACATCGGAGCCATCGTCGGCGCGCTCTTCTTCGGCCAGATCTCGGAGAAGATAGGCCGCCGCTACTCCATCATGACCGCGCTGGCGCTCTCGTTGCTCTCCATTCCTGCATGGGCCTTCGGAGGCTCCATGCTCATCCTTGTGCTCGGCTCCTTCATGATGCAGGCCGGAGTGCAGGGAGCCTGGGGCGTAATCCCCGCGCACCTGAACGAGCTCTCTCCCGACTCGGTGCGCAGCCTCTTCCCCGGCTTCGTCTACCAGCTTGGCGTCCTCATCGCGTCTCCAGCAGTCTCGTTCGAATTCTTCCTGCGCGACCACTTCGGCTATCCCTGGGCGCTCACACTCTTTGAAGGCGTGGTCATCGTTGCGCTCATCTTCATCTTCGCCTTCGGCCCCGAACAGCGAGGCCGAAGCTTCCGCCAGCAGTAAACCGGACCGTTCGTGCAATAACCTTGTCATCCTGAGCTATGCGCGCAGCGCAAACAGAAGGGTGCGAGATGTCTTCGCTGCTTCCCGGAATAACCGCATTTCATTGCACACCCAAAGCAATTAAACGCGCTAACAATATTTCGTGGCACAATAGCATCCGCGTGGTAGATAAGAACGGCCCCTTAGCTTGTCCAAAGGACAACAACATGCCGCATCAAAACATTCTGCTTTCAACCCTCCCAAAACCGTTAAAGAAATCTCTCCGTTCGGCACAAAGTTCTATCAGCAGCGTGTTCATAAAGAACTTTGGCAAGAAATATGATTCGGAGTTGGCATTTTGGAGAAGCAGACTGGAAATTGACAATGGGACGTTTTCGAATGCCCACTACGAACGGATCATGCTTGGGATGGCGCAAGAGAGTAATAAGGAATTCTTGAGAGGGAAGATAGTTGTTGATTTCGGCTGTGGGCCGCGAGGCAGTTTGACGTGGGGCAACACGGCTCTCTTACGAATTGGGATTGATGTGCTTGCCGACCGATATGCCGATGAGTTCACCGACAACATCGTCTCTCATAACATGATTTATCTAAAGTCCACTGAAAAAGTAATTCCCCTGCCCTCAAATTTCGTCGACATAATGTTTACCCTCAATGCCATCGATCACGTTTATAACTTTCACACGATGTGCAATGAAATTCTGCGGATATTGAAGCCGGGCGGCACCTTTATTGGCAGCTTCAATCTGGAAGAGCCTGCCTCCGTGACGGAACCACAACGGCTGACCGAGAATATCCTAAAAGAAAACTTACTTGCGCACCTTGATATTGAGTCTTACCGTCTTTCAAGAAGAGAGCCTGAGGGAGACACTTATGCGCCATTTCTGAATGGAACTCAATCTTATACGCCAGGGGATGAAGGATTTCTTTGGGTCAGAGCAAGGAAATCAGGAGAGACTTCCATTTCTTCGTAGTGATCTGTTTCTACTCGAAACTCCTCTTCTGTGGCTAAGCCTTACATGTCCCTTATCTGCTCATCATCACTTTATCTGCTGCTTTCACGACACGTTTTAAAAAGGGCGGCACGACACACTATGCGAGCGCAGTACAATCTCCGATAGCCAAAGGAGAGCCTCATGTCCGCCTACCCACCACCGCCGCCCATCGCCTTCGATCCCACTATGGTCACCACCGCGCTTGAGCTTCCCGGCTATCGCATCGTCCGTAATCTGGGAGTCGTTCGTGGAATCGTCGTGCGCTCGCGCTCCATCTTCGGCACCTTCGGCGCGGGCCTGCAAACCATCCTCGGCGGCAACATCACCATCCTCTCGCAGCTCTGCGAGAAGACCCGACAGGACGCCTTCACCATGATGGCGCAGCACGCCGCCGAGCATGGAGCCAACGCCGTGATCAGCTTCCGCTACGACGCCAACGAGCTGATGCAGGGCGTCACCGAGGTCCTGGCCTACGGAACCGCCGTCATTGTGGAACGTGTCTGAGCGAGCGAAGCTGGGAAAGGGATACTGACGCAAAATCCACCGTCAATCCCGCTACCATAGGCCAATGACCATCATTCCCGGCCGCATTGAAGTGATCACCGGCCCCATGTTCTCGGGCAAGTCCGAAGAGCTTATTCGCCGACTGAAACGGGCCAGAATCGCTCGTCAGCGCGTGGCCTGCTACAAGCCCGACATCGACCTTCGCTACCACCGCACCGCCATCGCCAGCCACAGCTCGCAGACCCACGACGCGACCACAGTTGCCACCGTCGAAGACTTGAAAGCCGCACTGTTTCCCCAGCTTGGCGAGATCGACGTCATCGGCATCGACGAGGCCCAGTTCTTCGACACGCGCCTCATTCCGCTCTCGGTCGAACTCGTTCACCTTGGCAAGCGAGTTGTCATGGCTGGTCTCGACACCACCTTCAACGCCGAGCCCTTCGGCCCGATCCCCGCGCTTATGGCCATCGCCGATGAGGTCACCAAACTCTCCGCCGTATGCATGGTCTGTGGCCAGCCCGCGATCCACACTCAGCGGCTGGGGCAAAGCCAGGAGTTGGTCGTCGTAGGCGCAGCTGGCGTCTATGAAGCCCGCTGCCGCGCCCACTTCCAACCCTTCACCGACGAACACCAATCCGAGCAGTTAGAGCTAAACGCTATCTGAAAACCTGTAAAAACTGCTGTAAAGCTGTTTGCCCTGCAGTCTGCCCTCCATCACCAAAACTTACGTCATCTCGACCGAAGCGTAGCGCAGTGGAGAGACCCCTGTATTGATTTCAGCCGCCACGAATTAGCAGGGAGACCATGCTTGAATCAGCTTTAAATCGATTCTGAGGCGAAGAGAACGACCAAAGACAAAATACAGGGGTCTCTCCGCTGCGGCGGCAAAAGCGCCGCCTTCGGTCGAGATGACGTAAGTTCAGGATTGACTGGCAATATTCGAGGCAGCTATCAATGCGCCTGGAACATCTCCATCACATCTTTCTGCAGCGCCATCTGGCTCGACGGGCGGCTGTAGAACATGTGGCCGCCAGGATATTCCTTGACCTGCACGCGATTCGGATCGCCCATCATCGGCATCTGGTCCACGGTAAGGATCGAGCCCATGAACGGGCAGGAGAGATCGTTCCAGCCGTGGACGATCAGCACATGCATCTTGGGATCGTTCGCCACTGCCTCGCGAAGCTGCTCGACTGAACCTTTGCGCAGCTCATCGCCGCCGTCCCACAGCCGGTTTACGTCGCCGCTCAACGCCTCGTAGCGCGCATCCGTCTTCCAGCCAACGGTTTGGGTTACGAAGCTGACCATCGCGGTCGTCGTTGGAGCGATGATGCTCTCGAGGATCGGGTCGTTGCTGCGCTGGTCCGGGTCGTTCGGGAATGGGTCCCATGCAGTGACGTTTGGGTCGTAACGGCTGCCCAGTTTTCCCTCGGAGCGATAAACCTCGCGCAGATAAGCCTGCGTCTCGAGCTTGCCGCCGGAGCGTTTGACGAAGACCGGATCGAGCCCGGTGAGCTCGGTTACGTGCTGAATCATCTGCTGCGTCGCCTCGGGGTCGGAGCGGCCTTTCATCAGCGCGGCAGCATAGTCGGAGCGCGTGTAGGCGATGACCGGAGCCATCGCTTCGGCCGTCAGCTTGTGCTCGCGCTCCATGTGGGCGGCGACGATGGAGGGCAGCGTCATCATCCAGGGAAGCGGCGAGAGATCGCCGTTGTCTTCAACGGTCGGGTTCAGATAGGGCGAGACCAGAACGACTCCATTGAGAGCCACCCCGAGTTGGGTTTGCAGGTAATGTGTGATGCGTGGGCCGCGGAAGCCGCCATAGCTCTCGCCGACGAAGTATTTGCGCGAATCGAGACGGCCGTTTTTGACCAGCCAGTCGTAGACCATTCTTGAGAGGTATTGAATGTCGGGAGCGGTGCTGTAGAAGAGTTTTTTGGTCTCAGCCTCGGGGACGAGCGAGCGGCTGTAGCCAGTGCCGATGGGGTCGATGAAGACCAGATCGGTGAAGCCAAGCCAGGTTCCGGGATTGTCGGTCAACGTCGCCGGATCGGAGGGGCTGTCGCCTTCCGCGCCGAAGGCTACATGCTTCGGGCCGATGGCTCCGAGGTTGAGATAGACCGACGAAGCTCCGGGGCCGCCGTTCATCGCGAAGGTGACGGGGCGGTCTTTTCCATCTACCGTGTATGCCGTGTAGACGACTTCGCCGACCTTCTTGCCCTCCTGATTGTTCACGGGAAGCGTTCCCACCGTGACGGTGTAGCGTAGCGGCTTGCCGTCAAGCTGCATCGTCTGCTGCACATGCGCGTCCGCTGGGAGAGGGGCGAGATCAGGCTTGGGCTCGGCTGCTTTTGACGCCGCAGGCTTGGCATCGGGAGCATCCTGCGCCTTTGCGGCAGGGGAGAGCAGCAGGGCTGAAGTTAAGGCAAAGTAAATTGCCAATCGGGACAGGGAGGAAACCCGCAACGAAACCATCATGTCACTACGATACATCTCCGATTTTGGAGATGGCAGGGATGAATGAGATTCCGTATAGAAGTTGATTGGACAAACAAAACATCTAAACGATGGAATTGCACGTATTTCGTTAAGGTTGGTTTAAGCTACTGAGGCTAAATTGAGCCATGCTTGGGGCCGTGAAAGCGATGCTCGGGCCCTTCCGGAGAATTAAGACTCGAAACGGTGTTCCGACACCATGGATGTCACGCTCAACGCGCCATCCAAATTGACAGGCACTTATGTGCGGCATAGCTGGTTTTTGCAGTATTAGAAATACCTTTTCCCCACGTCTGGAGCTACAACAGAAGATCCTCGATTCGCTGAAGAATAGAGGTCCCGATGGATCCGGGATCTGGAACGGGCCAAACAATCATGTAACGCTCTTGCATCGCCGATTGTCGATCCAAGATTTAAGTGAGACCGGTGCGCAGCCCATGCATTCCGACGATGGGCGTCTGACCATCTCATTTAATGGAGAGATCTACAACGTTGCCCAGTTGCGAAGCTGGGTTCCCAACTATCCCTTCAAGGGCACTTCTGACACCGAAGTGCTCCTGGCGCTCTATCAAAAATTTGGGCAGAAGATGCTCGAATTTCTGCGCGGGATGTTTGCGTTTGCAATCTGGGATGATCGAGAACAGGGACTTTTTCTAGCCCGCGATCCTTACGGCATCAAACCTCTTTATCTGGCGGAGACCGCCGATGGCATGTGGTTTTCTTCTCAGGTGAAGTCGCTGCTGGAAGTTCCTCAGATCGATCTTTCCCCTGAACCAGCGGGACATGCAGGTTTCTTTCTATGGGGCAGCATTCCGGAACCCTACACTCTCTACCGGGGAATCCGGTCGCTTCGCAGCGGCTATTCGCTCTGGCTGCAGCGAGGTAGAGAACCCAAATACAGCCAGTTTGCTTCCATCGCTAAAACGCTGGCTGGAGCTGGATCGCCTCACGAATTCCTATCCAGCCAGCTTGAGGACAGCCTTCGCGACAGCGTCCGCGCGCACTTCGTCTCCGACGTTCCAGTTGCCATCTTTTTATCAGCCGGGCTGGATTCATCCACCATTCTTGGCATTGCGGCTGGCAATTTCCCTCCCAAATGCCTCCGTTCCCTTACCCTCGGCTTCGATGCCTATAAAAATACCGCAAGCGATGAAACATCTGAAGCCACCCGGATCGCGAAGTATTACGGGGTTCCCCAACATGTTCAAATGGTCACGCAGGCTGACTTCGAGGCAGAATCGAACAACTTTCTTGAGGCGATGGACCAGCCGTCGATCGATGGAATCAACACCTACTTCGTTGCCAAAATGGCCAAAGACGCAGGATTCAAAGTTGCACTTTCGGGGATTGGCGGAGATGAGATGTTTGGCGGATATGGGAGCTTCCGACAAATTCCCAGGATGGTGAATGCGGTTCGTGCTTTGGGCATATCGCGCAGATTCGGCGGTTCAATCCGGAAGCACACGGAGCGTCTTTTCGAGAAGGTAACGTCCCCTAAATATGCCGGGGTCCTCGAATACGGGGGCAGCATCGAAGGCGCCTATCTGCTTCGAAGATCTCTATTCATGCCATGGGAACTTCCTGAGGTCCTCGACGCGGACATGGCGTCTGAAGGTCTGGAAGGGCTCGAACGTTCTCATCACGAAGCCGAAGAGTTAGAGACACTCAAAGAATTTCCTCTGCCTCTCCAAGTCTGCTTTCTGGAGAGCACACGCTATATGCGCAACCAGCTTTTACGGGACGCCGATTGGGCTGGAATGGCGCATTCCCTTGAGATCAGAACCCCCTTGGTGGACCAATTCCTTCTTAAGCAACTGTCCCCGCTCCTCGCTTCCAAATGTCCTCCGACAAAACTGGCGATGGCAGCAACTCCAGAGAAGGCGCTGCCTCCTGAGATTCTCCAACGAAAGAAGACCGGCTTTAGCGTGCCTGTCCGCGAATGGCTGACAGCATCCCTGCCGGAAAAACCGGAACGGGGGCTCCGTTCCTGGGCGAAGTTTGTCTACCATCACCAATGGCCGCACGCTCGAACAGGGAGGGTTTGACGCAACTTTTACGAGATTGAGCTTGCCTAAGGAAAGAGTTTCCGGTGTCGCTCTTTTTTGCTGTTGTTGGTTTTTGGGTTACAAATAACGCCTTCCTTACGGTAACTTCTAAATTGGTTCGCAAAGCCATCGCACCATAAGGGAGACAACACCATGCGCATGACCATTGGCCTTCTGGCCTTAGCCACCTTCGCCGCCGCGCCCGCATTTGCCAAGTCCAGCAATAAGCTGGTTGTGCCTATCAAGACCAGCGCGGGACAGGATGCGGGGACGGCCACGTTCCGTCAGCTCAAGGACGGCAAGCTCTCAGTCAAGCTCAACCTCAAGAACCTTCCGTTCGGCGAACACGCCGTCCACATTCACGAGCACGCGGTCTGCAATGCGCCGGACTTCAAGAGTGCGGGCGGCCACTTCAACCCCGCAGGCAAACAGCATGGGACGATGAATCCGGAGGGCCACCACAACGGCGACCTGCCGCAGAATGTGTCCATCGGCGAGAACCATACGGGCTCGGCCAGCTTCAAGGTGAGCGATCTCTCCATGACTACGGGAGAGGCCAATAACATCCTTACCGGCACGGCTATCGTGGTGCACGAGAAGGCAGACGATATGAAGACCGACCCCACGGGAAATGCCGGGAACCGGATCGCGTGTGGCGTGATCTCCGCGCCTACGCCCTAACCCGCGTGTACCTGGGATACCCCCCTGGCACTTTTTCGCAAAGTCTTCATTGCAAAGGGGTTAATTTCTAAAGTCTTGCATCGAAAGGAGTTAAGTCCGGCGTTGGTCGCTGGGGTCTAACTCCTTTATTTTCTGCTTCTATTTTAGCAAATCGGGTGAAACTGGTTTGCATCTTTCCGAAGTTTATTTTTGTGGATGTAAGTTTCTTGTTTTGTGATTGTTATGGGGTCCGGTTTCAGGTTTTTCCTATGTTCGGGGCTTGACACCTTTTAGGCCGGGCTTTCAGCCCTCATCAGTTGGGGATCGTTTACCTGGGGCGTTGCCCCAGGCTGGTATAGGTCGCGCCGTTGGCGCTCTTCGAGGGACGAAGTCGATCTCGCTGTCCCATGCTGACTTTAGGGTATGTCTTTGGCACTCGTCGGCAGATCTTGCCCTGCGGGCCACGGTATAGCGATATTTCAAGCGTGTGTTGAACTACTGGGAATGCGGATGCGTACAGGCATCCATGGGCGTTCTTCACATCGCGATTCCAGCACCGGGCCGGCCAGCCGGACGCAAAGCGATGCCCCGCGCGGTCACCCATTCCGGGCACGGAACCTCACATCAAAACAGCCCGGTGCCAGCGCCGCGAGGTACACTTCTTCCACCACTTAACACGTCCGAGGCACGATTGGAGCGCACCCCCGAGCAGGAAGCCGCGCAGGAAGCCGTCGCCAAACTGGTACGCCAGTGCATGGCCGGGGACTCGCACGCCTGGCAACAGCTCGTAAGCTCGCAGCACCGCCGCATTTATGCCATCTGCTACCGCTTTACCGGCTCGAGCACCGACGCCGAAGATCTGACGCAGGACGTCTTCCTGAAGCTCTTCAAGAACCTCGCCAGTTTCGACACGCAGAAGGGCAGCTTTCAGACCTGGATCACGACGCTGGCCCGCAACCTGCTCGTCGACCACTTCCGGCGGACGCGGCTGGACCGCGCGAGCGACTCGCTCGATGTCAGCTTTGACGGCGAAGATGGCAGCCCAACCATGGGCGACCGGCTGGCCGATAACCGCCCCTCGCAGGAGCAGCATGTTGCCTCGATGGAGCTGAAAAGCCAGATACAGTGCGCCCTTAAGCAGCTTTCGCCCGAACTTCGCGAAGCCGTCATTTTGCGCGATCTGGAAGATATGGATTACAAGGAGATAGCACAGGTGCTCCGCATCCCTGAGGGAACGGTGAAAAGCCGCATCAGTCGCGGTCGCGGGGAACTTGCGAGGCTTTTGCAGCGTATAGAGAGATAAGAGAAAGACATATAGAGAGATAAGAGAAACAGCGGTTGCAGTTGATAGAAAGGCAGGTGATGTAAGTGGCAGAGTTCAACCAATTCGGTAGCGCACAGCCTCCCCTGACGGGGGACGCCGGACACTGCGCTCAATGCGAGGCGATGCTGGCCGACGCGCTCGACGGAACGCTCTCCACGGCAGAGCAGGCGATGTTCAACCTGCACATGGTCACCTGCTCCGCTTGCAGCGCCATGCTGGCCGACGCCCAGCGAGGAGCCGACTGGCTGGAGATGCTGAAGTCGCCCCGGCCTGAACCTTCGGCGGCCCTGCTGGAGCGGATTCTTGCCCAGACCTGCGACGCCCAATCCGATACCCGGTCTGCTACTGGTCAGCCTCAGCTCGTCGCCAACAAGCAGCGAGCCGGGCATGGACTGTGGCAACCCAGCACGATTCTCGGGCACTCGGGCCCGGTTCCGGCCACGGGGATGCGGCCAGCAGCGGCGTATGCCTCCACCAATGTTCTTCCCTTCCGCAGCCGCGTGGCCGCGGGTTTCCGTCTGCGCTCCATTGGCCAGACGCTGCTGCAGCCACGCCTGGCAATGACTGCCGCGATGGCCTTCTTCTCCATCGCGCTTACCCTGAACATCACCGGGGTTCGCATCAGCCAGTTGCGCGTCAGCGATCTTCGGCCTACCAGCATCAAGCGCAATATCACCCAGGCGAATGCGTCCGTACATCGCTACTACGACAACCTGAAGGTGGTCTACGAGCTGGAGTCGCGGGTACGCGACCTGCAACGTTCGAGCACCGACACCGACCAGTACAACCTGCCCTCGAACCAGAGTGCACCGGCTACCCAGCAACCAACCAAGCAGCAGCCAGCAGCAGAGAAACCCGACTCCAAACAATCTCGCCCTAAACCCGGCCCCGGCTCCAGCCAGCGTGAGACCCGGAGCGGCAACATGCAGTTTGCCGACTCCACCGAAGGGCCAGCCTCTGTCCCCGCCACTCAAGCTTTTGTTGTCTTTACTCCCAGTATTTTGAAGCACCTGCAGGAAGGGGAACAAGTATGAACTGCGCAAACCATCCTGATCGCGAACGAATTGCATTCTGCCAGAACTGCGGCACACCCCTCTGCCAGGAGTGCATGCGCACTGTCGGCTCAGCCGTCTTCTGCGAGCCCTGCCTGGTCGCCAAACTGTCGGGTGCAGGCGCGCCCAATCCTGCCGGAGGTCCCGCTCCGGGGGTGAACTACCCGGTCGACGGAACGATTCCGCCGCTGCCACAGCCGGACGAGCCCAACCCCGGCCTTGCCGCCATCCTGGGCTTCATTCCCGGCGTGGGCGCCATGTACAACGGGCAATACGCCAAGGGCATCGTGCACCTGATCGTCTTTGCCGTGCTGGTGAGCCTCACCGATGGAAACAAAATCTTCCTGCTCTTCATCGCGGGCTGGGTCTTCTACCAGGTGATCGAAGCCCATCACACCGCCCAGGCTCGCCGCGATGGGCAACCCCTGCCTAACCCGTTTGGGTTGAACGATCTGGGGGAACGCCTCGGCTTTGGCAAATCGTGGCCAACCGGAGCAGCACCTGGCCAGGCCAGCGGGCAGTACACCGCAGCGCCCCCGGACGCGACCGTTCCCCCTGCCGCAGGCTATACTCCGCCAGCAGCGGGATACCAGTCCTATACGACTCCTCCGCCGCCATCTTCCGGTTGGAATACGCCGTGGGAGAACTATGTTCCACCAGCGACGCCGTTCGTCAATCCGCCTCCTCCTCCCCCGACGGACTTCAACACTCCCTACACTGGCAGTCGCTTCCCGAGCGGAGCAATCTGGCTGATTGGGCTTGGCGCACTGTTTCTCATCGGCAACTCCGGCCTGTTCCACGGATTTCCTATTCACTGGTTCGTCCCCTTTCTCCTGATTGGGTTCGGAGTTTGGCAGTTCGTCCACAAGATGACGGAGAGCGGCCCGCTTGCCGACGACGGAACCGCCCTCTACAGATTTCGCTTCTTCCATGCATTGCGCGGGGCGATCTGGATCATTCTGGTCGGCGTTCTCTTCCTGCTGGACAGCACCCATATCCTCTCCTGGGGGCGAAGCTGGCCGCTGTTCATCATTGTCGCCGGAGTCATGGCCGTTCTACAGCGGGCAGTCTTCACGGCTGCTGCTACCCCGGTTCCATATCCCTCTTCCTATCCGCCTCCGCCGCCCGCCGGGCCTGCGCCGACGACCAGCACCTCGATCGTTCCTTCCAACACGCACGACGAGGAAGGGAAATAAGCCATGGCCACCAATCCTCCACCCTACCCGCCGCCAGGGCCTCCCTACGGCAATGACTGGAAGTATCAGCGCCAAGTGATGAAGGAACAGGCCCGCGTGCAGCGCGATATGCTTCGTGCGCAGGCGGCGGCTTATCGCAACCAGGCCCGCGCGATGCGTCACGGCTCTATCGTGGGGCCGTTTATTCTCATCGCAATCGGCGTGGTCTTCCTGCTGGTGCAAATGGGCCGACTTGATGCTCACCAGGTATGGGACTGGTACGGTCACTGGTGGCCGGTGCTGCTGATCGGCGCTGGCGTGGTGATGTTCCTCGAATGGATATTCGACCGCTATATCTCGGCCGATCCCTCACGCCCGGTCTATCGCAGGGGCATGGGGGGTGGAGTGTTCTCGCTGCTTTTGCTGCTGGTCATCGCCGGGGTCATCTTCAGCGGATTTCGGCACGGCAATGGAAGCTTGTTCAACCATAACTTCGGCATCAACCAGAACGATCTCGACCAGTTTCTGGGGGACAAGCACGAGAGTGACCAGTCCATGATTCAGGCCCTTCCTGCCGGGAATGGCTTCTCCATCGATAACCCGCGCGGCGATGTCTTCGTCTCCGGAACCAGCGATGACAATCAGATCCACATCTCCGTCCATAAGGAGGTGTATAGCCGCTCCGACTCTGATGCCGACCATAAGGCTCAGCAGTTGGTACCGCAGCTCAGCATCGTCGACAACAGGGTCGTGCTCAGCATGCTGCCTCTTCCCGGCGGTCGCGGCGATCTGACGATCACGGTGCCTCCGTCCGCCGTCATCAATGTCACCGCGAACCACGGCGACGTGCACATCAGCGCCATCAAAGCGCCGGTTTCTGTCACAGCGAACCATGGCGATGTTGAACTGAGTGCCATCACCGGGCCTGTCAATGCCCGTATCAATAACAGCGACTCCTCCTTTTCGGCGCACAGCATCACCGGCCCGCTCATCGTCGAAGGCCGGGGCCAGGATCTCACGCTCTCTGACCTGAGCGGCCCGGTGACGATCAATGGCGACTTCTTCGGCAATACCCACCTCGAACACATCCGCGGCTCCATCAAGTTCCACTCGACGCGTACCGACATGCAACTCGGACGCCTCGATGGCGAAGCCGATATCAGCAACAATGCTGACCTCTCTGCGAGCGAGGTCGTTGGGCCGCTCACGCTGAGCACCCGGAGCCGCAATATTACGCTCGATCGCATCGCCGGCGATGTCTCCGTCACTAACAGCAACGGCTTTGTGAATGTGACCAGCGCTCCGCCGCTCGGCAACGTCACCATCGAGAACCGCAACGGCGACATCACGCTCACCGTCCCCGAGCACTCCAGCTTTTCCGTCGACGCCCAAACCACCGATGGCGACCTTGATAACGACTTTTCGCTGCCCAACCAGGGCACGGATACCCATAAAAACGTTACCGGCACCGTGGGCAAAGGCGGCCCAACGCTCCGGCTCACGAATAATCATGGCGATGTCTCGCTGAAGAAGACAACGGTTATGCCGCTGTCCATAGCTCCACCCAAACCGCCCAAGCTGACCATCATTCCGCCAGAGGCCAGAAGCGCCATTGAGGGTGCCAAAGCGGAGGCAAAAGCAGCCGAGCAGACCGCCGCTCAGGAGGTTAAGGCAGCCAAGGCCCAGGCAAAGGAAGCCGCGGCTGAGGCAAAGCGTGATGCGAAGCAGAAATCGAAATCCTCAGACGACGATAGTTCGCAGTAGTGAACATCCTTACGCTCTAAATCTGTAGATAGGACTCTTCCGGTCACTGACCGGAGGAGTGTCCTATCCGCGAAGCCGATGCAACAGCTTTCCTCTTGGAAGTTAAGTATCTCCGGATGGGGATGTCATAACCCACCATCGCCACATACGCGACGCCCGTCAGAAGGATGACGCCGGTCGTCACGATAAGAGCCAGCTGCGGCGTTCCAGGTTTATGAGTGTTGTAGTAATTCATAAACATCCAGATCACGGCGTAATGCGTCATGTACAGCGGATACGAGATCTTCCCGGAAAAGATGCAGAGAGTTTCAGACCTCTTCGTCAGCGCGGCTCCAGCGCCCAAGGCAACCAGCAGAGGAAAGTAGAACAGGATAACCAGCGCCTCTGCCAGCACATTCCATTTGAAGTACGGCATCATGAATGCGGCCAGTAGCAACAGCGATAACTCGGTGAAACCGAGCTTCGTCTTGATGATCCAGTTAGAACGATAAACAAGCAGACCCGCTGAGAACGAATAAGCAACACGGACACCGCCATCCCAGAAGGTTGGGCCGCTCCATCCGCCGCCTAGTGATCCGGAATGATAACCGACCAGACAAAGAACGGCAGCGGCGAGGGTAGTAAAGAGCAGCAACGAGCGGCGACTGAGCTTGTAAAGCATGATCGCATAGAGGAGATTGGCAACATATTCCCAAAACAATGACCACGCAGGAGCATTGAAGCTGAACAGATTAAAGGTGCGCTCTGTCATCGCTGGAAAAGGGATGAGAAAGATCGAGGCAAGGAAGATGAGCGCAACTCTGCCTATGCTGTAGGCATGCTGAATACCGGTAAATGGATCGAAGAGAAACGTGAACAAGCCCAGGACGGAACCCAGGATGACCAGGGGGTGCAGTCGTATCAGCCTTGATTTGAGGAATTCGACGACGCCTATCTTGCCAATCCGATCATCGTAGGCATATCCAATGACGAACCCGGATAAACAGAAGAAGAAATCGACAGCGAGAAAGCCATGCCCGATGAAGTTCTTGCTGTAGTCGCTGATGGCCATCTCCATGAAGTGGAAGGTGACCACCGACAAAGCCGCAATTCCTCTTAGGCCATCAAGAACATCAAAGTGCCGCTTGGTCTTCAGAATGTCCGCGCTTGGTTTGCTCGTTCCGTTCTTCACTGCTTGCGTCACTTCGCCCATTGATGCTTGCCCCTGTGTTCGCGTTGTGTGCTCTCTCGATAAACGCTCTGCGTTCCGGCATCATAAATGAAAAAGCCCCATCCTCGAAAGGATGGGGCTTCTGTATTATGCCGGCGATCACCTA
>JBEPUY010000064.1:0-17691 GCA_041691255.1 Granulicella sp. | reverse complement strand
GCTTCTTGCGCTTGAGCTTGAAGACGAGGATCTTGTCGCCACGGCCTTCGCCGAGAACGGAGGCGAGCACCTTGGCGCCGGTCAGTTCGGACTCGAACTTGCCTGCCTCGCCGCTGATGGCGACGATGTCGGAAAACTCGACCGCGCCGTTTTCGTGGGCGGTGGTTTCGATCTTCAATTTGTCGCCTGGGGCAACGCGGTACTGTTTGCCGCCGGTGCGGATGACTGCGTACATAGCTAAAACCTCAAGCGTGCGTTGCGTAAACGCTGCCGCCTCTTCTACCTAGATTGTGCTGCATGGGGCGAATACAGGAGCACTGCATCAAGCCAACTGGCTGAATCATCGCAATTTTCGCGGACTCAAGCCGGTTGTCCCTGCAACCCAGAATTGAGACACACGGGTTACAGCGCCAAACTTAAGAAGTGTATCGCGTTTTTGGGGGAGGGTCAACCTTATGCTTCGACCCTGTCCAAAAGGCTAATGTAACCGGTAAGACTAGTTTTTTCCGGTTACACGCCATGTTCCGTAACCGGCAAACCATACCAATACCGGTTACACGATCTAAGCTATAGAAAATAAGCTATTTAGCCTAATAACTGCGCTGATAGATGCGTGAGATGCGGTCGTGCCAGCCCAGACTGTCGTCATCGAGCCAAGCCCAGACAAAGCCAAGGCCTAACGGGCAGGCGGCGAGGATGGCGGCCAGAACGCGGCGGCGCATCGCAGCACGGGATGGGTTCTCGTCGTTGAAGGTGCAGAGGCCGATGCGAGCGTAGCGCATTCCCGGCGTCGCGTTGGAGAAGGTGAAGAAGAGGGCCTGGTAAATCAGCGCCATCAGGGCGAGCACTCCAACGCTGCCGATGGCGGCTATCTGAAGGGGAATAGGAGCAGCAACCGGAGGTGCGGGCAGCTTGGCCAGCGTCAGCACAAAGACGACGGCGAAGCTGAGAAACGCGGCGAACAGGACGCAGCCGTCGACGAGCGCGGCCATCAGGCGCAGGCTGGGCGATGCGGCGTGGAGCGGAAGCACAGGGCTGAAGGGGAGACGGGAGTTCTCGGGCTCGACGTAGGAGGAGACCGGCTGCGCTTTGAGCAGGATGGAAGACCACTCGGGGATGATGGATTCGGCGGACTCGGCTGCGGGAGCGGTGGAGATCTGGGTGGGCTCGACCTCGAAGATGCGGAGTTGGGCGGCGTCGTGGGCCTGCTCGGCCTCTTCGCGCAGGGGGCCTTCGGCGATGCGCGGACGGGCGCGGCGCGAGGCGACGAGCTGGCGGGGAAATTCGATGAGGTTGGCGGGGATTTCTACTGGCGCGATGGGGTCTTCAAAGGTTGGAGACTGGCGGAAGGCGATCTCGTCTTCGAGGGCTAGGCGCTCGTCTTCTTCGATCTCGGCGAAGGGGTTGCGGGAGCGGTTGTGGCTCGCTCCGCTGAAGGGGCCGGGGATGGCGTGGTTGCGGTCTTCGTAGAGGCGGACGGTGAGGCCTACGCTGGAGACCTGGGTTTGCGGGGTGGTTAGAGAAAACGCAGATCCTCCGCCTTCGGCGAAGGATGACAAATCTTGGGGGGCGAAGGATGACAAACCTTGGGGGGATGACAGCGAGGAGGGGGATGGGTCGGTGGGGACGGGCGGGGGTGTGAGTTCCCACTGGTCGAGTTCGGCGAGTAGGGCGTTCTGTGCGTCGGCGATGGCCTGTGCGCTGCGGGCGGCGACTTCGGCGGCGGCATGGGCTTCCTGAATGGCGCGTTCGGCCTCGGCGGCGAGAAAGGCGCGGTAGCTTTGCGACTGGGCGTAGCGTTCGGCGACGGCGGCGGCGATCTGGGTGGCGCGAGGTTTGGTCGAGGCGGGGCGGACGATGGACGGTTGCGGCGCGGCGGCCTGCTGGCCATGACGGGCGCGGTGGGCGGCGAGACGCTCGGCTACCTGTTGCTTGAGGGCAAAGGGGGTCAGCGCTGCTTCCGTTTCCGCGGCGGCTTCGTCCAGTGGCTGGATATCAAGCTGTGCAAAGCTCATTGTGCTCAAACCTAAACCCGCTTCCGTGAAATCGTTTAGCCTCAGAGAGTGGTGCGTCTGACATTTTTTGAAAACAGCGAACAGGAGATGAGGGCTGGCCGAAGACACCGGCTGCGCTCGCGTACTCTGCCGTCCGTTGCACTGCCTGAATCTGCCGCAACCATGCAAGCGAATCGCGTGGCTGCGATGGCTGAGGCTGGGTTGAGATGGGTGCAGACTCTCAGCCCAAAGCGTGCCGGTCGCGCCATGAGAATCGTTTACCTCTTGATAACTATCACGATGATTGCATCAAGTCATCCACAGCTTCGCGCGCAAGAGGTGACGAATCAGGCAACCCCTGCGGCGACGCTTCCCGATGCGCCCGGGACAGCTCGCTATTCCGAAGCCGCGGCACAGTATCCCGAAGCGATTGTGGTTCCCGAAGTCGAGAAGACGGCCACGGTGGTGATGGAGTCGGATACGCAGTCGAAGACGGGCGACCGCTATGTGCTCGACGGCGACGTGGTCATCACCTACGGCAACCGCAGGGTCGAGGCCGACCACATCGAGTACGACAGCGCGACTGGCGAACTGGAAGCGACGGGACATCTGAAGGCGACCGGCGGCGCGAACAACGAGATCATTACGGCGAGCCATGGAACCATCAATCTGAACAAGCAGACCGGGCGTTTCTACGATGTTTCGGGCTCGGTGGGGCTTAAGAGCACGGGCCACAAGATGGTCTATGCCAATGGGCATCCCTTCCTTTTTACGGGCCGGGTGGTGGTGAAGAAGGGGCCGCAGGAGTACGAGGTTTACGGGGGAACGGTGACGTCGTGCCAACTGGCGCATCCCGACTGGCTGCTGTATGCGGGCAAGTTCGAGGTGAACGGCGAGATGGCCAGCGCGCACAACAGCGTCTTTCACCTGTTCAACATTCCTCTGCTCTATATGCCTTATGTGACGCATCCGGTGAATACGGAGGGGCGGCAGAGCGGCTTCATGATTCCGGTGGTTGGCGAGTCGTCGACCAAGGGACTGATCCTGGGCGAACAAATTTATTTTGCGATCAATCGCAGCACCGACCTGACGGTGGGTGCGGAGTTTTTTTCGAGCAGAGGCTGGTCCCAGTCGGCGATGCTGCACTATCGCGGACGGGATAACGATTTTGCGACGGGACGATACAGCGGCTTGATCGACCGGGGGTACGAGACAGGCGGCCAACTCGTCAACCAGGGTGGACAGGATGTGACCTTCGCGGGGCGGCATGATTTTTCGCCGCAGACGCGGATCGTGAGCAGCATGGAGTATCTGAGCTCGTACCCATACCGCGAGGCGTTTACGGAGAACTTCAACCAGGCGGTTTCGACCGATATCCTCTCGTTTGCGTATGCCGTGCATGAGGCTGACGGCTTTGCGTCGGAGGCGCGGGCCGATCGCTACCAGGGGTTGAAGCGGGTGGCTGTGCCGGCCACGCCGACGACGCCGGCGATTCCAGCACAGGAGGTACGCATCTTCCATGCGCCAACGCTGGAGATGTATTCGACCGACCATGGGCTGGGAACGACGGGGCTGCTGTGGAATGTCGAGAGCTCGGCCAGCGGGCTGAAGCGGGTGCAGCCGGACTTTGTGAGCAGCGGCGTGACCCAGCGGTTCGATCTGCATCCTGAGATCGCCTATCCGCTGAAGCTGGGCGAGTGGAAGTTTGTGCCTTCGCTGGGTGTGCGGGAGACGCTTTATAGCCGCAGCCTGAAGCGTCCGGCGGCGGTCGTGGATCCTTCGGTCGAACACAGGGGCGGCCTGAGCCGGAGCGATGTCGAAGCGCAGGTGGATGTGCGGCCGCCGGTGATCGAGCGAACGTTCGACTCGAAGTTTGTGGAGCGAGTGTTTGGCCATGATGTGCGCCACACCATCGAGCCGGAGCTGAAGTATCGCTATGTGGGCGGCGTGGACAATTTTCTGAAGGTGCTGCGCTTTGACGATGTGGACGTGGTGAGCAACACCAACGAACTGCAGTATGGCGTGACCCAGCGGCTGTTTCTGAAGCAAGCCGGAGGCAAGCAGCAGCCGTGCAAGGCGAAGGAGAAGGACACCGACACGGACACGGACACGGACGCAACCGCAGACCCCGACCAGACGCAGAGCGATGCGGAGACGGATGCGAGCCACTGCGGAGCGCGGGAGTGGATCAGTTGGAGACTGACGCAGAAATACTTCTTCGATAAGAACTTTGGCGGCGCGGTGGTGGATGGCAGGCGGAATATCTTCGATACGACGCTGAATCTTTCGGGCGTGGCGTTTTTGACCGAGGCGCGGGAGATTTCGCCGCTGGTGTCGCGGCTACGGGTGAGGACGTCGGCGAAGATGGACGTGGAGTGGGACTTCGACCTGGATACGGGTGCGAAGAAATTTACGTCGAACAACGTGCTGGTGGACCTGCATGAGGGCAATGCGTTTGCCGGGCTGAGCTATGCGCGGCTGAACGCTCCGGGGCGGTCGTATACGCAGGGGACGTCGTCGCTGGTGTCGGACTTCAGCCAACTGCGGCTGCTGGTGGGGTATGGGTCGCCGACCAAGGTGGGGCTGGGGGTGGCGGCCAATGTTGGGCTCGACCTGAACCTGGGGTCGGTGCAGTATGGCGCGCTTGAGACCTCGTACAACTGGGACTGCTGCGGGTTCAGCGTGGAGTATCGCAAGTATGAGCTGGGCTCGGTGCGGAATGAGAACGCGTACCGGTTCAACTTTACGCTGGCCAATATCGGGACGGCGGGGAATCTGCGACGGGCGGAACGGCTGTTTTGAGCTAGGCGGTTCTCCGATTAGATGAGGGCAGATCCGTGGAAAATACAGGGGTCTCTCCACTGCGCTGCGCTCCGGTCGAGATGACGTGGTTCTTTTGCTGCTCCGGCCGAGATGACGTTGGTTCTTTGCTGCTCCGGTCGAGATGTTGTGGTTTTGAGTTTGGATCATGTGGCTTTTGAGCTTTTTAGATAGGTTCCAAGGGAGGCCCACGGTATCGCCGGAACGGGAAAAAAGGGTGCTGCGTGAGATAATCTTAGGGTGCTGATTGCTGTGAAACCCTTCCGTATTCTTGTCTTCGCCCTTACCCTGGCGGCCCTTGGCTGCCACGCCCAGATACCTGCGGAGGCCAATGGGGGCAAACTCTCTCCTGAACTGACGCGGCGCGTGCAGGTGCTGATCCGGTCGCGGTCGGGCGTACCGCCGGAGTACAGCATCGCGGTTGGGCCGCGGACCAAGAGCGATGTGCCGGGCTTCGATGCGATTGCGGTGACGTTTTCGTCGGAGGAAAAGTCGAGCAAGCCGGTGACGTTCCTGTTGTCGGAAGATGGCAAGACGCTGGCGCAGTTCAGCAAATACGACATCAGCAAAGACCCGAAGCAGTTGGTGAGCGATGAAGGACGGCCCGCGAGGGGCGGCCCGGCGAATGCCCCGGTGCTGGTGGTGGGGTTCGACGACCTGGAGTGCCCGTACTGCGCGAAGATGCACGAGCAGCTGTTTCCGGCGCTGATAGCGCGGTACAAGAACCAGGTGCGCATCGTCTATAAGGATTTTCCGCTGAGCCAGCATCCGTGGGCGATGCACGCGGCGGTCGACGTGGAGTGCATGGCGACACTGAGCCCGGCGGGATATTGGAATTTGGTGGACTACATCCACGCCCACGCGGCAGAGATGGGCGGAGCCGAGAGAAGCGTCGCCAAGGCGAACGAGAGCATCGACTCGCTGACCAAGGCAGAGGGCGCGAAGCAGAAGGTGAATGCAGGTACGCTTGCGGCCTGCATCGCCAAGCAGGACGACACCTCGATCCAGGCCTCGATGAAGCTGGGCGACGAGTTGGGAGTCGATTCGACCCCGGCGCTTTTCGTCAACGGCGAGAGGATCGTAGGTGCGGTTCCGATGAAATATGTGTATAAGGCTATTGACGATGCGCTGATTGCCTCAGGCCAGACTCCGCCACCCCCGCCGCCGGATGAAACCGTCCAGCCTACAGAGACCTCGCCGGCGACCAAGCCCGGAAACTAGCTTCCATGCAGGAGAATTGATTACGTGAAGAGATTGTCGAACGATACCCATGCAGCTTTGCCAGTTTCTACTTTGCCTGCGCGTTTGCAGCGCCAGATCTCGATTCCCGTTGTGCTGCTGATGGCTGCCGCCCTGTTTCCGATCGCCGGTTGCAAGCAGGAGCACAAGGCCGATGTGGTGGCCACGGTGAACGGCCACGCCATCATGAAGGCGGAGATGGACAAGCAGTATGAGCAGCAGTTGGCCCAGCAGCAGCAGCAACCTCAGTCGGAGGACCAGGCCAACTCGCTGCGCCTGAACGTGCTGCGTGCGCTGATCGACGAAGAGATTGTGCAGCAGCGCGCCGCCAAGATGAACCTGACGGCGACCAACGAAGAGGTCGACGCCAAACTGAACGAGATGAAGGCCCGCTACACCGAGGACCAGTTCAACCAGCAACTGAAGGCGAACCACACCACACTCGACGAGGTGAAGCACGATCTGCGGCGTTCGTTGACGCAGAACAAGCTGCTGAACAAAGAGATCAACTCGAAGATCGCGGTCACCGACGCGGACGTTGCCAGCTACTACAACCAGCACAAGTCCGAGTACAACCTGATCCAGACGCAATACCATCTGGCAACGATCCAAGTGACGGATGTGCCATCAGCGCAGCCGGTGAACCTGCAGAACAGCAAGGCGGCCAATGACGCCGAAGCCAAGAAGAAGATCCAGGCGCTGAAGAACCGGCTGGACAGCGGCGAGGACTTCGGCACGCTGGCGATGAACTTCTCCGAGCAGCCGGAGTCCGCACCGAATGGCGGCGATATTGGATTTGCTACCCCGGAACAGCTGAAGGGCGTTGACTCCGCTTTATACACCGCCGTGATGAAGCTGAAGCCGGGAGAGATGACCCCTATCCTTCCGCTTCCGGACGCGCAGACCAAAAAGACTGAGGGATATGCGGTTTATAAATTGCTTTCTGTTGAACCGGCGGGGCAGAGAGAGTTGAAAGACCCCAGCGTGCAGCAGGCGATCCGGCAGCAACTCCAGGGAGGACGTTCGCAGTTGCTCAAGAACGCCTACTTCGAGATGCTGCGCGATCAGGCCAAGGTCGAGAACTTCTACGCGGAACAGATCTTCAAGAACGACGCGCATTAAAAGCTTTTCCCCCTGTATTTGTGCCGCGACTAAGGACAAATACAGGGGTCTCTCCACTCCGCTTCGCTCCGGTCGAGATGACGTGCTGTTGTGGCGCTCTCTATGCGAGATGGCGTGGGTTGTGGCGCTTCGCTCCGGTCCAGATGGCGTGGGTTGTGGCGCTCTCTATGCGCGATGGCTTGAGTTGTGGCACTTCGCTCCGGTCGAGATGACGTACGTTTGAGGCTGGGCTGCACGGAACGGTTGAGGCGCGTCTCATCGAGCGGTGGAAATGCTCTAAACTCAAAACCATGACTCAGTCTCCGGTTCGGTTTGCAATTCTTGGCTTCGGGCACCATGCCGTGCGGCGCCTGCTGCCTGGCTTTACGCAGTGCGAAGAGGCCACGCTGGTGGGAATGTGGCGGCGCGACCAGATGGCTGCTGCCGCGGACTGCGCCACGCACAACATCCAACATTGTTTCCCCACGCGAGAGGCGCTGTGCGCTTCGCCGGACGTGGACGTGGTCTTCATCACGTCGCCGGATGCGATGCACAGGGACGATACGCTGCTGGCCCTGCGGCATGGCAAGGCGGTGCTGTGCGAGAAGCCGCTGTCGATGAACACTGCCGAGGCAGAAGAGATGGCCAACGCGGCGAAGGCGGCGGGGCTGTTGTTTGGCGTGGGACAGAACTTCCGCTTCAACCATAGCCTCGACTGGATGCGCGAGCAGGTCGCGGCGGGCCGCATCGGGCAGCCGCAGATCGCCCATGCGCAGTATGCGTATCCGGCAGCCAACGCGCCGAGGAAGTGGATCACCGATCCGACGCTGGCCTGTGGTGGACCGATTGCCGACGTCGGCGTGCATTGCATCGATGCTTTGCGCTATGTGCTAGGCGAGGACGTTGTGAGCGTGAGTACGCTGGCGCGCAGGGACGACACCTCGGGCAAGGTGGAGGCGGTTGCGTCGCTGCAACTGGAGATGACCGGCGGCGTCTATGCGAATGTGACAGCGAGTGCGCGCGCGCCGTACCGGACGTTGATCGAGATCGTGGGCAGCGATGGCGTGCTGGTTGCCGAGAACGGCCTGACGGTGGACCGTCCTGTGCAGTTGGAACTGCGCCGTGCCGGAGAACTGGTCGAGACGGTGACGCTCGAAAACGGCGACGGCTACACGCGGATGCTGGACAACTTTGCGCGGGCGTTTCGCGGGGTTGAGAGCTTTGCCGCATCGGGCGAGGATGGGGTGCGGAATATGCGTGCTCTCGATGCAGCGTATAAGAGCTGGAAGACTGGATTGCGGGAGACGGTTTAAGAGCGTATTCCCTGCTGGTATATAGGATTCGGGAAGTGAGATAGGCCGGGCTTTCAGCCCTCATCTTTGCGGTGGTTCGCAGACCTGGGGCTTCACCCCAGGCTGGTATCGATCGCGCCCTTGGCGCTTCCAGGATGAGATTGTTCTGCACCATCACGAAATTTGCTCTAGGAGCGGAAATCTACTCTCCCACCCTTCGCGGTGATGCTGCGAAGGATGGGGCACCCGGGCATTTGTGGTTGGCGAAGACCCATGTTCTAAAAGCGGGACATGGGGCACCCGGCTCAAGAGAAGAACGAAATACAGGGGTCTCTCCACTGCGCTTCGCTTCGGTCGAGATGACGTGCCTTTGTGTCGATTTGCTTCGGTCGAGATGGCGCGCGTTTGAGCGCGGACGTAACTTTTGTGTGAACGCGCTTCCCTTTTAACGTGCTTTCTTTACAGAGAACAGGAAGATGTTCTAGCGGATGGCTGTGGCCAGTGCGCTGGCGTCGCCGCGGCGGTGTGAGGCAAGGTCGCGGGTGGGCGCGTCGGCGGGCGGCAGATAGCGCTTGTAGACGCTGATGTGGAAGCAGGACTGCTGAAACTCCTCTTCGACATCGATCTTGCCTTCCTGAATCAACGGCATCAGATAGCCGCGCATCCATGCCACCTCGGTCCGCGAGAGGCCGTGCTTGGCTATATCGACGGCCTGCCCGGTGAGATGCGGCGACGCGGTATCGCCCTCTGCCGGAGCAGCGTTGCCGTTGATGTGGATGAGATGCTGCTGGAACTCGACCGTGCGCACGGCAGAGTTGATCTGTAGCGGCGAGTGGAAGTGAGCGTAGTGCGCCCGCGCCATGTTGGCGAGGAAGACCGCGGTCCAGGGGCGGGTGTAGCGGCGGTTCGCAGGCAGGCGGTCGTCGACCTGCAGCGCGTAGCTTGCAGGCAGTCCGACCAGCATCCGCTTGCTTCTCATATCCATAAGATCGGCATCGTTCTGGATGCGGTCGAGGCCTTCGCGGTCGGCAACTTCGTTCTGGTGAAGGAGGATCTCGTGCGTGCCCTTGAGAGGCGGAGGAACGATGAGGCGTCCGCGCTTGTTGTAGAGCACGGGAAGGATGGCAGGAGCGACGGCCTCCTCGGAAATGCTTTTTAGCTGAGGCTTCTCCGCCGTGGGACGGATGACGTTGACCACAGAGACGGGGCGGGCCACGGAACGCGACCTGCGAGACGACCGGCGTGAATGGGAGACGACGGCGGCGCGTTCGGTGTGGTGCGGAGCCGGGGCGTCGTGAACGTCCTGCTTGACCTGCTTGACCTGCTTGACGGAGGCCGCCTGGAGGAAGTCATTGGAGGTAGCTTTTCGCGGCTGCTCGTCCGAGACGCTGAGGTCGCGGGGAGTGGAGCGACGGGCCTTGGTTCTGACGGTCTCCGCTGAATGGTGCCGGGTGCGGCTGCGGCTCGAACGGGCATGACTGACGTGAGGCTTCGCGCTGCGCTCCCGCGTCGCCGTTGCCTTGCGGTGGACCTGCCGAGGAACGGTGGTCGACTTATGGGCACGGTGGTGCGCAGGTTTGGCAAGCAGCGTGGCAGGGATGAGAAACAAGACTGCAAGCGCCAGGAGGGCCGGAAGTGTAGCGTTCAACCGCATCATGTTTTGAGAGGCGCGGAACGCCAGAGCAATTCCTACCTTAGAGAGTCTCTAGAGATAGTGTAAGTAATCAGGTGGGTTCCGTATACTTATCAGTAAACAGGGAGACTGGATGCGGACGTTGCTGGTGGGCTTGGGGGTGGTGGGAATCGCCTTGTTGGGGTGGGGATTACGAGTGGGGACCGTGCAGGCAGCACCGGACGAAGCAGCGACGTCGCAGTTCTATACGACGCGGGTGCAGCCGATTTTGAAAGAGCATTGCTACCGCTGCCATGGCGGGATGAACCACCGCGGCGGCTTGAATCTCGCGACCAAGACGGGGATGCTGAAAGGCGGCCACGATGGCCCGATTCTGGTTCCCGGCGATCCGGCGAAGAGCCTGCTGGTCAGGCTGATCCGGCATGAAGGGCCGAGCGGCAATTCGATGCCGATGCCGCCGAAGCTGCCAAAGATCTCGGACGCCGATATCGCGGCGGTGACGCGATGGGTGAAGGCGGGCGCGATCATGCCCGACGATGCGGCGCGACGGTAAAGGCTGTCTAAAAACTGAAGGCTTCGCAGCGATTGGAGCCGGGCAACAACAAGAAATACAGGGGTCTCTCCACTTCGCTTCGCTTCGGTCGAGATGACGTGCTTTATTTGCTGCTCTGATCGCGATGTCGTGCTTTTCTCGAACCTTGAGACGGTTTCGATGAGAGGCTTCGCTCAGGATGAGAATTGTTATGAATACCAATCACTTCTTCCCCCCCGATAGGTCGATACAGACTGGAGCACGAGCGAGAAGCTTTGGCAGCGACTTCAGGTGGCTCTGATACTTGGCCAATGATTTTTTGCAACGACGAGCGAAGTCCTGCGCGAGCGGCGAGGAGTCCCCAAGTTGGTGCTGCGCGATGCTGGAGAGGGTGAGCCAGTCGTGCCAGTTGCCTCCGGACTGCTGGAGCGACTCGAAGGTGCGGGCGAGGGTGCGCGTGGAGGACGCCGACTCTGCAAGATAGCGTGCGAGTTTGGCGGCTTTGCGAGTGTCGTGGAGTTGGCGATGATTCTGCGTTGCCGTGGCGGGAGCGCTGCGGGCGTACCAGTCGAGAAGGAGCCGCGCCAGAGATGCAGCGGGGAGAGGCAGGGATTCGGCTGGAGCAAGCGCGTTCAACAGGGCTTCGAGTGCGCGGGTGAGCGTGGCTTGACGCTTGTCGAGGGCAGCGGTAAGTTCTTTGGCGGCGCGTTTACGCTGGCGCTTGAACAGGGTTTGGAGTTGATCGGCTTCGTCAGATTTAGATGCGACGAGATCGCGCTGCACATCGAGATCGCGGACGCGTCCAGCGGCCCGTCGTAGCTTGCGGAGCAGCTTGAGCGCCTTCTTTGCCGGTTTGGCGTGGTCAGGAAGATCGGGCAGCAGAGCGAGGAGTGCAAGCTGGGCTTCGATGCGGCGAGAGGTGGTGCGGATTTTATGCACGGCTTGAGGGATGGGGCCGGCGAGTGCAAGCGCGATGGCGGCTTCGAGCGAGGCGACCAGCTCGCGCAGGGTGCGAACGGGATGGGCGGCGGCGGCCATAGGGATTGGATGCGTGGATGCGGCATGCGAGCGTGCATTCAAGACGGCCTCTCATCACAGGGAAGAACTCAGGTTGAATCGTCGCTGAGATAGACTGATGCCACTTCGTCAGATGAAAAAAGGTGATGAGATGGCCCCGATCGTGAAGCAGGAGCCGAAGAGTGGGTTGAAGAAAAAGGTCGTCCGATTTTTCAAGATTCTTGGCCCGGGCATTATTACCGGGGCCGCCGACGACGATCCGTCCGGCATTGCGACCTACTCGCAGACGGGCGCGCAGTTCGGGTTTGGCCAACTGTGGACCTCGCTTTACCAGATACCGCTTTTGCTCGCCGTACAGGAGGCGTGTGCGCGCATTGGCGCGGTGACTGGCAAAGGGCTTGCCGGGGTGATCAAGGAACATTATTCGCGGAAGATCCTGATCGGCGTTGTGGTGCTGGTGGCCGTGGCCAACACCATCAATATCGGAGCTGATATCGGCGCGGTTGCTGCGGCGGGTCAACTGGTGGTGAACGTGCCGTTCTGGTTGCTGGCGGTCGCGACGACTGCTCTGCTGGTGGTGTCTGAGGTTCTGATTACCTATAAGACCTATGCGAATGTGCTGAAGTGGCTGGCACTGGCGCTGTTCTCGTATCCCGCGACGGCGTTGATCGTGAAGCAGCCGTGGAAGGAGATTCTGTATGCGACGGTGGTGCCGCATATCGAACTCAGCTTTGCCTTCTTCTTCATCATCACCGGCGTCTTTGGAACATCGATCTCGCCGTACATGTTCTTCTGGCAGGCCTCCGAAGAGGTCGAGGAGGAGCGTGCCACAGGGATTCGATCGGACCGGGATGGCAAGCCTCGTCTGCCGCGCAGATTCATTCGCGATATGAGGATCGACACGCTGGTTGGCATGTTGTCGGCGGAGCTGGCGCAGTGGTTCATCATCATCACCACGGCGACGGTGCTCTTCAAGCATGGGACGACCACGATCAATACAGCAGCCGATGCAGCCAAGGCGCTGGAGCCGCTGGTGCGGTCGTTTCCCAACTCTGGCCAGGTGGCAAAGGACATCTTCGCCGTCGGCATCATCGGGCTGGGATTGCTGGGGATTCCCGTGCTTGCAGGCTCGGCTGCTTACGCCCTGGCAGAGGCCTTCGGCTGGAAGGAAGGGCTGTCAAAAAAGTTCAAGAAGGCGCGTGGGTTCTATGGCGTCATCATCGTGTCGATGCTGATAGGGCTGCTGCTGAACTTCATCGGCATCGATCCGATGAAGGCGCTGGTCTTTACCGCGGTCTTCAATGGAATCGCGGCGGTGCCTCTGCTCTATCTGATCGCGAAGATCAATGCCAACCCGGAGATATTGGCAGAGCAACGCGGTGGCGGGCTGTCGCAGTCTTTTGTGTGGCTGACTTTTGGGGTGATGGGCCTATCCGCGGTCGCCCTGCTGTACACGCTGATATCCCAGCATTTGGGGAGATAACGATAACGCTGGACTTGTACAATTGCCGCGTGGCCGAAAGGCATGGCTGCGGACGATCAATCGCGACGTACAAGGAGACACAGGATGGCAGGTAAGTTTGTGCTCAAGACAGCGAAAGATGGGCAGTTCTACTTTGTGCTGGAGGCCGGAAACGGCCAGGTGATTTTAACCAGCGAGATGTATGTCGCCAAGGCTTCGGCGGAGAACGGAATAGCCTCGGTTCGCAAGAATGCTGGCGACGACGCGCACTATGAGCGCAAAGAACAGGCGAACGGACACGCGATGTTTAACCTGAAAGCGGCGAACCATCAGGTGGTTGGGACCAGCCAGGGATATTCGTCACCAGCGGCGCGGGATGAGGGGATTGCATCGGTGAAGGCGAACGCCGAGAAGGCTGCGCTGGAAGATTTAGTCAGCTAAAGATGCCCTGATTTGCTCCCAGAGACGTACCTCAGGGGCTAAAGCCTCGTTGATTTTATTTAACTTACGGCACGGCTGAAGCCATGCCCTTAAACAAAACGACGGATTAATCAGAGGGCCTTAGAAGAAGAGAAATTAAATAAGAAAGGCCCCTCAGTCTGGGGCCTTTTCTTATTTTTGAGAGACTACTTTGCGGGTGCGGGTGCGGCTGGCTGGCCGACCTTGCGGACAGCGTCGTCGACGACGGCGTAGAGAAGCTGGTCGTGGTCGGCTTTGGCCTTGGTCTTGATCTCGTTGCCAACCTGTTGGCCGGCGGCTTCGGTCTGCGGCAGGGTGAGATTGCGGTTTTGCGCAGAGATTACGGCCAACCGTTGAACGATATCGAAGAAGGTGTCTTCGCTCTTGTTGGCGAGGTGCCAGCACTGCGAAACGGTGCAGGTGAGGATCTGCTGGTCGGTCCAGGGATGAGGCTCGGATGCGTCCTTCGCGTCGGGATTGATGGTGACGGGCGACTGTCCGGGGGCGGCGCTCTGGGTGGTAGCGGCAGCGGGCGTTTCGGTGGTTGGGGCGGGCGTCTTGGGGTTGCAGCCAGCGGTAAGCAGCATGGCGGCGGCGAGGGTGAGGCAGGCGGGGAGCGGCTTCGAGATCATCGTCTTCATCTTATTTACGGTCTTCATGGGTCGAGTTCCCTTTCTTGCTGAAGGTGAGAGCTAGCGGCGGTGGTTGCGGTCGTAGCGATTGTCGCGGTTGTTGTCGCGGCTTTTCTGGTGGACTTCTCCTACCACTGCGCCGATACCGGCACCTGCGGCTCCGCCGATGAGGGTACCCTTGAGGCCGCCGCCGAAGATCGCGCCGAGCAGAGCACCGCCGCCTGCGCCGATGAGGGCGCCTTTGCCAGGGCCGATGCCGCCCTGATTCTGATGATTCTCTCTGTCATGGCGATCGTTGTTATAGCCATTGTTGTTGTAGCCATTGTTATTGTTGTAGCCGTTGTTGTTGTAGCCATTGTTGCCATTGTTGTTGTAGCCGTAGCTGCCATTCTGGCCGCCACGGCGCACTCCGTTATAGAAGTTGGGATTCTGATTTCGATGCTGGGCGCTGGCAGTCACAGGCAGGAAGCTTGTGGCCAGCATGAGAGGGGCGATGAGTATAGCTTTTCGTATCTTCATCATTTGGAGTTGGATGCTAGTTTGATGGGCCGCGGCCAGATTTTATCGCCAGCAGCGCCGATTTCCCCCCTGGCGAGCCATCGCTATCTTATTGACGAGAAGTGGGATGAGAGGGGCCGGGACTTGACAAGTTTTGTTCATCGAATGGAAGTTGCTGCGAATTTACCTTGTCTCGATGAGGAGGTTGGGATACGGTTGGGCGTTTCAGAGTTAGACCCCTGGGAGGTTTCCATGAAGCCGATGCTTGCTGGTTCGCTGGTTTTAATTCTTGCGCTTGGTCAGGCCGCTTCGGGGCAGGAGTCCCCCGCTGCTAACCCGGCTACCAATCCAGTTGCCAGTCCGGCTACTGCTCCGGCGGCGGGGGCTGCGGCTGATGAGCCTAACCGCAAGGACACGTACACGCTGGCTGAGGGGACCGATGTCGAGCTGCAGTTCGCGCAGAATTTGAGTTCGTCCACGTCGTTCGAGTCCGATCCGGTGATGCTGACGCTGGTGAAAGACTTAAAGGTTGGGGACGTGGTGGTGGCGAAGGCTGGCAGCAAGGCGTATGGCGTGGTGACCAAGGCACAGAAGTCGGGAAGGATGGGCAAGTCCGGGCAGCTGGAGATTCGGCTCGACTACCTGAAGGCGGGCGACAAGCAGATCAAGCTGCGCCAGACCAAGGGCAAAGAGGGTGGGGCTAAAGGGGGGCTGCTTTCGCCGTTTGGCCGGATCAAGCATGGCAAGAATGTGGAGATCAATGAGGGTGATCCGCTGCATGCCTATGTGGCGAGTGATATTTTGCTGTCGCCTGTCTCGTAGGGTGGGTCCGGACCACCGCCGGGCGGGTTAGCCTGCGTTGTGATGGCTGAGGGCGGCGCGGACCTTTTCGACGTGGGTGCCGTGGACGCGGATGGCCTCGTGGAGTTGGTCGCCGGTGACGTTGAACTCTTTGGCCCAGTAGTGGATGTCGGAGGACATCTTGGGGTTGATCTCTTTGGGATCGTGGGGAGAGAGAGCGGCTTCGGCGTGCTCGGTGTGAGCGGTGCGGAGTTTGGACTTCTCGACTTCTTCGTGCTCGTGCGGCTTGGCCTGATCGGGATGAGACATTAAGTGGGTTCCTCTTTCCGTTTTCGTCTAGTTAAGTGGATGAGGATGGTGGGGTTGGGGATGTACCATTGCAAATGTGATTGCGTGGCTGAAGAAGGATGGCGAGGGGTATCAGACGCGGGCGAACCGGTTGCTGCGGGAGCGGATGTTGGCGAATAAGGCTAGTTAGCGGGATGAGTGGGCAACCATTTTGACGTTTGGGCCACCCCCTCGTCCTTATCTCTTTCAATCTACAATTTTTACGGATGGTTTGGTGTATTTAACGCGAAAGAGCGGTAATGTGAGTGGAGGAAGGCCAGCCCTATTCGTCAGAGATTGGACGAACTCCCTCCAGTAAGGCCAGACATTGAGCATGCCATTCGTTGCCGCAAATGCTTTGATTTGTTTTGTTGAAGGGATCATCTGAGTGGGAATCATGTAGACCGCTTCTAAAGTCAACGATATCTCGAGTGGTCTGGAATCAGCACTCTCGTGTTTTGCGTTCAAGCTGAAGTTGAAACTGCACACGAGATTTTTTTCGTCAATTTTGCGCCCATCTGATTTGGTACGCAGTCTCATATCAACATCATCATCGATTGGATTGTTTCGAGACTTTGTGCTCATTTTGCACGCAGCAAGTCGTATGGACTGCAATTCAGCGCACACCATGAGTTGACGTGCGGAGTCAAAAGTTTCTTGATCTATTTCAACCGTGTGATTCAAGCGGCCTCGCAGAGGAAAAGAGTCCGTGACAAAGCCGCAGGCTCCTCGCAAGGAATTTGTTGGGTAAGTGACTCGGCGGCTTTATCAAGCGCCCACCCGCCAACAGAGTAAAGCTTGACGATTTTTCTGTGCGCCACTTGCGCACCCGGTTTGGCTCCGAGTTCCAATTTGTACCCAATCGCACCGAAAAGATCCGCAAGCGTCCGTAGAGTCAGATTTTGGCCACCATTAAGGCATTGCGTAACGAATGCCTTGGATTTTCTCAGGCGTCGAGCGAGATCCGCCTTGGAAATACCATTTTCGCTCATGATAGTGGCCAGTAGTTCGGTGGCTTCGAGGATGAGTTCTTCTTGCTGAAGAAGCTTCGCGTCTACGTCAGGAAATCCCTGAAAGTTTTTCATTTTGCGCTTCCTGCCTTGGCAACAGCTGCCTGAATACTTTCGTATTCGTTTCTGATGCGTCTTGCGCGATCTAGGTCGGCGGGACTGAGATCATTACGCTTCTTTTTGACGCCATGAGTAATTACAACTTGCCGGTCTTTGATGTAACAGAACATTCGGATTTGGAAACTTTTAAATTCGAAGAGATTATCGGCAATTTTCTTAAATTTTTCACGGTTCGTAATCGATCCATATTCTGAAAATCTGTTGAAGAGCGCTTTTAACTTCGCTTTGTCGCGGTCGTCCAAATCTGCAATGAAATCCGCGGCCGGGCAGTTCTCCTTCGCCAGCAAGGCCAAGCAGACTGAACCCCAACGCCCTCGGCAGATTTCTCGCAATGCCATGCACGCTCTTTAGGTTAGGTTATAACTTAACTATTGTAAACACCCACACATAAGATTTTTCCTTATATTGCACCGAATATGATGCAAATTCCGTTTAGGAACTGGATCACTTATTGCAGTAGCGTTCCCTCTTCGAGTTGGATTTTGGCTTCTTCGGGGGGGATGACTACGGCGGCGGCTACTTTGTCCTGGCTGTCGAGGTCGAGTAGCTTGACGCCCATCGTGCTGCGGCCTGCGGCGCGGATCGACTTGGTGTCGATGCGGATGATCTTGCCGAACTGGCTGATGACCATCAGCTCGCTGGTCTCGTCGACCAGATTGATCTCCGTGACCTTGCCGTTCTTCGTCGATGTTTTGACGTTGATGACGCCCTTGCCGCCGCGGGTCTGGAGGCGGTACTGGTCGACGTCGGTGCG
>JBEPUY010000063.1:0-17989 GCA_041691255.1 Granulicella sp. | reverse complement strand
TTCCTCAAGCAGATGACCACCGGCGCCGGCAACGACATCGAGCGCTCCACCGAACTGGCCCGCAAGATGGTCTGCGAGTTCGGCATGAGCAACCTCGGCCCCATGACCTACGGCAAGAAGGAGCAGGAAGTCTTCCTGGGTCGCGAGATCGGCCAGCACCGCGACTTCTCCGACGACACCGCCAAGCAGATCGACGCTGAGGTTCGCCGTTTCGTTGAGGCCGCCTACAAGTCCGCTTACACCATCCTCGACTCCAATCAGGACATCATGCACCGCATGGCCACCGCCCTGCTCGAGCGCGAGACCCTGGACGCAGCCGAGATCAAACTCATCATCGAAGGCAAGGAACTTCCCGCAGTTCGTTCCGCGCTCTCCGGCGTAGACCCCGGCAGCGGCGGCGAACCGCAGAAGGTGCTCAAGCCCGAGTCAGGCCGCAAGCCCGGCTTCGGCGAGGGCCACACCTCCCCGGCATAAACCAAACCTTCCAACCATAAAAAGAGGCAGCCAACCGGCTGCCTCTTTCTATGCTCAAAGCTCTCACCTCTCAACCAACCTCAGCACAAGTTCACGTCATCTCGACCATACCCTGCACAAGTTCACGTCATCTCGACCGAAGGCGGCGCTTTTGCCGCCGCAGTGGAGAGACCCCTGTATTTTGCAACTTTAGGAACTGCCTACTGCTTCTCTTCCACTCCCAGCCAATGCGACAATAGCTAAAGACGAATGCGCCTCCGCACCCTCACCCTCTTCCTTCTCCTTCCTCTCGCCGGATGCGGCTACCACACCGTCGGCTCCGCGACGCACATCCCGGGCAACGTCAACACCCTCGCCGTGCCCATCTTCACCACCCGCGCGCAGGCCTTCCACACTGAGATGGCCTTCACCCAGGCCACCATCCGCGAGCTGAACACCCGCACCAAGTACCGCATCCTCAACACCGACTCCACCGACGCCGACGCCACCCTCCACGGCACCATCCTCTCGCAAGCCGTCGCGCCGCTCACCTACGACGCCACCAGCGGCCAATCCTCCAGTTATCTCGTCACCATCACCGCCAAAGTCCTGCTCACCGCCCACGACGGCCACGTCCTCTACCGCAACGACGCCGTCATCTTCCACGAGCAGTACCAGTCCACCCAGGACCTCAACGGCTTCATTCAAGAGGACCCCGCCGCCGTCCGCCGCGTCGCCCGCGACTTCGCCCAGGCCCTCGTCAGCGACATGCTCGAATCCTTCTAACCGAGCAGTCCTAGTATCGGCTCTTGTACTTGAACTCGCATTCGCCTTTGCATTTGCCCTATCCGCCTTTATCGTCGTTTAAGATCGGTAAAATCGGTGTTAGGCCTTTGTCCTTAATCCGCGTCACTCCGCGCCAATCCGCGGTCGGTCTTATCTAAACAATGCCCACCTCACTCCGCAGCTTCGCCAGCACCGACCGCTTCATCGAAGAGATCGCCTCCCCGTCCCTTCGTCCCGGCTACGTCCTCATCGGCGACGAGATCTTCCTCTACGACCGCTGCCGCAAGGCCGTCCTCGCCACCCTTGCTCCCGAAGAGACTCGCGACTTCTGCCTCCACGACCTCGACCTCGCCGAAACCAGCATCTTCGAGATCCTCGACCGCGCTCAGACCCCTTCGCTCATGGCACCCTTCCAGGTCTTCTTCGTCCGCGGCCTCAAAGCCCTCTACGGGCGCGGCAGCAAAAAAGAAGAGTTCGCCGCAATCGACGCATATTTCCGCTCGCCCAATCCCTCGGCCCTCATCCTCTTCGTCGCCGACCACCTCCGCATCCCCACCGACCTGCGCAAGATGGACTACCAGGACAAGGAGCGCTACGAAAAGATCCGCGAGACCCTCGGCGACTGGTGCGGCTTCGTCGAGCTGGCCCGTGTCGAGGACACCGACGCCATCAAGTGGGTCACCACCACCGCCGAATCGCGCTCGGTAAAGTTCGACCCTGACGCCGCCCGCGAGCTCGTCGACGCCCTCGGTGCCGACATGATGCTCATCGCCAGCGAGTTCGAAAAACTCCTGCTCTACGTGGAAGGAAAAAACCGAGTCACCCTAGGCGACGTAGAAACCATGGTCCTCGCCGCCAAGCAGCGCTCCCTCTACGAGCTGACCGACGCCATCTCCGCCAAGGACCGCCCCCGCGCCCTGCTCCTGCTCCACGGCCTGCTCAACGCCTCCGACGGTGGCGAAGACGCCGCCATCGGCCACCTCTACATGCTCGCCCGCACCTTCCGCCAGATGCTCATCATCTCCGAAAAGAACGTGCGCGACAGCCGAGCCATCTGGCAGGCACTATGGCAGGGCTTCCGCATGCCGCCCTTCGCCGCCGAAGACCTCATCAAGCAAGCGCGCCGCTACAAATCCCGCCGCGACCTCACCCGCGCCATCCGCCTGGTAGCCCGCGCCGACTTAGAACTCCGCAGCAGCCCCGCCAACAAGCTACTGGTCCTCGAGCGCCTCATCCTAGACCTATCCACCGAACCCAAAGCAAACACCTACGAACCCTCCCACCAGTTCGCCATGGAACTGTAGGGTGAAGCCAGCGAATATATCGAGCAAAAGTCTAAAAGTTATAGCTGTCGCAGTGGGCTTAGCCGGGTGCGGGTGCCCCATATCTCGATTCTGAGATGTGGGCATCGTCCGAAGGACGACCGCACTCCTGCCTTCACCTTATAATCACCCCCCTTGGCGTAAGATGAAAACCACTCAAACGAACCTTTCCGAGAGTGAGTACAGACCATGCTCCGACAGATCACCATCGCAGTTCTCATCGTCGCAACATCCGGAATACTCGCACAGACACCCTCGCCCCGCCCCAAGTTCAACGCCTTTGAAGTAGCCACCATCAAGCCGGTAGAGCCTGCCGACAAGACCCCCCAATACATCACCATGCAGGGGCCTCACCGCTTTGTCGAAAAGTACTACACCTTGAAGCTGCTGATCGCAGCCGCCTACGACCTCAATCCCAAGACCATCTCCGGCGGCCCATCATGGATCGGCTCCAACCGCTTCGACATCCTCGCCCTCACTCCCGGCGAAGTGCGCCCCAGCCGCGACGAACAGATGTCGATGCTCAGAAATCTCTTGACCGACCGGTTCAAGCTCACATTTCATCGCGAACAAAAAGAGTTCTCGATCTTCGAATTGCAAGTCTCCAAAAGCGGCCCCAAACTCAAGAAAAGCACAGCGCCCCCGGACGCCCCCGCAGCGCTCATCAGCACCGTCTATCCGGAACGCATCTTGCTGCCTGCGCGCAACGCCACCATGGGCGAGTTCACCTCTTTGCTGCAACGCGCCCTGCTCGATCGCCCGGTCGTCGACAAGACCGGCCTCACCGGCAAGTACGACTTCGATCTCGAGTGGGCTCCCGACAACTCCCAGTTCGGCGGAGAGGTAGCAGCAGCCTCGCCGGATGCTCCAAGCCCGCCCTTCTTCACAGCCGTCCAGCAGCAGCTCGGCCTGAGATTGGTAGCAACCAAAGGTCCAGTGGACGCGCTCGTTGTCGATAAGGCGGAGCGTCCCTCAGCAAACTGATCGAGCCAACTAAGGAAGCTACTTCCTCTCAGTCGTGGCTTCCTTTTGTTTGTCATTCCCGAAGGGAATCTGCGTTTTGCTCGAATCACCAAAGCTGCATTCTGGAGGAAAACCGCTCTAAACGTCCGTATCCAGCCGAAACGAATCCCTATACGGCTCCACCGTATATCCCTTGGCCTTCCACGCGACCAACCCGCCCCGCAAAATCTTCATCCGCGAATAATTAAGCCCCAGCGCCTGCCGCAGTATCTCCCGGCTGGTCTTGTCATCGGGACAGGTACAGTACACCACCGCATCCTCTTCCCTCGGAATCAGCAACGGATTCGCCAACACCTCCTTCGGCGGAACCCGCGTCGCTCCCGGAATCATCTCCGAGTAAGCCAGCAGGTCCAGCGGCTGACGAACATCGAACACCCGCAATTTTTTGTTTACCGTCAACAATTCATACAGCGTCTCCGGCTCAATCGAATGCTGCTCCAGCTCTCGCCGCTCCCGCGCACGCTTGATTCTGCCGCCGACAAAAAGCGCAAGACACAACGCCGCAACGCAGATAACGATCAGAGACATTCCACTTCCTCCTTGCCGTCGTGCTTATCTGACTCCTCGAAAAGCTGGAAGGATTCGCCAATCAAACCGCCGCCTTCCTTCCTCCGGCCCGGTTCAATATCGTCATCGAAAGATAGGCTCCAATCCACGACCCGACCGCCGCAAAGCAAACATACACCCAGTTCTTCGTGTAGCTGATAACGGCGAAGGCCGAAAGCAGATACCACACGCTGCTCCACGTCGCCGCAGGCACCCGCCTCTTCGCCGACACCGCCGAGTTGAACATCACATAAACCGCATCCGTGGCAGCAGTCGACACCATCACGCCGCACGCCAGCCAGGCATCAAGACGCACCATGATCTGTACCTTCTTTAAGAATTTGGGCCGGAACCAGATTTCATCACGCAGCCAGAATACTCCGCAACGACAAAACCCCCGCCTCGATTAAGAGACAGGGGCATCCTTGCCAACCCCAGCTCCGGCATCGACGCCGCCGGCCTTCGCGACGGGCGCATCGTCCTCATCTTCAACAACAGCACCAGGGACCGCACCCCGCTCGACCTCGCCATCAGCTCCGACGGAGAACACTTCAAGATCTTCGCCACCCTCGAAGACCAGCCTGGCGAATACTCCTACCCCGCCATCATTCAGGACAAAGACGGCAATCTCGACAACCTATACCTGGAACCGAAAGCGCATCCGCTACGCCTCAATACCGCCGCCAGCCATGCATTGAATGCGCAGGCCGGAATCATCAAGAGTGAGTCAGTTAGAGCAAACCCTGATGGTGTAAAGCGAATGGATTGCAACAGTGTAAAGCGAATGGATCGCAACGGTGTAGAGCGAATGGATCGCATTGGAGCGCCAACGGCGCGGCTTATACCAGCCCAGGGCGAAGCCCTGGGTATCCGCGCCCCCAAAGATGAGGGCTGAAGGCCCGATCTATAACTTATTATCGTGCCGCATTTGACTATACTTCCGCGCCAGAATATGACCCTTTCGACTACTCCAAACGCAATGTCATTGCACCGAAATCGATCGTAAAAGCTGGCGCTTGCTTCAGCACATCCATGCCCAGATTTCCAGCAGCCCACGTCCCATTGCCGTGCTCAGTGAAGACATGCGCGGGCTTCAACACAGTGTTCCGGTTGTCGATCTGGAGGGTGACGGACGGTAGAAGGATCGAATCGGCATGGGTAGTGCCACCCAGTCCCTCAATCGACCGCGTCTCAGGCGTTCCGCTTTTCATGAGTATCGGAAGAGCCTTTGCGAAGGCTGGATTCAGATCGGTGTCCACCGCACCGGTATCGAGCGTGAAATCGAGATGTTTGCTTTCTACAATCACATCGATGACAGGGTTGGAGTTGTGAAACAGCATATTGCAGGTGCCTGGATTGAGGGGCTTAGAGGGAAAGCCTGACTCGAATCTACCCGTGGGGCTCCACCGAATCGTGTGCATGGCAAGCAGCAGCGGAAGACCGATAATTCCATGCTTGCTCTTTGGAAGGTCGCTCCACGGTTCTCCGGTGTCGTCGATTACCACGAAAGGAACATTGCGGAGATGAAGACCTCCTATCCGCAGATCCGACACGAGCGCAAGCTTAATACCGGAGACCCCTCGCCCGCTCGAGTCTCCCATCTTTCCCTCGACAGGCTTAGTCATGATGCCGAGTGCCTTTGCTTCAGATTCGCCGATCACTGAGATTGGAGACCCCGTATCGAAGAAGAGAGCCATATCCTTGCCATTCGCCTTCAACGGCAAAAAAGTACTACCCGGTTCGATGGCGATGCTGGTTGGCTTCGATTCGACAACCGTCATCTTTGGCAACGCATTCAGAGCTGTGAGGATCGAGACCATGCTCTTGGCATCTGAAGCGTCGGGTTGCACCTGCAAAGCCGCGACGATCTCTTCATATCCCTCGTGATACATCCCGTTTCGGAAGTACATATTTCCGAGAAGATCGTGAGCCTCGTAGGCATTTTGGGAATGGGGTGCAGCATGGATGATGGAATGAAGGTCTTTCTCCGCTACCTGCACATTATTTAAAGAGACCTCCACGGCCGCTTTGTAAAAGAGCGGAGCCGCGGAATGTTCGACGGCGTCTCTCAACTCAAATACCTGATTCGCGCCGTACGCCGCTTGGAGCGGGTTGTGCGTCTGGGCATGCGCCACGGGGAGCACGGCGGTCAGAATGGCAAAGCAAACGAGCAGTCTGAACTTCATCGGATTTAAGTCCCCGCGTAGAAGAGTGCAATTCGAGGATACATGCCAGGCGCTGGGAGAGGTCGTATTTTCTCCCTTGCGGCCGTTGTGCCCCAGGCCGTATCAACATATAGGTATAGTGGTGCTCCGTAGATTTATAGATATAGAGGTGCTCCGTAGAGCATTGATAAATACGAAAACTGTCATCCTGAGCGAAGGCGCTCACAGCATCATCGTGAGTGCCGGAGTCGAAGGACCTGCGGTTTGATCGTAGCGCCATCGTAGCTTCGAGGGCTGTGGATTCAACCTCACCCACTTACCAAATCGTCGAATCCCTTGACACCCTTGATACAGTTAATTCAGAGATTGAAAAGGAAGCCCGGCCTCGTGCCGGGCTTTTTCCTTAAGACTGGGCTCTACCAAAGTCCAGACTTAAGTCTTTTCATTCGAAGACTTTAGGACTTCAAGTCCAGGGGGTACCATGTACACCATCCGGCACCGTCAGGCCAGCACATCGACCACCTGATACCCCTTCAACTTCCCCTTAGCCGTCACGGTCAGGTTCTCCGGTCGATACGCTGCCACCCCGTCCAGCCGTAACTGCACCGTATTGGCCATCACCGCATTGTCAGGAACCTCGCGATGTTCCGGGATGCCCCACGGAACGACCTTCCACTCGTCATGGGCCGAGCCCTGCGCATTTTTAGCATCGATCTTCAGATACTTTTCCATCGCATCGTCACTGAACACCAGCCCGCATTTCATTGCGTTCTTCATCATCCAGCCCAAAGAGATCTCAGAAAGTTGGCAATCGTCATAGCCTCCGCCGATATCGCAGTGCACGCCTGAAAACCACACCTGCTGTACTTGATCGTCGTTGGCCCGCGGCGACCCATCCTTATTCGTCCACAAAGTGGGCTTGAACTGCGCGCGCCGCTCGTCGATGCAGACTGCATGATAAGCACTCTTAACGCACGGATGCAGCGACGTATCCAGAAAGCCATACTTGTTCTGGTGCAACACGCTAAACAGCATCCCGGGCACGCCCAGCGACCCAACTGTGTCCCACACGCCAATCATGCGCACATCGGCCTCAGCCAGAGCGTACTCCGTGTTCATATCCGCCTTCATGCTCGCACGCAGTGCGGGATCGGTCTGGCGGTAGGCGGCGAAGATCTTCTGCACCGTCATATTGTCGAAGTTCTTGTTCGGCACGCCGAACCCTGCGATCATTCCGCCCAGGCTGCGCGCCGTATACGCTCCGCGACTGAATCCGAAGATGTAGATCTCGTCTCCCGGGTCCCAGACATAGGCCAGAAACTCGTACCCATCCTGCACCTTCTGAAACAGACCGTCGCCCATCGTGCCTCCGGCCAAATGGTCGATCGGCGTTCCATCGGTCCCCACTCCGCTGTCGTAGTAGCGCATCTGGTCGGGGGTATCGGCCAGCGCACAAAATAGTTTGCGGACATTCGTGTCGTTCGCAAAAGCTCCGACGCCATGCGACGAGTTCCACGTCCCATCCGCGCAAATGATGATCTTCTTTGCCATCTCATCCTCCTGCTTCGGGGCCCGGGAAAAATAATCTTACCTCGCCCAGCGCTGCAATTGAGATAAATTGACGGAACAGCAACCCTCTGCCACCAAAAGCCGTCCACGGCATCCTACTCATAACAGAGTCACAACCGTCACACTTGACCTCGGAGCAGAACCAATGTCGCCCAGCCACGAAGAAACGACATGGAAGCAGATCACCTTCTATCTTCTGACCCTTGCCATCCTCGTCGTATGCGGCCTTCTGCTGTATCCCTTCTTCACGGCCATTCTCGGAGCCATCGTTCTGGCCGTCATCACCCAGCGTCCGTACGACTGGCTGGCCTCAAAGATCAGGCACCGCTCCACCGCTGCCACCATCGCTGTCATTCTGGTGATGCTGGCCGTCATCGTCCCCGGCTATTTTCTCGCGCAGAACATCGGCAAACAGGCCCTCACCGCCATCAGCGCCTTGCGGAACGAAACCACCCAGCAGAGGTTCAGCGAATACATCGGCGGCCATCCCGCTCTCGCCTCCCGCATCGAAATCATCTCCGGCTCCATCGACCCCGGCCACGCCGCTCAGACCGCTGGCGCCTACGTCGGCAGCAAACTCGCCGGAGTCCTCGGCAACTCTTTCCGCGCCATCACCCAGATCGTGGTCATGGTGTTCGTCCTCTTCTTCCTCTTCCGAGACCGCGACCTGGCCCTGGCCTTTCTTCGCTCCCTTCTCCCACTCCGCGAAGACGAAAGTCACGTTCTCGTCGAAAGACTAGGCGACACCATCTTCGCCACGGCGCTGGGCAGACTGGCCGTCGCAGCGGTACAAGGCGTCCTCGCCGGGCTCGCCTTCTGGGTCCTCGGAGTTCCCGGCATCATCCTCTGGGCCTTCTCCACCGCCGTCTTCGCTATGATCCCCGCCTTCGGAGCCTTTCTCGTCTGGGGCCCCATCGCCATCTACCTCGGACTCTCCGGCCATTGGGGAAAGGCCGCGCTGCTCGCCATCTGGGGAGGCGTCATCGTCAGCACCATCGACAACTTCCTCTACCCCGTCCTGGTCGGCACCCGGCTGCGCAGCCATACCGCGACCATCCTAATCTCCATCCTCGGCGGCATCGCCGTCTTCGGCATCACCGGAGTCATCCTCGGGCCAGTCGCCTTCACCATCGCAGGCACGCTGCTCGAATTCTGGCGAGCCCGCACCCACAACCCAACAATTGAACTCTCAAAATCCGTCTAATCAAAAGCGATCTAAAGGAGAGCACCCCAACCGTACGTCATCTAGCATCGGCGCATCCAGAAACCCACGTCATCGAGCATCGGCGCATCCACAAACCCACGTCATCTCGACCGAAGCGAAGCGCAGTGGAGAGACCCCTGTATTTCGTATCTGCCGTTGCCTGTTCCTGATCGGTGCCATCCATGCAAATCGGTGTTAAGCCTTCACTCCCTCCCGCTACAGAAGCCGTCGGCTGACCCACCTTCGTTCGATAAGCGAACAGATGTGCGATCCCCATTGACACGGCTCCTGCAAGAGGCGAACCATAGAGCCCAAGGAGCCCATCTGCCTATGAAGACAGCACTCTCCACCGCCACTCCTCCCACGACGAACAAGCACCTCATCCGCTGGGTCGAAAAGATGGCGGAACTCACCCAGCCCGACCACATCCACTGGATCGACGGCTCCCAAAAAGAGTACGAGCGTCTCTGCGACGTCCTCATCAAAGCTGGAACCTTCTTCCCGCTCAACGAAAAGCTCTGGCCCGGCTGTTTCTACGCCCGTTCTTCCCCCAATGACGTAGCCCGCGTCGAAGACCGCACCTTCATCTGCTCGCTCTCCAAAGACAACGCCGGCCCCACCAACAATTGGGAAGACCCCTTCACCATGCGCCGCAAACTGAAGCAGCTCTTTCGCGGCAGCATGAAGGGGCGCACCATGTACGTCATGCCCTTCAGCATGGGCCCGGTCGGCTCGCCCATGTCCCAGATCGGCGTCCAGCTCACCGACTCCGCTTATGCCGTCGTCAACATGCGCATCATGGCCCGCATCGGCGCGCCTGTCTTCGCCGAGATCGACAAGGACATCAAGCGCGTCGTCCCCTGCCTGCACTCCGTCGGCGCTCCGCTCGCACCGGGACAGAAAGACGTTCCCTGGCCCTGCAACGACACCAAGTACATCGTCCACTTCCCCGAGACCCGCGAGATCTGGAGCTACGGTTCGGGCTACGGCGGCAACGCCCTGCTCGGCAAAAAATGCTTCGCCCTGCGCATCGCCTCCAACATCGCCCGCGACGAGGGCTGGATGGCCGAGCACATGTTAATCCTCGGCGTCGAATCTCCACCAGACAAGAAGGGCAAGGCCGAAAAGACCTACATCGCCGCCGCCTTCCCCTCCGCCTGCGGCAAGACCAACTTCGCCATGATGATCCCGCCCGCTGGCTTCGACGGCTGGAAGGTCTGGACCGTCGGCGACGACATCGCCTGGATCAAACCTGATGCCACCGGCCAGCTCCGCGCCATCAATCCCGAGGCTGGCTTCTTCGGCGTAGCCCCCGGCACCAGCGCCAGGACCAATCCCAACGCCATGGCGACCCTCGCCCGCAACACCATCTTCACCAACGTCGCCCTCACCCCCGACGGCGGCGTCTGGTGGGAGGGCATGACCGACACTCCCCCTGCCGAGTGCCTCGACTGGCAGGGCAATCAGTGGACCCCCACCATCGGCAAAAAGACCGGACGCCCCGCCGCCCATCCCAACGGACGCTTCACCGCCCCTGCCAGCCAATGCCCCACCATCGACCCGGCATGGGAGGCTCCCGACGGCGTCCCCATCTCCGCCATCGTCTTCGGAGGCCGCCGCGCCACCACCATGCCACTCGTTTACCAGGCATTTAACTGGTCCTCCGGCGTCTACATAGGAGCGACCATGGGCAGCGAGACCACCGCCGCCGCCGCCGGAACTCTCGGCAAGGTCCGCCGCGACCCCATGGCCATGCTCCCCTTCTGCGGCTACCACATGGGCGACTACTTCCGTCACTGGCTGCGCATGCAGCGCAATCTCTCCTCCACCCCGCGCATCTTCCACGTCAACTGGTTCCGCAAGGATGCGGACGGCAAGTTCCTCTGGCCCGGCTTCAGCGAGAACATGCGCGTCCTTAAATGGATCGTCGACCGCGCCCATGGCCGAGCCCTGGGCAAGGAGACTCCCATCGGCTGGACGCCCCACTACGAGGACATCAACTGGAAGGGCCTCGACTTCCCCCGGCAGACCTTCGACGAACTGCAAACCGTCGACCGCACCCAGTGGAGACACGAGGTCATGGACCACGAACAGTTGTTCCTGCTGGTCCACGACCACCTCCCTCCCGAGATGATCTACGAACGCGAACTGCTCATCTGCCGGCTCTGAAATGGGCTGAATCCACCATCGGCCTCAGGAGGCTAAATCGAGATCATCTCCCGCTGAATCAAATAGTTCCGCCACAATTAAATACACCCTTGACTCTCCTTGGCTTAAGTCTTACCTTAGTGGTATGGCAAGACTCCCTTCGGGTTGAGTTAGTCATAACGAAGTCCACCCACTTCGTTGCTTTACCGGAATACCCACGCAACAGCCCCCACCGCGCTGCGTGGGTTTCCCTTTTAACCCCTGATTTTTCGCGAAATCAACTATCCCGACGCACCCTTCCGCACGTCATCTCGACCGAAGCGAAGCGAAGTGGAGAGACCCCTGTATTTCGCCGTTGCCATTGCTGTTCTTTCTATCCATAAAACATAGCCAGCGGCACCCCAAACAATCCTCCCCCAAAGCTTGACGCAGCCAGCCAAACCCTCTATCCTCACTTCATGGGATTGATGCACATCGCAGCTTGTACCTGTTGCCTCTGTTGTATGGGCAATGGCTGCTGCGTTGGATCTTCCCCTACCTAAGCGAATAGAACGAATCTAAGCTTAGACATTTCAGGAACCCACGTATCAGCGTAAATCGCGATACGTGGGTTTTTCTTTTTTCCGAACCAAATGCAGGAGGTTTCATCATGGCAAGCTCGCAGAATCAGACCCCAGTCACACCGCACGCCGCCAGCAGACTGTCCATCAATGTCGATCTCATTGCAGTAACCATCGCCCTCACCCTCGCAGTCCTCATCCGCTTCAACATCCTTCCCTCCATCCCCTTCTAGCTCGGCATCTGCCCGTAAGCCCCAAAAATGTCCGCCCATACTCTACCCAACCCGACTGCTGGTCCGGCTCCGTCCCCTGCCTCGCGCTTCGTCGCGACGGTTCCCGGCATGGCGCTGCTCTTCGGCGTTGGACTTCTGGGCAAAGTCTTCGAGCACACCTTCGCAGTCCTTCATTCCGAACATCCGACCTGGCTGCTTCCCCACATCGAGTACGTCCTCTGGGCCATCATCCTCGGCCTCGTCATCAGCAATACCTTCGGCGTCTCCCGCATCTTCCAGCCCGGCGTGGCCACCTATGAGCTTTGGCTCAAACTCGGCATCGTCCTCATCGGCGCACGCTTCCTTATGCAGGACCTCTTCCACATCGGCGGCATGACGCTCGTCCTGGTCGCCATCGAACTGGTGCTCTCGCTCTCGGTCATGACGCTGCTCGGGCGCATCTTCAAGCTGCCGCCCAAACTCACCAGCCTGCTCGCCATCGGCAGCAGCATCTGCGGCGTCACCGCCATCATGGCCACCCAGGGAGCCATCGACTCCAGCGAAGAAGACACCTCAACCGCCATGGCCGCCATCCTCACCCTCGGCGCCATCGCACTCTTTACCTTCCCCGCCATCGGCCACGCTCTGCACATGAGCCAACAGTCCTACGGCATCTGGGCTGGCCTCGCCGTCGACAACACCGCCGAGGCCACCGTCACCGGGGCCATCTACGGCGACGTCGCCGGACGCTTCGCCGTCCTCTCCAAAACCGCGCGCTCCTCCTTCCTTGGCTTCGTCGTCCTCGGCTACGCCGTCTACTGGGCCTCCAAGGGACAAGCCGCCGCCGTCGAGAACAAGGCACTCTTCCTCTGGCAGAAGTTCCCCAAGTTCGTCCTCGGGTTCATCGCCATCTCGGTACTAGCTACCGCTGGATTCTTCACCCACGGCCAGCTCAACAGCCTGTCGAACCTCTCCCGCTGGGCCTTCCTTCCCGCCTTTGCCGGGGTCGGCCTCCGCACCAATCTGAGAGACCTCGTAGGCCAGGGCTGGCAACCTCTGGTCGTCGGCATCCTCGGCGAGATCTTCATCGCACTCGTAACCCTCGGTCTGGTCTACGCAAGCTACCACTTCGGTGCGATCCAATGACAACCACCCACCACGGCTTCGGGTGCCCCATGTCCCGCCGTTGGGACATGGGCTTTCGTGCGCAAGCACGAACCGCCTTCCCTGACGCAATCAAAAATGCCCGGGTGCCCCACCCTTCGCAGCCTCACCGCGAAGGGTGGGATGTAAATCTTCGCCCCAGCTCCACCCTTCAAAGCTGTTGTTGTTGCGCCTAAGCAAGAACCAGCTCCCCTAAAAACACAAAGAAGAACGCGCAGCCTCGCACCTGAACCAACCAGCGAGGAGCGCCCCCACCTATATCTCTCGGAGACCTCCATGCATCACTTCATCACCAAAAAACTCCCACTCCTCGCCACCACGCTGGCACTCTTGATAGCCATTACGGCACACGCCCAGATCGTCGGCGGCACCATCTCCGGCACCGTCACCGACACCACTGGCGCAGCTCTCGCTAACGCCCAGGTGCTCGTTCACAACGACGAAACCGGCAACGAGCGCCGTCTCACCACCGCCTCCGATGGCCGCTACTCCGCTCCCTCCATCCCCGTCGGCACCTACACCGTCACCGCGCAGCTCCCCGGCTTCAGCGCTGCCCACAGCACCGGAATCCCGCTTACCATAGGCCAGAGTCGCCAGATCGACCTCAGCCTCTCGCTCGATTCCGTCGCGCAGCAAGTCACCGTGCAGGACACGCCCGCCATCGTCAACACCTCCACGCAGGAGACCTCCGGCCTCGTCGACGAGCGCCAGATCAAGCAGCTCCCTCTTAACGGCCGCAGCTACGATCAGCTCATCACCCTGAACCCCGGCGTGGTCAACTACACCGGCCAGCGCTCCGGCACCATCGGTACGTCGAACTCCTCGGTCGGCAACATGTTCGCCATCTCCGGCCGCCGCCCGCAGGACAATCTCTTCCTGCTCAACGGCATCGAGTACACCGGAGCATCGCTCATCAACGTCACCCCCGGCGGCACCAGCGGCCAGCTTCTCGGCGTCGACGCCGTCCGCGAGTTCAACGTCGTCAGCGACACCTACTCCGCCAGCTACGGCAAGCGCCAGGGCGCGCAGATCTCAATCGTAACCGCGTCAGGCACAAATAAACTTCACGGCTCCGCCTACGAGTTCATCCGCAACTCCGCACTCGACGCTCGCAACTACTTCGACCAGTCCACCATCCCCGAGTTCCAGCGCAACAACTTCGGTGGCTCGCTCGGCGGCCCCATCAAGAAGGACAAGCTCCTCCTCTTCGCCAACTACGAGGGCTATCGCCAGAACCTCGGCCTATCCGACGTCACCCTCGTCCCCGACAACGCCAGCCGCGCCGCCGCCGTTCCCAGCGTCCAGCCGCTGCTCGCGCTGTGGCCGGTGGCCAATGGGCCTGAGCTGGGCAAAGGCATCGCCCTCGCCTACTCCAGCCCCATGCAGCATATCCGCGAAGACTTCGGCACCACGCGCTTCGACTACAACATCAGCCCCAAGGACCTCTTCTTCAGCGTCTACACCATCGACGACTCCACCGCCAACACGCCCACGCAAAACCCGCTCTCCCTCATCAACGAGAGCCTGCGCGAGCAAGTCCTGAGCGCACAGGAACAGCACGTCTTCTCCGCACAGCTTCTCAACACCGCACGCTTCGGCTTCTCGCGCGCATCGTTCTTCTTCTTAGGTTCAACCCCGACAGACGTTCCCGGCTGGGTCGCAGGCAAGCCCATCGGAGCCATCGTCATCGCAGGCAGCACTGCCTCCAACGGGTCTTCGCAGATCACCGGGGCAGGAGCCAACGTAGGCTCCGACAACACCACCACTCGCAACCTCTTCACCTTCGACGACCACATCTTCTGGAGCCACGGCCGTCACCAGATCGAGGCCGGTGGCTGGATTCAGCGCTTGCAATCTAACGACAATCTCGCCCAGAACCAGTACGGCCAAGCCTCCTTCGCCTCGCTCGCAACCTTCCTGCAAGGCACCGTCAAGACCTTCACCGTAGTCCCCGCGCCGACTGAACTCGGCTGGCGCTCCTTCCTTGGCGCAGGCTACCTCGAAGACACCATCCACTTCACCCCGCGCCTCGAAGTCCGCGCCGGCTTCCGCTTCGAGTCCACCAACGGCTTTAACGAAGCCCAGGGCCGCGCCTCCAACTACGCGTTCACGAACGGCGTCATCAACACCAACCCAACTATTGGCAACGCGGCCCTGTCTACCAACCGCGCCAAATTCCTCCCCGAGCCGCGCGTCGGTCTCGCATGGGACGTTCGCGGCAACGGTAAAACCTCCGTCCGCGCAGGCTTCGGCATCCACCGCTCGCTGCTCGACAATCTCGACTACCGCCTCGACCAGTCCGCTCCTTACAACACCACGCTCTCGCTCTCGAACGTGCCCGTCTCGAGCCTCAACATCAACGCCAACACCAAGCCCTCGGCCAGCTCTCTCGTCTCTCCCTCCAGCGTGCAGCCCGACATCTACACCCCCACCGTCCTTAGCTGGAACCTCCGCATCGAGCAGCAGCTCGCCCCCAACACCTCGCTCACCGTCGGCTATGTCGGCTCGCACGGCTACCATCAAATTCTCTCCGCCGATCTCAACGAACCCCTCACCACCACCGTCAACGGAAGCATCTACTACCCCACCACCACCAAGGCCAATCCCCTAGTAGCCAACACCACCTCGTGGATCTCCGGAGGCATCAGCAACTACAACGGCCTCGAGGCCGACCTGCGCCGCAGCTTCGCCAACGGCTTCCAACTCCGCGGCAACTACACCTGGTCGAAGAACCTCGACAACGGCTCCGCATGGAACACCAGCGTCAGCGCCAACACGCCCGCCTTCACCATGTACCCCGCCAACCCCAACCTCGACTACGGCCCGTCGGCATCCGACATTCGTAACCTCGCCTCCATCAACGGAACCTACGATCTTCCCTTCGGCGCAAACCATCGCATCGGCGCGAACTTCAACGGCTTCGCCAACCGCGCCATCAGCGGCTGGACGCTCAGCGCCATCGCCGCCATCCAATCCGGCTTCCCCTTCTCGCCGCAGCTTGGCTACAACCCCACCGGCAGCGGAGACACCCGCAACCCTGTCCGCCCCAACATCAACCCCAACTTCCACGGCAACCTCTACCCACACACGCCGACCCAGTTCTTCAACGCGGCTGCCTTCAGCGCACCGGCCTACGGAACCTTCGGCAATCTCGGTCGCGATACCCTCGTCGGCCCCAACCTCACCAACCTCGATCTCTCGCTGCACAAATCCACCCAGCTCGGTGAACACGTCCACGCCCAGTTCCGCGCCGAGTTCTTCAACATCCTCAACCACACCAACTTCGCCACCCCCAACGAGGTCGTCTTCTCCTCCGGCCCCACCCAAGGAACCCTGGCCAACCAGACCGCAGCCGTCGTCGCCAGCCCTACCGCTGGCGTCATCACCTCAACCGCAACCAGCTCTCGCCAGATTCAGTTCGGCTTGAAGCTTCTCTTTTAAATAAACCGCACGCCATCTCCACCGGAGCAGCAACAGAGCACGCCATCTCCACCGGAGCAGCAACAGAGCACGTCATCTCGACTGGAGCAGCAACAGAACACGTCATCTCGACCGAAGCGAAGCGCAGTGGAGAGACCCCTGTATTTCGCCGTTGCCTTTGCCGTTGCCTGTTCTTCCCTCAAATAAAAAGCCTCTCCGGCATCCCCGGAGAGGCTTTTCCATTCAGCAACACACTACGCAACAGAGAACTTCCGTCTCACCATCCCAGCAATACCCAGCACGCCCGTGCCAAGCAGCACCAGCGAAGAGGGCTCAGGAACCTGCGACGCAGCCACCGCCGAGAACGTAGAGGTTCCCGCCGCAGTCAGATCGAGATCACCCTGACTCGTCCCATACACCGCCTCGCCCAGATCGGTGGCGAAGTTGTTAAAGATCGACGAGCCCGAAGTCGCCCCAATCGCTCCCAGCTCATACGCCGCGAACGCAGGGTTCGAGGTATAAAGCAGCGCAAAGCCATTGGTGTTGTCGCCAAGCCCAGCAATGTTGCTCGACTGATTGGCGAAGAGCTGGAGGCTATCCGTGAACACGCCACTCGCTCCACCGGCGATGCTGAACGAAACCGGCGTCGCAGGCGAAAGAGCGAAGATGCCGCCGCCTTCATTGATCAGTCCCGAAGGATCTGCCGTAGCAGAAAACGTCACCACCGCGTTATTGAAATCGACACCGCCAACGCTGCCGCTGCCGGTAAAAGTATCGGTATAGGTAAGCGAAGAGGCATGCAGAGCAAGCGGAGCTGCCATGGCGGCCGCAAGAGTCAACAATTTAAGAATGCGCATTCGAGGAGCCCCCTCTCCAGGGGCTATGCGCTCAAACTTCTCACGATTCCATTAACATGAAGTCAAAATAAAAACATGCAAACCATTGCACATCAATAGGTTACACAGCTTCCCTCACCTGCTTCCTCCTTCTCCGTTTAGAGTTGTCCTCCGTATGTGTTTTGAAGTTGTCATCCTTCTCCGTTTAGAGTTGCCATCCTTCTACGTTTAAAGTTGTCATCCTTCTGCGAAGCAGGAGGATCTGCGTTTGCTCTTACCTTTCCTTCCCTCACTCCACCAGCCGAAACCCGTAAACTAACCCAAGCGCATGCCCTTCGAAACCCCCAACACCGGCCCGGCAACCGCAGCAGCCGCCCCAACGCCCAGCGGCTTCGCGCCCCTGCGCATCGCGCTCTTCCGCGATCGCTGGATCGCCAGCACCATCTCCTCCGTCGGCACCTGGATGCAGGACACGGCGGGCACCTGGTTCATGACCTCGCTGACCACCTCGCCTCTGCTCATCGCGCTGATGCAGACCGCGGCCAGCCTGCCCGTGCTTATCCTCGGCCTGCTCGCCGGTG
>JBEPUY010000062.1:0-18432 GCA_041691255.1 Granulicella sp. | reverse complement strand
TTGCAAGTTCCCGCGCGATTGCAAAGCGGAAAATCTGCCCGATGGACTGATGTGCCCTCTTGGCGACATCGCTAGCGCCTCGCGTCTCAATCGTAAGCATGATGCCCCGAATATGGGTTGTTAGGACGGCATCAATGGGCAAGTGACCGATGACCGGGAAGACATCAGCCTCAACCGATTCATCAAGGTCTCTGCGTGCCTGGGCGACTTACCGATCGACCACCATGCCCACCACTTTCGGGCCACCTTCTCGAAGCTAGTGTCAGCCACACGCTGTACGTCTTTGGCTTGCTGCTGCTTTGCCTCGGTCTCTGCTTTGCGTTCGGACATAGGATTGGTGCCGGCAGCGAGTAGCTTCTTGGCAGCGAAGTGAAGGTCACGGGCGTCCTTGGGGACGACATGGGGGTAGTCCCCAAAGGTCATGTTCTTCTCGGTGCCATCGAACCGATACCGCCAAAGCCAAAACTTTCCGCCCCACGGCTGGACGACGAGACACAGACCGCCACCGTCGGCCAACTTGTATTTCTTCTCTCTCGGTTTCGCGTTCTCGATTTCCTTGATTGTTAGTGGCATGGGCAGACTCTCCAATGTGGGGATTTTCTTTCCCCACACTTTCGCTAATCCTACCCCACATCTTTCCCCACAGATAGAGCGGGCTGTTCTTGCACCAACTCGCACCTCCTGGGACGAAAATTATTGGACAATGCCGAAGGATAAGTCTAACAAGCCGTTCATTTATATAAACTTATGCAAGTTCAAGGAGGTGCCAAGAGGTGCAGCGAAGAGCAAAGAGAAACGCGCGCCGAGGGCGCGCGTAGAGGTTTTTGGTTGCCCCCCAGGGATTCGAACCCCGATTGGCCGAGTCAGAGTCGGCAGTCCTACCATTGAACGAGGGGGCAACAGATGATTCAGGCGCCGCGAAGCTGCTGCTCGCTGGCTGCCTTTTTAGAGTGTACGGCGAGGCCCGATTCTGGTCAATATCTCGTGCGCTAGAATGCGAAGATGGATAACCAGATAGGCGCGAATTTCCTTGATTTTTCCTGCCGCAGGCTGGACGCGGTTGCAACCAACATGAAGATCTGCCTGGGCAAGCTGACCGATGATCAGATATGGCACCGCGGCGGCCCGCATGAGAATGCCGTGGGAAATATCGTCCTGCATCTTTGCGGCAATATTCGCCAGTGGGCGACCCATGGAGTCGGCGGGGCCAAGGACGTTCGCGTTCGCGAGGCCGAGTTCAGTGCCGATGGCGGTTTGACCGGAGCAGAGCTGTCCGAAAGGTTCGCCGCAACCATAGCCGAGGCGCGGCACGTCATTGCTACGCTGCCGCCCGAGCGCCTGCCCGACCGCACCAGTCCTCAGCCCGGTCGTCCCGAGGTGAGCGTGCTCGAGGCCATCTATCAGGTCGTCGCCCACGCTCACGAGCACATGGGCCAGATCATTCTGACGACCAAGCAGATGATCGCCACCGACCTCGACCTGACGACGCCCCGGCCTCGTTAAATCGAGGCCGCAGCGCTATTCGACCGGCAGCTTGGCCCTGTAGCCGTCGCGGGCAATGATCGAATACTTGAGCGATTTTCCCTTTTCATCCTTCATCCGAAGGGGATGCCCTTCGTTGTCTACCAGCAGCACCTGAATCTTGCGGTAAGAGCCATCGTTCTTCGTATTGGTAGGCCGATAAGTCAGAACGTACTGGTTACGGATCGAGTTGTTGATCTGCGAGAAGATGTCGGGAAGCTCGCCCTGAAAGATGGGGCTGAAGCTCAACCCCCCCGTCATGGCGGCGAAGGTCCTCAGCTGGTTCTGGGCCTGCAGATAGTTCAGGTCGGCCATGCCGCCGCCCATGCCTCCACGGCCTCCACGCAACTCGTTGAGCAGAGCGCCGGTGCCGATGGTAAAGATGGTGACATTCGGCGTGGCCTTCACCTTAGCCAGCATCTTGTCCAGCGTCAGCTTGGAGAAGGTGTCGCGTCCGCTGCCGATCAGGATGACGTACTTGCGCCCCTCCACGCGGGTGAGCCGGTCGAGCGTCTCATACAGCGCGTCGAACATATCAGTATCCGAGAAGCCGGGAATCGTCAGCGACTGCAGCGCCTGCGCAATCACGTCCTTGTTGTTGGTGAAGTCGGTGAGGATGTGGGTATGCAGGTCATAGGTCACCACGGCGACATAGTCGTCCGGGTGCAGCGTGCGAAAGAAGCTGTACGACGCGTTCTGCATGTCGTTGATGAGGTAGTAGCTGTTAGCTGCGAACTCCAGCAGCATCACGGCGGTAATGGGAGTTTGAGTCATGCGCACGCCGGTGATCGTCTGCGGAACGCCGTCTTCGAGTACCAAAAAGTTTCCCGCCTTCAGCCCGGGAACAAACTGGTGGGTCTTGTCGAGGATGACGTTCACATTCAGGTTGACGATCGGTACGTCGACACGCAGCGAGAAGGTCTCGTTGTTCGGATTTTTGACGGTAGGCTCAGCCGGTGCGGGCGGTGGCGGAGGTTCGTTATCCTCAGGCTTCTTGCGGATGACGAGCGGGCCGTTGTCGGTCTGCGGGCCGCCTTCGTCAGCATTCTGGTCAGGCTTGGCCGGTGGTGTCTGGGCAGCCGGGGCAGCCGAAGTGCTCTGCGCCTGCATCGCCGGTGTCGGCGTAACAAATACCAATCCTGCGAGTAGGAGGAGAGTGGCCGTAAGGCGGAGGCGGTTCGCGCGATAGCTCATCGTCAGGCTCATCATGGAAAACTCTACTCCGTACCGTTGGACGGTGCTAAGCGCTACTCGTGAGAACCTGCATGAACGCTGCTGAAGGTGACAACTGTGATCTGTTCTTCCGTCGCGACGGTGACCAGCGACGCATGGCTGGCGTTGGCGTAGTGGGCGCCCGTTGCCATCAGCTCCTCAATCGTCTCCACCGAGCGGATTCCGCCCCTCGCCCCGACCGCCATACAGTTCAGGGCCGCCGCGGCGCAGGCAAAGTCGAGTTGCCGGTCCAGCGGCCACCCTTGCAGCATCCCGTAGATAAAGCCCGCGTGAAAGGTGTCCCCGGCTCCGGTCGTGTCGACCACCGGCACACGATATGCGGGAGTGTAGTAAAACTGGCTGCCATCCCACGCCAGCACGCCGTCCTGTCCCAGCGTCGCCGCTGTCAGCCGGCATCCGTAGCGCCGCTGCATCTTGCGCAGGGCGTCCTCAAGATTCGGTTCTTTCATCAACCGGCAGGGAAAGTCACGGCTCACGATCAGGTAGTCAATATTTTCCAGAAGCTGGTCCACTCCGGGATAAAGCTCATCAAGATCGGCGATGACCGGGATGCCAGCCTCACGCGCCCACTTTGCTGCTACCGTCGCCGTCGCGGTATCGTAGCCGTCTAGATGCAGCGCCCGTGCGTTCACAATCCACTCGCGGTCAAGAAGCTCCGGTTTCAGGTCGAGCCGCTCGTCCTTTCGCCACAGCACCGTCCGCTCGCCGCCGCCATCGACCAGGATCAGCGACTGCCTGCTGACGCACCCCGGAACGGTAAGAATCTGCGTCTCCACCCCGGCCTCGGCAAAGGCGTTGTGATGAAGCGTCGCGGCGCTATCATCGCCCAGGCTGCCCACATAGCGCGTGCTCATCCCCCAGAGTTGGCAGGCAACCACGGTACTCGCTGCCTGTCCTCCCGGCATCACATCCGCGGCGCTGAACTCGACCTTGGAGCCACGCACCGGGTAATCTGCGAGCGGAATAACGGTATCGGTTGCGTTCAATCCCACGCCAACCAGGTCAACCTTCGACGGTTTCCTCATATTTCTACTGTAAATGCTGTGTGACTGTTCGCAACCCGCAGGCGGGACTTCTGCCCCCGATTGGGACGATTGGGCCTCTGCCCGCCTCGCAAACTACAATCACTGAACAAATGCTTGCCCTGCAAAATAAACGCATCCTCGTCACCCGAACCCGTACCCAGGCCTCCGATCTTGCCGCCCGGCTGGAGGGCCTCGGAGCGACCCCTATCCTTATACCCACCATCGAGATCGTCCCCCCGGAAAGCTATGCCGCCCTCGACGCCGCCCTCGCGCAGCTCGAAAGCTACGATTGGCTGCTCTTCACCAGCATCAACGCCGTTGAAGTCTTCCACCAACGCCGCAACCCAGCGCTCCAGCCAAAGCCGGATGCCCCACGTCCGGATTCTGGGACGTGGGCTTCCACCAAGCCGCAGCCTTTATCTCCGAAAATCGCCGTCATTGGCCCCGCCACGGCGCGGGCAGTGCAGGGAATCGGCCTCCAGGTCGACCTCATCCCGCCAAAGTACGTCGCCGAATCGCTGGCCGAAGCCCTTACCCCCGAGGCCCACGGCAAGCGCATTCTCTTCCTCCGCGCCGCCGAAGCCCGTGACGTCCTCCCCGAAGCCCTCACCGCCGCCGGAGCCACCGTCACCATCGCCGAGGCCTATCGCAACCAAATTCCACCCGAGTCCATCCCCGCGCTCCGGCAGCTCTTCGCTTCGCCCGCCAGCTATCCCGACGCCATCACCTTTACCAGCGCCTCCACCGCTCGCAACCTCATCGCTTTACTCGAAGCCGCCAGCCTCACCCTTCCATCAAGCATCGCGCTCGCGTCGATCGGCCCCGTCACCAGCCAAACCCTCCGCGACCTCGGCCATCCCGCGCATTTAGAGGCCACCGAACCCACCATTCCCGCCCTCATTCAAATCCTGACAGAGCACTTTCAACCGGAATAGCTGGCCGTGGAGCTTCAGAGTCTGTCCAAAAGCTTGAGAAAAATCACGTCATCTCGACCGGAGCCACGCGGCTTTATCGCGGGGCGCAGTGGAGAGCCCCCTGTATTTCGTCTTTGCCGTTGCCTGTTCCTGATCGGTGGCATCGGTGCAAATCGGTGTTAAGCTTTCAGTTTTAAACAGCTTCTTAGTGTGAAGTCCAGGTCTTGTCAGCGGAGTTGCAAAGCTTCTCCAGCGTGCAGTCGGCGCATCGCGGCTTGCGGGCGACACAAACCTGCCGTCCATGATGGATCAGCTCATGCGAAAAGGCGATCCAGTGGTCCTGGGGGATGATCTTGACCATGTCCTGCTCCACCTTCTCGGGGGCGGTCTGCTTCGTTAACTCCAGTCGATGTGTAAGACGCATAACGTGCGTATCTACAACCACTCCGACGGCAATCTTAAACCACGACCCGAGGACTACATTGGCCGTCTTGCGAGCCACGCCGGGCAGCCGCAGCAGCTCATCCATCGTCTGAGGCACCTTCCCCCCAAACTCCTCAACCACGGCTTTAGCCGCGCCTTTAATAGATTTGGCCTTGTTGCGAAAGAACCCGGTGGTGCGAATCAACTCTTCAAGCTCAGGCAGGGAGGCGGCAGCCATCGCCTTGGGAGTAGGGAAGGCCTTGAACAACGCCGGAGTCACCAGATTCACGCGCACATCGGTACACTGCGCCGAAAGGATCGTGGCAACGGTCAGCTCCCATGCGCTGCGATGGTTCAGCGCGCAGACCACGTTGGGATAAGTCTTCGCCAAAATATCCAGAATCGCCGTAACGCGCGCCGGAGCCAGCGGATTCGCCGTCTTGCCAACCTTCTTCTTCGTGGCGACAGGCTCGGCGGCCGCCACCGTCCGAGCCTTTTTCCCCACTGACGGCTTCACCACCGTCGTCACCTTGGTACGCGCCATAACCGTCCTTATCCCAGCCGGTTCAGCATCTCTTCCGCAGGCACCCGAACGCAGCTAAAGATCGGAAAGTCCTTCAGCGTGTAGAGGCTGATCTCGGTCTCGCGCAACTGCTGCACCAGGTCCACGAAGTCCTCGGGGAAGTTCGTCTCAAACGCCACCACGAACTCCTGATCGTCGATGCCGAACGAGTAAGTCGTATTCAGCTTCACCCGCGGATAGCTCAACCCAACGCGAATATGCTCGTCCATCAGACGCTTGCGCTCTTCGAGCGATAGCAGATACCAGGGCCGCGTCTTCCAGAACGGATAGATGAAGATGTACTTCTGTCCACCGGGACGAATCGCGCCGCGGCTCTCGCCCTCGCTCTCGTCCGGGCGGCCAATCTGGTACTGCGAGCGCTTCGTCATCGCCAGAAAATTATGCGGCGAGTTGAGATATCCGCCCAGCGCCGTCCCCATCAACTCGCTGCGCATCTGGTTCATCTCATCGACGGCATAGCCAATCGACCAGACGCACATATCAACATCGCCACGCGTTCCAACGGTCGAATAGGTCAGCGACAGAAACTCGCCCACTTTGTTCCATCGCTCCAGAACAGCGGCATACTCTGCCTTGTGCTTCGCCTTCTCTTCCTTGGGCAGCCTGCGCCATTCGGGCATGACCTTATAGAAGCTGAAAGCCACGATCTGACGCTTGACGGGAGGCTTCGAGGGATCGTGCGCAGCCGCTCCGTAGCTGCTGGCCGGACGGCCTGCTGCCGGTGTATGGGGGGTGCCTTCACTGGTCGCTGGAACGGATGCTGACTCTGCCATGGAAACTGTTCACCTCATCTTTGATGCTAGCGCAAATCGACGATTCATTCTGAACCGCTATACTGCGGTATCCATGTCCGAGCGAATCATTACAGCCATCGCCTCCTTTATTATCGCGGTCATCTCCGCCAGCGGCTATGCCGGCGTCGCCTTTCTGATGGCCATCGAATCGGCGTGCATTCCTCTGCCGTCTGAGATCATCATGCCGTTTGCCGGCTATGTTCTCGCGACCAGCACGCTGAAGCTGCTGCTCGTCGCTACGGCTGGCGCTATCGGGTGCAACCTCGGCTCGATTCCGCCGTACTGGCTAGGGCGGTGGGGAGGACGGCCAGCGGTGGATAAATTTGGGCGCTACGTTCTGCTCAACAGCCACGACCTCGACCGGGCAGAGCACTTCTTCGCCAGGTACGGCGCGGTCGCTGTGCTGCTGGGCCGTCTGCTTCCGGTGGTGCGCACGTTTATCGCGCTGCCGGCAGGGATCGCCCGCATGAGCCAGGCGCGGTTTCATCTCTATACGTTCCTCGGCTCGTGGCCGTGGTGCTTTGTGCTGGCCTATGTCGGCATGAAGCTGGGCGCGAAATGGGACAGCGATCCGCGCTTCAAAGAAATCTTCCATCGCTTCCATCTTGGCGTCGAAGTAGTGCTGCTGGTCGGCATCGTGTGGTTTGTCTGGACGCACTGGAGAAACCGCATGGGCGCGGAGCGCGCGTGAGAAGGTAGTCTCGCTGGTATCAGGGCTGCCTGCTTTGCGGCTGAGATGGAACGCGCAGCTCCTTTAGTCACGAACGAACTACTGATCGGACTTGGCTTCGAGCTCTCTTACCCACGGAGGAGCGTCTGCAGGAAGTTCTCGAAAGCAATCGTAGTCAGCGACTTGTTTACCCGTTCTGATGTTTACCAGGACACAGGCGAGCCCGAAATGGAGTGGCCCGGCTTCGAAGGCGACAAGTTCACCACCCGATTCAAACTTCCACTTCCACAGGAAGGGAGTACCTGCAATATGCCGCACCACTTGTCCTCTGCGTGCGATCACTAAGCTCATTGGAAGTGGACCTTGATTCTCCACATCGCTGCTCAGCGTCCAGCCCTCTAACCCGTTTGGTCCTGAGACATGAACCGATTGGATGGGTTTGTTTCCTGGCTGACTGAGTAGAGGGAACAAAGAGAGAACTAACAAAAGACGCATTCGACTCTCCAGAAGGATGCAAAGCGCAGACCTATCGCTGCGGCGAATTCAGTACGGTCGCGCTTGTTGCCGTCGTTCCTAGGAAATTATATGGCGAACGGGCTTGATTTTCGCGGAAAACGCGTTATCGCTAACGCCTGAACAATCGTCCACTTCGTTTGCGCCTGCCCATTTCGTGAGCAATACTGGGGATTCCGTACCCACGGAAAATTGCCTCACGAAGGACTTTGCTCAGTTATGTCTAACCCCGAAGCCGCCACACCGAGCGCGGCCAGCATCAAGCCTGCAACTGGAAAATTGGGCGTCATGGTTCCCGGTATGGGAGCTGTCGCCACCACCCTTATCGCCGGCGTAGAAGCCGTTCGCCGTGGACTGGCCAAGCCCATCGGCTCCACCACGCAGATGAGCACCATCCGTCTGGGCAAGCGCAACGAAGGCCGCACTCCGCTCATCAAGGACTTCGCCCCGATCGCGCAGCTCGACGATCTCGTCTTCACCGGCTGGGACATCTTCGGCGGCAATCTCTACGACGCAGCCAAGACCGCACAGGTGCTCGACCGCGACCAGCTCGAACAGATTCGGCCATACCTCGAATCCATCGAGCCGATGCCCGCCGTCTTCGATCAGCACTACGTCAAGCGTCTTGAAGGCAAGAAGATCAAGACCGGCAAGAACAAGTGCGACCTCGCCAACCAGATTCGCAACGACATCGCCGAGTTCAAGACCAAGACCGACCGGCAGGTGATGATCTGGACCGGCTCAACCGAGATCTTCATCAAACCGAGCGCCGTTCACCAGACGCTCGACGCCTTCGAGAAGGGCCTCGTCGAAGACGATCCCAACATCGCACCCTCCATGCTCTACGCCTGGGCTGCGCTGAAGGAAGGCATTCCGTTCGCCAATGGCGCTCCTAATTTGACCGTCGATATTCCGGCGCTGCAGGAGCTTTCAAAGAAGATGAACGCTCCCATCTGCGGCAAGGACTTCAAGACCGGGCAGACCTTCATCAAGACCGTTCTCGCCCCGGCCTTCAAGGTCCGCAACCTCGGTGTCAGTGGATGGTATTCCACTAACATTCTCGGCAACCGCGATGGCGAAGTGCTCGACGATCCCGAGTCCTTCAAGACCAAGGAAGAGTCGAAGCTGGGCGTGCTGGACTACATCTTTGAGCCCGAACTACACCCCGATCTTTACAAGGATCTTTATCACAAAGTGCGCATCAACTATTACCCACCTCGTGGTGATAACAAAGAGGGTTGGGACAACATCGATATCTTCGGCTGGCTCGGCTACCCGATGCAGCTCAAGGTCGATTTCCTGTGCCGCGACTCTATCCTTGCTGCACCTTTAGCGCTGGATCTGATCCTCTTCATGGACCTCGCGGCCCGTACTCCGAGCCTGCGCGGGTTGGGCATTCAGGAGTGGTTGAGCTTCTACTTCAAGGCACCGCAGCATGCGGAGGGTTTGTACCCTGAGCATGACCTCTTCATCCAGCACACCAAGCTGAAGAACACGCTTCGCTACATCATGGGCGAAGACCTCATCACTCATCTCGGGCTGGAATATTACGATCAGTAACCGGTAAATCGATAATTTAGGGGTTACACATTTAAAATGTAACCCCTAAAACTGCCTTTCAGGGGTTACGGCGCAGGCTGTAGCCCTTTTTGCCATTATCCAGCTACAGACATCAGTCTTTGCCACAGCGCCTTCGTCCCCGCATCGGTCTTGGCGGAGACGGTGAGAATCTCGTCCACTCCATGCTCGCGCTTGAGCGCCGCGACCGACTTGGCCAGCACATTGTTCGATAGCTTGTCTGCCTTGGTTCCTACGACGAGATAGGGCCGCTGCGTCTGCTTGAAGTAGTCGATGAGTTGCGAATCGCTCGGCTGCGGCGGAATATTCGTATCGACGAGGCAGATGCAGAGCGCGAGCGCGTCGCGGTCGGCGAGGTAGGGCTCGATGAACTTAGGCCACTCGGCTGAGATCGACTTTGAGATCTTGGCATAGCCATAGCCGGGCAGGTCGGCAAAGATCAGGGTGGGTTTCTGCTTCATCTTGTCGCCCGCGCCCTCGTGCAGCGCGAAGAAATTGATCGCCCGCGTCCGCCCCGGCGTCGACGAGGTGTGCGCCTGTTTCGACCCCAGCAGTGAATTGATGAGCGACGACTTGCCGACGTTGGAGCGGCCAAGGAACGCGATCTCCGATGCTCCGTAGGTTTTGGCTTCGGAGGGGAAGTGGGCAACGTCGGTTGCGGAGAGCAGGAAGACGGGAGTCAGCGGCATGGTTTCAGTCTATCGTTCTATCGCCGCAAAAAAGCGCATCCGCTGGATAAGCCGGATGCGCTCTGGTGAAAGGAAGCGATAAAACTAGCGAACGGTAAGCGGCGAGGTGAGGCGGAAGGTGATGTTCGATTCCGCCGGAATCACGACGTCCTTGTTTCCGGTGAAGGCCGAGCCTGCCGTGCCTGCGCCCGCGCCAGCCAAGCCGCCAATCAGAGCGCCTTTGCCGCCTCCGGCGAGACCGCCGATGATGGCTCCGAGACCAGTGCCGCCGCCTGCCAGAACTGCGGTGCGCTTACCTTTGCCCTTTTGCACCTGCTCATATTCGGAGGTCTGCACGGGGATTCCGGCGATCGAGGTCAGCTCGATGGCAAGGTCTCCAGCGCCTTTGAAGCGACCTTGGCCCTTGGCAGCAACGACGGTTCCGCTTACTCGGGTGCCGCGTTTGAAGACGCTGCCGCCGCCGCGCGTGCTCAGGGGTTCGCTGAGAACGCCGCTAAAGCTGTCGCCGACATTATTGCGCTTCGCGCTCAGGGTCTCCGAGATCGAGACGTGGACTGCGGTTCCACTGGGAACGACGGTCGCGACCGGGGCTGGAGCAACAGGCGCTGCCTCACGAGCCGGGGCGGCCATTCTCTGAGCCGCTGCCGGAGCAGGTGCTTCCTGCTTCGCCGCCTGTGCGGGCGCGGTGCCCGCTGGGTAGGTTGTGGAGCCGTCCGGATTGGTAATCGACCCGTCAGCGTTCTTCGTCACAACCGCAGGCTTGGTTCCCGCCGGATAGGTCACAGACCCGTCAGCGTTTGTAATCGACCCGTCTGCGTTCTTCGTGCCTGCTGGCGGCGTACTGTGGCATCCGCTCAGAATCATCGCCGCGCCCAGAGCCATCGCTGCCCACATCTTCATCGGCTTGGTACCTTTCATGGTCGTCCTCCATCGATTTTTGGCGAGAAGCCGCTGCTTCAGACTTCTCTGGTTATTTGATGCACCCTAACACCTTAGTGCAAAGTGGCTCAGGGCGAAACTGCTAAGTTTTTTCTGATAAGGAAGTTGCGTGCCTGGACCGCCCCCGCACTTCAGGACACCCGTTGTCCAGAATCGAGGTCAGCACCAGTAAAGACCCGCATTCAGGGATAGCCTGCGTCTCTCCTGATGGCGGGCAATTCCTCGTCAAGGAGGTTGAGAAATGATCGGAGGACAACCGACGGCTCCTTGTTCGGCCATGCAGCGATCAGGTCGATGCGAACGTCATCGGGCTGCAGGCGAAAGAAATCGACATTGTCCGCGCGCATATTGCCAGCAGAGGCGGGAACGATAGCGACCCCCTCATCGGCTTCGACCGTTGCAAGTACTGACTGCATGTTGTTCAGTTCGTTATGCAGCATGGGCGAGAAGCCCTGGTCTTTGCAGATTTGGATGATCGTGTCGAAGGCTTCGGGCGAGCTTGCGCGCTGAAAGATGACAAACCGCTCGCTGGCAAGATCGGCGATGCGGATGTATTTTGCTTTTATCTTTCGAGCTCTTGGAAGTGCCACGACCAAAGGTTCGCGGAGAATAACGCGCGAGGAAAAGGATGACTTCCGATCTGCTGATAGCACGCGCGTGAAGCCGATATCAATCTCGCCGCGGTCGAACGCCAGGTTCTGACCTTTGGGCACATTCTCCTCGAGATGGAGAATGACCCCGGGATGGAGAGTTTTGAATTTGCGGATCAGTGCGGGGAGAAACTTACAGGTTGCGGCCCCGATAAGGCCAATACCGAGCCTTCCAATCTCTCCCCTGGCCGCTCGCTGTGCGGTAGCAACTGCCGTCTCGGCCTGCGTGAGCGTCTTGATCGCTTCTTCGTAGAAGATCTGGCCTTCGGGAGTGAGCCGCGCCGCTCGTCCCTCGCGAGAGAAGAGCTTGATGTTGAGTTCGCCTTCAAGATCGGAGACGGCCTGGCTAATCGAGGGCTGGGAGACATAGAGATGACGCGATGCTTCGCGATACCCCTTCCACTGCACGACGGCTACGAAATAGCGTAGATGCCGTAGTTCCATCCGATAGGTGCTCCCTATCGAATGATTAGAACATACGACCGATTCTTATAGGCTCTCGGGGAATCTACTCCAGTGAGTGAGGAGAATGATGACAATGACCAGAGAATCGCTTTACGCCCCTGTCACGATGGAGACTGCACCCGAGGCGGCGAAGCCGCTGCTGCAGAAGGTCCTTGGCAACATGGGCTTCGTGCCCAATCTTGTTGCGACGCTCGCCCATAATCCCTTGGCGCTCTATGGATATCTTGCCCTGGATGGAACACTGCAGAAGGGATCTTTCACAGGAGTCGAACAGCAGGTTATCCTTCTCGCCGCCAGCGTCGAAAATAAATGCGACTACAGCATTGCTGCCCACTCCACTTCTCTCAAACAATTGGGGGCCTCTGCAGAGTTGGTGCTCCAGGTAAGAGATGGCGGGGAGGTCAGCGATTTCAGGCTGAATGCTCTCGTCTCGCTTACCAGGGAGATCACGAGAGAGCATGGTCATGTGAGTAAACGGTCGGTGGATCGTTTCTTCGGGGCAGGGTACAAAAAAGAACAGGTGATGGAGGTCATATTAGGAGTTGCGACGAAGACGATTTCGAACTACCTGTGCCACATTTCGCCGGTTGTATTGGACCATCAGTTTGAAGCAGAGCGGGTTCAGGTTTTGACAGGGAATAACGGATCAATGAATGGTCGAAGCATCGTGGAGGAATCTGACGACCATTCTCTCTGCTTTGAGGGCAACCACACTGATGGGTTTAAAAATGGGGCAGATTGACACCTTACGGCTTATTCCATAGGGTGTTTGTGACAGGCATCTACGTGCAGCAGGTGCAGGGAAGCGAATCGCAGGCAGGAGAAATTGTCCGGAGATCGATCGACGGATGCTGCCCGAATGAGCTGCCGAACTCATCAGGCTGAAGCTATTTTGCTACTAAGGGGATCATGTGCGCCGTCCGTGGAAGTTTGTATCGTTCTCTACCTCGCTCTTAGTTGTTTGTTCGTTCTTTCTGGTTTCGGCAAACGCTCAGACGGAATTAAATGCGGCGGTGCCTCCTCCTCCTCCTCACGCAAAGCAGATTCACTTGAAGCATGTTCTTGTGATCGGCCAGACCAAAGGCTTCGAGCACGATTCCGTCTCCGATACGATGGCCGCCATCTACAAGATGGGACATGACAGCGGCTTGTGGGACACGACGATGCGAACGGACACCGAACTGCTCACCAAAAAAGACCTCGGCAGAAATGCGAAGAACCTGAATTACTTCGATGTTCTGATATTTGCCAGCACGACCGGCGAACTGGATATGGATCAGAGCCAGAAACAGGACATGATGTCCTTCATCAAGGAAGATGGAAAAGGCTTTGTTGGAATCCATGCAGCGTTGGATACAAACTACACCTGGCCTGAATACGGAGAGATGATTGGCGGTTGGTTCGATCAACATCCGTGGATGACATTCAATGCGCCCATCATCAACGAAGATCCGTCTTTCCCTGCCGTGCGGCACTTTCCGGCTGCGTTCGTGAAATATGACGAGATCTATCAGCCAAAGGATTGGTCGCGTGACAAGGTAAACGTTCTTCTGAGCCTGGATGCTTCGAAGCTGGACTACTCGAATAATCCTCGCATCCACCGGGCAGACCATGATTTTCCAGTAGCCTGGTCAAAGATGTACGGCAAGGGCCGTGTCTTCTATTCCACCCTGGGGCATACGGAAGAGTCCTGGAACGATCCAGATATTCAGAAGATGTACTTTGAGGCGATCAAATGGGCTTTGGGCATGACGGATGGCAGCACGGCCTCTCATCCGCGCCCTGCCGCTTCTGCTGAAAAGCACTAGAGCAGACGGATAAACTCTTTTCGATGGACAACACGCGCAGCAGCGCAGCAATCCGGATATCCCGGACGTAAGGGAAGTGTTATGAAGACGCTTGGAATGGGCCTGGTTGGCCCCGGATTTATTGCCGCCCATCATATTGATGCGGTGAGACGGCTGGGTGACGTGGAAGTGGTTGCCATTGCCGGCTCGTCGGAGCAGTCGGCGAAGCGCAAGGCACAGGAATATAAAGTGGACCGCGCCTATGGCGATTACAAGGCGTTGATTGCCGATCCGGACATTGCGGTCGTTCACAACACCACGCCCAATCATCTGCATCTTCCGGTGACGATGGCTGCGCTGGCGGCGGGCAAGCATGTGATCTCCGACAAGCCGCTGGCACTCAACGTCGAAGAGGCGCGGCGGTTGCGCGATGTGGCTGTCGGGGCCGGGGTAGCGCATGTCGTCACGTTTAACTATCGCGGAAATCCTCTGGTTCAACAGGCGCGTTCCATGATCGCAAGCGGCGAGACGGGTGGTGTCAGCTTTGTCCATGGGCATTATCTTCAGGACTGGATGACAGACCCGAACGTCTACTCATGGAGGTCCGACCCGGCGAAAGGCGGCGCAAGTTCGGCGCTTGGCGATATCGGCTCTCATTGGTGCGATCTTGCGGAGCATGTGTCCGGGGTGAAGATCGATTCCGTTCTCGCCGATCTGACGACCGTGGTTCCGGTGCGCTTCTCTGCGGGAGCTTCCGCTGAGGCGTTCTCGTCAAAGCATTCCGGTGACAGTACCCCGGTGAAGGTAGAGGGCGAGGATCTGGCCAGCGTGTTGCTTCGATTCAGCAATGGAGCCAAAGGTGTCTTTTCAGTCGGGCAGGTTCTTCCGGGGCACAAAAACGATCTTCAACTCGAATTGAATGGGCGTAAATGCTCTCTGAAGTGGTGCCAGGAAGAGCAGAACGAACTATGGATCGGGCGGCATGACCAGCCGAACCAGACGATGGCGAAGGACCCCTCGCTGGTGTTGCCGGACGTTCGCCGTTACGTTCATCTGCCGGGCGGACATCAGGAGTCATGGACGGACGCATTCTTGAATCTCATGCGCGATGCTTATCAGTGGATTCGCGAAGACGGGGCTCCGGCGGCGAAGCCGGAGATGCTGCCGACCTTCGAAGATGGGTACCGGTCAGCCTGCGTGGTCGATGCAATGCTCAGGAGCCATGCAGCCGGTGGAGTGTGGGAGAAGGTCCGCTACACGTCTGCTGAAGGAATCGCTTAAAATCTGGGGCAGCAAGCATCCCCACTAATCTTATTTGTGCAACTCAGGAGCAACCGTATGAAACTTGGAGTATTCACGCCGCTATTGGCCCAACTCCCCCTCGACGCTGTTCTCAGCAAGTTGAAATCTCTCGGCATCAACACCGTAGAGCTGGGAACAGGGAATTACCCGGGCGATGCGCATTGCAAGCTCTCGATGCTGGAAGATGCGTCGGCGCTCAAGGAATTTCAGCGGAAGCTCGAGGACAATGGAGTCAGCATCAGCGCCTTGAGCTGCCACGGCAATGCACTGCATCCCGATAAGGCTCTGGCCAAACAATTCCAGGAGGTTAGCCGGAAGACAGTTCTATTGGCCGAAAAGCTGGGCGTCTCCACGGTGGTCGACTTTTCCGGATGCCCAGGGGACTCTCTTGAGGCCAAGGCACCCAACTGGGTCACCTGTCCCTGGCCGCCGGAGTATCTCGAGATTCTCGATTGGCAATGGAAGGAAGTCGTCGAGCCGTACTGGGTCAAACATGCAGCCTTTGCCGAGCAACATGGAGTGAAGATCGCCATCGAGATGCATCCCGGCTTTGTCGTCTACAGTCCGGAGACGATGTTGCGTCTGCGTTCGATTGCCGGCCCTGCGGTCGGATGCAACTACGACCCCAGCCACATGTTCTGGCAGTCGATTGACCCCATCGCGGCAATCCGGGTGCTTGGCGATGCCATCTTTCATGTACACGCCAAAGATACGCAGATGTATCCGGCCAATCTGTCGAAGACGGGCGTGCTTGATACCAAGCCATACACGGACGAGGTGAATCGCGGATGGATCTTCCGCACCTGCGGCTTCGGCCATGGCGCAGAGTGGTGGAAGGAGTTTGTCTCGACTCTGAGAATGTACGGATACGACAACGTACTTTCGATCGAGCACGAGGACAGCCTGCTCTCGTCGGAAGAAGGACTGGCAAAGGCCGCGGGCTTTCTTAATGAAATTGTGCTGAAAGAGAAGCCGACGGCGGCATGGTGGACATAGTCCACTGAGCGACAAACAAAAAGCTCTGCCAAAGTGGGCAGAGCTTTTTGTTTAAGATGTCAGCGCCCTTCAAAGAGAATTCGCCAAACGAAGTAAGGTCAGAGCTCCAAACGGGAGTCGTCGATGGCGAGTCTGACGTTGCCATCGGATTTGGTGAGTCGGCGTACAGCTTCCATCTTGTCGACGTTGGCTTTGAGCATGACGACCGCGATGGGAATGGATTTGCCCGCGGACTTGATGGTGCGGATTGCGGTGTCACGGTCGATCTCGCAGACCTTCATCAAAACCCGGATGCCGCGCTCGACCAGCTTCGCGTTCTTCATGTGCACGTTGACCATGAGATTGTCGTATACGTAGCCGAGACGAGTCATAGCGCCAGTAGTGATCATGTTGAGGACCATCTTCTGGGCGCTTGCGGACTTCATGCGAGTGCTGCCGGAGAGGACTTCAGGGCCAACCTCCGCGACGATGGTGGTGTCGGCAACATCGGCGAGCGGGGTATTCAGGTTGCAGGTGACGGCTGCGGTTTTAGCTCCACGCGCACGGGCGTATTCTACCGCGCCGACGACATAGGGAGTGCGGCCGCTGGCAGAGACGCCGATGACGATATCCTTGCGGGTCGGACGGCGGCGCGCGATATCGCGCTGGCCTATCTCGGGAGAGTCCTCGTTGACGTCGGAGGCGGAGGCAAGCGCCTTGGGGCCGCCAGCCATTATGTACTGGACTTGCGAAGGAGAAGTGGAGTAGGTTGGTGGGCACTCCGAGGCATCGAGGGAGGCGATGCGGCCACTGGAACCTGCTCCGACATAGATGAGGCGACCACCATCCCGGAGAGATCTGGCCACCGTATCAATGACAATCGCGATCTCGGGCAAAGCCTTCTTGACGGCTGCAGCGATCTTTGCGTCTTCGTGATTGATGATGCGCGCGATCTCCAGCGCGGATTTGGTGTCCAGGCCTTCGGACGCTACATTCGCAGTCTCCGTCGTGAGATCGTGAAATTCCAGAGGAGCGCGATTTCCGGGTTTTGGTGTAGGGGGCTGCTCGAGCATGGTAAGGGTAGCCATAATTATGTCGCTGCGCTTCTTAAATTCAATTCTAGCCCCATCGACCTCCGATGCGACGGAAAGGTTGTGTGGGTCACGGTTTAAAGATTTTGCGATCAATTAGATATGATGCAAGATGTAGCAATTTATTTGCCTCGTCGCGCCGGGGGACGTGCGACGAGGGCGGCTCGACTTGGGATGGATGCCCGCAAGAAATTTGGCACGTCTAAATGATTCAGGAGTAGATATAACGTGCAGAGTGACGAGCGAGAGCCTGAGCGGTCTGAAGACAGTAAAAATTTAAAACCAGCCGACAAGGGCGGATTGCGGTCATGGATACGGGATTTAGTGGTTTCCGTCGCGGTGTCGGCGTTCATCATCATCTTCCTCTACCAACCGGTGCGGGTTGAGGGAACCAGCATGTTGCCTATGCTGAAGGATCAGGACCGTCTCTTCATCAACAAGATGGTCTACCGCGTGGAAGATGTTCATCGCGGCGATGTCGTGGTATTTCTTTATCCGCGCGACCACTCGAAGAGCTATATCAAACGTGTCATCGCGCTGCCGGGCGACGATCTTCGTATCGACCACGGCGAAGTCTATGTGAATAACAAACGCGTCGTGGAGAAATATGTGCCCGTGCGGTTTGAGGATGAACGCTCGCTGCCGGAGACGGTGATCCCGCCGCATGATTATTTCGTGATGGGAGACCATCGCTCGATTTCAAGCGATAGCAGAGACTTTGGACCGGTAGAACGGGATTTGATCTATGGCAAGGCGGCGTTTGTGTACTGGCCTTTGGATCAGGCTGGAGTGGTTCGGTAAAGCGAAATAAACATTTGAACAAAAAGATGCCGCGCTGACTTCTCAGTCAACGCGGCATCTTTGTTGCTGAATGCTCTATAGGCTTTATAGCAAATTTCGCGATGGTGCAGAGGGTTATAGATCGGGCCTTCAGCCCTCATATTTCGGGCACGCATACCCAGGGCTTCGCCCTGGGCTGGTATGAGCCGCGCCGTTGGCGCTCAAATGCGATAGAGCCGCTCTACACCATTAAGGAATTAGCTCTAAATGGCTGAGTTGGCGACGATCTGGGCGAAGCTGGTGGGATCGAGGCTGGCGCCACCGACCAGCGCGCCGTCGATATTTGCGAGACAGCAGAGGCTGGCCGCGTTGTCCGGCTTCACCGAGCCACCGTAGAGAATGCGGGTGCCGGCGGCGATTGCGGGGCTGAGAATCTCGGCGATCTGGGAACGGATGAACTGGTGCGCATCCTCCGCGATCTGCGGCGTGGCGGTGAGACC
>JBEPUY010000061.1:0-18785 GCA_041691255.1 Granulicella sp. | reverse complement strand
CTTCACCTGGTTTCCGTTCGTTGATGGTGAGGGTACAGATGAAGTCCGGGTAATGAATCTCCGAAGGCTGCTTGCCTCAGCGTTGTTGAGCAGTCCCTCGCGGAGCGCGTCGCTGACGGACTGCCGAGCAACGTCGGTTCGGTGTGTTGCCAAGAGAACGTCCATGATGCTGCGGCTCACCGTTGTTACGGGTAGACCTTCATGCTCTCCGATGTCCTGGGGAGAAAGATTGGTTCGATGGATCGCTACCCACTCTGGACACTTCCGACGCAATCTTGCCGAGGTGGGAACCGTAAGATTTACGCGCGATGGATTTGCATCGGAGATGCCGTAGAGCAGCAATGCCGTCTCGTGAGAAAGGGCGATGCGTTCTGGCCCCTGACTGGCCTTTGCCCACAACACGGCCTCGCGGTATTGAGCGAGACGGTCTGTCGGATAATGAGCAATCCGATAGACGCCTCTGGTAATGCGCTCCAGTCGGCCACGCTGCGCCAGACGAACCAAAACGGAATCCTGTATGCCAGCGGCGCGCGCCTCTTTCGACGTGAGCAGACCATCGTGGTCTTCGGCGAGTGCAAACAATTCGTCCATGCGGGTACGCGGCATTTATTGATTCTGCGCTCCAAGTGTTAGCGATGTCAATATAGTTCCATTATTGAATGATATTGACATGCATCGGCGATGGAGAAGTTACGCCCCTGCGGAGGGTGCAACCGCGACCGGACGAACCGGTCGCACGAAGGTTGCGGTGAGGAGTGGAATGCTGGCGATGTTGTCAGGCTGAGATTGTGCTCTGACTACCAGCTTGATACGGGTTCCCCTCTGGAGCGACTTGGCGAAGTGGCCTTCTTTTCCCCAGGCTACGACGTTGTAGCTGAATGCCTGGAGGTTGCGGTCGGAGATGATGGCGACTCCGAAGGCGGTGTACTTGCGGCCGTTCTTGGTGATGCGGCTGCTGGCTGAGTTGCTGACGGTGCCGAAGAAGGCGATGGTCTGTTGAGTCTGCATGGTGTTTCTCCTTTTTGCCCGGTCAATCGGGACACATCCCAAAGGGCGCGAAGGAGGTTGTTACGGAACTCGGATTCGATTGATGCTGCGGGGACGTGGGGCAGCTCTTCTCAAGCCTGTTTTGGGCACTTGATGTTTTGAACAGCGGCGATTTCATCTCAGGCTGGGGTGAGCGCCTGAGTGAAGCGCATTGCGCCGAGCACATTGACGATTCGCTTGAGGTTGTAAGCCATGATGGCGATGCTAATTTCAGTCTGAGCACCTGCCAGTCCGCGCAGAAGCAAGCGAGGGTGGCCGAAGATACGGTATTTGATTGTCCCGAAGGGATGCTCTACCGTCGTTCGCCGTAGCCGCATTGCGGCTGGAGTGGCACGCGCGTTCATGCGGTTCAAGGCGTCGTCATCGATGGAACGTGAGACGACCCGCCATGCCGACTTGGTACAGAGACTTCGGCTCGGACAAGCTCTACAGTCCTTGATGGCGGCCTCATAGCGGATCGATCGCATAGGCCGGTTCAGTTGCTTCCTCGTCAGCGTCTTGCCTTCGGCAGATGAAGGTGTCGCTCCCGGTCTGATAGTTGAAGATACTCCGGTCGAATAGGGCGTGTGGGTTGACGCTGCGCTTGGCAGGTACATGGGTGATGATTCCGATCTCTTCACAGCGGCTGGCGTGTTCGCCGTTGGAGTAGCCAGTGTCTGCGACGACGTTCAGCGTCGGCGGCTTGCCCAGCGCCTCGCTCGCGGCCTCGGACATCGGCAGTAGGCAACGTTGGTCGGCTGCGTCAAGCGTGACCGCATGCGTCACGATCAGAGCGTGTGCGGCATCGACTGCGGTCTGCACGTTATAACCCGGCGAGATGCCCCCGGAGATCCGCATGAAGCCGACCTCTGGCTCTGGATGCCGGCGTAGCTTGTCGATGGCGGCCTGTACTGCGGATGGATCGATAGTGACTTGCTGCTCGGCGTCGGCTTGCTCCATGCCATCCAGGTAACGGCGCAGAGCATCGCGGTCGCGGACACTGTCTCCGTTGGCGACGGCACGGAATTTACTGCCGTCGATGACGATCCACTCGCCCCGGATCAGGCCGCAGGAACGAGCGAACTGCACCAGCGCCACTCCTGCATTCGTCACCGCCACGCGGTGTATCCGGCGAAACTCGGCGATCGACTTGTGGTCGGGATAGAGCCTGCCCAGCAGCCACATCAACTCCACGTTGCGACGGCACTCCGCTTCAAGCCGACGCGACGAACGTAGCTGATTCAGATAACCGTAAAGATAGAGCTTGAGAAGATCGCGCGGATCGTATCCAGGACGGCCTGTCTCTGCGGCCTCCGCTCTCTCAAAGCCCAACTCCGCCATCGCCAGACCACTTACGAACGCATCAAGAACTCGACACACATGGTCTGCCGGAATCAGGTCGTCCAGCACGACTGGAAACAGCGTCCCCTGACTCCGGCCCTCACCTTGGATATAGCTCATGAAAACCCCTCGCTCCGAGGGCATCATCTCACCTGCGCCTGTTTAAATCAGAGTTCACAAATGGGTTCCGTAACAACCTCGAAGGTGCGCTGCTCCCAAGTCGCGGCATGGCCGCGTTGCCAAGAAAAGAAGTTTTTGGAAAGGGACCCGGAGCCTGCGAGGGGGGGAGGAGTCCAACACCCGAAGGGCGCGGAACGCGAGTTCTGAACGCAGAGCCGAAGGGCGCAGCTCCTGCACCGAAGCGGTGGCCGAGTGAACGTGTGAAAAGGAGATATGCAAGACTTCATATTCTCCCCCGTCACGACTGCTGCGACCGACTGCCAATACCAACAGATAGACGATCAAATCTCAGTAGTAACTTTTGACCCCGCCACACAAGCCATCGACTCGCTTAGGGTCATCGCAAATAAATACTCAGCGGCCTATCCCAGCAATCAGAGCTCGTCGCTTTCGGACAGGTGACATCACACCTTGGAGCACATGGGCAAAGATAGTGTCGATATACGAATCAGAGATTGGCCCACTCTCGATTTGCAAGCGGTAGTAAAGCGGTGCGTACAGCAGGTCGATTGTTGCATCGATATTGATGTCGGCACGCAAGTCTCCTTGCTTGATGGCCTCTTCAAATACACGTCGCGCCACCTTTCTCCTCGGCATTCTCCATCGCTCAAGGAAGGCCTGGGCTAGCTCAGGGTCAAATTGGGCCTCTCCGATCAGCACCTTAATGAGTCGGCCATATTTCCCCCGAAATGCCTTCGCCTGAGTCCGCAACTGAAGGCGCATGCTGTCGATTGCCCGAGGCATCTTAGGAAAATCAGTATCAGATCCAACCTGTGCAAGGAAGGCATCCATCACAACCGCTGCTTTGTTCGGCCAGCGACGGTAGATTGTGGTCTTTCCAACACCTGCCCTGGCAGCAATAGCGTCCACAGTCAGGGCACGAAAACCCACCTCCGACACCTCATCTAGCGCCGCAACCAAGATAGCCTTATGCACCTCTTCGCTTCTTGGCCTTCCTCGGCGAGGGGAAGCGTCCGACTTATTCATGATCCGCTCCTTTTGTGAAAAGTTTATGTTCTCTGCATCTTTTACGCAACACGGTGTATCGTATGTTCAAGACGTTTACGAAACATTATGTTTCGTATTGGAGGCTTTGTGGATAATGCTGTTTGGCTCATTGAGCAATCTGGAGGAGCATTCCAGAAAAGAGAGTGGCTCATCCGAGATCTTGGAGCGAACGAAGTCCTTGTAAAGATTGCTGCAAGCGGTGTAAATCCGCTGGATACCAAGATTCGCTTCGGACAAGCGTCACATGCCAAACAACCACTCCCAGCGGTGCTTGGACTTGACATGGCAGGAACTATCGAAGAAATCGGGTCTAGTGTCACTACCTTCAAGGTCGGCGCTGAAGTTTATGGAATGGTGGGCGGCGTCGGCGGGATGCAAGGGACCATCGCGCAGTACATCGTGGTGGATGCCGACCTGCTTGCACACAAGCCCAAGAACCTTTCGATGCTGCAGGCGGCGGCGCTTCCGCTCAGCATCATCACCGCATGGGAAGGTTTGGTTGATCGCGCGCGAGTGACTGCAGGTCAGAAGGTTCTCATTCACGCCGGGGCGGGAGGCATTGGCCACATTGCGATCCAAATCGCGATTGCGTCTGGCGCAGAAGTATTCGCCACCGTCTCATCAGAGAAGAAGCATATAGTCGAAGCCATAGGCGCGGTCGCTATTGACTACCGCTCTATCTCATTCGAAGACTACGTGGCAGCTTCGACCGGCGGACAGGGGTTCGATATCGTCTATGACACCGTGGGAGGGGCCACACTTGATGCCTCATTCGCTTCGGTGAGGCAGTATACGGGTCACGTTGTGAGCGCTCTCGGATGGGGTTCGCACTCCCTTGCTCCTCTGTCCTTTCGCGGAGCGAACTACTCAGGGGTATTCACTCTGCATCCGTTGATCTCAGGACAAGGTCGTGTGCATCACGGCGAAATACTCGCACGGGCGGGAGAACTCGCCGAAAGGGGACAGTTGAAACCTTTTCTCAACGAGAGACACTTCACAACAGCAGATATTGAGGGTGCCTACGCGCTCGTTGAAAAAGGTGCATTGGGAAAAGTTGTCGTCGAACTCTAATCCATAAGCGATGGGGAGATGCAGCGCCCCAAGTTGCTCATACAGCCAGAACCCATAGTCCCAGCCTTACTCGGCGGACACGAAGGAATTCCAATGAACCGCATCGAAAGCATCCTCCCTACACAAACGGGAACTGGTTCCAATGTCGAAGAGTACGATCTCGTCATTCTTGGCAGTGGCGAGGGATCAAAGTATGTCGCGTGGACCCTCGCCAAGCAGGGTCAGCGCGTAGCCGTCATCGAACGCGAATACATTGGCGGCTCCTGCCCGAACATTGCGTGCCTCCCCAGCAAAAACATCATTCACAGCGCAAAGGTGGCTTCGTACTTCCGGAGAGGCAAAGAGTTTGGCATCGTCAGTGGTGAATACTCGATTGACATGAAGGTCGTCCGCGAGCGAAAGCGAATGATGGTGAATGCGCTGGTCGATATTCACGTCGACAACTTCAACAAGAGCGGATCCGAACTCGTTATGGGTTCGGGAAAGTTCATCGCACCGCGAACTCTGGAAGTAACGCTAGCTGACGGCGGAATTCGCCGTCTGCGCGGGGCAAATGTGATTATCGGCACGGGGACACGGGCTACGCTTGCACCCGTTCCTGGTCTAGCTGACTCCAACCCACTCACACACATTGAAGCGCTGGAACTGGATGAGATCCCTGACCACTTGCTGGTGATGGGTGGCGGATACATCGGGCTGGAGTTCGCCCAGGCAATGCGACGGCTTGGCAGCAGGGTAACGGTCATCGAACGTAACGCGCGACTCCTTCCTCGTGAAGACGAAGATGTTGCGGTGGGATTGCACGTCTTATTTCAAAACGAAGGCATTGAGATTATTTTCAATGCACAGGTTGAGCGAGTTTCAGGAAAGTCAGGCGACTCGGTCGAAATTACTATCAAGCAGGCAGAGACCGAACAGACTCTTCGTGGCACCCATTTGCTGGTAGCGACAGGGCGCACGCCGAATACGGAAAGAATCGGTTTAGACGTGGCTGGGGTCGAACTCACGAATCGTGGCTACGTGAAGGTCAACGAGCGGCTAGAGACGACCGCCCCCGGCGTATGGGCCATTGGCGAATCCGCTGGAAGTCCACAGTTCACTCACATTGCCTTCGATGACTTCCGTGTCATCCGGGACAATCTGACGGGTGGCAACCACGTTACAACAGGAAGGCAGGTTCCCTTCTGCTTGTTTACCGATCCAGAATTCGCACGAATCGGTCTGAGCGAAACGGAAGCCAAGGCTCAAGCGATGAGCTATCGCCTCTTCAAGATTCCCATGGCGGCGGTGTTGCGCACGCGGACGCTCTCAGAGACTCGTGGATTCTTAAAGGCTCTGGTCGAAACTGGCAGTCATCGCATCCTCGGTTTCACGGCCTTTGGTGTCGACGGAGGAGAGTTTATGGGTGCAGTTCAGATTGCCATGATCGCCGGTCTGCCTTACACCGGCTTACGCGACGCAATTCTGACCCACCCGACCCTGCTTGAGGGCCTTGTCGCGCTGTTCTCCAGTACCCCTACTATTCATCCGACTGAGATTACGGCCTAAGCAGCCGAAGAGTTTAGCGATTGCGCGCGGGACGAGAGGAAACAGAATGAAGAAAGTCGCGGAACATATTCATGGGTACACCTATGGAACATCGGCAGTCCCATCTTCGGCTGTATCTTTAAAGCAGTTGGATGATCTCAAGATCAGCGCTGGCTTTACCGCTGAAGATCAACGCTACTTGCAGCTTGCAGGATCAGTCCTCGAAGATCAGACCCGTCAGATAGTCGCACACTGGCGGAGCGGAATCATCGCCGGCATACCCAACCTTGCTCGGCACTCACGAACTCCGGAAGGCGAGCCAAATCCTGACTATCTCGTAAAGAGCAATCTGCGCTTCGAGCAATGGATACTCGATACCTGTCTACGGCCCTATGACCAGGCGTGGTTGGATTACCAGCAAGAGATCGCTCTCAGGCACACGAGCCTGAAGAAGAATAAAACGGATGAGGCAAGATCCACATCCCATGTGCCCCTCCGGGACATCCTTGCATTCGTCGCGGTCATCAACGAGACGATCAAACCCTACCTTGCCTCGAAGGGGCACTCAGCCAAAGACGTAGAGGGGATGCACCGAGCATGGTGTAAATCCATGCAGTTGCAGTCGGCTCTCTGGTCCCAACCCTATGCTGACGCAAAGGAAGCACTCCATGAGTGGTAAAGGCTCAGTCGTGAATGGCACGACAAGTAAAGTTTGGTTCGTGACCGGGGCCTCCCGGGGTCTGGGGCGTGCCATTGCGGAAGCGGCGCTCTCTAAAGGCAACAGGGTTGTTGTAACTTCTCGAAACCCAGAGCAATTGAAGGAACTGATCTTAAAGTATGGTGACCAGGTTCGAGCTGTCGCACTGGATGTGACAAGTGAAGCCGCTGCGAGTCATGCCGTTAGCGTTGCTATCGAGTCATTTGGAAGACTGGATGTGCTGGTGAATAACGCTGGCTACGGAGACATTCGCCCGATCGAAGACACCAGCATTGCGGACTTCCGTGCTCAGATCGAAACCAACCTCTTCGGCGTCATCATCGTGACAAAGGCCGTGCTCCCGTTCATGCGCCTGCGGGGGACTGGGCATATCCTGCAGATTTCTTCAGTCGGTGGACGACTTGGACCCATCGGGAGAGGCCTATACGCAGCTGCTAAATGGGGCGTGGAGGGCTTCTCAGAGGTACTCGCGAAAGAGGTAGGCCCTCTCGGAATCAAGGTCACTATCGTAGAACCGGGCGGGTTTCGCACTGACTTCGCGGGTGCCTCGACATCCATCTACGAAGGGCGGCCTGAGTATGATTCTACGGTTGGTGAAACGGCTCGCTTTCAGCGCGATTTCAACGGCAAGCAACCGGGCGATCCGGCCAGGGCCGCCGATGTACTCGTTCATATTGCCAGTCTGGAAACTCCGCCACTTCGGTTGCTTCTGGGAAGCGATGCATTTCATGCTGCGGAGCAAAACGATATCGCAAAGATGAAGTTGGATCAAGATTCGCGCGGTCTAACGTTTTCTACCGATTTCAGCAAAACCTAAATCCACGAGTATTGAAATTGAAAGAGGTAGCAACATGACTAGAAGAAACTTTGTTTCACAGGGCACTGACTTGCTTGCTGCATCTCTCGTGTCCAATACATCAACGGCACGGGGCGCAGTTATGGAAACGTCTTCGCTCCCGGCTACCACAGTGCATCGTATCGAGGCTGATGGCGTAAGCGTCTTTTACAGGCAGGCGGGACAGGTAGATGCACCAGTCATCCTCCTGCTGCATGGTTTCCCAACATCCTCGATTCAGTATCGCGAGTTGATCCCACGCCTCGCTGACCACTACAGAGTCATTGCGCCCGATCTTCCAGGGTTTGGCTTCACGGAAGTGCCTGTAGAACGCGGCTATCACTATTCCTTTGAAGCGCTTGCGAAGACCATGATTGCGTTCACGGACGCTCTGAAACTGAAACGTTACGCGCTGTATGTCTTCGATTATGGCGCACCTACCGGCTTTCGCATAGCCATGTCCCATCCGGAGCGCGTCACCGCTATCGTGTCACAAAACGGGAATGCGTATGAGGAAGGTCTAGGTTCAGCGTGGTCGCCCATACAGCGATATTGGAGAGAGCCTTCGGCGGAGAATCGTCAGGTCATTCGGAAAGCACTCGATTTTGCCGGGATTCGATCTCAGTACACCGATGGAATGCCTCACCCGGAACGGATTGATCCGGGTGGCTACACTCTGGATGCGGCGCTCATGGCAAGACCCGGCAACATGGACATTCAGCTCGATCTCTTCCTCGATTATGCAAACAACGTGAGGCTCTATCCATTGTTTCAACAGTATTTCCGTACATCGAAGCCACCATTGCTGGCGATCTGGGGGAAATATGATCCCTTCTTCATCCCTGCCGGCGCGGAGGCGTTCAAGAAGGACAATCCAAATGCGACAGTTCAAATGTTAGATACCAGTCACTTTGCTCTGGAGACCCACGTCGTAGAGATCGCCGCCGCCATGCGCCTGTTTCTCAAGTCATCAGCGTAAAGCTTCGGTATCTGTTCAACAAAGATCAAAAAACTTGGTTCGTATGGGAGACCTTGCGGTCGTCATGGGGAATCTGCGCGATGTCTATGGTCTTGCCGTAGTGTTGCGGAATCAAGTTGGTACAGTCTTTGAGGACGGCCATCATGCCCAGTCCGAGTAGGTCAACCTTGATGAGGCCCATGTCACTGACATCTTCCTTGTCCCACTGAATGACGTTGCGACCGGGCATACTCGCAGGTTCTATGGGAACCACAGAGGCGAGTTGGCCCTGCGCGATAATCATGCCGCCGGAGTGCTGGCCCAGATGTCGCGGCAAGTCCAGCATCCGAATCGAGAGCTCAAGGTACTTAGCGATGCGGGGATGGGCGAGGTCGAATCCAGCGACTCGAAACTGCTCCTGCATCGTATCGGTGGCGCCCTTTCATTCCCACGCACTGACGAGCCGAGTAAGGCGAGTCAGCGTGTCTTCATCGAAGCCGAGAGACTTGCCAACCTCGCGAGCTGCCGACTTACCGCGATAGGTGATGACGTTGGCACACATCGCGGCTCCAAGCTGGCCGTACCGCGTGTAGACATATTGGATCGCCTTCTCGCGGTCTTCTCCAGATGGAAGATCCAAGTCGATGTCGGGCCACTCGCCACGCACCTCCGACTGGAATCGCTCGAAGAGGAGCTCCATCCCTACCGGGTCAACGGCTGTAATGCCGAGGGAGTAGCAGACGGCCGAGTTGGCAGCGGAGCCTCGGCCTTGTACGAGGATGCCGTTCTTTCGGCAGAACTCCACGATGTCCCACATGATTAGGAAGTATCCAGCGAGGCCGAGCTTGGCAATGAGTGCAAGCTCTCTCCCTTTGTAGGCTTTGGAGCCTAAGGTGTGCACGCCAAACTTAGCCTAGAGGTAAGGCGCTGCGGCAGAATTACTTGCTGGTCCACATCCGGGCGTAGATGACGACAAGCCGACTTCAGGGGATGAATCGGGATCGGTGAGTGCATTGGCGATTTGCAACAAATGAAGCGCGTTTCTGAATTAGCCGCGACCTTCAACCCATCGCAGGCGTCAGCTCCAATTTTCATTGTTTTCGGTTGGAAATAGCCCGTGATATTCCAACGTGAACGCTAGTCTTTGCCCAAAAAGCGCTTTGCCTGCAACAGCTCTGGAAGATCCCGATCGCCGTGGCTGCAGGTAGTGATCAGCGTTCGATAATGCTGCTCCGCCGCAGAATGTAATCCGGCTTGCTGGGCCGAAGCAGCGGCGCCATATTCCGCCCGGAATCGTCCCGGGCTGACTCTCAAGGCCGACTCATACGCCTGCAATGCGAGATCGGGTTGCTTCGCCAAAAGCAACATGTCGCCGAGCATCTCTCGCGCGGGGGCAATCGGGCCTGGAGTCACGGGGGGTAATTCAGTGGCAGCCTCCATTGCAGCGGCCGCTCTCATCTCTCGCAGAGCCGCATCACGGTCATCTTCTGCCCACTTGATCCAGCCGGTCGCAATCTTGATTTGAATGTTCAACTGATCAACCGAGTCGCGATCGCCGCTTCGTGCGAGAGTCTCGCGTAAGCTGAGCAGGGTTTGCATCGCCGCGTTCGCCGCGTTTGTGTCTCCCAGTCTCGCCGCCCCCAAGGCGCGAGCGAAGTAAATGTTCGATCCAAGTGTGCCGCCCGAGGAGTTCAGCGCAGGCAAAGGAAGCGTCGCGGCAGCTCCCCACTGTTGGCGCTCGATCGCATATCGGGCCGGGATGGTGGCTGTTGCGTAGAGACCCGCAAATCTGGCCGCTTCGCCTGGTTGTGGCACGGGGAGTTGTTGCGTCAGTCTCAGGGCTGCCGCGACCTGTCCGGTTTGCAGATACGCATAGACCAGGTAATCCAGTGCATGCAATTCATCGCTTGGGAGATCTTGCTTGTGTGCACTTGCAGCCGAAGCCAGGTTTGAGGCAATTGACTCGTCCCACAAGCCCAGTCTGGTGAAAATGTGAGAGGGCATATGAAGGGCATGAGGAGAGTCAGGTGCAACCTGGGCATAGCGCCGCGCCGCCACCAAGGCCTTTTGAGCTAGCGCGGGGTGATCGTCGGCATGGATGATGTAGTGCGCGAGTCCAGGATGGTCCGGCTGATCGAGGAATATCGGTTCAAGAATCTCAGTCGCCTTCTTCTGATTGGCGTAAGTCTTATCGGTAAGCGGAGCGTTGGCAATCAAGCTCAAGGCGTAGAAGATGGTTGCCTCGCTATCCTGCGGATAATGGCGATGCAGCGCCTCCATGGCAGTCTCATAACGGTGGCCACGGACACGAATGTCCTCCGGGTCCGAACCTTGATAGAAGGTCTCGATGGCACTCAGATAGTCTCGTTCCCGTTGAGTCTTGGGTCCCCTCGAAAGGCCCTTTTGTGCTGCTGCCAAACCAATTCTCAGGTCTTCGCCTGACGGCGGATCCCAAAGCTGACGATAGTGGCTCATGGCAACGCCCCACTCGGCCATACTGCATGAAGGATCCTTATCCAGGATATCCAAAAATAGCCGCGCGGAATTCCGATAGCCAAAAGAGTGTAAGGTTGCCACCGCCAAGTTGAATTCATCCTGAACCTCGGGACTGCATGAGGTGCGGAACTCAACTTTCCCCATCCGTTCCGGACGGCTTGATCCGTGATCGTGCTGCGGAACGGCACAAACGGCGACCGGCGTAAGTGTCAGGACAACCAGGAATGATGCAAAGTCGAGGAACGACATAACTCTTTCCTCCTCAATCCCTGCTAAGCTTCACAATTATACCGGCGGTCTTTCGATGCTCGGATTGGCGGCAACAGTCCTTAGCGTGTTTTCACGCTTCTGAGGGCGAACAGAATTCCGAACGGGTCATTTACTGCTTATTCTAGATTTTGCTTGCAACCATCATGGCAATGCTAAGATACGTAGATTTTCAAGAGTAACGTGGCCCCAGACCTTCCTCTACTTCGCCAACTCTGCCTTCACGATGTCACTGACCAGCTTTCGATCGGCATGCAAACCAGCAGCCCGAATCCACTGCTGAGCCACCTGTATCGCGGTGTCCATATCCTTCGGTCCCGGCGTTATCCCACCAGCATCCTTCTGCAGATGCGCAATCGCCCCATGCACCAATTTACGGATCTCCTCTACATTATCCGTCTGAACCTTCTCGCTAATGTTCATGGCTTCTTCCTACGCGCTGATTTCACCAATTAACTCTGTCATCCGCGCACGGACGTTGGATGTGACGAGTGTCACAGCCTGCGAGGCTTATTTCGGGAGAAAATCCCAGTAGTGAAAGGTATGGCTTTTTGCATCCCGCGACCGTACACAATCATCGCAGCCGCTTGTTGCTTCGCCGGCGTTTCATTTGCTTTAGACAGAAAGGGGTGTGAATCCCATGCCAGACACACGCGTTGATCACGAATCGGCGTTCTATTTGATTGGAGGCGGAATAGCCTCGCTCGCGGCCGCGGCCTTCCTTATTCGTGATGGAAATATTCCAGGCCGTAACATCACAATCCTTGAAGAATCCGAGACGATTGGCGGCAGCCTCGACGCGGCAGGAACGCCTAAAGAAGGTTATGTCATGCGTGGCGGCCGAATGCTTGAGAGCAAATACCTTTGCACCTACGACCTCTTTTCGTCCATCCCCAGTCTCGATGGTGGCAAGTCGGTTACACAGGAGATCTTTGAGCAGAATGAGAAGCTGAAGACCGTGTCCAAATCCCGGCTGTTTCGGGGCGGACACAGAGTCAACGCTCCGAAGTTTGGACTGAGCGAAAGACACATCTTAACCATCGAGCGCCTGGGACTTGAGCCAGAGTCGATTCTCGGGCGAAGCAGCATTGCAGACCACTTCGATCCCTCGTTCTTCGAGACAGATTTTTGGTTCATGTGGTGCTCGACATTTGCCTTTCAACCATGGCATAGTGCGGTCGAGTTCAAGCGATATCTGGTGCGCTTTACTCATATGGTTTCAGGCTTCAACATGCTCAGCGGGATTATGCGAACCGTCTACAACCAGTACTATTCGATGGTGCGACCGCTGCAAAAGTGGCTGGTGGAGCGAGGTGTGAGATTTTCGCTTAATACCCGCGTCACCGATCTCGCATTTCTCCATGACGCCGAAGGCTACATTGTGGAGCGCATCCTTTGCGTGGATAACGATGGCCATCGTAAGGAGATACGAACAAGCGAGAAAGATAAGATTATCGTCACACTTGGGTCTATGACCGAGGCATCCAGCTTGGGTTCGATGGACTCGGCACCAGCCAATTGTGACGCGCGCCACACATTCGGATATCCAAATACCGCGTGGAGATGCTACACGAGGAAGGTCGATTCACGGGAAAAACAATACTGTGCTCTTTTGCACACCAAACGAGTTAACTAGATCTAGAGTCATCGTTCGGTACAGAAAAGCGATACAAAAGCGTGCTTCCAACCGAGAGAACAGTCACAAACAAGCGGCCACATGCATGGCGTATGGCTGTGATGCAAAGGCCACGGTCAACACCGGACAGGGGGCCTCCGTGATGATGCGGTACGCGATATGCGCTGGAACAGGTGAAGACGCCATGGAAGCTCTTCGAACACCGAGAACAATTAATTTCGCCTTCTGTTGCCTCGCATAATCGACCACCGTATTGGAGATTTCACTACCGTATGCGACGGCACACACCGGTGGATCAATTACTGTACCGCTCTCGTTGGCGACGTGCCGCAAGGCTTCCGTCATGATCTGAGGAATGATATGGCTTCGTGTTCCGCCCGCGAGCGTCCGTGGAAGCACATGGAGGCAATGAAGGGGCGATCCCATCATTTTACAGAACGACGCCGCGTAACGAATTGCATGGGTTGTCGTCAGGTGGAAGTCGGTAGCGAAGACGACCGGTCCCTCAGGCGCGTCTGCGTTCGCAGAGCCTGCTGCCTGGGGACCCACTGTTAGCACCGGGCAAGACGCCTGACGTAGTACCGCCTCTGCGGTGGAACCGAACACCAGGCGTTCGAAGCCATGAAGAGCATTGGTTCCGAGAACGGCAAGGTCCACCGCCTTTGAAGTGATCATCTTCAGAATCGTAAAGTCTGCCACCCCGCTGACCATCGTGGCTTCGCATATCACACCGGCCCGTCGGACGATCTGTACCAGGTTATCCAGCGATGCTTGAGCCTCTTCATAGAATCTGTCTAACTCTAGAAGTTGTCCTCCGTTTTCTGGCGGTACGGCGTCAGCGTACTCAAACACGTGGAGGATGCGAAGGCTCGCATGAAGAGTTCTGCAAAGGCGGACTGCAGTCTCAAAGGCAGTCTGTGACGCTACGGAGAAGTCCGTGGCAAGCAGAACACTCTTGAAGGAAGGAACTGATTCAATTGTGGGGTCGGGCATGGTTTCTAACTCCTTTCAGCACGCCGTTGTGCGTGCTGATGCTTGAGAAGGGCTTATGCGACCTCTCGTATATAACAAAGCGATTCATGTCCCCACTCCGCGGAGAGCGTCATCCTTCGGGGACGGCCCGCCTCGACCTGCGGAGTCCTGACCGAACGAGGAGTGACGAGCCTTAGATGGCGTTCAGGGTCCGGTCGCTGCAGAGAGCGAAACTCCGTCCTCGGCCTCATGCCGACGCGACCCGCAGGCTCAAGACAAACTACGAAATGCGATGCACAGATGGGGCAAAGCCAAAAGAACTCCGTCTCTGCGTATCGCCGGTCAAGAGCATATAGCTCCCCAGCAGGAGAGCGCTTGAATTTTTGCTGACAGTCAGGATTAAAACATTGCTCGACCATTTCTGATACCTCTAATCCGAATCTATGACGGATGGACAGATGCAGGCTGTGACAGAAATCACATGGCTACGTGACTCGCGTCCGGCGCAAAGGGCAAAAGTAAGGTTTCTGACGGAACTACTCTGAGAGATGCTCCAACATCGTGGGAGAGAGAATTAGAACCGTCGCGCCACGGATCTGGATCACCTTCTCTCGCTTGAACCTTCCGAGCGTACGCGTAACAGTCTCGCGAGAGCTGCCAATCAGATTGGCGAGTTCTTCATGAGTGAGTGCCATTGTGAAACGCATCTCGGGTTTTCCGCAGGAAGCTGCCCGCCCCCAATCCAGTAGCACGGCTGAGAGCTTTCCTGCCGCAGAACCTGAGAGCGCCAGCCGACGCGCATCGAAGAACACCGCTTTGTACTCTTCTGAGAGCGCTTTGGCAGCGTGAAGACTCGCCTGACCATGCTTCTGGATGAAAGAGAGGAAGTCTTTCCGACGGATGTACTTAATCTCGGTTGGCTCAACCGTCTCTGCCGTAACTTCGAAAGGTGATCCCGATATCACGGCTCCGAGCCCCAGTACATCGCCCGCCATCGCGATCTTCAGAATGAGAGTCTTTCCGTCCTTGGAAGTGCATAAAAGCTTCACCTGACCGGTACAGATGATGAAGACGCCACTGCTGGACTCGCCCTCGTGAAATAGCTTGGCGCCCTTCGTGAGCGTTGATTCAACGCCCATAGATTCGAAATCTGCGCGCGCCTCCGAATCAAGATTACAGAACATCCGCAGCGAGCGAAGTTCGCAGGTAGCGCAATCGCGGACTGATCGAGCTATGGAGGAAGGAGGCATTCCGAAAGTCCGTTCCTGCGTCAACAAGTAGGTGGATGATGCTGCACTGAGTGTAATCCTTGGTTCGACTGAAGCCGAGGCTGCCGTCGATCTACCGGAGTACCGGCTAACATATGGTCATTACCGGGCAAGTGGCGTGGGCCAGGAGTTCAGGAGTCAAGCCACGCTCAATATGTGTGAGCAAGAACGACGCCTTTCTCGTACCGAGCACGATGAGGTCAGCCTGCACACGCTCCGCGAGCTTGAGAATTGCCTCTCCGGCGTAACCGTGCTCCACGACACATTCAGGGTCGCACCAATCATAGGCAGATTCAGGGATCATCTCTTTGAGCGCACACTGGAACGCGCCCTCGGATAACTCTTGCCCTGCTGAGGTTGGCTCCTGGGGGCCGATTACGTGGCAGAGAAAGAGGTGCGCACCACTATCTTCAGCGAAAGAAAGCGCGTAAATCGCCGCCTTCTTAGCCGAGGGGGTGAAATCCGTAGCATAAACAATGTTCCGAAAGGTGAGAGGAGTATCTTCGGCAGCCTTTGCGTGAGGTCCTACTGTAAGCACCGTGCATTCGGCGTTTCGAATGATTTGCTCCGCTGTCGAACCGAGGATCAGTCTCTCTATTCCCGACTTTGACTGCGTCCCCGTGACGATCATATCGACATCCTGCTCTTTTGCAATCCTCAGAAGCTCCAGGGCGGGTCGACGCCCCTCGGACGATAACGTCCGAGTTTCGATTCCGGACGAGACGAAATCATCACGCAGCTTCTCAAGGCTCTCATTACTGATTTTCCGCCTTTCGTTGATCGGCAGCCCGATCAATGCCTCTTCATACGCCACAACTAAGGACAGATCGAAGACATGGGCGAGCTCGACGATAGAGGAGAAGCGGCGAGCCAGGGCCTTGGCGTAGGAAGCTGCTTTCTCCGACGCCAAGGAGAAGTCCGTCGCCAGCAGAATCTTTCCAACCGAAACAGAGACACGTTCTCCGATGACTGGCATACGCCCACTTTCCGCGCACGATATCCGTAGCGATATCTGGCTACCCATATATTGAACGAGGTGCGAGGCATGCGTCTGTGACGTGCGTCACACCCACCTATGACCCTAGGGTATGTAGCTTGATCTGTTGAAAAATCAAACGTTGATTTAGGTGCAGCAACTTATAGGTCGATTCAGCCATGTGACGCGATGACTGATTCTTATTTGACCTGTCGTTCCGTCCTCAAATGGTGATTTCAGGGCAATGCACTCATCGAGACTCCAGTCACCCTCGGGCCGGATCAATCTGACAATGCGCGATTTATCCAGGTTTGATCGGATTTTGGGTAAGCCCTGGCCACCTTCAGCGCAGCGCAGTTGGGTGTTTCTCCGCGTCTTTTCCCGTGCCAGTTCCAGTGTGGAAACAGATGCAGCACCGTCTCCGGAGCCGCTTCGCGGCTTCATCAAACAGGAGAATCGAGTCATTCCGGCACGCTTCGCATTGACTAAAATAAGAACGAGGTTGTCGGAGGTTGCACCCAGGCCCGCGCTGCCAACGCTAGCGACGGCAGCTCCGGCAGAGTTGCCTTCACTGTCTGCTGTATCAGCTCCTCTGCGGTTGCCAGGGAAGCCCGCAACGACCCAAACCACACTCCGCTCTTCGATCAACCTGACGCGCAGCCGGAAGGGTTTGTATGGAATGAAATCAAGGAGATCGAGTGACGAGAGATGCCTTTCCAAATATAAATATCCACTCTCCAGTCCTTCAACGAGTGCATTGCCCTGTTGGCAACAGTTGAGGAAAGAGGTTCGAGCAGATTTCTCTGCAAGGGCTCGCATGTCGTTACCGGTCTCGAAAGCCGTGGTCAGCCTGGGATGATCAGCGTTGGGAACTCTCGTCGAAATTTGTTGATCGGGTTACTGACTCCCATTCTGCGAACTCCGCGTTGAGCATGTTCTGATCTTTGCGGACGTACTCCAGGGCGTCCGGCCCAAGAAGCAGATGTGCTGGTGGATTCGGCGACGCGAGCAGCCCCACGACAGCTTCTCCAGCTTTTGCGGGATCGCCTGGCTGATTGCCGCTTCTCTCTGCACGCGCAGCCCGAATCGGATCAAACACAATATCGTAGTCTGAAATGCTCCTCGATGAGCGGACCATCGAACGTCCCGCCCAATCGGTCCGGAACATACCCGGCTCGACCGCTGTCACGAAGATTCCAAAACCCCTAACCTCTTTGCCTAACGAACCGGAGATGCCTTCAAGTGCGAATTTGCTGCCATGATAGTAGGAGAGTCCCGGCATGGTCATCAGACCTCCCATGGAAGTAACGTTCAGGATGCGACCGCTGCGCCGTTCCCGCATGAACGGCAGCACTGCTTTCATCATGGCAACCGCGCCAAAGACATTGACTTCGAACTGCTGGCGGAGTTCCTCTATCGAAGACTCTTCCAGAGTGCCCTCATGACCGTATCCAGCATTGTTGATTAGCCCGTAGATCGGCCCAATTTCGGCTTCCATGGTCTGGACAGTTTTATGAACGCTTTTTTCATCCGTGACATCGAGTATCCGCGCGATGGCCTTACCCGGCTCAAGCCGTTCAAAATCGCTTACAGCTTCCTGTTTACGCACCGTTCCCACCACCTTATATCCCGCATTGAGAAGAGCTTGCGCAAATGCCCGTCCCAAACCAGTGCTAACGCCTGTGACGAAGACTATCTTTTCTGTCATATTCGATCTCCTTTTAAAACGATACCGTCGGTATCGTTTCTTCTAAAGATATACGATACTGCTAGTATCGATTTGGATGCAAAACATAACCACAGAATTGATCCGGGTGGCAGGCAGGAGTTACTGATGGAATCAGCAGATAAGCCCAGAATTGGCCGCCCTCGAAGTAACGAAGCTCAGCAGGCCATCCTTCAGGCGGCGCTGGATCTAGTGTCGTCGAAAGGATTTCGCGCGATTACGGTGGATCAGATTGCAGCCGAGGCGGGCGTGGGCAAGACGACGCTCTACCGCAGATGGCCGAACAAGGCAGCTCTGGTGATGGATGCTCTCCTGCAGTTGATCGGCCCACAAACCGATTTTCCACCCTCGACGCGTGCCCTTAACAGCCTGCGGAAACAGTTGGACCTGCAGGCGAAGTTCTTTCGAAGCAAATACGGTCTCCTCATTCGGTCTCTACTGGCGGAAGCGCAATCGGATGAGGAACTTGCACGGGCGTTCCGGGAACGGTGGATTGAGCCTCGTCGCCAAGGGGTCATTCGAACATTAAAAGCGGCAATAAAGGAAGGTGCTTTACGAAAAAACATTGACTTGGAAACGACCACCGATATGCTCTATGGGCCAATTTACTATCGCCTGCTGCTCGGCACCGGAGCCATTGACGCGGCTTTCATTGACCTCTTGTATATGCAATTCCTAGCCGGTCATCGAGCCTCGGCCGGCTAGCGCGGCTGAGGCTTAGTGCTAAATCGCCAATGCAGTGCGCCGGGATAAACCGGCATGAAGCAGGGAATGAAAGAG
>JBEPUY010000060.1:0-19052 GCA_041691255.1 Granulicella sp. | reverse complement strand
CTCGCCTCAAGCAGCATGCGCTCGATAATCCCGAGCCGATTTTCGCAGTCCTGCGCCGGATCAAGCCTGTGCTGGTCGTAAAGAACTTCGCGCTGGTAACTCTTTTTCGCGATGTTCAGGACGTGCTTGCGCGCGACGACGTGTTCGCCGTGACGTACGGCCCTAAGATGCGCGTCGTTACGGGCGGTGCCGATTTCTTTCTCGGCATGCAGAATTCACCCGACTACGAACGTGACACTTCTCACATGCGCAGCGTCATTCGCCGCAGCGATTTGCCCGGAATCGTCGCACCATTCGTCGCGGGCGCTGCAGAGACACTCGTCAAACAGGCCAACGGGCAGATGGAAGTTGTCTCGCAGCTCACACTCCGCGTTCCCACACAGCTCGTAGGCGCTTATTTTGGCTGCGCGCCAAAATCCGAGCAGGATGTCGCCGCATGGGCGACCACCATATTCCAGTACCTGTTCACCGATTTGGAGAACGACCCCGCCGTGGATGCGGCTGCTCGGTCTGCTTCGGCAAACACAAGAGCGTGGCTCGATGAAGTGATTGCGGAAGCGAAAGCCGTGGCCACGCCGCAGGATACCGTGCTGAGCCGCAGCTTCGCCTTGCAGCAGGCAGGCCTGCCCGGCATGGACGACACTGCGATTCGTAATAACTTTCTCGGGCTGCTTACCGGCCTTATTCCGACAACGTCGAAGTGTTGCGCTCAGGCCCTCGATGAGCTCCTCAAGCGTCCCGATGCCCTGGCGGCTGCGCAGCAGGCTGCTCTTGCCGATGACGACGCGACGCTCGCTCAATACATCTTTGAAGCGCTGCGTTTTCACCCCAATAATCCAGGAGTTTTTCGGGTTGCCACACAAGACTATGTCGTCGGAAAGGGAACGCCACATGCGACGCTCATCCCTGCCGGAGCATCGGTGCTGCCCGCCACGCAGTCGGCGATGTTCGATGAGACGGTGATTGAAAATTCTGCGGAGTTCCAGATCAATCGTCCCAGCTATGTCTACATGCACTGGGGAGCGGGTCTGCACACTTGCTTTGGACAATACATCAACCAGGTGCAGATTCCGGGGATACTCAAACCGCTGCTTCGTCAAAAGAACCTACGGCGCGCGGAGGGAGACGCCGGAACTCTTGCCTGCCAGGGGCCATTCCCGTCCTCATTGTCAGTCTTTTTCGACTAAAGGCTGTAGTGTCTTTCAGGTAAGTAATTGGAACATGCGAGAGAACATGAACTTGGGGGTTCCACCCAGCCCATCACACGGCAGCTTCGACGATCTCCGTAAAGGAATCCAATGTGCTTGAACCGGTTTCACGCCCTAGGCGAGTGTTTTTGATACTCCAGCGACAAGACTCTGCAGCAGAGTATTTGCATCCGTGCAATGCACCAGGCTGGCGCTTTGTCCTGCCCAAAGTGCCAGAAGATCATCCCTGCCCGCCTTCTGGGCCGGAATCGCGAGATGGCGCATGAGCTCGCGCTGCAATGGATACGGAAGCACTTCGATGCCTGGCTGATTGAGTTCTTCCAGGAGACGATTGTGAACCCCTCGTGCCAGTCTGCCAGTGAACCCTCGGGTCAGCGAGGTTCTTCCAGCTTTATCGCTCAGAATGGCCCTGCGGTGTAGTTCGCTTGCACCCGATTCTTCACACGCGAGAAATGCTGTTCCCATCTGCACGCCCTCCGCTCCCAGCGCAAAGGCCGCTGCGATGCCTCTCGCATCGGCGATTCCACCTGCTGCAACCACAGGCAAATTCACAGCATCCGCCACTTGTGGCACAAGAGAGAAGGTACCGGTAAGAGAGCTTTCTGCAGAACGGAGGAATGAACCGCGATGACCTCCTGCCTCAAATCCCGAAGCTATAACGACATCGACGCCAGCTTGCTCTATCGTGATGGCCTCTTCGGGTGTAGTCGCTGTTCCTATTGTGATGATGCCTGTTCGGCGGCATTCGTCGAGAATTTCCTTAGGCGGAATGCCATAGATAAACGAGAACGCCGGAACCCTGGCGTCAAGGAGTATACGGACCTGATCGTGAAATCGAATGGGTGCATACGGTGTGAAGATAGCCTGTGTTCCACCCAAGGATTTGATGTGTTCAGCGAGCGGTGTTAGAGTTGAGGCGAATGCGTTTGCATCGGATGCAAACGCTCCTTGATCTTCCATCGAGACCCAGAGATTCATTGCGAATGGCTTCAAAGTGAGTGATCGAATCTCGGAGACAGTTTCTTCAATTGCGGATGGCGCGAGACCATGTGCTCCAAACGAACCAAGCCCTCCGAAGTTCGATACCGCAGCCGTAAGTTTTTGCGAGGAGAGACCTCCCAAAGGGCCCTGGATGATGGGATAGTCGATTCCCAGCTTTGCTGAAACGCGTGTCTTCGTCCAGGCTGGCGAGGCATGTTCGGCCTGCGTTGTCATCATGAACCCTTTCAAAGGGAGCGTCCGATTAGAATCGGACGCTCCCCGCAGTCAGCTTTTAACTTCGAGAATCACTTCCAGCTCAACCGGCATGCGGAGTGGAAGACTAGCTACGCCTAATACCACGCGGACGGAAATGTTCTCTTCACCGAAGACATCACGAAACAACTCTGAAGCAGCGTCCGCAACTTTCGGCTGGTCAAAGAAATCTCCTTCGGTGGCGAGATAGACGCCGAGACGGACGACCTTCGCTACCTTATCCAAGGATCCAAGATGTTGTCGCGCAGCGGAAAGGGCATTGATTGCGGCGATACGGAGTGCCTCCCGACCCTGTTCCGTGTTGAACTCTTTACCCAATCGCCCTACAAACTTCGGCTGGTGGTCGACTACTGGAAGCATCCCGCTCAGAAAGAGGAGGTTGCCAGTTTGCACTGCCTCAACATAAGCCCCCAAGGGGGTGGGTGCGGGAGGAAGTTCGATAGCAAGCTCTCGCAACCGGCGCTCTGCGCTGACCGGTTGCGAACCCTGTGGGCCTACCATTTGCCTGAGTGCGCACCGCCGTCCACGTGCAGCACCTCCCCCGTCACCTGGCGAGCCTCTGTGAGATACACCACTGCTTCCACAATATCGCTCACGTCCGAAATTGTAGCCATCGGTGAGAGCGTTTTCAGGAATTCCTTCGGGTTATTCTTGTGCATCGGCGTGTCCACGGGGCCAGGGGCTACTGCATTGAAACGAATATTTTCCTTGGCATATTCGGTCGCTAGGCTGCGAGTTACCGCTTCGATTCCGCCTTTCGTGATCATGGGCACCGAGGCTGTAATACCGGCGATGGGGTTTACTACCAGCGAAGTTGTGATGCTGACTACGCTTCCGCCCGACTTCTGCGAAAGCATCTGCTCCACCACACCTTGGGTCACGTAAAGGAAGCCTTCGAGATTGGTTGATGAAAGCGCCTTGAAATCTTCTGCTGTGTACTCTGTGAAGGGCTTGGTGAAGAAGATTCCTGCATTGTTCACTAGCCCGTCGATTGAACCGAACCTGCTGACCGCCGTCTTAACAATTTTGGCAGCGACGGAACTGTCCCCAATATTGCCATCAACGAGTGCGAGTTTTTCCGACTCAGCGAAGGCCCCGGACTTCGTGATGTTGCGTGAATTTGCGACGATGTTATAGCCACGGTCCAGGAACGCTTGAACGATGCCCGCTCCAATACCCTGTGACGCTCCGGTTACGATGATTGTTTTCTGTTTGCTTTCCATATCGCCTCCATTGGCTTTGGCAGCTTCTGCCGCCGTACCTATAAGAGAGTCTCGAACAGGTGATAGAGATGCATCGTATATTTCTATCGTTTGATAGGAAAATACTATCTATGGAGCAAGCCCATTTTTCTACTGGGTTTGATGAAGCGTTCGACTTTCCACCAATGCGAGAGCGTCCTTTGATGCCTCAGTCCAAGAGGTTGTAAGAAAGGCGAAGCAGTTGAACTTCTTCGCCATTCTGGCGGGCCAGCGATAGAGCGCGAACTGGGCCCTCCGACCTTGCTCGCGATATCGCTTCACTCATTTGCTAGTGCTCGGCTGACTGAGATTGAATCCGGTCTCGACCTCGCTCAACCTCCGCCAACCCGCCATAACGCTAGCATTAGCGCGTCCGAGTAAGAATCGTCAATCGAGCCTGATGGCGATAGCGTCCATTTGATCTGCTTCGCAACAGCAGCCGCAATAGCGATGGCTGCCGTTACTGAGCGCCCAGGTCGAAGACCTTTTCCATGATGACCCACTTCTGTCCGGGTTTGGATTGCGGCAGCTCCTGCTGGAACTGTTCCATCAGCGTCTCCCACTCCTGCACCTTGACATTGACGGCGTCGGCGGCAGCCTTGGCCGACAGCGAGAAATGATCGTTCACGTCCATCATCATGAACAGCCGCGTTCCGGCCAGGTAAATCTCCATCTCGACGATTCCCGCATCAAACAGACTCTTCTTCACCTCTGGCCAGATCTTGACGTGATAGCGCTTGTACTCTGAGATGGCGGTCTCGTCGTTCTTGAGGTCCAGGGTTAAACAATGACGTGGCATTCTTCCTCCGCTTGCATGATCTGTTCGAGCCAGTGTGCTGCCAAGCGCACCAAGCCAACCGCAGAGTAACATTTCTCATTGAAAAGTGTTTCTGTGTGAGGCAGTGGGCTTTGATAGATGGAAAAGGCGGGCTGGGGCGAGGGAGAGGCGTAATGCAGGGGTCTCTCCACTACGCTGCGCTCCAATCGAGATGACGTGCTTGGGTGCAAGAGGCGTGCTTCGGTGCGGGGAGTGGGAGCGGTTTTCGGGATTTTGGACGAACTTTGCAGGTAATCTCAAAATATCTTTTCAGTGGATTCACTTAAACGCGTTATTCTTTCTTCTGTGTAGAAATGGAATTTCAGCCTATGACAGATGCTTTTCGCCTGGAAAATAAAATCGCTCTCGTGACCGGTGGAGCCAGCGGCATCGGCGCTGCGACCGCTCGCGAACTGGCCCGTGCCGGTGCGCATGTTTTGATCGCCGACCTTAACCTTGCTGCAGCGCAGACGCTGGCCGCCGAGCTTCCGCATGCAAGAGCGGTCGCGATGGATGTGACCGACTCGGCTTCGATCGCTGCCGCGTTCGCGGATATTCCTCAGCTCGACATTCTGGTGAACAATGCCGGAATCGGCCTGGTCGGCGATATCACGCGCACGTCGGAAGAGGACTTTGCCAGGGTGATGCGCGTCAACGTGCACAGCGTCTTTCTGGTCACGCAGGCAGCGTTTCCTCTGCTGCTGGTTACGCGCGGCAGCATCGTCAACATCGGTTCGGTCGCGGCTACGGTCGGCGTGAAGCAGCGCTTTGCCTACTGCGCCAGCAAGGGAGCCGTGCTGGCCATGACCCGCCAGATTGCGGTGGACTACCCCAAGGAGCTGCGCATCAACTGCATTGCTCCGGGTACGGTGCAGACGCCCTTTGTCGAGGGATACCTCGAGAAGTATCACGCACACGAGAAGGAGAAGGTTCGCGCCGAGCTGATTGCCCGCCAGCCGATTGGCCGACTCGGTACACCCGAGGACATCGCCTCGCTGGTCCGCTACCTCTGTTCGCGGGAGGCCGAGTTCATCAACGGCGCGCTGATCCCTATCGACGGCGGCTGGACGGCGGCCTGATCTTTTGATCAACCGCTGCCTCTCACATTCACAGACTGGACGCTGAAATTCAAAGACAGGAAAGCCCCAAGTTGAACGACATTCTTATCACTTCAATCCGTGTCATCGATCTCCGTTTTCCGACGTCGCGCGAGCACATCGGCTCGGATGCCGTCAATAAAGACCCGGACTATTCTGCCGCTTATTGCATCCTCGAAACCAACTCTGCGCTCGAAGGCCACGGTCTCTCATTTACGCTGGGGCGCGGCACCGACCTTGTGGTGCAGGCGGCGGAGTATCTGTCGCGTTACGCCGTCAACCGCACGCTCGCGTCGATCACGGACGACTTTCGCGCCTTTGTTCGCCAACTTACGGACGACACGCAGTTTCGCTGGCTGGGGCCGGAAAAGGGAGTCATTCAACTGGCGGCCGCGGCTCTGATCAACGCGGTCTGGGACCTCTATGCGCGGGCGGAGAAGAAGCCGCTGTGGCAGCTGCTCTCGGAGATGGAGCCTGCGCAACTCGTTAAGGCCATCGACTTTCGCTACATCGACGATGCACTGTCGGAGGAAGAGGCGCTTGAGCTGCTGACCGCTCGGCGCAAGGGGCAGGACGAGCGGCTGGCGCTGCTCAGGGAGAAGGGCTATCCCGCGTACACGACTTCGGTGGGATGGTTTGGCTACAGCGAGGAGAAGATTCGCAGGCTCTCGAAAGAGGCGCTGGCCGATGGCTGGAGCTACTTCAAGCTGAAGGTGGGTGGCGATGCGGCGGACGATCTGCGACGGGGGCACATCGTCCGCGAAGAGATCGGCTGGGACAACAAGCTGATGGTCGACGCTAACCAGAAGTGGGGCGTGCTGGAGGCGATCACGCGCACGCGGCAGCTTGCCGAACTGAAGCCGTGGTGGATGGAGGAGCCGACGAATCCCGACGACATTCTCGGCCATGCGCGCATTCGCCGCGAGGTGCCTGAGGTCCGCATCGCTACCGGCGAGCATGTGCACAATCGCATCATGTTCAAGCAGTTGCTTCAGGCGCAGGCGATCGATGTGCTGCAGTTGGACAGTTGCCGAGTAGCCGGAGTAAATGAGAACCTTGCCATTATCCTTATGGCGGCCAAATTCGACATTCCGGTCTGTCCTCATGCTGGCGGGGTTGGCCTCTGCGAGTATGTGCAGCATCTCTCTGCGTTCGACTTCCTCAGCGTGTCTGGGACGCTCGAAAACCGCGTGATCGAGTTCGTCGATCATCTGCACGAACACTTCGTCGATCCGGTTCGCATCAAAGAGGGACACTACCTTCTGCCGCAGCAGCCCGGCTACAGCATTCAGATTCGCGAAGAATCCCTAACCCGCTTTGCCTATCCGCAGGGCGAAGCCTGGAGCGCCTCCAAGTGAAATTCGTTACTTTTTCGTCCCGAGCTGAATCTACGAACGCAAAGCCCAGAACCCTGGGCGAGTCTGTTCCCGCCGAGCTGCTTAACTGCGGCGTCCCCACCCCCGGCCTGCTGGTCACTGGCAAGGACGGCGAGCAGGAGGTCGCAAGCCTTTCGTCGCTCGGCTACCGCTCGGTGCGCAACATTATCGAAGCTGGGACGGACGCCCTCGACAGGGCTCGCAAGATTGAATCCAGCGCGCCGCGGGTTCCGCTTTCGCGGGTCACGCTGCATGCTCCCATTCCGCGGCCTCCGCGGGTCTTCGCCATTGGACTGAACTACCAGAAGCACGCCGATGAATCGAAGATGGCGGTGCAGAAGGTGCCGACCGTTTTTCTAAAGCTGACCAGCTCTATCGTCGGCCCAGACGCTCTCATCGTGCTGCCGAAGATCAGCACGCAGCCTGACTACGAGGCGGAGTTTGCGTTCGTCATCGGCAAGCGTGGCTACCAGATCGCCGAGAAGGACTGGAAGGAGTACGTCTTCGGCTACACCATCGTCAACGATGTCAGCGCCCGCGACGTGCAACTCGCGACCAGCCAGTGGACGCTGGGCAAATCGTTCCCCACCTTTACGCCGATGGGGCCGGCGATCGTTACCGCTGATGAGGTTCCCGATCCGCATGCGCTGGATATCTCGCTGACCATCAATGGAGAGACGCTGCAAAGCTCGAACACCAGCGACCTGATCTTCAAGATTCCTGCGCTGATCGCGCATCTCTCGAGTCTGACGCCGCTCGAAGCCGGAGACATTATCAGCACCGGAACTCCGGAGGGCGTGGGCCTGGGGCGCAAGCCGCAGCGCTGGCTGAAGCCGGATGAAGAAGTCGTTATTAGGGTCGAGAAGATCGGTCAGCTTCGCAATCGCACGGTGGCGGAGTAGGCGGCCTGCAACTGTTCCGCATCATACTGGCTCGTAGCTGATCGCACGCTACGAGTCGTGCGGCTTCTGTGAGATGACGTTGTTTTGAGTTCAGACGATTTGTAAAGGGTTAAGGAATTTCGAGCGATGTAATCTTCCTGGCTCCGCCATCATGTAATCTCAGAATTACACCTCCCATGGGCCAGCAGATTCCGCAGCCATCGCGCCGCCTTCCCGTCTTGTTATGGGCGATGCTGCTCTTTCTCTGCGCCTCGTTCGCCGACGCGCAGATTCTGGCGACCTCTGTGCCGCTTATCCTGCCCTCGGCCATTGCTTACGATGCTGCGGGCAATCTCTATATCGCTGAGACGGGCAGCCACGTCATTCGCAAGGTGGACACGACAGGGAAGATCACCACCGTTGCCGGAACCGGAACGCAGGGATTTAGCGGCGATGGCGGCCCTGCTGCGGCGGCGCTTCTGGACTCGCCGCAGGGGCTTGCGTTTGGCGGTGGCAATCTCTTTATCGCGGATACGCACAATCATCGAATTCGCAAGCTCAACCTGGCTACCGGACAGATCACCACCATTGCAGGCTCGACCGCAGGCTTCAGCGGCGATAATGGCCCCGCGACCGCCGCACAGCTGAACCTTCCCACCGCGTTGGCGCTCGATGGCAGCAATAACCTCTATATCGCCGATACGCGGAACCACCGCATTCGCAGGGTCAATTTATCCAGCGGCACAATCACTACGGTTGCGGGTAACGGCACGCAGGGCTTCAGCGGAGACGGTGGCCCTGCGACTGCTGCAGCTGTCGACTCTCCGAACGGGATTGCGATCGATGCAAATCAGAATCTCTATCTGGCGGATACGCACAACCAGCGCGTGCGAAAGATCACGGCTGCTACCGGAACGATCACCACCATTGCAGGAGCTGCCGCAGGCTTCAGCGGCGACAACGGCGCTGCCTCTGCTGCGAGGCTGACGCTGCCGCACGGTCTCAGCCTCGATAGCGCGGGCAATCTCTACATCGCCGATACCGCCAATCATCGCATCCGGCGCATCGACGCAGACACCGGAACGATCACGACTATTGCGGGGGATGGTACGCAGAACTTCAGCGGCGATGGCAATGCCGCCACCGCCGCCAGCCTCGACTCTCCGCGAGCGACGACCGTCAATGCCGATGGCCTGGCGACTCTGGCCGATACTGCTAACCAGCGCGTCCGGCAGCTCGACACGCAGGTCACGCCCGACATCCACACCATTGCCGGACTCTCATCCGTCCCATCAAACAACCTCACACTCACTGCTCAGTCGACCATTCTCTACGGCACGGGAGAACTCACCGCAACGCTTGCCTCAGGGAATGCGAGTGGCACCATTACCTTCACGCTGCTCGATCCCACTACGGCCACTGGCACTACGCTCGAAACCGCGCCGCTGATGGCCAGTACGGCCAGCTTCGACACCAGCGCTCTCTCTGTCGGGAGCTATAACGTGCTCGCGTCTTATAGTGGCGACCAGCCCTCATCGCAGAGCCAGCCGCTCACCTTCAGCATTACGCCACGCCCGCTTACGGCTACACCAGATCCCATCACGCTGCTCTACGGCCAGCCTATTCCTACGCTGACGGGAACGCTCAGCGGCGATCTGCCCCAGGACGACACCACCCTTACCGCCGCCTTCACCGCGCCCATCGCGGCCTTTGCGCCAGCAGCTGTCTACCCCATCACGGCTGTGCTCAGTGGAGCGGCTGCAAAGAACTACAGCTTCACGGCCACGCCCGCCAGCGTAACCATTGCTCCTGCGCCCACTGTCGCGACGCTTATGCCGTCGGCTACATCGATCACGGTTGGAGCGCCGCTGACTTTGTCCGCCAACGCCACGCCGACCACCGCTGGAACTCCCACTGGCACCATCACGGTGAAGGATGGTGCGGCTACGCTCTTTAGCGCGGCCAACCCCGCGAGCTTCACCACTACTACGCTTGCTCCGGGCGTGCACACGCTCTCGATGAACTACACGGGAGATCGAAACTTTATCGCCAGTGTGTCCAACTCGCTGCTCATTACTGTGATCGCCGCGCCGCCGAACGCTCCCGACTTTACATTTACCTCCACCGGGGTGGCATCGCAGACCATCCCCTCGGGCGGGACGGCCAACTTCAACTTCACGATGCAGATTCAAGGCGCAGCCCTCTCAAGCCCGATTACGCTGGCCGCGACTGGGCTTCCGCCGCTGGCGACGGCCTCATTCAACCCTGCGTATCTGCCTCCGGGGATGACCCCCGACAGCTTTACCTTGACGATTAACATGCCGCAAACTACGGCGCTCGGCGGGAGTCTCGAAGTCCCGCTGCTCGGACTTCTGCTGTTTCCCGTCGCTGGGATTGCCCTGCGCAAGCGAGGCCGCGTGAGCTTCGTAAGCGTAATCGCGTGCGTTCTTGTGATTGGCTCGCTTGTCTTCTGTTCCGGCTGCGGAAGCCGCGTCAACAGTGGGGGAAGCTCTGCGAATCCACCCAAGGCCTATACCATCACCGTGACCGGAACCGCGATTACGCCTACTGGCCGGACGCTTCAGCGCTCGACTACGGTCAATCTGCTCGTTGAGCCCGCCGACTAGGTATCGGCTAGTTGCGTTGGAGCAAAGACGAAATACACGGGTCTCTCCACTCCGCTTCGCTTCGGTCGAGATGACGTTGTTTGCGCGGGTTCGGATGAGGGTTGAGTTTAGAACGGTTTTTTCAACGGTAATGACTTGTACCTGGATGACGATACAAACTGGCTAGAATAGAGACATGCTGCTTGAAGGCCTTCATCTCCCGCTGACTACGCCGTTTTATCCCGATGGCCGGTTGAACCTCCACAAACTTGAACAGAATGTGGCTGCCTACTCGAAGACGCCGATTTCGTCGATTGCTGTATTAAGCCGAAACGGCGAGCCCACGATGCTCTCCGACGAGGAGACGCGACAGACGCTGCGGACTGCGGTCGAAGCGGCTGCTGCTGAGAAGGTCATGCTCGCGGGCGTCTCGCGTGATAGCATTCGCGAGACGCTTGCCATGGCAGACCATGCCGCGACGCTTGCTTACGACGCTGTGCTGGTCGCACCTCCGTCGTTGCTGCTGGCGGCCTCGTCGCGTCAGGCAAAAGAGTTGCTGATCTACTTTCAAGCCATCGCGGATCGCGCAGCGTTGCCCCTTGTGCTCGATGCGACGGCAACGGCGCTGCCGGACGAGATGGTGATCGAGCTTGCGGTCCATCCGCGTATTCTTGGCCTGGTCGATGGCAAGCCAATCGCTGAACGCATCGCGCACCTGAAGCAGGCAACTGCCGCCATCAAGCGCGACGTTATCGTGACGGCGGTCTTTGCGGCGGTGACGGGACGTATGCTGACCCCGCAGGCGACCGCGTCGATGTTCTCGGTCACGACACTGGTCGGCGGCGGATCGGCGCTTACGGTGCTTCCAACTGCTCCGACGATCAAGACTCGCACCAAGGTTGTGGGCTTCCAGATTCTTGCCGGCAAGACGGCCAGCATGCTCGACGCTTTGCTCGCAGGGGCGGTGGGGGCGATGCCCGCGTTTGCCGCATGCGCTCCGCAGGCTACTTATGAGGTGATTGCTGCATGGAAGGATGGCGACCTTGGGCTGGCCGAAGAGAAGCAGGAGCGGTTGCAGGCGGCGGCACGGTATCTCGAAGAAGAGATTGGTGTTGCGGCCATCAAGTTCGGCTGCGATCTGAACGGCTACTTCGGCGGTCTGCCTCGTCTGCCGTTTTTACCGCCGGGTGGCGAAGATCGCACACAAATTGAGTCGTTGCTGCAAGGTCTGCGCAACTGAACTTTATACTGGATAGGTTGAAATAAGGAGATTACGCAATGAGACTGTATCAAATGGCGGACGCCGTCCGGTACGAAATGATGAATACGGACGAGCTGCGTGAGACATTTCTGTTGGAAGGGCTCTTCCAGCCCGGCGAAATCGAGTTGGCATATGTGGATCTTGATCGCACCGTCATTGGCTCCGCTGTACCGACCAAGGCTGTGCTAAAACTTGAAACCCAGCCTGAACTGCGCGCCGATTCTTTTCTGGAGCGCCGCGAACTGGGCGTGCTCAACGTGGGCGGAGCGGGTTCGGTTACGGTGGACGGCAAGACCTTCGACCTCGACAAGCTCGACTGTCTCTACGCTGGACGTGGCTCAAAGGAAGTTTTCTTCACCAGCAAGGACGCCGCCAACCCCGCCAACTTTTATCTGCTGAGCTATCCCGCGCATGCGGAATATCCTACGGCGATGGTGAAGTTCGCCGATCTGAAGGGGCTTGAGCTGGGCAGCTTTGAGACGTGCAACAAGCGCACTATCTACAAGGCCATCTACAAAGAGGGAATCAAGAGTTGCCAGCTCGTGATGGGCTTTACCCTGCTTGCCAGCGGCAGCAACTGGAACACCATGCCCGCGCACACGCACATGCGCCGCAGTGAAGTTTATTTCTACTTCGACGTCGATCCCGCGCACCGCGTCTTCCACCTGATGGGACCTGCGGATGCGACCAGCCACCTGGTCATCGCGGACAAGGAAGTGGTGGTCTCTCCGGGCTGGTCGATCCACGCCGGAGTCGGCACAAAGAACTACGGTTTTTGCTGGGGCATGGGCGGAGAGAACCAGGCATACGACGACATGGATGCCTTAACCATTGCGGAGCTTCGATAATGTCAGCAGCAACATCAGCAAAGACCCTCGTTCTTCGACCGAAGGATGAATGCAAGTGGGACCTGGTCAGCCTCGGCGAAGTGATGCTCCGGCTCGATCCGGGCGATGTGCGCGTCGCTACGGCGCGCCAGTTCAACGTGTGGGAGGGCGGCGGTGAGTATAACGTTGCTCGTGGGCTGCGGCGCTGCTTCGGCCTTAAGACCTCCATCGTCACTGCGCTCGCCGATAACCCCGTGGGGCGCTTGCTCGAAGACCTGATGCTGCAGGGCGGCGTCGATCAGTCGCACGTCGTCTGGACGAAGTACGACGGCGTAGGCCGCACCACGCGCAATGGCTTGAACTTTACCGAGCGCGGTTTTGGTGTACGCGCTGCTCTCGGCTGCTCTGATCGCGGCAATACTGCCGTCAGTCAGTTGAAGCCCGGACAGATCGACTGGGACGAGATCTTCGGCAAAGAGGGCGCCCGCTGGCTGCATACGGGCGGCATCTTCTGCGCACTCTCGGAGACGACGCCCGAGGTCGCCAAAGAGGCCATGATCGCGGCGCGCAAGTACGGCACCATCATCAGCTACGACCTTAACTATCGCGACTCGCTGTGGAAGTCGATTGGCGGCAAGGCCCGCGCCACCGAGGTGAATCGCGAACTGGCAAGCTACGTCGATGTCATGATCGGCAACGAAGAAGACTTCACGGCTGCGCTGGGCTTTGAGATCGAAGGCGCGGGCGATGATCTTGCCGAGCTCGATACCGTCAGCTTTCGCCGCATGATCGAAAAAGCAGTCACCACGTTCCCGAACTTCAAGGCTGTAGGCACCACGCTGCGCCATGCCAAGACTGCCACCGTCAATGACTGGGGCGCGGTGTGCTACTACGACGGAGCCTTCCACGAAGCGCGTCCCATGCCTGGCCTCGAAATCTTCGACCGCGTTGGCGGCGGCGACTCCTTCGCCTCGGGCCTGATCTACGGCTTCCTCACCGAGAAGGGCGCGGATTGGGCCGTCAACTGCGGCTGCGCTCACGGTGCGCTCGCCATGACGACTCCGGGCGACACCACCATGGCGACCTTTGACGAAGTGCAGCGAGTAATGAAGGGCAGCGGAGCCAGGGTGCTGCGGTAGAGATTTTGTCAGACGATTTTTAGAGATAGCCTGACCTTAAAGATTGAGGGGAAAGAAATAGAGATGCGTAAAGAAGAAGTATTGAAATCACTCCGCGGGATCGGCCTGGTCCCCGTTCTGCGAGCAGAATCTGTAGACAAGGCCCTGGCTCTTGCTGAAGCCATCGCCGCTGGCGGCGTCACTGTCCTCGAAATTACGATGACTGTTCCCGGCGCGATTCAGGTGATGCGCAAGCTGGCCGAGCAGCGCCCGGACATTCTGATCGGTGCGGGAACCGTGCTGGACGCGGAGACCGCGCGCATGTGCATTCTTGAAGGTGCGAAGTTTGTCGTCAGCCCTGCGCTTAATCTTCAGACCATCGAGATGTGCCACCGCTACTCCATCGCTGTCCTTCCCGGCGCGCTTACTCCCACCGAGATCGTGACTGCATGGCAGGCTGGAGCCGACGTGGTCAAGGTCTTCCCCGCAAGCGCCATGGGCGGAGCGAAGTACCTCACCGCGCTCAAGGGACCTCTGCCGCAGGTTGATCTGATTCCTACCGGTGGCGTATCGCTTGCCACTGCGGCGGAGTTCCTCAACGCAGGAGCGTTTGCGCTGGGCGTAGGCTCTGACCTTGTGGACGCCAAGGCGATGGCTGCGGGTAAGCCCGAGATTGTCACAGAGACCGCTCGCAAGTACCTCGCCATCGTCAAGGAGCACCGCGCCTCCAAAAAGGCCTGAGCCAACAGTTCGCGGAGGCGATGCCTGCGCGTTTCGCTTCCGCTAAATCCTAGAGGTTTCGCTCGAGGATTTGTAATCGGTTAGGGTTTTGGTCGAGTAACCCAAAGCAACGGTTGGCGAATTGGAAACGTGCGCTGCAATTCGGCAATCTCTGTGTCTGCGGGCAATAGCTTCCATAGGTCTGCGTACTCTGGCCGCGTGTACGCTCGTGCGCAGAACAGCAAGCTGGGCTGGCGCAGCGGCAAGTCGCCGAAGTGCGCAGCATCCGCAGGGTAGGGCCACGCGCCCTTATCTTTCATATAGGGAAAGTGTCGCGCAATGGCGGCGCGCATGCCGGGGCCGTCCTGCAGATCGTACTCCCACACGCTGTCGAACGGGGTGTAGAGCAGCAGGCAAATGCCCGCGAGCATATCGAGATTGAACAGTGAAAGACGATAAGGATTTGGCGTCGGCAGCTCATGAGGAAACACGCCATCCGCGTTAATCTGGGCGCGAATTGTCACCGACTTATAGTGATGGCGAAGCACCCCGAGCGGCGTGTCGTCGGTATTGGGCAAGAGCGCGAGACGAAGGCGCATGAACGCGGTCATCTGTAACAGCCACGAGCTTCCGTGATGGTCTCTCTGGTCGCGCGCTAGTCCGGCGAGCTGTGAGCTGTTGAGCCAATCGAAATAGGCCCCGAACCACCTTGTCACGCCATCCGCATCGTTCTTCGTGAAGGCCTCTGCATTCGCCAGGAAGGGAATTGCCTGCGCGACCTCCGCCAGATGGACGGTTTCCAGAATGCCTTCAAAGCGCCCTGTCTTTGCAGGAAGAACAACGCTGGCATACATGAGACTCGGCGTCATGCTCGTAGCCGGATCGACGAACCACGCGCGCAGATGCTGCACGGACGCTTCCGCATAGCGCTCTTCTTTCGTCAGCACATACGCCGCCACCAGCGCGGGAACCCAGATGCTGAGATCGAGCAGTGCATCGCGGTGGGCTGTGAATGCCGCGGGATTTACCGATCCCTTGCGTTGCAGATAGGTCGCTTCTGGCTTTGCCGGGTCGGGCCAGTAGTCGTCGGCTTCGGAGTAGAAGTCGTGTACCGTCCCCAGGCTGCGCTTAGCTGGCAATGTTGTCAGCGGCGTGGAAGACTTCGCGAGATAGTCTTGCGCCGCCTTGAGGATGCGGTCGTGATCGATCGTCGCAACGTCAGGTCGAGCGGTCGATGTCTGTGCCGCAAGCGCTCGCGGCAAAAGCATGCCTGTAGCGACAACGCCAGCGGTGTGCGTGCAAAACAGTCTGCGAGTGATCGGCATGGCGTTAGCCTTCTTGTGCGGAAGAGTATCACGAAGCAGGGAGCGATGAGGGCTGCGGAAAAATTTCGTGGCTGTCTCGCGAAGGCTGCGCTTGAAACGATAGGATTGTATGGGGAATTCATGTCGATTCGATACACTGCTTTAGTTGTCGCCTGCCTGTTCTGTTCATTTTCCATGGCGCTCGCCGCCCCGCGTCATGTGCAGGTCTGCGTGCAGGACCAGCGCGGCGATGCGTTGCCGGGTGCCACGGTGAAGGTCAGGATCAATCCGCCGCAGACCTTGTTGAGCCAGGCGAATGGATGTGTCTTCGTGTCCGCAGAGGCAGGCTCGCAGATTCAGACCGCTCACACCGGCTTTGCTTCTGCGCTGCAGACCGTTGGCGATACGAACCCGCTGGTCGTGGTGCTTCGGGTTGCCACTGCCTCCGAGAGCATCGAGGTGACGGCTGCGCGTACGCCGCTGTCGCTCGATGCCAGTGCCAGCAGCGTTCGCACCATGACGGGGGAGCAGCTTCAAGAGGCTCCCGGCTTTACTCTCGACGACGCGCTTCGTCAGGTCGCAGGCTTTCAGCTCTTTCGTCGCACCAGTTCGTGGGTCTCCAATCCAACCACGCAGGGAACCTCTTTGCGCGGGCTCGGCTCTACTGCCGTCAGCCGCACACTTGTCCTGAGCGATCAGGTTCCCCTGAACGACGCGTTCGGTGGATGGATTCATTGGAACGAGATTCCGGAGCTGGCCGTGCGTGACGTGGAGCTGATGCGAGGCGGCGCCTCGGACCTTTACGGCTCGAGTGCTATCGGCGGCGTCATCGACGTGGTGCCGGTGGTTCCTCAGCATTTTTCCTATGCGGCGGATGTGTCGGGAGCAAGCGAAGATACTTCCAGTGTCAACGGCCTGCTCACCGTGGGCGAGCATGGCTGGAGCGGCCTCGCTGCAACCTCACTCTTCCGCACCGATGGATACATTCTTACCGCTCCCGCAGTGCGCGGGCCTATTGACACTGCCTCGAACGTTCACTCGCAGAGCGGCAGGATCGATCTGCGGCGTGATCTCGGCAGCAATGGCAATGTATTTCTGCTTGGGAATCTGCTCAATGAAGCCCGTGGCAATGGAACACCGGCGCAGACCAATGCGACACGTCTGTGGAGATATGTTGGTGGCGCAAACTGGTCGCCCGCTGATGCCGGGCGCTTCCTGCTGCGCCTCTACGGCTCCGATCAGAACTATCGCCAGAGCTTCTCTTCGATTGCTGCCGACCGTGCTTCGGAGAAGTTGACGAATCTGCAACGGGTTCCTTCGCAGCAGATTGGCGGCGCGGTGCAGTGGGCGCGGGGCTATGCAGGGAAGGTGACGCTGGTTGCTGGAGGCGACCTAATCGATACGCGCGCGGCCGACAACGAGACCTCGGTCAAGAGCGGGGTTCCGCAGCCCACGGTTAGTATCAGCGCTCGCCAGCGCGGCTCGGGCATCTATGGAGAGGTGTTGTGGCAGCCGTCCACCTGGTCGATTGCGTTCTCTTCACGGCTCGACCGCTTTGGCAATCTGGACGCGAAACAAACTACCGCAGGCTCGTCTTCGCCGCTGCCTGTTGTGCAGGAGACGGTCTTCGATCCACGGCTGGGCATCGTCAAAAAGATAGCCGGAGGCTTGTCGCTCACCGCTTCGGGCTTCCGCGCCTTTCGCGGCCCTACGCTGAACGAGCTGTACCGCAAATTTCAGGTTGGCCAGCAGATCACACTGGCCAATGGAAATCTGCGGTCGGAGCGGGCCACGGGATTTGAGGGTGGTGCGTTGATGGATCTCTCTCGCTGGGGTTCGGTGCGAGGCAGCTATTTCTGGACGCAGGTGAATCGTCCGGTGGCGTCGGTCGCTATCAGCTCCACACCAACCAGCCAGCTTTTGCAGCGCCAGAATCTGGGCCAGTTAGAGAGCCGCGGCCTGACCGCCGAGTATGACTTGAAGCCGCTGTCGTTTCTCATGCTGACAGGCGGATATCAATATGCGATTTCAACGGTCACAAAGTTTCAGACCGACCCAACGTTGGTAGACAAATGGACGGCGGAGGTGCCGCGGAATAGTGCAACGTTGCAGGCCCGGTTGCACAAAGACAAAGTTGGCATCCTGAGCGTCGATCTCAGAACCAGCGGGCAGTCGTTTGATGACTCGGCAAACCAGTTCCGACTCGCCGGGTATGCACAGGTCGATCTCTATGCCGAACACGCCTTTGGGCGCAGATGGCAGGTTTACAGCTCGGCGCAGAATCTCTTCAACACCGAAGTTCAGGCGGGACGAACACCGCTGCTGACTTTAGCTGCTCCGCGCATCGTTTCTATCGGAGTACGGCTTCACTAAGAAGGCTTAAAAGGAGATGCCCATGTCCGAACTTCTGGCATGGGCATATGCTTTTTTGCTGAAATGCCTTTTAGTGATGCAGGTGCATGGGCCAGCCGAGGTATTTGGAGGCTGCTTCCTGGATGGGGTTGGCGACTGTGGCGAAGTTGGCGGCGACGTGGTGTTCGAAGCCGTTCTCGCAGATGAAGCGCAGCAGCTTCTGCATGTTGGGGATCTCGACCACGCCCGCGCCGCCGAAGGTATTCAGCGGATCGTTGGTGAAGTTGCCCTCGCCGACGTAGCCCTTGATCGTGCCCTCGAAGTCGTCGGTCGAGAAACGCGCGAAGCTCATCGCGCCCGCCTTCACCGTGCCGTCGAGCGTGCCGTAGGTGTTCTCCTTGCCCACCGTTCCGGCGATGATCTGCTGGAAGTCCATCTTCACGCCTTGATTGAAGAAGTGCTTAGGCAGGTTCGAGCAGTGGAAGCACACCGCCTTGTCGGGGTTGTCGCCGTAGTTGTTGTTCCAGTCGAGCAGCGCCGAGGGCGTCTCGCTCGCCAGCGTGAGCGCATACATGCTCAGCGTGCCCATGGTGTCGGTCTCGCACGCGCTGGGCAGCAGGTTCTCGCTCATCATGCTCATCACGGTGCAGGGCACGACGCCGAAGTACTCTTCCATCGAGGTCCAGCACTGGACGGAGCTGACCGTCAGCTCGCTCGCCTTCATCCATCCGTCGATCACCGCGCCCAGCTTCGACATCTTCAGCAGCGCGGCCTGGGGAACGTTGTTGGTCGAGATGTACTTCTTGATGGTGGCGAGTTTGGCCTGCACAGCCTCGTCGTTATCTTTCGTTCTCTCGATGCGTCCGAAGATCTCGCTCAGGTCGAGCGTCTCGACGGTGATGCCGCTCTTCTCCAGCAGCTTCTCCGAATAGCGCACGGTGTTGAACGCCGTAGGACGAGCGCCGATCGCGCCGATGCGCAGGTTCTTCA
>JBEPUY010000059.1:0-19068 GCA_041691255.1 Granulicella sp. | reverse complement strand
CCGCCATGGTCTTCGTCGGCGTCTTCATGATGCCGTTCTACTACGGCTCGAAGGCCCGGTCGGTGCCCGAGTACCTGCGCATGCGCTTCGACGAGAAGACCCGCGCCGTCAACGCCTTCTCCTTCGCCGTCATGACCATCTTCAGCTCCGGCATCTCGATGTATGCCATGGCGCTGCTCATCCAGACGCTTGGCCTCTTTCACGGCATCATCCCCGACCAGTACGTCTTCCACGTCTCCGTCATCCTGTCGGCGATCATCGTGCTCGGCTATATCTTCCTCGGCGGCCTCACCAGCGCGATCTATAACGAAGTGCTGCAGTTCTTCCTCATCGTCGCAGGCTTTGCACCGCTGGTCTGGATCGGTCTGCGCAACGTCGGCGGATGGGAAGGCATCAAGCGAACCCTGCCGTCCAACATGACGCACTCCTGGCAGGGCATGGCCCACGCCTCCACCAACACCCTCGGCGTCGAATGGGTGGGCCTCGCCATGGGCCTTGGCTTCGTCCTCAGCTTTGGCTACTGGTGTACCGACTTCCTCGTCATCCAGCGCGCCATGGCCGCCGACTCCGAGGTCTCGGCGCGCCGCGTCCCCCTCATCGCGGCTATCCCGAAGATGTTCTTCCCGTTCCTGGTCATCCTGCCCGGCCTCATCGCCATCACCGTGACCTCGCACATGGCGACCCCCACGGCTATCGTCACCAAAGCCCCCAACGGCCACGCACTCCCGCTCGACGAGCAGCATCCCCACGGCATCATTCCCCAGAAGATGGACGCCATCACCGGCAAGCCTGTGCTCGACACCAACGGCAACCCGGTCTATAACTACGACCTCGCCATCCCGGTCATGCTGCTTCACTTCTTCCCAACCGGAATCCTCGGCCTCGGCCTCACCGCGCTGCTGGCCAGCTTCATGTCTGGCATGGCTGGCAACGTGACTGCCTTCAACACCGTTTGGACCTACGACATCTATCAGGCCTACATCAATAAGAAGGGAACAGACGCGCACTACCTCTGGATGGGTCGCATGGCAACCATAGGCGGGGTCGTCTTATCCATCGGCGCGGCCTACGCCGTCACCAACTTCAACAACATCATGGACGCGCTCCAACTCGTCTTCTCCATTGTCAACGCGCCGCTCTTCGCCACCTTCCTGCTGGGCATGTTCTGGAAGCGAACCACCGGCCACGGAGCCTTCACCGGCCTGATTTCAGGCACAGTCGCGGCGCTGCTGCATCACGGCCTCACCATCCCCACCGATGCTGTTCCCGGCATGCACGGCGGATGGATCGCCATCGTTCACCACTATCCCAGCGACATGGCGCAGAACTTCTGGACCGCCATCTTTGCCTTCTCCGTCAATCTGGTCGTGACCATCGCGGTCAGCCTCGCCACCCGTCCTCGCGAAGAGTCCGAGCTGGTCGGCCTGGTCTACTCGCTGACACCCAAACCGGAGGAGGGCCATCTCAGTTGGTATGAAAAGCCCGCAACGCTGGCCGTCGGCGTCCTCGCTCTCCTCGTCGTCCTCAACCTCGTCTTCGCCTGATCTACAGCTCCTTGTCATCCTTCGCGCAGCGGAGGATCTGCTTTCGTATTTGCTGTTGCTTGTTCTTTTTTGTCATACCGTAGAAATCAGCTTTGTATTGCTTAAGGGCACGGCTTCAGCCGTGCCGAACAATGGTTCAGAATTGAGGGGCTTTAGCCCCTGAGGTACACGCAAGGAGCGTACATGGGACTCGACATCCGCATCCCCCTCGGCCTCATCTTCCTGATCACCGGCGGCCTGATGAGCGTCTACGGATTCATCACCCGCAACACCCCCGCCATCTACGAAAAGTCGATGGGCATCAACCTGAACTTGACCTGGGGCCTCATCATGTTCGTCTTCGGCCTCGTCATGTTCCTCGTCGGCCGTCGCAAGAAGTGGCAGGACGATCCAGTCACTCACCGCCCGTGGGAGCGCGGAGGCGGCCCGCACCACTAAAATTTTTCTAGAGAAGCTTAAAAGCACGTCATCTCGACCGGAGCGAAGCGCAGTGGAGAGACCCCTGTATTTCGCCTTTCACCTGCCTGTTTTCTATCCCAAACCATTTTGGGGAAGGGCTTCCCCCCATTCCCAATTTCGATTCGCTCCATAAATCTATCGCCTCACATATCCGCGCCGTAACCTTTCCCACGTCGGGGCTTGCGATAATAGAGGAATGAAGCGTCGCGTCATCGAGCAGTACGAATTCGTTCGCAAGATCGGTGCGGGCGGCAGTGGTGTCGTGTACCTGGCCACCGACACCCTCCTCCAGCGCCCTGTAGTCCTTAAACTGCTGAAACGCGGCAACTTGACCGTCCAGCAGATGCGAACCACGCAGCTTCGCGAGGCCCGGTTGGCTTCGGCGATCGACCACCCTAACGTCTGCGCTATCTATGAGGTAGGCGTGGCCCAGGAAGAATCCGGCGGCGGCGAAGAAGCCTACATCGTCATGCAGTACATCCCCGGCAAGTCGCTCGACAAAGTCATCGGCGAAGGCCCGGCCAGCCTCCAGCTTGCCCTCTCGGCAGGCATCCAGATCTCCGACGGTCTCTCCGCCGCGCACAATCTTGGCATCTTCCATCGCGACCTCAAGCCCGCCAACGTCATGCTCACCGACGGCGGCCTCATCAAGATTCTCGACTTCGGCCTCGCTCGCCGCCTTACCCCCGATAAGGCAGAGTTCGATCCCGCCGGTCCCGACAGCAAGCGCAACCCGCCCAATGCAGGAGCCACCTACACCGCTCGCGGTGGAACGATCGCGTACATGGCGCCGGAGCAGTTCGTCACCGGCCAGTCCAGCGTCCAGTCCGACATCTTCGCCCTCGGCCTCATCCTCTACGAACTTGCCACCGGACGCCACCCCTTCCACCGCCCCGACGCGCCCGACTTCCAAAGCATCCGCGCCATCCAGTTCGCCGAGCCGCCATCGATCCGCACCATTGCTCCGCATCTTCCGGTCGAGCTCGAGAGCGTCATCTTCCGCTGCCTCGAAAAGCAGCCCTCTGCCCGCTTCGCCTCCTCCGCCGACGTGCGCGAGGCGCTCAAGACCATCATGATGGCTATGCAGCTCGACTCCGTCCTGCTCCACGGCGAGTCGGTCTCGCTCTTGCCCTCACAGGGCGGAAAGAACCACAACCAAAAGGAGACGCCGGAGGAAGAGAAGCGCACCACCGGCCTGCTCTCCATGCTCGCCGAGCGCTTCCGCGAGTCCACTCCCGCCGAGGTCAGCACTCAAAACACCATCGTCGTTCTGCCCTTCATCAACTACGGCCCCGCCGACGTCGCGCCGCTCTACGGCTACGCCCTGGCCGACGCCATCGCCGCCCGCCTTGCGCGCATGCCGTCGCTCGTCGTGCGGCCCTCCAGCTCGCTGATGAACGTCTCGACCCAGCAGCTCGACCCGCTCAGCGTCGGCAAAAAACTGCTTGTGCACTTTGTGCTGGCAGGCAACTTCCTCCGCTCCGACAAGGGCTTCGACCTCAACTGGCAGCTCCTCGATGTCCCCAGCCAGAGCGTCCGCGCTGGCGGCGCAATCAATGTCGCCTCCTTCGATCTGGTCTCGGTCCAGTCCGAGATCTGCAACGAAGTCTTCGCGACTTTGCAGGGCTTTGGCGATCTGCAGCAGCAGGCGCACGATAGCCATCGCGCCACCTCGCTCTCCGAAGACGTCTCCGAAGAGTACCTACAGGCCCGCGCCGTCCTCTCCTCCTTCATGACCCGCACCGGCAGCCGCGACGACCTCGACCGAGCTCGCACGCTCTTTGAATCGGTTGTGAAGCAGAACGAGAAGTACGCACCCGGCTGGTCCGGCCTCGGCATCACGCACCTGCAATACGCCCGGCATGGATTGGGCGGCCAGATGCACGTTCTCGAAGCCCGCCGCGCCTTCGACAAGGCACTCACGCTCGACTCCGGCTCGGTCGAAGCAAACCTCTATCGCGTCTACATGCTCCTCTCACGTGGCGAAAAAGAGTCCGCCCGCCACGGCATCGAGCATCTCCTCCAGACCGCGGGCAACGACTGGAACGTCCGTCTTGTTGCCGGAATGACGCTGCGCATCGACGGCATGTACGAAGAGGCGCTCGACCAGTTCAACGCCTCGCTGCGCATGAACCCATCGAACGCGGCCATGGTCTACAACCATCGCGCCCGCGTCTACCAGTATCAGAACCAGATGGAACTCGCCGCCGACGAAATCCAAAAGGGCCTCACGCTGGAGCCAAAGCAACCGCTCCTCCGCATCTCCCTCGGCTACCAGCAGATGCGTACCGGCGACCTCCCCCGCGCCATCGAGACCCTCGAAAACGTCATCCGCGACGAGCAATCGCTGCGCATCGTCTTTCCCACCATCGCACTCTGCTACGTGCAGCTCGGCGAGCGCGAAAAGGCCGCCACCTTCATCGTCGACGAGACCCTCTCCGCCGCCGAGGCCGACAGCGAGATGGCCTACCGCCTCGCCACCTACTTCGCCGTCGAAGGCGACGAGTCGGAAGCGCTCCACTGGCTGCGCCGCGCCATCTATCTGGGCAACGAGAACTATCCCTGGTTCAGCATCAACCCCGCATGGCGCAAGCTAAGCGGCCACGCCGACTTCGAACGCATCCTCGAAGACCTCAAGAAGAGCTACCGCCGCAACCAGAAAAACTGGAAGCGCCTACTCGCACAAGTACGCAACTAAATCCGCCCCAAACAACCTCAGAATAAGCTGTCGCTGATTAAGCCTTAAGCCGTCGTCCTGTTTAAGGGCACGGCTTCAGCCATACCGTAAGTCCATCGTCTCGTTTAAGGGCACGGCTTCAGCCGTGCCGCAAGTCTCATAAATTAGTGGGGCTTTAGCCCCTGAGGTGCGTCTCCGGGGGGGTAAAGCAGAGCATAGCTAACAACTCTGAAATAAAGGCGCGGCAGAAGCCGCGCCTTCGTGCTTTTTCAAAACTTAGACTACTGCACAGGAACCGTAGCCACCGCCGAATAAGGAACCACATGCGGAGCGGCCACATTACTTAAGGCATTGTCGTCCATGGAGTTGCTGTTCATGGCGTTATTGCTCAGCGGCTTCAGAATCATCGGCGTCGTCAGGCTGAACACCAGCAGTGAATCCTGAGGCAGCGCCTCCTGCCGGTCCTGCTTCAGCCACAGAATCGTGCTCGCCCCTGCGCCAATCCCCGCACCTACCAGAGCGCCCACGCCTCCGCCAACCATCGCACCCGCAGCGGCAGCGCCACCAGTCGCCACTGACATCGCCGCCAGCGTCTCCTTCGCGTGATCCCTGCGAAGCAGCGTGCCTTCGCTGTCAATGGTGCTGTGGTCAGTCTGGTCAGTATCGATCAGTTGTGCGTGAATGACATAGTGCGATCCATCCGGCAACGTCACATCGTGCGCCTCTAGATGCAGCGCCGCCCGGCCCGAGATGCGCCGTCCGCTGCGAACTTCGGTCACGCGGCCCTCGACCATCGAGCCAATCGGCAGAATCACCCGCCCATCCTTCTCGACCGGCTGGGTCAGCGACGCAGAAAACTGCGAACCCTCCAGCGTGTTCGTCGTCGAAAGTCCCTGGGTGATGCGTGCCTTCAGCAGCGTACCCTCGCGAATCTCGCCCTCGCGCTCCGGCACGCTGGTCACAATCCCCGCATCGAGCGCAGGAGAGTCCACCGCATCCGAATCAGGAACTGTCGTCGTCACAATATTGGCATCAGGATCGAGTACAGCCGTCGTAGCAGCCGGTATGTCTGCCGTTGCCGCAGTCGTTCCCGGCGCACGATAAGGCACATACGGCCCATAGGTAATGGTGTTGGTGTTGGAGGATGCCGCAGGCACAGCCGCCGAGGGCTTCGCTTCGGGCACACGCGGCTTCAATACCGGAGTCGCGGGGCTGCTATCGTCGGTCGTTGTAATCGTCGCCGGCGGAGGCGTCGAAACTCCGGTAATCGCATCCTGGGCGAGAACGGGGATGGTGACAAAAATGAGAGCGGCGGTCACGAGGGATAGCTTCATGGCTTGCTTGTCCTCTTTGCAATTAAGCAATTTCAAGGCCTTCTCTTTAGACAGGCCATTAAAGAGAAGGTTAGAGCGAATCGCCGCCCACAAGGAACAAATCTGGCGAAAGGGAATCGAACCTGCTACTCCTGACAACGCCAGGCTCACCGTCCCAATCACACATAGCTTAGCCAATACTGACCGTCATCTCGACCGGAGCGCAGCGCAGTGGAGAGACCCCTGTATTTTGTTTTGCCTGCCCCGAACACCCCATTTCCGGCGATTCCCGCCTCATTCAGCGGGTTCTGAAATGCTTTGCTAAAATCCATGGAGTGAGCTCTCCCGACGCAGGATTGGTGCAGACAATCGCCGCAACCGGCGGTGCTCCGGTTCGCGTCGACCGCCGCCCCAAATTGAACGAGCGTCTGACACACCGCGTCGTCGCCCAGTACCATCAAAATTCAGACCATAGGAGCAACATGACCGAGATCGTCTCTATCCACGCCCGCGAAATCCTCGATTCCCGAGGAAACCCCACCGTCGAAGCCGACGTCATCCTCGACGGCGGAGCCAAGGGGCGCGCCGCAGTTCCCAGCGGAGCCTCCACCGGCGAGCACGAGGCCGTAGAGCTTCGCGACGGCGACAAGGACCACTATCTCGGCAAGGGCGTCCTCAACGCGGTCGAAAATGTAGAGTCGATCCTCGCTCCCGAACTCACCGGCATGGACGCCAGCAACCAGCGCCTCATCGACGCCACCATGATCTCGATCGACGGCACCGAAAACAAGTCCAAGCTCGGAGCCAACGCCATCCTCGCCGTCTCCATGGCTTGCGCCCGCGCCTCCGCCGAAGCCCTCAAGCTGCCGCTCTACCGCTACCTCGGCGGCGTCAACGCCTGCCTGCTGCCCACCCCGATGATGAACATCCTCAACGGCGGCTCGCACGCCGACTCCAACGTCGACTTCCAGGAGTTCATGGTCATGCCGGTCGGCGCGGAGACCTTCTCGGACGCGCTCCGCTGGGGCACCGAAGTCTTCCACACCCTCAAGGGCGTGCTCAAGAAGAAGGGCTACAACACCGCCGTCGGCGACGAGGGCGGCTTCGCGCCTAACCTCAAGTCCAACGCAGAAGCCATCGAGCTGATCCTCGAAGCGATCACCCTCGCAGGCTACAAGCCCGGCGAAGAGATCGCCATCGCGCTCGACCCCGCCGCCAGCGAGTTCTACAACAAGGACACCGGCAAGTACGTCTTCAAGAAGTCCGACAAGTCCGAGAAGACCTCCGCCGAGATGGCAGCTTTCTGGGAGTCGTGGGTGCGTCAATATCCCATCGTCTCGCTCGAAGACGGCCTCGCCGAAGACGACTGGGACGGCTGGAAGCTGCTCACCGACCAGATCGGCGGCATCGTCCAGCTCGTAGGCGACGACCTCTTCGTCACCAACACCACCCGCCTGCAGCAGGGCATCGAGCAGAAGGTCGCCAACTCCATTCTGATTAAGGTCAACCAGATCGGCACTGTCACCGAGACCCTCGAAGCCATCGAACTGGCTCGTCGCTTCGGCTACACCAGCATCATCAGCCACCGCTCCGGCGAGACCGAAGACACCTTCATCGCCGACCTCGCCGTCGGCACCGGCGCCGGCCAGATCAAGACCGGGACCGCCAGCCGCACCGACCGCATCGCCAAGTACAACCAGCTCCTCCGCATCGAAGAAGAGCTAGGCCAGTCCGCCGAATTCCTCGGCATCGAGTCCGTCAACTTCGGCCAATAATCAAATCAACAAAATGGAAGCCGTGTCCGCAGCAAAGGGGCACGGCTTTTTTTGCTCCCAATAAATCTCGGCTCGATCCAGTCACGCATCGAAGCCAAGTAGAGTTCTTAATCTCTAGTTTGCAGAGGGCCGCTCGATGTGGTCGATGACCAGCACTTGCCCAGGCCTCTTGGTCGGAACCAACCTGAGTCCGAGCTGTTCCTCAATCGCGGTGAACAGCGACGCAGCTTCCGCATCGGATGCCGGTGCGGTTCCACTCAAGCCGTCTGAAGGTGCAACGGCCTGCAGCGGCGTCCACTTGAGCAGCAAATCGTAGGTGCCGGAAAGTCCCGTTTTATCAACCACGACCCGGCCTCCAATATCAGTCACGCTTTCCAGTGCTTCGATCAAGTGCTGTATCGATATGGCCTTCCCCTTGATGAGCGATGGGCTAAAACCGACCGAGGCGTGGCTCGAATCAGGATCTTCTTTCAGCTTCGGGCCGTTCTTGGCAACGACCAACTCATACACGGGCATCTCTCTCGTCTCGAAGTGCGCCTTCAAGTGGAATCGATCTGCGAGCAGCCCCTGCATCATCAGATGGACTTGCTTTCTTTTCTCTTTGGCAGGCATGGTTTGCATGGCCTTCTGCATCGAGTCTGTCGGCTTTCCCTGGATCACATATCTCGTGGTGTTGATCCAGCCCGGACCGATCACCCAGCCAACAGAGTTGCCCGGTATGCCATACGCACTTTGTATGTATACGCGTAAAGGGAGGGCATACTCGTTCGGTCCCGCGGGTTTAATCGTCGCCACTTCATAGGTAGGCATCTGTTGAGAGAATGCGGCCCTGTCCGGCGGAGTAGCTGAAGGCTGAACAGAGCTTGTTTGGCAATAAGCATGTTGACCTGGAACCGCGATCAACATGCTCGCGATTAGTAACCAGGTAAGCTTTCGCGACATAGAATCTCCTGAAATTCTGGCACCTGTCTTACAAGCCGACTCATGAGCACTAATCGATTGTCAGTGGAACTGGGATGCTGAGCGGTATGCTGCTCCAAGCCACCCCTGACTGTTTAGATAGTAATTGTTCTATCCATTTGGCCGTAATATGGGCCTCTCGTACAAGTGGACTTTGCTCACTTGCACCACGAACGTTTATGCAAGTCGGCACCTATCGAGCTAAATATCCGCATTTCGTGTTGCGAAAAGGCTGTTGCCATAGCTTCCCCTCTGGCAGTCACAGCTATAACCAGCGACTGCAATCGCAACTCCAACTTCAAAAGCCATGCAAATAAAAGAGTAACGGCGAAATACAGAGTTCTCTCCGCTGCGCTGCGCGATGAGACTGCGCGACTCCGGTCGAGATGACGTGTTTTTTTCTGTAGCGCTCACGTGCTCTCGTGACGTGTTAAGCGCAACGATCTATTCACGGGCCGTTTTCTCTGGTGTGTAGGAGTAGAAAAATGAGCTAGAAGTTGAACATGGCTTGAAGGAAGATGCTGCGGTTGCCTGCGGTGTTCGAGCCGAAGCCGTCGCCTGCCAGCGATTGGGTCTTTCCGAAGAGGGTGGAGTTCAGGACACCGTTTGGCGTGCCTCGGTTGACGATGTTGAGGAGATTGAAGGACGTAGCGACGATGGTGAGGCTGTATTTGCGGGGGACGCTGGCATCAAGCTTGGGACCGGACTGAGCGCCTCCGAGGCCGCGCCCGCTAACACTTCCGCCGCCTCCGCCGCCACTGAAGCCGCTGCCTTTTGTGCCTTTGATCTTCGGGCCGATTCCGAAGGCCTTGCTGATGCGCATGTGCAGCACGAAGTTGGCAGGACCGGTGCCGATGCCGTAGGGAATGATGCGCTCCCCTTTGCCGATGGGATTGCTGTCGAGGCATCCGTAAGGGGTGGAGACGACTTCGGCTGCACCGCAGGTTCCGTAGGTGGGACGTGCGTTGAACTGGTTGTTCTCGGTGAGGTCGTTGCCGATGGTGAGGTTGTAGGGCGTTCCCGATTGAGCGAACAGCAGTGGCCCGATGACGATGCCGTGCGGTGCGGCATAGGTTCCCAGGATGACGAGGCGGTGGTCGATGCCGAAGCTGGCGCGGCCGTAGTCGAGGCTGGGGTTTGAGGCGACGGACGGGGAGTAGGTGACGCCCTGGGTATCGCTCTGGGCATCGTTGAAGGTGTAGGAGGTGTGAACTGAGATGTGTTTGTACTTCGTGTTGCCGGTCACGATGATCTGGTTCTGTTTGTAGATGCCGCCGGATTGGAACTGGTAGTTGAACTCGGACGGCGTGGGGCCGGTGACGGTGTAGGTGGTGGGATCGAAGGTGGGTGCGGAGATATTGTTGGTCAGGTATTGATGAATGCCGCGGGTGAAGAGATAGGTCACGTTGACGGTGCCCAGCTTGCCGACGGCGCGGTCCATCCCGATGCCGCCCTGCATGTCGAGCGCGGCGCGGAAATGGGGATCGATGCTGTAGACCGTGGGCAGGGAGGTGTTGGACCCGTTCAGGGTGGTGGGAGAGGCGGGCGTGGTGGGGTCGTAGAAGTCGGGATTGTTGACGACGTAGCTCTGCTGATTGATCCCGTTCTGGTGGATGGCCTGAACGATGTACGGCGTTCCGGTTGCCGAACTGAAGGAGTTGGGCACGGTAAAGCGGTTGTAGAACCAGCCGTAACCTGCGCGGAAGACGGTTTTGGGCGGTGTGCTGCCCATGTGTCCGGGGGCCCAGGCTAGGGCAATGCGCGGCGCGAAGTCGGCGTGGTCGTGAATGCGGTTCTGGCCTTCGTAGCGGAGGCCGTAGCTGAGAGTTAGGTTCGGCTTCCAGCGCCAGTCGTCCTGATAGAAGAGAGCGGCGTCGAAGAGGAGCACGCGTACCAGTGGATTTTTGATAACGGTGGCTTGATATTGGTCGGGTTTGCCTGCGAGGTAGTGATCGAGCGATTGAAAGATGTAGGTTCCGTTGGAGCCGGAGGTGGAGTAGTTGGCGTCGCGATAGGCCTGCAGGCGTGCGCCGAAGCGAATGGTGTGCAGGCCTGCGGTTGCGGTGGAGTAGTTCTGCAGCTCGAAGATGTCCTGATGATCTTTGACGGTGCCGGAGCTGTTGCCGCCGTCGGTGAAGGCTCCCTGCACGGTGACGGTGGGGGTGAGGGAGTTGGCGGTCTGGCTGTTACGAATCTTGCGCCACTGGAAGTGGGTCTCGTTCAGGAGTCGCGAATTGACGACCACGGTATCGCTGATCTGAATGTCGTTTTCGAGTTGGGTCTGATTGAAGGAGTTGTCGGCAAGGACGAGGGTGCCTACGCCGGCGTTGGTCTGCTGATAGCGGGAGAAGGCGTCGCGGATGGAGAGCGTGTTGCTCTTGCCTAACTGGAAGTCGAAGCGGGGGTTGAACTGCCAAAAGGATGAGGGGCGTTGAACGGTCTGCGTGATGGTGCTCGTGGTGTCGGCTGGATTGACGGCGACGACGAACTCCTGGTTCTGAAGCTGGTTGTGGAAGAAGCTGAGGAAGTAGGACGAGTGTTTGGTAAGTGGGCCGGCAATATATACGGGAAGGGAATAGCCGTGGTAACTGGGCTGCTCCTCGACGAGCGGATTGGCTGTGTTCAGTGCGGAAGAGGTGAAGAATGTCATGACGTAGCCGGAGAGCTTGTCGGTGCCGGGCTTGGTGAGGATCTCGATGCGGCCGTAGCCGAGGCGGTCGAACTCGGCCGAGAAGGGATTTTGATTGATGCGGATCTCGCGGATGGAAGATTTTGGCGGGAGCTGGCCGCCAGCGAAGCCGTCGATGTAGATCTGGCCGCCGTTGGGTCCGGCTGAGGGTCCGGCGAGTGCCTGCAACTCGCTTTGCAGCTGGTCGGGATCGTCGGAGAGGGCGTCGAGGTCGTGTCCGCTGAGGACGAGGGCGTCTGAGTTTTCGTCGGGGTTGACGCTGACGCCGTTGGTCTTCGATGTGACCTGGACGTTCTGCTGCTGGACGGCGATGGCCAGCGTGAGGTTCATCTGGCGGACGTGGCTGGAGATGGACACGTCCGTTTTTGGGAAACTGAATCCCTGGGCGTCGATAGTGAGGGAATAGGTGCCTGCGGGAACGTCGCGGAAGCTGTAGTTGCCGTCGTTACCGGAGGGGGCGTTGAGGACGGTGGCGCCTTGGGCGAGAGTGACGGTGGCTCCGGGGATTACGGCTCCGCTGGGGTCCAGTACTTGTCCGCGGAGTCCGCCGGTGGCTTGGGCAGAGGCAGCGAGTGGAAAGGAGAGGAGAAGCGTGAATAGCAGGATGGCTTTGGTTAGCAGCGACGGCTTCAGCGGGATCTGCGAGTCAAGCATCAGAGTTTCCTCTGTACCTATGTAGCAAACTACTGTTAAACTCGTCAAGTCGTGAGGCGTTGGCTTTTCTGGCGGGGTATTTGGATAGACAGAACAAGCGATGACAATAGATTTATCGTTTCGGCTTCGCCTTCACTCCGGCCTTCGGCAGAGCTGAGGCCGCTTGGCTACAGTTTTTTTTAGACGCGAGGCTGAAGCCTCGCTGTACCTGGCAGCAACGGCAAAGGCAACTGCGCAGGACTATGGCAAAGGCCAGGACAACGGCAGGAGCAACGGCGAAATACAGGGGTCTCTCCACTGCGCCGCGCGATAGTGCCGCGCGGCTTTGGTCGAGATGACGTGCTCTTTGAGGCGGAGTGATGCTGTTAGGTTTTTAGGCGTTGCAGGGATCGTCGGAGGCGTTTCGCTTGTAGCGCGACTTTGCGCGACGCAGCTTTTCGAGGTCGGCATCTTCGAGCGGCACCGCACCGCCAAGTTGATGCGCGGCGAGGCAGACCTGGGCGAAGTGCTCGACGGTCTCTGTCTTCATGAAGGCGTCCATCAGGGTTTCGCCGTAGGTCAAGAGGCCGTGGTTGGCGAGCAGGATGGCGTCGTGGGTGAGGACGAAGGGCCGGAGGCTCTCGCTGACTTCCTCGGTGCCGGTGGTGGCGTACTCCGCCAGCGGTACGAGGCCGGTGGTCATCATGATCTCGGAGCAGATGGGCTGGTCGAGCGGCTTGCGACAGGCGGCGAAGGCGGTTGCGACGGGCGGATGCGCGTGGACGATGGCCTGCACGTCGGGACGTGCGCGATAGACGGCGAGATGCATGCCGATCTCGCTGGTGACCTTGCGATGACCGGCGAGTTTGTGGCCATCGAGATCGACGATGACCATGTCGGAGGGCTGCAGGAGCGATTTGCTGCAGCCAGTCGGCGTCGCCAGGATACGCTCGCTATCGAGGCGCACAGAAAGATTGCCTGCGGTCGCGGGGGTATAGCCGACGCGGTGCATGGCTTTGCCGATGCGGGCGAGTTGTTCGCGGAGGTCCGCTTCGAGTGGAGTCGCGGCAGGGATCACCGCAAGTTCGGGGCCGGTGCTGGTGACGCGTACGTGGATAGGCTCTTCGGCAAGGTATTGGGTCATCGCGCTATGAGGCTCTCCTTGGCTGTTCTAAAAATTTCTTCACGCCCGTGCCAATACGGTCGGAGACCATAAATATACGACCTGCGGTAAGGTTTCCGGCAACTTTATGATGGCCGACGGCGGCGAGGCCCATGGAGGCGATGCAGCCGCACTGCGAACAATCCGGATTGCCGCCGAACTGGCATGGGGTAATCGCGGTTTTAAGGGACGGTTCGCGGCCTTCAAGGAGTCCGGCCCATGCATGTAGCACTTCTAAGGTCTTCACCTTTTCCCCCTGCGGTCAACGCGGACTGAATGGAGAGCCCCGTCGACCTGGTTATGGAATGACTGGAAAGAGGGCATACCTTTTCTAGCATCGCAGGACGGAGGAGCGCTTCATGGGAGAGCCTATCCACCACTCCATCTTTCGACGGGCGGCAATAGGCGATGTGATCCGGAGGATTATTAGAGATTTCGATGCGGAGGCGGCCAGAGCGAACGCTGTGGCGATCAATCCCCAGAGCAGGATCGTTACTGCCTGATATGCGCGGAGATTCGTGGCGGGGAGATCAACGAGAGGCGCAATGCAAACGGCCAGGATACAGAGCAGGCAAACCGCAACTACCACGAATTTAATTGCTTTCGCCATCACCGATTAGACACGAAAAAGCGCCGACTCGTTGTCTGCTGCCATGCTAACCGATTCGACGGAAGGATGGCACGCGTCGAGTTAGGAAATGGTTCTGATCTGGTGCCAGAGTTCAGGGTCAACGGGAACGCCGAGGCGGAGATTCTCTTCGCGAAGATGCAGAGTCTGTTCGCCGGGATAGCGCAAGGGGCGAGCGGGATCGATTGGCGCGATGCCGTGGAGATTGGCGATGATGCCTTCGGCGATCTGGTTCACTTCTGCGGCTGCGCCGAGGTTCGATGGGTCGATGGCGAGGAAGATCTGGGATTGACCGGCTTCGTGCATTGGGTCGAGAGGGAATTGATGGGTGGAGAGGCCGCTGGAGAGCATGGCCGCCATCATGTCGAGGACGAGCGAGAGACCGGAGCCCTTCCAGTAGCCGATGGGGAGAGCGCGCTGCGAGGCCTCGATGGCAGCGGCGTCGGTGGTGAGGTTCCCTGTCGTATCGTAGCCGCCTGGGACGGGGAGAGGAGCGTTGCGCTTGCTGTAGGCGGCGAGGCTTCCATAGGAGAACTGCGACATGGCCATGTCGAGCACAACGTGACCCTGAGGCCGGGGCACGGCGATGACCAGAGGATTGTTGCCGACGGTAGGGATGGCGGTTCCCCAGGCAGGCAGATTGGGGAGAGTGTTGCTCCAGCAGAGGGCGAAGAGGCCCTGTTCGGCGGCGAGCCAGCCGTAGCTTCCGCCGCGCATCCAGTGGTTGGTGTTGGCGAGGGCGACGGCTCCGATCCCGTTTTGTCTGGCGAGGGCGATGGTGCGCTCGATGGCGGCGTAGGCGTTGAGATTGCCGGGGCCGCGATGGCCGTCCCAGCGCTCGATGCTGCCGAAGGCGGCGATGCGTTCGGGCTCGGCGTTGACGTCAATGCTACCGTTGCGGACCATGGCGGCGAAGCGAGGGAAGCGGTTGAGACCGTGGGTGTAGACGCCGTCGCGTGTGGTTTCGGCGAAGAGGCGCGCGCAGAGGGCGGCGCGTTCGCCCTGGAGGCCTAACTGTTCCATGGCTTTGAGGAGAGCAGCGTAGAGGTCAGTGTAGGGAACTCGGAGCATGGAGATAGTGTATCCAGTGCGGCGGGTTCCCTACGCAGAAAAAGATGGTGCTGATGGGAGGAAGCCGCGGGACCGTTTTTTAGGGGTAAGCGAAGAAAGATCCGCTGTTTAATGTCCTGTAGCCTCTTCTGGAAATAGACGGATATCTTCTACATTCCGGTAGTGTTCGGCGTAGTCCATGCCATAGCCCACCACAAATTGGTTTGGAATCTTGAACCCTACATAATCGGCCTCAATCGGCACCAACCGCCGCTCCGGTTTATCCAGGCAAGTGGCGATCTTCAGCGAAGCTGGCTTGTGCTGCAGCATCATGCCGCGCAGATAGCTCAGCGTAAGTCCTGTATCAAGGATATCTTCGACGAGAATGACATGCCTTCCTTCAATTGGGTTGTCGATGTCCTTGATAAGGCGGACGACTCCGCTTGAAATTTTGGCAGGCCCGTAGCTTGAGACCGCTACAAAATCGAAGGTGTTATTCACCTTGATGGCTCGTGCGAGGTCGGACAGGAAGATGGCTGCGCCCTTGAGGACTCCGATCAGGACGATGGAGGTATTCGCATAGTCAGCAGAGATCTGCTCACCGATCTCGTGGACGCGATCGGCGATCTGGGATTTCGAGAAGAGAACTTCCATTCCGGAGGCATGGGGAAAGGCAGGAGAACTGTTGGCCATAATCGTCAGGGTAGCGCGAATAGGGCATTAGGGAAAGGGTCGATATACTTGAATCAGCGAGGCGTATGTATCCCTATATCGATATTGGCCCAGTGCATCTGGGCACGTTTGGATTGCTGTTGTGGCTGGCTGCGGTTGTGGCGACAGTGGTGTTGCACAAGAACTTCGTTCGAAATCGAGTCGATGCCGACGCGTTGACGGTGGTGGCCTTCGTTGTGATCGCCGGTATCCTCGGCGCTAAAGCGTGGCACGAACTGGAGAATGTCTCCGAGCTTCGCGCCGCCATGGTGCAGATTGTGGCTCCCGGCTGGGGCCACCCACTGGATATTCTGGTCGATTTTCTGCACTGGTTTCAGGCTGGGTTCGCGTGGTTCGGCGGCCTCGTCGCCGGAATTGCCATGCTGATGTGGCAGGGTTGGGAGGCCAGGCCGGGCGGGGCGAAGAAGTGGCTGGGTTCGGTGCGGATGCTCGATCTGGCGACTCCCGCGGCTGCGATTGGCTACGGCGTGGGTCGCATCGGCTGCCTCACCTCGGGCGACGGAGACTATGGAATCAACACCACGCTGCCCTGGGGAGTTCACATGGCGAAGAACGCGCTGGTGCCTCCCACTCCGGCGAATGCGCTGGTGCAGCCGACTCCCGTCTACGAGCTTTTATTCGGACTGGCGTTGGCGTGGCTACTGTGGCAACTCGGGCGGAAGCTTCGCCCTATCGGCTGGCTGACCGGGCTGTATCTCATCCTGAGCGGGCTGGGCCGTTTTCTGGTCGAGTTTGTCCGCATCAATCCAAAGCTCTACTGGGGTCTGAGCAATGCCCAGATGGCGGCCATTGGATCGATGGTTGTGGGTCTGATCGTGATGCTGGTTGCTCGGCGCAGCGCTGTGAGCACTACGCCGGTCGTCGAGGTAAGTTCGTAGAGGTCTTCGACAGCAGGCGGCTTAAATCCTCTTCGTAACCCGTAAAAGTGAATTTTAGGTGTTACGTTTTATTTTTGTAACCGCTCAGACGCTGTTTTAATGGTTACATATCTCTCTTGCCCATTTTCACGAAATTTTAGCCGCTGAGGGATGCGCTCACTCAGCGGCTAAAACTTTTTTACCCTCGTGCCATTTCTTCACGCACTGGCTCCTGCGGAGCGGCGAAGAAGAAGTTTGAGATAAGACCGCCAATAATGGCCCCAAGAATGGGTGCTACCCAGAACAGCCAAAGCTGGCTGGTCGCCCATCCGCCGACAAAGAGCGCAGGGCCGGTGCTGCGGGCGGGGTTGACCGAGGTGTTGGTGATCGGGATGCGGATTAGGTGGATCAGCGTCAGGCACAGGCCAATCGCGATGGGAGCGAAGCCCTTGGGGGCGCGCTCGTCGGTCGAGCCGAGGATGACCAGAAGGAAGAATGCGGTGAGCACGACCTCGGCAATGAAGCAGGCGGTCAGCGAATAGTGGTCGGGTGAGTGGGCTCCGTAGCCGTTCGAGGCAAAGCCTCCGGCGAGGCTGAAGCCCTCTTTACCGCTGGCGATAAGGTAAAGCACTCCTGAAGCGGCGATTCCGCCCGCAAGCTGAGCGACGACGTAGGCCCACAGATCGCCGATGGCGAAGCGCTTGCCTACCACCAGGCCGACGGAGACCGCGGGGTTGAGATGGCAGCCGGAGATATGGCCGATGGCGAAGGCCATGGTCAGCAGGGTAAGCCCAAAGGCCAGCGCGACGCCGACGAAGCCGATGCCGAGCTGGGGATAGGCCGCCGCGATGACTGCGCTGCCGCAGCCTCCGAAGACCAGCCAGAATGTACCGAAGAACTCTGCTGCTGCGCGTTTCGAGAGGGGCATGTTCCGATACCTCGTTTTAATTTGAGCGGCTCGCCCCTATGTCTAAATGCCTGAGTCGAGACGCTTTGAAGTTCGCGGAATCGTAGCACGACCAGGTTGGCAGGTGAGAAAAATTATGAAACGCGCACGGCGGCCATTGTGCGAGAATAATGGGCGATCAAAACCGGATAACTGGGGAACTGCATCGTTTCCGACCTCGTACTACACTTCGGCAACTGGAGTTTTGAAGTTTTTCCAATGAGGAGCTATATCGAAGAGCGCGATTCCACAGCGCCTTCACGGGAGGGCAACGTGACAGATCGACAAGGTCTTCGGCCTCGGAGTTCCTTACCCGTTTGGGTGGTTGCAATTGTTATTGCAGGCGCTCTCCTGATGGCGACAGGCGGCTTGATCGCCTTGTTCAAGCCGGCAATGCTGGTGTCGCCGACCGATGCGATCAGCGGCGCAGTAAAGGTATATGCCGGTTATCTGGTCTCACGTAATTTAGCTTTGGCAATCATGCTGCTGACTGCGCTTGCTTTGAAGAGGCGACAGGCGCTGAGCACTTTGATGGTCCTTGTGGCGCTCATTCAGGTCTTCGACACGGTCATGGACGTAGTTGAGGGGCGCTGGTCGCTGGTGCCTGGCGTGCTCGTCTTCGCGATTGTCTTCTTCGTTGGCGCGGCTCGTATTTCAGAGCGACCCTATTGGCGGTCTCTCGCTGGGCGGGAAGATCGCCAGTAGAGAATTCCTGGAGTGCATCGATGGCCAAGCGGCAAATGGGCGCTATTTTCGGACGTTGGCAAGCTTCTTTTGCGCGTCGAGGAAACGGCGGACGCGGTCGAGCGAGCGAGCTTTGCCGAAGACGACCAGGCTTTCGAGCAACGGGGGCGACATGGTGCTGCCGGTGATGATGGCGCGCAGAAGCATGAAGTTCTCTTTGACCGACCAGACTTTTTCTTCGCCCAATTTCTTGAGGGCGGGCTCCATGGCTTCGTGGGTCCAGTCGGTTGCCTCGAGGACGGTGAGCTGTTCGGCGGTGAAGGCGAGCGTCTCTTCAAGGGTGCGCTTCTTGGGCAGGAAGACCTCTTGCGTCGGCAGGATGTCGTCGCGGAAGAAGAAGCTGGTGAGGTCGCCGAATTGGCCGAGAGTTTCGACGCGCTGCTGGATGAGCGGGGCGATCTCGCGGAGGTAGTCGTCGGAGAGGATGGTGCTGCGCAGAGCGGTGTAGAAGGCATCGGGGCTTAGAGCGCGGATGTACTCGCTGTTGAGCCAGCGCAGCTTGGTGAGGTCGAAGACGGGACCACCAAGGCGGATGTTGGGGACCTCGAAGCGCTGGATCATCTCGTCGAGGGAAAAGATTTCGCTTTCTTTCGCGCCGTTGACGATCTCGATGGGGGTGGGTGAGGGCATGCCGCCGCCCATGAGGCCGAGGAAGTTGATGAGGGCTTCGGGAAGGAAGCCGGCCTGACGGTAGTAGATCAGCGAGACGGGATTTTTGCGCTTGGAAATTTTTGACTTGTCGATGTTGCGCAGGAGCGGCATGTGCCAGAAGCGCGGGAGCTGCCAGCCGAAGGCCTTGTAGAGCAGGACGTGCTTGGGCGTGGAGGAGATCCACTCTTCGGCTCGGATGACGTCGGTGATCTGCATGAGGTGGTCGTCGACGACGTTGGCGAGGTGGT
>JBEPUY010000058.1:0-20335 GCA_041691255.1 Granulicella sp. | reverse complement strand
GACTTCGACCTTGAGCACGTCCACGTTGTAGCGCGCCTTGCCGAACTCGGCCATGCCGCCAGAGACGACGTCGGGCTTCTTTTTGGCATAGCTGAGGGTCTTCTCGTCGCCGCCATCGGCGTCATAACCGACCAATTCGAGGAAGAAGGGAATGTCGTGGGCGAGGCACTCGTCGCCGATGCGCTCGGTCCAGGCATGCTTGTGATCGTTGATGTGCGACTTTTCAAGCGGGCTGTAGTAGAGCAGAATCTTGATGCAGTCGGCTCCCGCTTCCTTGAGGCGGCGAACGCTCCAGAGGTCGAGCAGGTCGGGCAGACGGCCAGCGGTCTGCGCATCGTAGCCGGTCTTCTCGTAGGCGAGCAGGAGGCCCTTGCCGTTGCGGTGCTTGGAGGCGGGCAGGCCGAACTCGGGGTCGAGCAGGATGGCTGAGGCGTGCTTGGTGAGGACCTCGCAGACGAGGGTCTTGAAGACTTCGAGATCGTGGGCGTCGACTGCTGCGCCGCGCTCTTTGGCAAGGGACTTCTGAAGGGAGCCGCGCTGGTCCATCGCCGCTGCGGCGATAACGCCACGGGAATCGGAGACGGATTTGAGTCCGGCGAGCTTACCTGGGGTCAACTTCGACATTGCTGTGGTTCTCCTGTGCGTTTTGCGGTTTATTTGTACGAGGCCATTTTACACAGTGGAGACGCGACTGATTTTTCAGGCACATTGGCGGCGCGATGTGATCTTGATGGCGTGGCGCGAGGGCATCGAGGCTCCCTTTTATGGGTACCCCTCCCCCTCCTGTACTTTTTTCGTAAAGTCTTGCAAATAAAAGACTTATCTTCTAAAGTCCTGATTGCAAAGGAGTTCGCTAATTTGCCTCAATTTTTCTGTCTATTTCAATTATAGGGAGAGAGGGGAAACTCTTTGCAATCGAGATGTCCTTTGGTTTCAGCGAGTTAAGCCAATATGGGGCTTGACAGGCGATTTTTGGGCAGAAAACGGCGAAAAATAAATTGGCAATAAAAGTATGACTGGCTAGGCTTGGATGGCAGCCATGCTCAGCCGCTTGCGTTGTTCCGTTTTTCCCATGTTTTTGCGGCTCGGGAGAAACCAATCGAGGCGCCAACTGGGATCAGGATCATTTCAGCAATTATGAACAACATACCTTGCCCGATAGCTTCACTGTTCGAGAACGCCACCATTACGACGAACAGAACAATGCCAGTGAACAGACCGCCAAACGTTCCCGCAAAGAACCAGCCTAAACAAGCCAACAGAGTCCGAGTCGTGTGCTTGGGCGGCACGAACGGATCGTATCAAAGAGGTTTTGGGTTAGCCAGCTGAGTTGTTACAAATAAATTTGGGTGACGGCCGAGGAACGGACAATGGCGGCAGCAGAGCGGTTGCAGTGGCGGTTAGCGTGATCGTCCGTTGGCCATTCGGAAGGATGACAAGACGGCGATCAGGGTGAGTACCAATGCCAGCGCGATCCAACCGAGCGTGCTGTCGACCGAGGTGAGAGAGGGGAGCGCGAGAGTGAAGTTGCCGACTGCGGCGGGAGCGAAGGCGTGGCGCGCGGCCCAGATGACCAAGGCGACGAGTGCGCACAATACAGCGATGGCTCCGGGGAGAAAGAGCTTCCAGGGGAAGGGAATGGGCGGGGGAATGACGGCTTCCTCGTGGATGGCGTCTATGACGGAGAGCGCGAAGCCGGAGGAGGGACGGAGCTGCTCGGCGGAGTTGAATTCGGCAAGCAGGACGGCGTCGAGCGGATCGCGCATTCGGTCGTCGCTCTGGTGGTCGTCGTTCTGGTTGTGAAGCGGATGGTTGGGATGGCTCATGCGGACTCCCTTACGCCGACGCGTAGACCGGCGAGCGGTTGCAGTTTGCCCCGGAGCAGGTCGCGGCCGCGGAAGAGTCGGGCCTTAACGGTGCCTTCGGGAAGATTGAGGCTCTGCGCCGTGGAGGGGACATCCATCTCATGAAAGTAATACAGGATGAGGACCTCGCGGTACTTGGGCGGCAGGGTGTGGACGGCTTTGTGGATGGTGGCCTCGCGGTTGCGCTGCTCGAGGCCGCCGTCGATCGAGCGTGGGTCGCGGGGCTCGACGACCTCGTCGAAGGGCAGCGATTGCGGCGGGATGCGGCGCAGCTCGGTGCAGTAGAGATTGGTGGCGAGAGAGAAGAGCCAGGTGGAGAAGACGGCGTCCTGCCGCCAGGAGGCGAGGTTGCGAAAGGCGCGGAGGAAGGCCTCCTGCGCCATGTCTTCGGCGCGGCTGCGGTCGCGGCAGAAACGCCAGGCAAGGTTGATCAGCGGAGACTGCCAGCGGCGCACGATGCCCTCGAAGGCTGCGGTGTTACCCGCGAGCACCTGGGCTACATCGTGCTGGTCTTCTGCTGCGCTCAATCCTTTTTCTCCTGACTGAAGGGTGTGACCGGAGAGACGGAACTACGGTTGCATTTTATTTTGCGCCTAAAGATTTGTTTAAAACTGCAGAATGCCTCTGTGAAGTTCAGGAGAACAGACATTGAGGGGAATGAGAGCAAAATACAGGGGTCTCTCCACTGCGCTGCGCTTCGGTCGAGATGACGTGTCTTTGAGTTTTTGAACAGACACTGAGGCCAGGAGAAATTCGGAAAGAAAATGAAACCGGATGGAGAGAGGCCTTGTCCCACGGTATGTAGGAACAATATCGATGAGTTTTGAAGGAGAGTTTCAATGCAGATGCCGGATAACCCTGGAGTTGCAGTTTTTTTCTTCCTGGCGATTGGCGCAATCGCGCTGTTCACCTTTCTTTCCGTAGCTACATGGACAGGCACGCGGCAGCAGGAGCGTGAGGCCTATTACAAGGCTGACATGATGAAGAAGATCGCGGAGGTTGGAGGCGAGCGCAGCCCGGCGCTGGACTATCTACGGGAGCAGGAGCGGATTCGCATGGCGAAGCAGGTCGGAGGTTTCCGGCTGGGTGGATTGATCTGCATTGCGGTGGGGATTGGGCTGATGGCTCTGCTGTATGCGCTGGTGCCGGTGCATGGGGTGTATCTGAGCGGGTTGATTCCGCTGCTGGTCGGCGTTGCGCTGCTGGTGTATGGATATTGGCTGATGCCGCAGACAGTGGCGGCACGTGATTAGGTGGTGAGGCCTTCATTCGGTTCGGTGGATGCGACGGATGAAGCCTGTCCGTACTACAGCGTCGGTGGGGCTGATCTGAAGTTGGTACCGTTTTGTGACGAAGATCGCGTGGGCTTCAATTGGTTCAAGGAGCCTCTTGGTCTGTCAGTTTTTCTTGCAAGATTTTCGCCAGATGGCATCACTCGCCGAGATGGCACGTCAGTGGTCATCTGCAGGAGCCGCCGTCCCGTCCGACCATTTCCCAACCGGAATCAGAAATACCGTTAGCCGGTCCTGAGTGTCTTTAAGTGCAAGAACCGGGGAGCCTGGCAGATTTGCGCCCCAGGTTTTTTCGTCGGTTTCCGGAGCGAAAAACATTAGGTGGGGATGCCAGTGTCCGTCGCGATCGCTCAGGTGCCCTTGCCTTGACAGCATGTAGCACATCGCGCCGGGTTCGAGCGTGGGTAATTCCTTCTTGTCGAAGGCGTTGTTGATGTTGTCGACCATTTGAGCCTTTGATAGTCCAGCCAATAGCAACTTGGTTTTCTTGATCGTGAGTGTGACATTAAATCGCGCCGCGGGCGCGTTGAAGCAGATCGGAGCCCGCACCTTAGAATTCCAAAATTCGGGATCGCTAATTTCAGTGGTCCATGATCGTTCCACGATGCATACGAAACCGTTTTTGCCTTTGACCGCGGTTTCGTATCCATGTCGTCCAAGAACCATGACCTCGGCGTCGCGTGAGATGGACACCGGGGCCGCGCTTCGCGCCAGGGCTATTTCAGCATCCCGATTTGCAATGAGGTACTGGTCAAGAGGAGCCATGCTCAGATACGGTGCTTTGGCGACCTGTGCTTGCGCTTGCCACCCTACCCCCAACCCGAGAACCAGCACGAAACTTCCTAAGAACATTGGTCTGAATGTCTTTCGCTTCATTGATTTCTCCTTAGATATCGACTCTCGATCCCGTGTATTTCAACGCGATGCGTGTTGCACACAAATTGAAGGTGGCGACGTAATCGCCTCCTTCAATTTGTGGGCACCGCGATGCGTCTAGCTTTGCTTCGGGGCGTCGAAGTTGAACATCCAGTTGATGCCGAACTGGTCGGTGAGCATGCCGAAGTAAGCTCCCCAGAACATGTCCTGCGCGGGCATGACGGGTTTGCCCTTTTCGCCGAGGGCGGCAAAGAACTTGTCGACTTCTTCGTGGCTCTCGCAGTTGATGCAGATGGAGAAGTTGTTGCCCTCAGTAAGGGGTGTGCCGGGAGGGCAGTCGGAGGCCATGATGACCTGCGTGTCCTTGCTGAGCCGGGCGTGAAGGACCATGTCCTTGGTCTCCGGGGTGACTTCCATGGGGCCTTGCGAGAAGGGCATGACCTGTAGATCGGCGCCGAGGCATTTGGCGTAGAACTCCATGGCCTGACGACAGTTTCCGGGGAAGTTGAGGTAAGTGTTGAACTCTTTCATAGCTGCTCCTTTTTCGTGGTGAGAGTTTGGTTGATTGCCAGAGACTACACAGGGGCTGCTGACAGCATTCTGTCAGTAGACTTTGCAAACTTCATCCGCCGGCGATGGCTCCTATGATGAGGAGCGGCTCGCGGGCGTTGGCAATGGCTTCGGGCAAGGGTGCGTCCGGAGACTGGTGGGAGATGTCTTCTTCACAGGCGAAGAAGCGCAGGAAGGCGCGACGTTGCCGGGTAGTGTGATCGCGGATGGTTCCGGCAAGCATGGGATAGCTGGCTTCGAGAGCGTCGAGGACGGAGCGCAGTGTGATGGGCGCGGCAACTTCGAGCGTGACCTCGCCGTGAATCTGGGCCAGGTTGCGTAGATGTGCGGGCAGTTCGACGCGGATTTTGGCGTGTGTGCTCATTTGAGTCCTGATTGCGATTCGAGATTCTGGCGATCCCACCCATTGCGATGAGGCTGCAATGGATGGGGCACCCGATCTTTTGTGGTTCGTCACGGCATTGATTTATGGCAGCGTCTGGACCTCGACGGAGAGGACGGCGGGGAGATCGCGGACGATAGGCGACCAGGTGTCTCCGGCATCGGGCGAGACGTAGACTTGGCCGCCGGTGGTGCCAAAGTAGACGCCGCAGGAGTCGAGCTGATCGACGGCCATGGCGTCGCGGAGGACATTGACGTAGCAGTCGGATTGAGGGAGGCCTTTGGTGAGTGGCTCCCACTCGTTGCCTCCGGTGCGGCTGCGATAGACGCGGAGCTGGCCGTCGAGCGGGAAGTGCTCGGAGTCGGACTTGATGGGGACGACGTAGACGGTCTCGGGCTCGTGGGCGTGGACGTCGATGGCGAAGCCGAAGTCGGTGGGGAGGTTGCCGCTGATCTCGTGCCAGTGGTCGCCAGCGTTGTCCGAGCGCATGACGTCCCAGTGCTTCTGCATGAACAGCGTTTGAGGGCGCGCCGGATGCATGGCGATGTGGTGGACGCAGTGGCCGACATCGGCCTTCGGGTCGGGGATGTATTGCGAGTGGAGGCCCTGGTTGATGGGCTGCCAGGTCTTGCCGCCGTCGTCGGTGCGGAAGGCCCCGGCGGCGGAGATGGCGATGTACATGCGCTGGGGATCGCTGGGGTCGAGGAGGATGGTGTGCAGGCACATGCCGCCAGCGCCGGGCTGCCAGCGGGGGCCGGAACCGTGCTCGCGCAGGCCGGGAAGCTCGCTCCAGTTCTGGCCGCCGTCGGTCGAGCGGAAGATGGCGGCGTCCTCGATTCCGGCGTAGACGGTGTCGGGATCGGTGAGCGAGGGCTCGAGGTGCCAGACGCGCTTGAACTCCCACGGATGCGCGGTGCCGTCATACCACTGGTGCGTGCCGGGAACGCCTTCGTAGGCGAATTTGTTGCCTACGGGTGACCAGGTTTGGCCGCCGTCGTCGGAGCGCTGAATGACCTGGCCGAACCATCCGCTGCACTGCGAGGCGTAGATGCGGTTGGGGTCTACGGGCGAGCCTTTGAGGTGGAACATCTCCCATCCTGCGAAGTGGGGGCCGCTGACGTCCCACTTTTCGCGCTTGCCGTCGGAGGTGAGGACAAAGGCACCTTTGCGGGTGCCGACGAGGACTCTAACTTTGCTCATGGCTTGCTCCTTTGGATTTCGGGAAATTCTTTGAATTTGGTTCGACGAACGGAGGCAGGATGGGGTTGGGGTCGCGATCTTTCCAGCGGCGATGGGTCTCGGCGAGGATGGCTTCGCGGTTCGTCGCCATCTGAGCCATCAGCTCGCAGGGAGCGCCGGTCTTCTCGTGCTTTGCGCTCCAGAGAAGCAGCTCCAGAAGTACCGGAGCAAGGTCGATGCCTTTTTCGGTCAGGCGATAGTTGATCTTTCTTCCGTCGGTCTCTTCCGGCTCGCGGAGAATGATTTCGCCGGCTTCGAGCTTTTGCAGGCGGTCGGCGAGGATGTTGGTGGAGATGCCTTCGCCGGACTCCTGAAACTCCTTGAAGGTCTTGTATCCGCGCACCATCAGATCGCGGATAATCAGCAGGGACCAGCGGTCTCCGAATTTTTCGAGCGCAACGCTGACCGGGCAGCCGGAGCGAGGCTTCGATTTTGGCTTTTCTGGCACGTCTGAGACGATAGCTAATTCACTTGCTATATGCAAGTGAATTAGGTGGATGAACGCGCAGACTTTTTGCGAAACCTTTTTTGAGTGGCGGGGTTTAGAAGTGGAAGAGGCGGAAGTACGCTTTCAGCGAGTTCCGCATCATCTGCAATTCTTCTCGGACAACGAAGCTGCGTTTTAGTAGCTTCGTTGCTTTTTTACTCGCGCGGGCCTTTTGTCCGCAGCCATCCCCGCAAAATCGAAAGAAAATAGCCGCCCTGAACGATCAGGACGATAGCGTAGGCAGCGAGAAGGTGCCTGTGCTCGAGGGTGCTCAGGTTGAAGAAGGTATGCCAGGTCATTGGGCGGTCTCCAGAGAGGCTTCGATGGCGCTGAGTGCGGCTTCCTGTTCGGCCAGTTGGCGGCGGCGCTCAAGGGCAAAACGGAAGCAAAGAATGAAGATGCCCCACATGGCCCAACCAGCCAGGTTCCAATAGAAGGCGGGAGCCATAGATGGGTCGATGCCGGAGTCGGGACCACCCCCGAAAACCGGGGCCGGGTGCTGGGTGCGCCACCAGCGGATCGACATATAGACGATAGGAACGTCCACGGCGGCGAAGACGGAGAGGACCGCGGCGAGCGTCTGGCTTTGACCGGCGGAGGAGAAGCGGCGGAGCATCAGGTAGCTGACGTAGAGCAGCCAGAGCAGCAACATGCTGGTGAGGCGCGGGTCCCATGTCCACCAGATTCCCCAGGTGGCGCGTGCCCAGATGCTGCCGGTGACCAGGCAGATGGTGGCGTAGACCACTGTGATTTCGGCGGCGGTGAGGGCGAGAGCGTCCGAGGTGAGGGCCTTGAGGGGATCGCGGCGGCGCCAATAGAGATAGGCAAGCGAGGCAAGGAAGTTCACGTAAGGAAATAGCAGGCTCAACATCGCGATGGGGACGTGGTAGTAAAAGATTCGTCCCGCGTCGCCCTGGGCCGCGTCGGTAGGCACAAGAAAGATCGCCTCGCGGAAGCCGATGACGAGGACGACGATGCTGGCAAAGAACCAGAGCCAGGCGACGGTGCGGAGAATGGCGGGTCGGGACACTATGGCGATCATTTTACCGCGAATCGTTTACCGCGAGTATTTTCACCGATGGAAGAGCTGCCGGGGCAGGCGAAAAGCGAAATACAGGGGTCTCTCCACTCCGCTGCGCTTCGGTCGAGATGACGTGCGGTTGTGGCCAGTGGCTCGGCCGAGATGACTGCGGTTGTTCTCTAAACATTAGGGAACCTCTGATTAAGTCCTCGTTTTGTTTAAGGGCACGGCTTCAGCCGTGCCGTAAGTCTAATAAAATCAATAGGGCTTTAGCCCCTGAGGAACGTCTCTGGGAATAAATCAGAGCATCCTTAGAGATGTTCTGATGCCGTGCGCGAATGCCCTATTCGGCGTTGAGGACGGTTTCGAAGAGCAGGACGCAGACGATGGTGAAGACGAGATCGTATCCGGCGAGCTGGGTGATCCAGGTATTGATTTCGAGGGGGTCGAGTTGGGCGGTGAGGACTCCGGTGGTGGCCTCAACCATGCCTAAGAGCGCAGGAAGAGAGATGGGCAGCAGCAGCAATGGCAGGAGGAGTTCGCGGTTGCGGGTGCGCAGGCCGAGGACTGCGAAGAAGGTTCCGTTGACGACCAGCGCCCAGGTGCCAAGGGGAAGGATCAGAGCCAGCAGCCACGCGTTGCCGAGGACGTGCAGGTTGTAGAAGACGATGAAGACCGGGGCCAGCACGGCTTCGACGACGAGCACGAAGAGCATGTTGGCGATGGCCTTGCCTAAGAAGAGCGCGGACGCGGGTGCGGGGGCCATGCGCTGGGCTTCGAGGACCTGATGGTTCTGCTCGCGGGTCCAGGCCTGGTTGAGCGCGGTGACGGTGGCGAAGAGCAGCGCGACCCAGAGGATGCCGCCCGAGATCTGGCGGGAGACGGCGGCGGTGGGATCGAAGGCCAGCGAGAAGACGACGACGACCAGAAGCGCGAAGAAGAGCATTCCGTTGATGGAGTCGCGGGAGCGCCACTCGATGCGGAGGTCTTTGCGGAGATGGGCGAGGACGTGGCTGATGTATTTCATTTGGTGAGGTCGGCCAGGGTGGCGTTGGCGGCGCGGAGATAGTCGGCGGGGAAGAGCAGGAGTTGCAGGCCGCGCTGTCCGGCGGAGATGGAGATGAGGTCGTGCAGCTCGATGGTCTCGTCGGCGTAGGCGGGGAAGGGCTTGCGGGCGGCCATGACGGTGACTCCGCCGCGAATGTAGCCGGTGAGTGGCTCGACTTCTTTGAGCGAGGCCAGCTCGACCTTTTTGGCGCCAGCCGCGTGGGCTAGTTTTTTTAGATCGAGTTCGGTGTCTCCGGGGATGACGGCGAAGAGATGCCCTATACCTGATTTGCCGCTGGCGCCATCGTTGGTGTGCGCGAGGAGCGTTTTGAAGACTTGCTCGGGCGGGAGGCCGATCTTGCGGGCGACCGAAATGGCGGTGAGGTCTTCGGGGTCGACCTCGTAGGCGCGCAGCTCGTAGGGGATGTTGAGGCTGTCGAGGAGACGGGCGGCGTTCGTTTTGGCGGGCGGCTTCACTGGGCGGCTGTCCCCTGTTTTGCCGACGTGACGATCTGACCGTTGCGCATGGTGAGGGTGGTGTCGGCGATGGGCTCGGCGAGGTGGGCCTGATGGGTGGTGAGAAGGATGGTGCGTTTGCCCCCACCAGCCACGGGCCAGGTGCGGAAGTCGGCGAGCAGCTCGACCATGTGGTGCGCGGAGGCTACGTCGAGGTTCGAGAAGGGTTCGTCGAGGAGAAGGATTTCGGGGTCGGTCTGGAGGACGCGGGCGAGCGAGGCGCGCTGGCGCATGCCCTGCGAGTATTGGCCGACGGGGCGATTGAGCGTGGGGTCGAGGCCGACGGCGCGGAGGGCCATCTCGGGGCTGCCGACACAGGCGCAACCGCCGTCGCGATAGAGGGAGGCGAAGTAGTTGAGGTTCTCCATCGCGGTCAGCTCGTCGTAGAGCATGGTCGAGTGGCTCATGTAGGCCATGCGGCGGCGCTGACTCTGCGGTGATTCGGAGAAGATGTGGGCGGTGCCTCGGGTAGGAGTGATGAGTCCGGCGAGGACGCGCAGGAGGGTGGATTTTCCGGCTCCGTTTTCGCCTACGATGACGGTGCAGGTGCCGGATTCAAAGCTGGCGGAGACGTTGCGGAGGGCGGCGAAGGTGCCGTAGATCTTGGAGACGGATTCGAGTTCGGCGGCGGTGCTGCCGGATGCGCCGTTAGCAGGCTTGGCTGACTTCTCCATTTATTTTTTGAAGTCGGCGGGCAGGACGGCAGCGGTTGCGGTAACAGGCTTGGCCGGAGCGTACTTGGAGGCGCATTTGGCCTGAAGCTGGGTGGCGTGGAAGACGCCATCGTGTCCGTAGGTGCCTACGGCGAGCGCCTGGGCGTCGTCCTTGAAGGTGTCCGGCGGAGGCTCGACACCTTTATAGCTGACCTTGAGGGTGCGGTTCTGCTCCAGCAGGGAGAAGTCGACGTAGGTACCGCTGCGGTGGATGCTGCCAGGAGCTACGTTGCCCGCGACGCGGAGGTGGCGGACGTAGGCTTTGTTCCCCATGGCCTGCAACTCGCCGATGGTGACGTAGTAGCTCTTGTTGTCCTGAACGCCGGTGTAGGCGAGGTAGCCCATGGTGGCGATGATGATGACCGCTGCGATGATGATCTTGATCGGGCTTTTGCTGGCTGCGGTGTGCATGGTCTTGCCAATAAGTGTACGAGATCGACGGGGATTTTGATAGGGTTTGGCGGTTTGCCCCCTTGCGCTGGGCTGGAAGGGCCTGATTTTTCAAATAATGCAGAACTTTTCTTTTCCTGTGGCGTAACCACATCAGTTGTGGCAGACTGATGTGGCTACGCCACAGGAGGCAGCTCGTGGGAGATTCGAAGCTGGATTTGTTGCAGGGGACGTTGGACCTGATGGTTTTGCAGACACTGTCTGCGATGGGCGAGATGCATGGCTATGGCATCGCGCGGCGCATCGAGCAGGTGAGCGGCGATGAGGTGCTGCTGAACCAGGGGACGATCTATGCGGCGCTGGTGCGGTTGCAGCATCGCGGCTGGATCGCGGCGGAGTGGGGAACGTCGGAGAACAACCGCAAGGCGAAGTTCTACTCGATCACGAAGCGCGGGCTGAAGCAGATGGCCGAGGACACGGTGTATTGGCAGAGGCTGTCGAGTGTGATGGGGCGAGTGCTGGCGATGGGCGAAAAGGGAGGCGAGCGATGAAGAACTCTATTGGGGATTCGCTTCGGCAGGGCTTGCAGCGGCTTGGCTCGTTCTTTCGCAAGCGTCCGCTGGACGTTGAGCTGGATGCGGAGATGCAGAGCCATCTGGAGCTGGCGGTGGAAGAGAACCTGAAGCGTGGGCTTTCGGCCAGTGAGGCGCGGCGGCAGGCGCTGGTTCAGTTTGGCGGGGTGGAGCAGGCGAAGGAGAAGCAGCGGGCGGCGCGCGGAATGCCGTGGCTGGATGTTGTGCTGCAGGACCTTCGCTATACCTTGCGAACGCTGCGGCGCGACCGTGTGTTTACCGTGGTGGCGGTGGCGATTCTGGCGCTGGGCATTGGAGCGAATATCGCTGTGTTCAGCGTGGTGGATACGCTTTTGCTGCGGCCGCTGCCGTTTCGCGATCCGCAGAAGCTGGTATGGATTGCACCGGCGGACGCTATTGGGCTGTCGTCCTCGACGTATTCTGCCGATGCCTATGACGACCTGCTAACGATGAATCGCTCGTTCGAGGATGTGACCGGCTACTTTGCGTTTTCGACGAGTGACAATCTCAAGCTGACGGGCAGCGGAGAGCCGACGCCGCTCACCGGCATGGGAGTGATAGGGAACTTTTTCCATGTGCTGGGAGTGGAACCTGAGCTGGGCCGCTCCTTTACCAAGGACGAGACGTTGAAGGGTGGGCGCGCCGTGGTGTTGCTGTCGCATCCTTATTGGGAGCGGCAGTTCGGCGGGGACCGCGGAATTGTGGGAAAGTCGATCACGTTGAACGGCGTACCAACGACGGTGGTGGGGGTGTTGCCGGAGACGTTCGACTTTGGCGCGGCGTTTGCGCCGGGCACGCGAGTGGATGTCTATGAGCCGACCATTCTGGACGACATCCGCAACGAAGGAAATACGCTGGCGCTGATTGGGAGATTGAAGCCCGGCGTGACGCTCGCGCAGTCGCAGGTGGAGGCGAAGACGCTGTTTCCCCGCTTTTATTGGAGCAAAAAGTATGCGGATTCGATCGGAAGTTATACAGCGAGACCGATCGAGCTGAAGCAATATGTGAGCGGGAAGCTGCGGCGCTCTTTGATTACGCTGTGGTGTGCCGTGGGCGTGATTCTTCTGATCGTCTGTGTGAACCTGTCGAACCTCTTGCTGGCACGAGCGGCGGCACGAACCAAGGAGTTCGCGCTGCGCAGCGCTCTGGGCGCGGGACGCGGGCGGCTGGTGCGGCAACTGTTGACGGAGAGCCTGGTGCTGGCTGGGATGGGCGCGGTGTTGGGGCTCGGCCTCGCGTTTGCGATTACCTCTTATATCGCCCACCAGGGATCGCTTGCGCTGCCATTGCTGAACGAGGTGAAGGTGGATGGCGCGGCGTTGCTATGGACGTTGGGGATCAGCGTTGGGGCTGCGATTCTATTTGGGCTGCTGCCGGGGTTGAAGATGTCGAGCGGTGATCTGCAGGAGGCGTTGAAGGACACGGGGCAGGGCATGAGCGCAGGCAGGAGCCACGAGAGGCTGCGGTCCGCGCTGGTGATCTCCGAGGTTGCGCTGGCTTGCGTGCTGCTGGTGGGCGCGGGGCTGTTGCTGCGAAGTTTTCTGCGCGTGCTCGACGTGGACCTTGGCTTTCAACCGTCGCATGCGGCTGCGATCAAGATGGACTATAACGACGGCGGAAGCACGGACAAGAGGAACGCGATCTTTGAAGAGGCCATCCGGCGTGTCAGTGCGCTTCCCGGGGTTGAGTCGGCGGGAATCTCGGACAATCTGCCGCTGGAGCGCAATCGCGGATGGGGCGGCCCTCGCGCAAAAGGAAAGACATACCGAAAGGGTGAGGTTCCGGGCGCGTTTGTCTATGTCGTATCGCCGGGATATGTGACGGCGATGGGGATGCGCCTGCGTGGGCGCGACTTTACCTGGCAGGACAACATGAAGGGTGAGAGTACGGTGATCCTGAATCAGCGGGCGGCCGATTTTGTGGCTCCGGGCGAGGACGCTGTGGGAAAGATGGTGCTGATCAACGATCATGAGGTGAAGGTGATTGGGGTGGTGGCCGACGTCCATGAGACCAATGTGGAGGGAACATCTGGGGAACAGATGTATCTGCCGACGATGCGTGACGAGTGGGGTCCGGATGGCGCGGAGGTGGTGGTGAGGACGAAGCTGCCACCGGCGCAGTTGGCGGGGAGCGTCTTGCGGACGCTGCGGGAGTTGAACCCGAATCAGCCTGCGGTCGAGTTCCGTCCGATACAGGGAATCGTGAACCGTGCGGTTTCGCCGCGCCGATTTTTTGTGATGCTGGTTGGCGCGTTTGCGGGGTTGGGATTATTCCTGGCTTCGCTTGGAATCTACGGAGTGATCTCGTACTCGGTAACGCGTAGAACGCAGGAGATTGGGATTCGGATGGCGCTGGGCGCATCTGCGGGGAGGGTACAGATGGGCGTGCTCTCGAAGACGCTGAAGCTGGCTGCGATAGGCATCGGAGTTGGAATCTTCGTGTCAATGCTGGTGGCGAATCTGATTTCGTCGCTGTTGTTCGGGACTGCTCCCACGGACCCGATTACTTTTGTGGTGATGATCGTTTTGCTGGGAGGTGTGGCTGCGTTGGCTGGATATTTGCCGGCACGGCGAGCCTCGCGCATCAATCCCATGGTTGCGCTGCGGACTAACTGAGAGGGAATGGTGGATGTGGCGCGATGGCTTTCGAATCGCTCGGGCGGCGTATACTAACTCGATAACAGCGCCGTTTTGAGCGAGGAAAATTGATGAATAGCAATGGGCAGCATTTGAATGGTGGCGCGGCGAACGGCAATGGGTACACGGTGCCGACGGGGCGAGCGGAGTGGATCGTAAAGCGCAAGGCTGAGGCCGAGCGTACGGGCGACACCAACATGTCGCAGATGCATTTTGCGCGCAAGGGCCTGATTACGGAAGAGATGGCCTACGTCGCCGCGCGCGAGAAGATTGCTGCCGAGCTGGTGCGGAGCGAGGTTGCCAAGGGAACGATGATTATTCCGGCCAACATCAACCACGTTGAGCTGGAGCCGATGGCGATTGGGGTGGAGTCGCTGTGCAAGATCAATGCGAATATCGGCAACTCGGCGCTGGTGTCGAATGTGGACGAAGAGCTGCGCAAGCTGCATACCGCCGTGCACTTTGGCGCGGATACGGTGATGGACCTTTCGACCGGCGGGGATATCCCGATGATTCGCGAGCAGATTTTGCGGCATAGCCCGGTGCCGATTGGCACGGTGCCTCTGTATGAGGCGCTTTCGCGGGTGAAAAAGCTGGAAGACCTGAATATTGACCTTTATCTTGAAGTGATCGAGGAGCAGGCGCAGCAGGGTGTGGACTACTTCACCATCCATGCCGGGGTGCTGATTCAGTATGTTCCGCTCGTGGCCAAGCGCATCACCGGCATTGTGAGCCGTGGCGGCGCGATTCTGGCGCAGTGGATGACGAGCAATCACAAGCAGAACTTTCTGTATGAGAACTTCGACCGAATTACGAAGATCATGGCGAAGTATGACGTGAGCTACTCGCTGGGCGATGGTCTGCGGCCGGGTTGCGTTGCCGATGCCAGCGACGAGGCCCAGTTTGCCGAGTTGAAGACGCTGGGTGAGTTGACGCGGCAGGCGTGGAAGAGCGATGTGCAGGTGATGATCGAAGGGCCGGGGCATGTGCCGCTGGACAAGATCAAGGAGCAGGTGGACAAGGAAGTCGAGCTTTGCGACGGCGCTCCGTTCTATGTGCTGGGGCCGCTGGTGACCGATATCGCTCCGGGCTATGACCACATTACGTCGGCGATTGGCGCGGCGATGATTGGATGGCATGGCGCGGCGATGCTTTGCTATGTGACTCCGAAGGAGCACCTGGGACTGCCGAATGAGAAGGACGTGAAGGACGGCATCATCGCTTACAAGATCGCTGCTCATGCGGCGGACATTGCGCGGCACCGTCCGGGAGCGCGTGATCGCGACGATGCGATCTCGCATGCCCGGTACACGTTCGACTGGGACAAGCAGTTTGCGCTGTCGCTTGACCCGGATACGGCTCGCGGCATGCACGATGAAACGCTGCCGGATGACTACTACAAGGAAGCGGCGTTCTGCTCGATGTGCGGGCCGAAGTTCTGCAGCATGAACTGGTCGAGCAAGGTGGACAAGTTCAATGAAGAGCAGCATGGATTGAAGAAGCCTGATTTGACGCAGATTGTCACCGAGCAGATGGCGCTGCGGGGATAGTTCGCGGTTTCTATTGATGTGAAAAGGCCTGGCGTTCGCGCTGGGCCTTTTTTGTTATCTCTTCGAGTTTTGGGGTTCGTGGAAACCCATGTCCCAAAATCGGGACATGGGGCACCCATTTTTTCGGTTGGGAGGGAGGTGCCGAAGTATGCGTGGATGTGATAGCGTGATTAGTTTTAGTTATGGTTTGGAGGTGCGCCGATGTTTGGACTGACCGAGGAGCAGGAACAGTTGCGGAAGGAAGTGCGGGCGTTTGCGGAGCGGGAGATTGCGCCGCATGTTTCGGAGTGGGACGAGAAGAGCTTGTTTCCCGCCGAGGTGGTGAAGCAGCTGGGGCCGATGGGACTGATGGGAGTGATCTTTCCCGAGGCGCTGGGTGGCGCGGGGATGGGCTATGTCGAGTACGTGCTGGCGGTCGAGGAGTTGTCGAGGGTGGATGGGAGCGTGGGGATTATCGTGGCTTCGCATAACTCGCTGTGTACGAACCACATTATGCTGGCGGGCAATGACGAGCAGCGGCAGCGGTGGGTGTCGAAGCTGGCGAGCGGCGAGTGGCTGGGAGCGTGGGGCTTGACCGAGCCGGGGTCGGGGTCGGATGCGGCGGGGGCGCGGACCACGGCGGTGAAACGCGGGGACAAGTGGGTGCTGAATGGGAGCAAGACTTTTATTACGAATGGCAGCTATGCCGACTGTGCGGTGGTGCTGGCGGTGACCGACCATGCGCAGGGGACGCATGGCATCTCGGCGTTTGTGGTCGAGAAGGGGACCAAGGGTTTTCGTGCGGGGAAGAAGGAGAACAAGCTGGGGCTGCGGGCCAGCGATACCTCGGAGCTGATCTTTGAGGAGTGCGAGATTCCGGGTGAGAACCTGGTGGGAAAGTTGGGTGAGGGATTCAAGGACGCGATGCGGGTGCTGGATGGCGGCAGGATTTCGATTGCTGCGTTGAGCCTGGGGATGGCGCGAGGGGCGCTCGATGCGGCGATGAAGTATGCGCAGCAGCGGCGGCAGTTTGGCAAGGCGATCAGCGAGTTTCAGGCGATCCAGTTCAAGCTGGCGGATATGGCGACCCAGTTGGATGCCGCGTGGCTGCTGACGATGCGTGCGGCGCAGATGAAGGACAAAGGGCTGCGGGTGACGCGGGAGTCGGCCATGGCGAAGCTGTTTGCCAGCGAGGCGGCGTGTCGAATTTGCGACGAGGGCGTGCAGATTCATGGTGGATATGGATTTATCAAGGACTATCCGGCGGAGAAATTTTATCGCGATGTGAAGCTGTGCACGATTGGCGAGGGGACGAGCGAGATTCAGCGGATGGTGATTGCGCGGGAGTTGTTGGGGACGGCTCCCAGCCGGGGGTGATGGACTGCAAACACCGATTTACACCTTGAGAACCAGCAAAGAAAAATACAGGGGTCTCTCCACTGCGCTTCGCTCCGGTCGAGATGACGTGCTTTTGCGGCTCCTCTGGTCGAGATGACGTGCTTTGGGGGCTATTTATTGAGCAACTGCTGAAGGACGATGGCTTCGTTGTGCTGTTCGTCTTTTGCTCCGTAGAGGAGGGTTGCCGGGCCTTTGGCCACTTCTTTTTTAAGAAGTGTCACCTGTTCAGGATTACTTTTTAGCTCGGCTTTATAGCGAGTTTGGAATTCGTGCCACTTGGCTGGGTCGTGGGCGAACCATTTTCTTAGCTCGGTGCTTGGAGCGACCTCTTTGAGCCAGAGATTGACCTTAGCCTTCTCTTTAGTCAGGCCTCTGGGCCAGAGTCGGTCAACGAGGATGCGGGTGCCGTCGTCTTTAGCAGGGACTTCGTAGACTCGCTTGAGCTTGACCATTGGCTCCTGTTTCGGAATTTAGTTTAGTGCTCAACTATTGAGCACTAAACTATTTAATACTCAATTACTTAATAACCCGAAAATTCTTCGGCGCGGATATTGGCTTCCTCGACGCCTGCGTTTTTGAGGAGCTTTTGCATAGCAGCTACCATCTCGGGTGGGCCGGTGAGGTAATAGATGGGGCGTTTAAGGTCGGGCAGATGCTTTTTTAGCATGGCTTCCGTAATATATCCGGTCTCTCCACTCCACTTCGTCTGCGAGCTTTCTGCTTCGGTCATGGTGGCGATGAGAGTGAAGTTCGGGTTCGATTCCTGTGCCGCAGCCAGTTCGTCGAGGAAGGCTGCATCGTTAGGGGTTCGGTTGGAGTAGAAGGCGAAGAGCGGATGGGCCAGTTTGTCGTGCGTGGCCTGAAGGACGATGCTGCGGACGGGAGTGATGCCGATGCCTCCGGTGAGGAAGACGGCGGGAATGCGAGCGTCGTCGTGGAGGGTGAGTTCGCCCCAGGGGGCTTCGAGCTCAAGTTCGGTGCCGAGGTCGATGAGCTTCAGGGAGCGCTTGAAGGCGGTGTCGCGCATGCGCGTGGCGATCAATAATTCGTCCTCGTAAGGAGCGGCGGCGAGCGAGAAGCTGCGCTTGTTGCCTTCTGCGTCGTTCTGGGGAGGATTCGTGAGGGTGAAATCGCCGCACTGCCCGGGCTCGAAGGTGAACCCGGCTGGCTTCTCGAAGTGAAAGACCATGGTGCCTGATGCTACTTCGCTGCGGCGCTTCAGTTTGATCTTGTAGGTTGCCACTTGGCGAGTTCCTTTCGGTTAGGTGCCGTAGCCCCGGTGCTTCATGGCTGCGAGCTCTTCGTCACTGGGCCAGGAGATGGTCAAGAGGAAGGCCGAGTCTTCTGCGGCTTCGACGTCGTGGCGGATGGAGGCGGCCAGGGTGAAGAGATTTCCGGTGCCGAGATCGTGCGGGTGGCCGTTGACGTTGAGGTGAATCTTGCCCTTGAGCACCTGGATGGAGAGGGTTCCATCGGCGTGGTGCTCCTTCATCTTGGCGGCTTTTTCCATCGTGATGAGGACGATGCGGAAGTCGTGCTTTTTGAAGAGGGTTTTGGCGTAGTGACCGGAGGGCCAGGGCTTTTTCTGCTCGGAGTCGGCGATTTCCTTGAGTAGATCGAACTGCGCCTGCTTGTCGATCATGGTGCCGTCTTGCTGGGAAGTGGTCATGTCTCATCTCCTTTCGATGGTTATGTCACTCCTTCCAGGTTGGATGCATGAATGTTCCGGCGGGGCCATTCTGTTGATGGGTAGAATGTGGGGATGGAAATCAAACGTATCGGTTCACAGCCCTCAGGTAAAGGCCCGGCAGACTGGTTTACCGGCACTGTACGGATTGACCCGCTCTTTCAAGCGCCTGATCCGGCGCTGGTGGCAGGTGCCAGTGTCACGTTTGAGCCGGGAGCGCGCACCGCGTGGCATACGCATCCTCTGGGACAGACTTTGATTATTACGGCGGGGTGCGGATGGATTCAGCGGGAGGGCGGCGCGATTGAGGAAGTTCATCCGGGCGATGTGGTTTGGTTTGCTCCCGGAGAGAAGCATTGGCACGGGGCTGCACCGACGACGGCGATGAGCCACATCGCGATTCAGGAGCGGTTGGATGGAAAGGTTGTGGATTGGATGGAGCATGTCAGCGATGAGCAGTATCGTCGGTGAGTGGTTGCAGGCTGAGAGTTTTTGGTTTGGATAGAAAGACGATAACGGCAAGTGAAACGGCGAAATACAGGGGTCTCTCCACTGCGCTTCGCTCCGGTCGAGATGACGTGAGTTGGTACTGGTTCGGTCGAGATGACGTGCTGCTGTTGTGCTTGGGTTGAGATGACCTTGTTTGTTGAGGTAAGGAACAGGATGGAGCGTTGACGATGACTATTACGACGGCGGCGGTTGGGTTTGCGAAGGAGAATCAGGCGCGGTTTGTGGAGGAGCTGAAGGCTTTGTTGCGGATTCCTTCGATCTCTACACTGCCGGAGCATGTAGGGGATGTGCGCCGGGCGGCTGAGTTTGTGGCGGCTGAGTTGAAGCGGATTGGGATGGATAATGTCCGCCTGATTGAGACCAGCACGCCCGAAGAGATGATTGTGGATGAGGCGGGGCAAGCGCGGGTGGTGCCGTTGCGGATTGGGCATCCGCTGGTTTATGCCGACTGGCTTCATGCGGCTCCGGGAGCGGATGGGAAGGCAGCAGCGACCGTGCTTTGTTATGGACACTATGATGTGCAGCCGCCCGATCCTTTGGATGAGTGGAAGACGCCGCCGTTTGAGCCTACGGTGAGGGATGGAAACATCTATGCGCGTGGGGCGGTGGATGACAAGGGACAGATGTGGATGCATGTGAAGGCGCTGGAGTCGTTGATGGCGGCGGGAGGCGGAACGCTGCCGGTCAATGTGCGCGTGATCGTCGAGGGCGAGGAAGAAGTTGGCGGTGAGGGGATTGCCGCGTTTGTGCGGAAGCATGGCGAGGAACTGAAGGCGGACGTTGCGCTGGTTTCGGACACGGAGATGTTTGCGCCGGAACTGCCTACGCTGTGTGTCGGACTGCGCGGGATGATCTATACCGAGATTGAGGCCTGGGGGGCGCGCACGGACTTGCACTCGGGGATGTATGGCGGGGCGGCGCCAAATCCGTTTGTCGCACTGGCGCAGGTGATTGCGAAGCTGAAGGATGAGGATGGCAAGATTCTGATTCCGGGGTTCTATGCCAAGGTGCAGAAGCCTACGGCTGCGGAGCTGAAGGCATGGAAGGCGCTGCCGTTCGACGAGGAGCACTATCGCGAGACGGAGGTGGGTTCGGTCTCGCTGACGGGGGAACCGGGGTATAGCGTGCTGGAGCGAACATGGGCTCGGCCTACGCTCGATGTGCATGGAATGCCGGGTGGCTTTATCGGGGCGGGCGCGAAGACGGTGATTCCGGCGAAGGCGCTGGCCAAGGTGAGCATGCGGCTGGTTCCGGATATGACGCCGGCGGAGAGCTTTATGCAGTACAAGGCCTATGTGGAGTCGATCTGCCCGAAGGGAATTGAGCTTGAGGTGAGGTTGATTCATGCGGGCGATGCCATTGTGGTGAGCACGGACAATGAATATGTTCGGGCGGCCACGGCGGCGATGCATGACGTCTTCGGCAAGGAGACGGTGTTTGTGCGCGGCGGCGGGTCGATTCCGATTGTGGGGGACTTTGAACGGGAGCTGAAGATTCCTACGGTGATGATGGGGTTTGGGCTGCCGGACGACAATCTTCATGCTCCGAATGAGAAGTTCCATCTGGCGAACTTTCATCGCGGGA
>JBEPUY010000057.1:0-21720 GCA_041691255.1 Granulicella sp. | reverse complement strand
CCGTCGTTGAACTTGCGAACGGTGTAGGCGAGCCGGCGGCGGCCCATCTTCTCAACGCTCTTGACCTCGCCGCCACCACTGGTGACGTTGGCCGAAAAGCCTTCGATGAGCTTGTCGATCTCTGCTTCTTCAACGTCCGGACGGACGATGAACATAATTTCGTAAGTGCGATTCATTCGTTTACTTCTTTCTGCGAAGTTCTGCTTCGCACCGTGCCAGCGTGTCGTCTGCCGGAGCGGTTTGGAAAATCAACTGGTACTACTTCCCGTTCGACCCTTCGGTTCCCTTTTCGGGTTCGTCTGGCCGGCGGTTGAACTCGTTCATCGCAGCGCCGACCCCTTTGGTCAGCACCACCTCGACAGCGCTGCGTGCGCGGTCGAGCACTTCATCCAACACCGCAAGCTCCTGCTTGCGGAACGGCGACAGCAAATAATCCTTGCCACCCGCCTTGATCTCTCTGCCATCCTCGAGCGCCGGTTTCCCGACTCCGATACGAATGCGCAGCCACTCTTCCGTCCCAAGCACGCCCGAGATCGACTTGACCCCGTTATGCCCGTTTGCCGAACCACGCTCGCGGAGGCGAATCGTGCCCAGGGGAATCGCCAGTTCGTCATAGAGGACGATCAGGTCCGACGACGGAATAGCAATCTCCAACTCTCGAACCAGCGCGGCCACCGAAAGGCCGCTCAGGTTCATGAACGTCTCAGGCTTCGCCAGCAGAACCTCTTCGCCTGCCAGCCTTGCCTTCGCGGTCAGCGCCCTGCCCCGCCGGTTGGTGAGCGACACACCGCAATCGTCTGCGATGCGGTCGACCGCAAGAAACCCGGCGTTGTGCGGTGTGAACTGATACTCAATCCCGGGGTTGCCGAGTCCGACAATCAGCTTCACGCGAACGCTTCCCTTCCAAACATTGCGATGGCAGCCACGAAGCTCAATCTGAGCCTCGTGGCAGCCGTCACATTACTTCTTTTTGGCATCGGCAGCCGGAGCAGTTTCTGCATCCGTCTTGCCCTTCTTGGCCACTTCCGGCTCGGTCGGCGCGGCAACAACCTCAGCAGCGACCTCTTCCTTGACTGCCGTGACGTGGGCAACGGTTGCATTCTCATCGGCGAGGAACTTGATGCTGCCCGAGTGGGGCAGATCGGAAACGCGAATCACGCCATGCAGTTCGAGGCCGGAGACATCGACATCGAGGTGGCTCGGAATATCGGCCGGGAGGCACTCGATCTCGACCTCGCGCAGAACGTGGTCCAGAATGCCGCCCTGGTTCTTCACGCCAGCCGCGGTGCCGGTCAACTGGATCGGCACGGAGACGCGCATCGCCTTATCCATTGCGATCCGCTTGAGGTCGATGTGCAACAGCTTGCCCTTGATGGGCTCACGCTGCCAGTCGACGATCATGGCCTTGACCAGGGACGCGCCTTCGACGTTCAGGTCGAAGATGGTGTTGTGACCGGAGTCCGAGTACAGAATCTTGGTGATGGCCTTGGGGTCGACGGTCACGGCCACGGCATCCTGGCCTGCGCCATAGACGACCGCGGGAATCTTACCGGCGACGCGAACGCGGCGGGCCGCATTCTTATTGAACTTGCCTTCACGAGGTGTTGCGACTACTGTCTCTGCTGCCATAACGAAACTTCTTCCTTTCGGGCACGAGGTTGAGCCTCGCTCCCTTTACCGCTCGTTGCAATAAAACCACTAGTTGAACAGCGTACTGACGCTGGTCTCCATATGAATGCTCTCGATGGCGCGTCCTAACAGCCCGGCAATCGAAAGCACCTTAATCTTCGGCACCCGCAACGCATCTTCGCGCAGCGGAATGGTATTCGTCACGATCAGCTCTTCCAACCGTGAATTTGCGATGCGCTCAACCGCCGGGCCGGACAGCACCGCATGGGTTGCGCACGCATAAACTTTTTCCGCGCCCTGTTCGAGCAGCGCATCCACCGTCTTCACCATGGTTCCGGCGGTGTCGATAATGTCGTCGAGGATCAAGCACGTTCGGCCCTTGACATCGCCGATCACGTTCATCACCTCGGTCACATTAATGTCGGTCCGCCGCTTGTCGACGATGGCCAACGGTACATCCAATTTCTTGGCGAAGAATCTCGCCCGCTCCACGCCGCCCGCATCGGGCGAAACCACGGTCAGGTTCGGCAGCTCCAAGTCTCGGAAGTAGCTCACCAGCACCGGGCTGGCAAACAGATGATCGACCGGGATATTGAAGAAGCCTTGAATCTGCGCTGCGTGAAGATCGACCAGCAACGCCCGGTTTGCACCAGCCGTCGTGAGCAGATCGGCAACCAGCTTCGACGTGATCGCTACGCGGGGCCGGTCCTTGCGGTCCTGTCTCGCATAGCCGTAATACGGCATGACAACCGTGATTCGCCCGGCTGATGCGCGCTTCAGCGCGTCCATCATGATGAGCAGCTCGACAAGATGCTGGTCAACCGGATAACACGTAGGCTGCACCAGAAAAACGTCCGCACCGCGAACGTTTTCGAGCAGCTGAAAATGTACCTCGCCGTCGGAGAATCTCTGCAACCGGGTCTCGCCCAGCGGCACACCGACGAACTTGCAGATCTCCTCGCACAAGGCGGGGTTTGCCGATCCGCAAAAAATCTTGATGCGCTTGCTTTCGCTTAGCTTGCCGGTGCGCTTTTTTTCCGGGGCCGTCTTGCTTTGTCCGCTTTGGGCGGCTTGCGTCGGTGCAGACTGGGAGTCAAGCTCCTCAGTCTGCCCTGAAATAGGGGAAAGAACTGCAGTCGTGTCTTGTTCGCTCACGTTGAAACCCTCCAGGCTGGTTGACCTTGGTAGTTCCTGCTGCCTTGTCTCGCGAAGCCTTGTTGCGGCCCCGTACGTCTCTCGAAAAATCCTTGTTGCGAATACTGCGAAAGGTAAAGACTTTGTTCCTTCAAACTTTTTGCTTCTTCGTCCGCCATGTTGCTGCGGAACCAAAAACCGTTCAACTCTGGCGGCAAATTGCTGCCGCTCAAGAACCCTAAATAACGTCGCATCCGGCGTTGACATTCTGGTTGGGCGACTAGGATTCGAACCTAGACAAAGAGATTCAAAGTCTCTTGACCTACCGTTAGTCGATCGCCCAGTATGCCGCCGGCCTGTTATTGCCGGCGAAGCTACCCTGCGAACATTCTCTCCCAGTAAGCCGCCCTGGGCAAAGTTTCCGTCAGGAAAGTCCTAACCCCAGCTTGCGTTGCAGCCGACTGGATACGCTGTTGAGCTGCTCGCGCTTCTGCATCGGACCGGTAAAGTCCAAACAGAGCCGAACCCGAGCCAGAGAGCGCCGCATACAAAGCGGGAGCTTCCGAGTCGGTACCCATCAATAAACGCCTGGTTTCACGCAAGGAGGGATAAGCAGGAAAGACGACTTGTTCAAAGTCGTTTTCAACCCCGGTGCGGACAAGCGAGAGAAGGGTATTCTCCGCGAGACCGTTCGACACGCCACTCTGAACATCATCAGAGTTCCCCTGTTTTTTCTCAGGATTCAGGCTGCGAACGATACCGGAAGTGCCAGGCTCTGCATACAAGGACGCATAAGCGAGACTCAACTCCATAAGTCTATCGTGTTCCACAGCCGCCGTCAATGTATTCTGTGCCGTCTTTGCATCCCAATCGCGAAAGGCTTGCGGGGTGGAGACCCCTACGTTCGGCACCGCGATCAGGCAGGACGTTCGCGGCATATCAGGCAGCGGGACTACCTGCTCTCCTCGCCCCAGCCCCAAAACGGCTCCACCGAGCAGAAACAGCGGCACATCGGACCCCACTTCGGCAGCAAGTTGCAGCCGCTGCGCTCCCGGCAGGGCCACGCCAAGCTCGCGTTCGAGCCCGATCAGCGCGGCGGCAGCGTTTGCACTGCCCGCGCCCATGCCACCCTGTACCGGAAGGTTCTTCTCAATAGATATCTCGACCTCGGCCGTCACCCCCAGCCGTTCGAGACAGCGCTCGACGATCCTCCAGGCGGTGTTTCGCCCATCGGTCGGGACGCGGGAGTGGTTGGTGGTCAGCACAAGTCGCGTTTTATCGGCTCGGCGCGCCGTAACTGTAACCAGATCATGCAGATCGAGCGTCTGGTAGAGCGTCGTCAGGCCATGAAATCCGTCAGACCGCGCCGGCCCGATGGCCAACCCCAGATTGATCTTCGAGTAAGAACGAATGCGCGTCGCCATCGCCTCTGATTCTAACCGCCCTTGTAGCGCTTGCCCGCTTTAGGGATATTGAGCGGTATCGCCGCAGCAAAGGCGAATACAGGGGTCTCTCCACTGCGCCGCGCGGTAAAGCTGCGCGGCTTCGGTCGAGATGACGTTTTTGGGTTGCCGGTTTTTGCAGTTTGGAGGCTGCAGCGGGATTCTCCGGACAATCAGTAGAATGGAAACTATGGCGACAAAGCTCGATGAGATTCTTGCGGACTCCCGGTTGCAGGTGGACGCACGCAAGGCCAGCGCAGACTATGCAGCGATGGAGCGCAAGGCGGCTGCACACACGCCGCGCGGCTTTATCGCCGGACTGCGCCGATCTGCCGCCAACGGCCCTGCGATCATCTCAGAGATCAAGAAGGCCTCTCCGTCTAAAGGACTGATTCGAGGAGACTTTAACCCGGAGAATCTGGCCCTGATATTTGAGGCGGCAGGGGCGGCAGCGCTCTCGGTGCTGACCAATGAAGCCTTCTTTCAGGGCTCGCTCGAGCATCTCGAAGCGGCGTCGGCAGCGGTAAAGATTCCCTGCCTGCGCAAGGACTTCATGGTGGACGGCTTCCAGATATTGGAGGCGCGTGCCTCGGGGGCGGACGCCATTCTGCTAATTGTGGCCGCGCACACCGACCAGACGCTGAGTAATCTGCGCGACGAGGCGGGGCGGATGGGCCTCGACGTCTTATGTGAGGTACATGACAGAGACGAATTGGATCGTGCAGTACAGTTGGGCTTCAAATTAATTGGAGTCAACAGTCGCGATCTGCGAACCTTTACCGTCTATCCCGAGTTGGTGACGGAGCTGGGCCAATGGAAACCCGCCGATGCCATGATGGTGGCAGAGAGCGGCATCGGGTCAGCGGCCGATATTGCAAGGTACACGGCGGCGGGTTATGAGGCGTTCCTAATCGGTGAGGCATTGATGAGACAGCCGGACCCGGCAGCGGCGCTGGCCGCTCTGCTACAGCGCGAATATTCGGCGGAGATTTAGCCATGTGGATTAAGATCTGCGCCAACACCAACCTTGACGATGCACAGATGGCTGCGGAGCTGGGAGCCGATGCGGTCGGCTTCGTCTTTGCGCCCAGCCGACGCCGGGTCAACGCAAAAGAAGTTGCCCAGATTACGCCGCACCTGCCTGCGAACGTGGAACGAATTGGCGTCTTCGATTCGCTCTATGCCGAAGAGATCGCCGCAGTCGTGCGTGAGGCAGGGTTGACGGCGGTACAGCTTCATGGCTGTGGAGAGCTGGTGCTGGCAAAGCGCCTGAACGAGTTGTTTGAAGGCAAAGTCAGAATTATCCAGACCGTTCACTGGGCTATAGAAGAGGGTAGCGAAAGCGCAAAGGCAGTGCGACAGCGTCTCAGCGCGATTGAAGCCAGCAGCACCATCGAGCGGGTACTGATCGACTCCAAGGTAGGACAGGCGACTGGGGGAACCGGGGTGTCGTTTGACTGGGCCGCGGCAAGAGAAGTCCTTATGGGTGGCGGCAGCCGCTTGAAGATGATCGTGGCTGGCGGCCTCCGTCCGGAGAATGTGGCGGAGGCCATCTCTGAGTTGAACCCGTGGGGTGTGGATGTGGCGAGCGGCGTGGAAAAAAGTCCAAGCCGAAAAGATCCCGAGAAATTGGGCGCGTTTATCCGAAACGCCCGCGCCGCGAAAGACATCAAAGGCTGAGACATTGGTTCGAGCAAAAGCTGTGATGAGATTCTGGGCACAGCGTATCGAACTGATCGTCAGCTTGCACTGCCTTATCGACTGCAAAACAGTTGAAGAAAAGCTCGTTTGAAGATGGCGACGCGAAAAGATTCGACGATCAAAGACAGACAGGGCATGACTGATGGCTGTGGCGCTTCTCCCTTGAGCGACAATCCCATTCAGGGGCTTCCTGATGTCCTGGCAAAAGACTTGAGCGTCGTCTTTTGTGGAATTAATTCCGGGATGAGCTCAGCGGCAGTCGGCTACCATTTCGCAAGTCGCAGCAACCGGTTTTGGCGAGCCCTCCACCACTCCGGGTTTACGCCGGAATAGATATTGCCTCAAAATGCTGGCTCGCTGCTCGGCTACCGCTGCGGGCTTACTTCCGCGGTAGAAAGACCGACAGTCGGTGCCAATGATCTTAAGCGAGATGACTTTATCAACGCGCGCCCGGAACTCGAGCAGAAGATCAGACGATTTGGCCCGCGCTATATCGCCTTTCTGGGCAAGCCTGCGTGTTCTGCGATCTTCGATCAGAGGGAGGTCCGCTGGGGTAAGCAGACCATGCGCTTCGGCGGAGCTCATGTGTGGGTGTTACCTAATCCCAGCGGCCTCAATCGAGCGTTCACCCTTGAAGGGCTGATTACCTCTTACCGGGAACTCTCCGCAGTGGTGGAATTCTAGGAAGAGTATGCGTGGTTCGAAATGAATCTCGCTCCGTGCTCTATTGCTCTCAGACGAGTTCAAGCTGGCGCAGCGGAGCTGCACCTTCCAACTCGAGCAAAAATCTTTTTCGATCGAGGCCGCCCGCGTAGCCGGTCAGACTGCCGTCGCTTCCAATGACGCGGTGGCACGGAACCACGATGCTGAGAGGATTACGCCCGTTCGCCAGGCCGACGGCGCGAATCGCTGCACGGTTCCCGATCGCGTCGGCAAGCTGGGCATAGGTTCGCGTCTCGCCGTAGGGGATGTTGCGAAGCTGCTTCCAGACTCTCTGCTGAAAGTCAGTTCCTTCGGGGGCGAGTGGAAAGGTGAACGCCGTGCGCTTCTGGTCGAAGTACTCCCGCAACTCAGACACGGCCTGCTCGAAGCCTGAACGCACTCGCGTGCCGAGGGCCTCCGATTTGGGGCCGTGTTTATGCTCCGGCATGTAAATACCGCTTAGAACTCCGTCGGCATTGACAAGCACTAACGTCCCCAGCGACGACTCCATCAGAAAATGCTCTTTCATGGACATTGCAAATCTCCTTGTAGCTCTTCGATACACAGGCTAGCTCTGCTCTGGTGTTGGCACACTCCGTAAATGAACTTCAAACTCGAGCCTCAATCCGGAGCTTTAATCTGCTTGCCGTTTCGTTAGCATCAGAACCGGATCGACCGCCCAGAGATGTTGCGCCGCGTAGGCTCTCCACGGCCGCCATGACTCCGCCTGACTGAGCAGGCTCATGGCATTCGGTCGACTTCCCTCTCCGAGTGCAGCAGCGCCGCGGAGCAACCCGATATCCGACGACGGGAAGGCATCCATCTCGCGAATAGCACGGAGAGCGATGTAATGCGCCGTCCATTCACCGACGCCTCGAATTGTTTTTAGCCGCTCGACGGTCTCTTCGAGAGTGCCGAACGGGCTGAAGAGATTGGGGTCCGCCACAGCCGCTTGTGCTATCGCCTTCAAAGCTTTCTGGCGCGCCCCCGGCACGCGCAGGCCGATCTCCGGCGCTGTGGCGAGCCGCTTCGCCGTGGGAAAGACATGCGTCAGGCCGGGATGGACCACGTATTGCTTTGATACGGGCTTGCCGTGAAGCTCAACCAGTTTTCCTGCAAGCCCACGTGCGGCAATGACGCTGATCTGCTGGCCGAGGATGGCTCGGATTGCTAATTCAAAGCCGTCCCAGCCACCGGGCGCACGCAGTCCGCGGCGCTGACTGACCAAAGGCTTCAAGAGAGGATCGCTGCTCAAGTGAGCCTCGATGGTCTCAATGTCTGCTCCCGTGTCGAACTGACGCCTCACACGAGCCACGATGACAGGCAGAGACTTCACGTTGGGAAATCGGATGGTGACGCCGAGGCTTTGCCGCTCCGGCATATTCCAAACTTCGATGCTTCCGGTCAGGCCGCCTACCTCGACGGTTCGCAGGTAACGATTGTTCTCCACAACCTCAACGCCGGGGATGGCCCGAGTCTCGAAGAACTTGAGGATCGATTCCCAATCGTAGGGCGGCCGGTAGCGAATTCGCAGCGTTACTCCCGCATCCGCAGCTTCAGGAGCGGTAGAGGACTTGCGTCGGAGGGCGCTGGGAGGGCGGTGAAACAAGGCTTGAAATGTCTCGTTGAATCGTCGTGTACTGCCGAAGCCTGCTGCCGACGCGACTTCGCCCATCGGCATGCGCGTCTCATGGATGAGTTGCTTGGCAAAGAGCACGCGCCGCGTCTGTGCGACCGAGATCGGCGAAGCTCCAAGATGCTGAAGGAACAAGCGTCGAAGCTGGCGTTCTCCCACTCCGAGGCGCTCCGCCAGTCTCTCAACGCTTGCAGCATCGCCGTCGAGCGCACCTTCGGTGATCAGCGCAAGCGCACGGGAGACGGTGTTCGACGTGCCCCGCCAGGAGGCCATATCGGGTGCCGTCTCGGGGCGGCAGCGCAGGCAGGGACGAAATCCGGCAACCTGCGCCGCTGCCGCCGATCCGAAAAACTGGCAGTTCTCAAATTTTGCCGTACGCGCGGGACAGACGGGGCGGCAATAGATCCCGGTCGAGGTGACACCGACAAAGATCAGCCCATCGAAACGGGCGTCCCGGCTTTGCAACGCGCGATAACAGACGACTTTATCCGGCAGCTTCATGGCTCAATCCTCTCACGCGAAATGAGAGGAATTAGCGGTTTTCGGACATGGTCACTTCAGCGAGTTTTATGGATTTCTCAGTTTCACATTGAAGTGGTAGGTGCCTGAGGCAAGTTCGTAGGAATTCCTGTCACTATCTTTGGCCAGCGTCTTGACCAACGGGCTACCTGAGAGCGGCTTGCCGTCAATCATGTAGGTTGCGGCCTCTGCATCCGACAGCGACAAACGTGCGCTCGTGTTCGGCGGAATGGTGACGCTCCACGTTGCACTGCCGTCGTTCACCGCCCATTGCGAGTGGACGGCACCGTAGCGAGATTGGTAGGAGAAGTCCATCGAGCCGAGACGCGCGTCGAAGTCCGGATGAAGGACAATCGTGTGCAGACCGGCGTCGGTGGGTGTCGCGTCGATACCGGCAGCGTAACGATACAGCCACTCGGCCACGGCTCCATAGGCGTAGTGATTGAAGGAGTTCATGCCGGGATCGGCGATCATCTTGTCGCCGTTCCAACGCTCCCACATGGTGGTGGCGCCGTGGTCCACCATGTATCCCCAGGAGGGATATTCCTTGTTGAGCAGCAGCCGGTAAGCGACATCCGCATGCCCGGAATTACTGAGTTCTTCGAGAAGGTACGGCGTGCCGAGGAAGCCGGTTCCAAGCTTGCCTCCGTTTGCCTCGATCAGGTTGACCAGCCTGGTGGCGGCCTGCGAACGCAGGTTATCGGGCAGCAGATTCATGTGCAGTGCGAGCACGTATCCGGTTTGGGTCTGTACCGGGCCGGTAGCGTGGCTAGTTCCCGCGTCGGCCATTCCATTCGGCTTAATCTCCGCACCGACAAATCCGTCGGAGTGGACGTAGGCCTGGATAAAGGCGGCCTTGATCTTCTCGAACAACGCAGCGTACCTCTGCTCGTCTTCGGTTTTGCCGACGGCGTGGGCCATCTGCTGCATCCGCGAGACGTCGTAGGCCCAGTATGCGGTGGCGAGAAGCTCCTGCGACGTAGGTCCTTCCGGCGCAAGCCAATCGCCAAATGGAATTCCGCCATTGTTCTTCCAGAGGTAGTCGGGGTTGGCTGCGAGGATAGCGGCGATGTACTTCGACATGCCACCCCAGTTCTGCTCGATGATCTCCTGGTCGCCATTCTGTATCCATGACGTCCACGGAACGATGACACCGGCGTCGCTCCAACCGGGGCCGAAGCCGTTATTTTCCTTATTCGTTCCGGGAGCATAGATGCCATACATCGCGGTGCCGGACTGGGTGCCGCGCAGGTCGGCTGCATACTTACGCGAGAAGGCGGTGAGGTCCATGTTGAAGGTTGCCGTGCGCCAAAAGACCTGCGCGTCTGCGGTCCATCCCAGGCGCTCGTCGCGCTGCGGGCAGTCGGTTGGCACGCTGAGGAAGTTGGAGCGCTGGCCCCAGAGAATGTTGCTCCACAGTTGATTGACCATCGGGTTGCCGGTCTTCATCTGGGTGGTGAACGGCGCGTTGGTGTTGAGCGATACCGCCTCGACGGAGCTGAGGCTGGGAGCCTCGGGCAGGCCCGAGATCTCCATGTAGCGGAAGCCGTGGAAGGTAAAGGTGGGCTGGTATTCTTCGACGCCTTTTCCGTTCAGGATGAAGTGGTCGGTGGCCTTGGCGTTTCTCAGGTTCTCGACATAGAGCGTGCCGTCGGGATTCAGCAATTCGCCGAATCGCAGCTGAACGTTGGTGCCAGCTTTCCCTTGTATGTGGATGCGGGGAACTCCGGCGAAGTTCTGGCCGAAGTCATAGATATAGATGCCGGGTTTGGGCGTCTTCACCGATTTAGGCCGGAGCAGGTCGGTGGCGCGAATCGGTTGGAAGGACTGCCATACGATATTCGGTTCGTGCGGATCGATCAGCGCGACCGGATGCCATTTGGCATCTGAAAAAGAGGCTGTGCTCCAGCCCTGCTGCTGCCGACGGGCGTCGTAGGTTTCGCCGTTATAGATCTCCGCCGAGAGGATCGGCGAGACATCGGCCTTCCACGACTGGTCGGTCGCGATCCAGTCCACGCTGCCATCGGTGTAGGCGATTCTGAGTTGCGCCTTCAAGGCGGTCGGGGTATCGCCGTAGTTATTGCCCTGGCCAATCCATTCAAGAGGCGTGGTGTACCAGCCCGGAGCAAGGTAGGCCCCAATCGCGTTCTCTCCCTTTTGCATGAGCGCGGTCACGTCGTAGTCCTGATAGGTCACGCGCTCGCGATAATCTGTCCAGCCCGGGGCGAGCACCTCATCGCCAACCTGCTTTCCGTTCAGGCTAAATTTGTACGCGCCCAGTGCCGTGGCATAGAGCCGTGCGGAGGCCACCTGCTTGGTCAGGCGAAAGTTGTGCCTCAGCGCCGCGACTGCGGCAGTCGGCAGCGGATCTCCGAGCTTGTCCTGTCCGCCGAAAGCGTCCTTCTCTGGAGCATACGTAACTGCCTTTAACCAACCGGCATCGTCATAGCTTTGGGCCTGCCAGTTGCCGGACGCATTGAACTGCGTCTTCCACTGCGGGGCTCCGGTATGAAGCACCTTGCTGCTGCCGTCTGCCATCTCTATATAGAGTTCTGCGCTCATCGGCGCCTGGCCGTGATCGCCTGCACTGAACCGTGTCACCTCGATGGCAAGGAGATTCGTGCCGGGGTGCAGCTCAGGGATATCTCCGACCCGGGTGTAGCTCTTCCATGGATTGCGTCCCCAGGCAGGCAACGGCTGCGGCTTGAGGACCTGCACTCCACCGATCCACGCTGCCATCGTGTCTTCACCTGTCACATAGAGCACCGCCCGCTTTACTTTGGCCGATACATCGAACTTCAGGCGAAAGTCGTGTCGCGACGGCCCTTTTCCCTCGTCGCCGGATATCGACGGATTTGTGATCCATTCGGCATGCGCGGCGCGGAGACTTGCCTGTTCGGCGTCTTCATAGCCGATCCACTTCGCCACCCAGTTCGCCTGGTCGAGCAGGCCTGTCTCCCACCAGCTCTCGGTGCTGGCAGGATAGGCTTTGCCATTCATGTCCCAGGCTTGAACGCGCCAATAGTAGCGCGTCTCCGGCAATAGCTGCGGACCGCCGTAGGCAACATCCACGGTGTGGTCCGATTCGACACGGCCACTGTCCCAGATGTCAGGGTGATCGCCTGCGAGCAGCTTGGGTGTGCTCGCAACAAGAATTCGGTACGCTGTCTGCTTTGCGCCAGTGCGCCCATCCTGCAACTTCCACGAGAGCAGCGGCGTCTTCGTGTCGTCTCCAAGAGGCGTTACGAGCGAGTCGCACTCAAGCGCTGTTGGCTTGCCGGCATCGACGCGCACATGCTGTTTCTCAGCCAAGACAAGGTGCGTGGATGCAAGAAGAAGAGCGGCACAAACAAATCGCGTTCTGATGATAAACAGTTTCATCTGGGCGTAACCTTGAGTGGATTGAACAAGCACTGGCCATTCTACGGGAAGAAGAATTACTCGCGGATTTTACTCGTTCCGCTTGCCAATAAAGGACGCGTCTCTCTGCCAATGATTTGCGATGGTATAAATTGAGCCGGAGGAAACAAGCCAAGTGAACCGTCGGAACTTCATCACCACCGCAGGCGCAGCGATTGCCTCATTGTCCCTCACGCAGCGCAGTCTTGCTCTTTCGCGGGCCTCCCTTGAAAACGTTTCCCCCGAACTCCTCCTCTTCGGTACGGACTACTATCCCGATCAAACCCCGGAGAGCTTATGGGAGCAGGACGCCGCTGCCATGGCCGCGACCGGCATTACCAATGTCCGCATCGCGGAGTTCGCCTGGGCGCTGATGGAACCCAGCGAAGGCTCCTTCGACTTCGCCTGGCTCGAGCGCTCCGTCAAAATCCTCAACGCCCACGGCCTCGCCGTCATTCTTGGAACACCCTCGGCCGCACCGCCAAACTGGCTCAGCCAGAAGTACCCCGAAGTCCTTGAGGTCAACGATCATGGCGTCACGCTGAACACCGGCGCTCGCCGCTTCACCTGCCCTAGCAACAAGACCTATCGCCGCCTCTCGCTCGCCATCGCCACGCACATGGCCAACACCTTTGCCTCCACTCCCGGCATCGTCGGCTGGCAGATCGATAATGAATTCACGCTCGGAGAATCGGCACGCTGCTATTGCCGCTCCTGCCGCGAAGGGTTCCAGCAGTGGCTCCGCGATAAATATCATTCGCTCGACGCCATCAATCAAGCCTGGGGGACTGCCTTCTGGAGCAACATCTACACCGACTTCACCCAGATCCCGGTTCCGCTGCCGTCGGGCGCACCGCCCAATCCCGGCCTCGTCCTCGACTACGACCGTTACCAGTCCGACGCCAACGTGTCCTTTCAGCAGGAGCAACTCACCATGCTCCGCAGCGTCTGCCCCAGGCACTTCATCACTACCAACAATGTGGCTGGGCTCGCCGACACCATCAACGCGCGTGACCTCTATCGCAATCTGGACTTCGTCGCCTCCGACAACTACCCCGGCTTCTTCGCGGTCATGATGGACGCTCCCGGCACCTCTGCCTCGCCGGAAGCCGTTACCTCCATGGCTGCCTTCGGCCACGACTTCTCGCGCAGCGCCAAGAATGGCAAGCCCTTCCTCATCATGGAAGAGCAGACCGGAAAATCCGGGCAGCCCACCTTCTGTCCCCAGCCCGAACCCGGTCAGGTTCGTCTCTGGTCGTATCAGGCCGTCGCCCACGGAGCCATGGGCATCAACTATTTCCGCTGGGACACTGCCACCGCTGGCGCCGAGGAGTACTGGCACGGCATGCTTCGCCACGATCGCTCGCACGGCCCTGCCTTCGATGAGATCCAGCAGACGCTGAAGGAACTCAAATCGCTCGGTCGCGATCACCTCCATGCGTCCTATGTCGCCGACCTTGCGCTTTGCTTCGACTACAACTCCGACTGGGCGCTCTCCATCCAACCCGGCCAGCCCAAGCTCAAATACTCCACTGAAGCGCTCACGTGGTACGGCTGTATCTCTGCCTCGCACGCAGGCGTCGATATCGTCGATGCCACCGGCGACCTCTCCGCCTACAAGGTGCTCTTCGCCCCCGCCATGTATATCGTTACGGAGGAGCAGGCCAATCGCATCCGGGCCTTTGTTCAGGCTGGCGGAACCTTCATCTCCGGCTTCCGCCTTGGCGTCAAGGACCAGCACAGCCGCATCGTCGAAACTCCACTGCCCGGCCTGCTGCGCGATGTGATGGGAGTCGAACTCATCGACTACCAGCCCATCTATTCGGAAAAGCAGGGCGTCGCCTTCACCGGCTCGCTCGCAGGCCCAGAGGCAGAGTGCCATATCTGGGCCGACATTCTCGACCCTAAAAAGGCTGAGGTGCTCGCCACCTACACTGGCCCCCACTACAACGGCAAAGCTGCCATCACGTCCAACAGCTTTGGCAAAGGCAAAGCCATCTACGTCGGCGCTCATCTCGAACCTGCCGACCTTGCCCGGGTGCTCCTTACACTGATCGCAGCCAGCGGAGTCAAAAGCCCCATCCAGGCACTTCCGGGGATTGAAGTTACCTCGCGCCGCTCAGCGCGCGGAACACTCACTTACCTGTTGAACCATACTTCCACGCAGCAATCAGTACCGGTCAGCGGCCAATTCAAAGACATCATCACCAGCACGTCCTATTCCGGGACTATTCCTCTCGACCCCTATGGCGTTCGCGTCCTTCAATCTGCGTGACGAGGGCTGAAACGAGACTGGCATGGGCAGACAAAAACACGAATGCGCGGAGCGTGTGCCCGCGCAAGTGACTAAAAATATGGCAGGCAAAATGTGCAGAGGATACGCCCAGCACGATATATCGCATTGGAACATTGCTTCCTAAGATTTACCTAGAACTTGCATAGATACATCCCGTAGTCTTGGCGCGCTTCCGACGGAGGTTTACCAATGCGCCTATCCTTCCATCTGCTTGCTGCTGCGACGTTCTTACTCGCTCTTGCGTCTCCAGGGATGGCTGAAAATATTCAGCTTATTTCCAGTTTTAGCTTTACGACGAATATAGGTAGCCCGAACGATAACTTTTGGGGTACCTACAGTACCGCCGATGGCATCGTTCATCCTGCGTCCCTTGGGGATAATGCTATTAGGTCCATCGATTTTCCCGGTATCTCACTCACGATTCCCACAGGGGATGTAGTGACTTCTGCCACAGTCAAGGTATCCGCGCTATCGGATGAAATTACAGCTTCTGGCCATCTGTTCCCCGTCCAATCCTATGTTCCCCCTGATCCCGATAGCCCATCGGGAGCAGCACCAACGTTTAACGCAAATGGCTATGCGAATGTGACAGCTTATTATGATCCAATAAATGGATTTCTGTTGCCGATCATCAATGGTTCTGAAGTGTCCATTGGGGACCAAATTTTGATGTTCGACTTGATTGGCTCCATTGGCGACACCATAGAAACACCGGGAGTCAACTGGGCGGGATATCTTGGCGGGTCTGGATCTGCGACAATCCCGTACACCGTCGAGTTGGACGTCACCTATTCTCCAGTCCCTGAACCTTCCAGCATAGTGCTGCTTGGCTCTGGCATCCTTGGACTGGCGGGCATGGCACGCCGCAAGATCCTCTCCCAATCGTAGGAAGAAGATTCAAGAAGCATCCTAAGCGGCCGTCTCTTCGGAGGCGGCCTTCTCGTTACAGGCTTTCCCTTTTCCCGCTTTGCACAGAGTGCACGTCAATCCCACCCCATACGCAAAGCCGGAGGATTGGATGTTTGCAAGCAAGCGGGGTGAGCAACCGTATTGAGCAAATGCCTTGCTGGCACATTCGACCATCGGCTACCAATGCAGGAAACACCAAGATCATTGGCTGGCACATGTTCCGGCGAACCCTTCGCCACCTTGCTCCAGTCATCCGGGGCAACGGTAAAGACGACGTGGGAGCTTAGGCGCTCGACTCCAGCAATGACCCTGGAATACGCCCAGGACAGAATCGCATCAATGATTCTGCCTCATCCGGTAGCGGAAATGGGGACACTAGTTGCTGAGTGTTCCCTTCCGTCCCCACGGATTCCTTGTTGTTCCTTTGTTGCGCTTGTAAGTGATTGAAAAATAATGGTAGGCACGAGGAGACTCGAACTCCTGACCTCTACCGTGTCAAGGTAGCGCTCTAACCAACTGAGCTACGCGCCTGAATGCGTTTTTTTAGTCTAAATGGAATGGCAGCGTTAGGGCAACAATTGGCTTGATATAGGCTAAGATTGATTGACCAACGTGCCTTTTTTGAAGCAATTTCGCGCCGCACCGAACCTGCTCACGATGTTGCGGCTGTTCATTATCCCTTTTCTAATCATAGAGATCATGGACGCCCGGTACGCTGGGGCACTGGCCCTGTTTATTTTGGCAGGGGTTAGCGACGCGCTCGATGGGCTGCTGGCGCGGTGGCTGAGCCAGAAAACTACGCTGGGGCAATATCTCGACCCAATTGCCGATAAATTGTTGCTAAGTACTTTGTTTGTAGTATTTACGCATGTAGGCCTGATGCCGCGTTATGTCACGGTTCTGGTCTTCAGCCGCGATCTGGGAATCCTGCTGATCGCCACCCTGCTGTTCGCTACCGGAACTTTGCGGGATTTTAGGCCGAGCTGGTTTGGCAAGCTGAACACGCTGATGCAGATCATCGCTTTATTGTCAGTGCTTGGCCAGAAGGTCTTTGCCTGGCATCACTTAGCGGCGATGAGAGACGGCTTCCTCGAGATCATCGCCGTGATGGCGCCACTCTCTGCGGCGCAGTACGCCTGGATCGTCTTTCGACGAATGAATGCGCAGCAGCCTACCACGGTGTAGTCTTTCTAGTCTTCGGCTGGAGTTTCATCGCCGGGTTCGGCCTCTTCGATGGCGATGTCGCTAAACTCTGCAGAATCAAATACCTCTCCGCAGCTTTGGCACTCAACAAATTCGGCATCGTCCTCACGGGCGACGACTTTGACGATGGGATGTTTGCACTTTGGGGTCATGAATGGAGAGAGTGAATGGTATGGATTCTGCCCGTCTCGAAGCGGCTTGTCAAGACACCTTTCTGTGATTTTCGGTGAAATTTGCGAACTACGGTCCCAACCTCGCAGGGTAAAACCGGTTGCACGGCGTACGTTGTGGACGTACACTATCTAGGACTGGAATTGTCGGCATTATGCCGATCTCCCGTTTGAAGGCAAGGTGCGATGCTTCGTCTGACCAAAAAAGCGGATTACGGTCTGATGGCCCTGAAGTATCTGGCCGAGCAGACGAATGGCACTGCGCACAGCGCCAAGGACATCGCGGAGGCGTATCACATCCCTCCGCAACTGCTGGCGAAGATCCTGCAGACGCTGGCCAAGGGCGGACTCCTGGTCTCTCATGCAGGCACGAACGGCGGATATGCGCTGGCCAGGCCTGCCGCCGACATCACGGCGTTTGAGGTGATTCGAGCGATCGACGGACCGCTTTTCATTACCAGCTGCATTACGATTCACGGAGCTTGCGACCTGACGAGCACTTGCACCATCAAAGAACCACTACGCAAGGTGAACGACAGTATCAAAGAGTTGCTGAGCGGCATTCATATCGCAGACCTGGTCGAAGCCGACGATGGGGAGCAGGGCAGAACAAGCGCTCCGGTGGGCGGCGGTCTGGTGAGCATCGCACTTTAGGGACGAGATAGCAGCGCGGCAGTACAAACAGATTTTTAGAGACAAGTTTCAGACACAAGAAAGATGAGCAACGATATGAGCGATAACGGAATGATAGTTACACAGTCTGCAACACCGCTGCCGGCGGGCGTCCATCTGCCGATTTACATGGACAACCATGCAACGACACCACTGGATCCCCGGATTCTGGAGGCGATGATGCCTTACTTCGGCGCGAAGTTCGGCAATGCGGCCAGCCGCAACCACTCGTTCGGCTGGGAAGCCGAGCAGGCGGTGGACAAGGCGCGGGAGCAGATCGCCAAGCTGATCGGCGCGACCTCGAAAGAGATCATCTTCACCAGCGGCGCGACCGAGTCGAACAACCTTGCGCTGAAGGGTATCGCCGAGATGTACCGCGAGCGCGGCAACCACATCATCACCCAGGTGACCGAGCACAAGGCGATTCTGGACACCTGCAAGAAGCTCGAGAAGCAGGGCTTCCGCGTGACCTATCTGCCGGTGCAGGCGGATGGCCTGATCGACCTCGAAGACCTGAAGCGGGCGATGGACGACAAGACCATCCTGGTCTCGATCATGTATGCGAACAACGAGATTGGCGTGATTCAGCCAATCGCCGAGATCGGCAAGCTGTGCCATGAGAAGGGCGTCATCTTCCACACCGACGCCGTGCAGGCCGTCGGCAAGGTTCCGGTCAATGTGATTGCCGACAACATCGATGTGCTTTCGCTCTCGGGCCACAAGATCTATGGACCGAAGGGTGTGGGCGCGTTGTATGTTCGCCGCCGCAACCCGCGCGTTCAGATCTCGGAGCAGATCAACGGTGGCGGCCACGAGCGCGGCATGCGTTCGGGCACGCTGAACGTTCCCGGCATCGTCGGCCTGGGCGCAGCCTGCGAGATTTGCAGTCAGGAGATGGAAGCCGAAGGCAAGCGTGAGATGGAGCTTCGCGACTATCTGCGGGCCAAGTTCGAGAAGGCGCTCGACTACATCCACGTGAACGGCAATATGGAACACCATCTGCCGGGCAATCTCAACATGAGCTTCGTTCACGTCGAGGGCGAGAGCCTGCTGATGGGAATCAACGACATCGCGGTTTCTTCGGGTTCGGCCTGCACCTCGGCGACGCTGGAGCCATCCTATGTATTGAAGGCTTTGGGACTGGGCGACGATGTGGCGCACAGCTCGATCCGGTTTGGGCTTGGGCGCTTCAACACCAAGGCTGAAGTGGATTACGTTTCGGACAAGGTGATCGACGTGGTATCGAAGCTGCGCGAACTGTCGCCCCTGTACGAGATGGTGAAAGAAGGCATCGACCTGACCAAGATTGAATGGGCGGCGCACTAAGGCGCAGCGCTCATTGAGCAGAAATTAGAAACAGGGATTAGAACAGGCAAGAAGGAGAAATGACATGGCATACAGCGATAAGGTAATTGACCACTACAACAATCCGCGGAACGTTGGACAGATGGACAAGGCTTCGGACGAGGTTGGCACCGGGCTGGTCGGCGCGCCGGAGTGCGGCGACGTCATGCGTCTGCAGATTCGCGTGAACCCCGAGACCCAGGTGATCGAAGACGCGAAGTTCAAGACCTTCGGCTGCGGTTCGGCGATTGCCTCTTCTTCGCTCGCGACCGAGTGGGTGAAGGGCAAGACGGTTGCCGAGGCGCTCACAATCACGAATACGGACATCGTGAAGGAGTTGGCGCTTCCCCCGGTCAAGATTCACTGCTCGGTACTCGCGGAAGACGCGATCCGTGCGGCGATTGGCGACTGGAAGAAGAAGAACAATGTTGCTGAGACAGTAGCTGCGACGGCTGCGGCTCACTAAGAACGTCAATCGACCGCGGATAGATGCGGAGGAGCACGGATCATGACGAGAGAGTCTTGGTCTTATCCGTGTAAATCCGTGAAGCTCCGCGGTCGCTTGCTTAAGGGCGTGAACGATGGCAATGGTAGGCTTACAAACCGAGACGAGCAGGAGCGCGCAGAGAGAGGCCCCGGCAAGTTCCGGGAAAGATCCGCTTGCTGGGATGACGGTGCTAACGGCTGAAGGGCAGGAGCCGGCACAAAAGGGCATCCAGATCACCGCGACGGCGCTGAAGCGGATTCGCGTCGCCATGGCGAAGGAGAACGTGTCGCCGGAGCAGGGCGGTTTGCGGGTTGGCATTCAGGGCGGTGGCTGCTCGGGCCTGAGTTACAACATCCGCTTCGATTCGCAGCCCCGTGAGCGCGACCGTGTCTACTCGTTCGGCACCGGCATCGAGACGGTGGGCGATCCTACCAATAGCGCTCCGATTCGCCTCTTTGTCGATCCCAAGAGCTTTATCTACCTTCATGGCATGGTGCTGGACTACGAAGAGACGCTGATGCGGCAGGGATTCAACTTCATCAATCCGAACTCGACCAAGAGCTGCGGGTGCGGGTCGAGCTTTACCGCTTAGTCCTCTTTCTGGGCTGGTGGGGCGGGGCTGACGATGGCATTGCCGGCCTTCACGTGATAGATCTGCGACAGCATCTGCTTGTAGACATCCATGGGTGGCAGCAATGCTCGGGCGCGTATGTGATCGAGACCTCCGGGATCTTCAACGCCGAACATCGCCATCTCTCCATTGACGAATTTGAACTGGGTGCCGTAGCGCTGTAACTTCCCTTCCGATACCAGCTCCTTATCGACTACCAGAGCGAGGCTGGAAGCATCAATCCTGCCAGAATCAGCAAGTTGTTCGAGCTGCGGTAGAAGCTTCGCCTGCCAGGCGTGGTCGGCGCTGTGCGTAAGCACAAGCATGGCTCCGTTGGAGGCTTCGATGCCGACGAGAGAGATGGTCGGCCAGCCCTTCTGGTCGACGATTTGCTTAAGCTCGCTGGTGAGTTCGGCGTCGGTCGCGGGCATCTTCGCGAGCATATCGGGCGTCATGCCGGAGACTTGTTTGCCGCCAGCGAAACCACGTACTACCTGATCTTTGTCTCGCATGATGAGCAATTGGCTGCGAAGCGCGGCGTCGGTTCCCGGACCATTTTGCTGGATCAACTGCTCGCGGCGGGCCTTGATGGCTGCCTGCCAGGTTGATTCCGATGCGGCGGCAGGAGACTTTGCGGCTTGCTGGGCTGGCAGAGAGGCAGGAAGCACGACCAGCATGGCGGCCAAGGACAAGAGGAGAGACTTCGAGGGCATTGCCGTATTCTAAATCTGTCCTCTCCATGAGGACGGAGAGATGTTTGCTTATGTCGAATTACTTCGAGGTCTTCAGCCTTCCCACCAAATTACAGATTGATACGGCGGCGCTCGAGAAGCAGTTTTACGTGCTCTCGCGCAAGTTGCATCCGGACCGTTTTGCTTCGAGACCGGTGGCGGAGCAGGAGGCAGCACTGGCCGAATCCTCTCAGTTGAACGATGCTTACCGCACCTTGAAAGATCCCGTCCTGCGGACACAGTATCTGCTGAAGCTTGAGGGCGTGGAGTTGGAGGAGCAGTCCAAGGCGGCCACCGATGCGGCTCGGGCTACGGGTGGGCAGAAGAAGCAGATTGTTCCGCCGGAGTTGCTCGAAGAGGTCTTTGAGTTGAACATGCAGCTTCAGGAGATGCGTGCCGCCAGGCAGATGGGCGAGGACGAGCCGGAGCTGCGCCGCGACTTGATGACGGCCAAGGACTCGTTTGACGCGAAGATGGTCGAGACGCAAGCGGAACTTGAGGGATATTGGGCGCGGTGGGATGAGGCTTTGGATGCGGGCGACGCAACAGGAAAGATTACTGCCCGAGATGCGATGGTGACCCTGCTCAATAAGCGGAGCTATCTGCGCAACCTTGTTCGCGATGTGAATGAGGCTTTGGAGTAACTGGCCTAAACTGCGGCGAGGCGTTCGACTTGCTGCAGATGGTTGATGTCGTGGCCAGCCATGGTCTCGACCAGCGTCCAGAAGGTCATGGTGCCGCGCTCGGGGTGGGTCGTCGGATGGTGGCGGTCCTCTTCGGAGACGGTCGTGAGCAGCCGAAGGTTCCAGTTGCGGGCGGCCTTGAAGAGGGCCAGCGCGGAGCCGAGATCGTAGGCGGCGTAGCGCGTAGCCCATGCCTCCTGGTCGAAGGGACGGATGAGCGCATGTTTCTGGCTGAGGGTCTGGCGCAGGCGAAAGCTGAAGACGAGTTCGCAGTCGGCAAGGTGGGCGGCGATCTCGCGGATGCTCCATTTACCCGGAGCGGGGGCGCGGTCGATCTGCGCGCCAGAGAGCGGGGCGGTGAGCGCGGCGAGGTGGTCGGCAGTGGAAGTAAGGACGGGAATTGGTTCCTGACCGGCCAGGAATTTCTCGTAGGGGTTGAGTTCCATGGAGAGA
>JBEPUY010000056.1:0-22524 GCA_041691255.1 Granulicella sp. | reverse complement strand
AAGTGTCATGAAGTTGTCGCGTATTTGGGGTGCATTTCCGTGGCGTATGGCGCTGCTATTGGCCCTCGTTCCGTGCCTCCCATTACTCGGGTTTTGGGCATGGTTCCGATGGGAACTCCCACCACTCCAGCAGTATTATTTGGTCGATTATGGGGTCAGTTCCGAGGGGGCAAAGCAGCCGGGTTCCCAAAACCGGCATCAAGAAAGACGAGTACAGCGGCCTCTTACAAAGCATGCCTGTGGTCTTCCTCCGTGAATACACAATTCATCAATGATTGGCAGGCATCTGTGACGCCCGTTTCGGGAAATGCAGATCAATAATCAGCTCCTAATCATGCAACGCAGAAGCTCGCGTTATTGCTAAGCCAACGAAGATCGCACCCAGCTATTTTGTTCAATTGAGCGGGGGGTTCCTACAACTCGGAAACTATGGTGGCAATCGTCGAACATATCAAGAATAAGCACTCGAGGAGATTTGAGGCAGTCGAAGTCGAGGCGCTCATTACAAGGACAGATCGATATCGATATAGACAGAGCGGGCACATCGAGTACCCGACACAGAGACGGGTGAACATCTCTTCCGAGAGGCCGCCCTTTCCGGGGCTGGCTTGGAACAGATCTTGGCCCAACGATTCCCGGGCTTAATCCCGCGGCAGCGGCGTCACGCGAAGAACTGGCTTTTCCCGGTACAGACCAAGCCGTCGCCCACAGAAATATTCAAACCGGATGCCGAATGTTCGGTGGTTTCCTCGCCACACCTGCCGCAGCCGCGTGCTACGCGCCCAGTTCATAAACAGCATCGCCCAGCCGCGATTATCCGGATGGTCCCAGAAGTCATCGAGCCGCAGTTCCATGTGTACGTTCTCCATGAATTGAAAAATCTCCAGCCCGACTGCGATTACCGAAGGCGTGAGTGCCCCCGGAGCGCCGCCTTGCAACCCCATCAATTCCTCAAGGAAGCCTGCTGATCCATCTTGCAGCGAGCGCAATCGCTCCCACAACTCATCTAGTTGTTTCGACTGCCGCACGAAATTATCGATACTGCAGCTCTGTGGCGACAGCGTATCTGCCATGCGCTCCGCTGCAACCGCGGGATGCTCGCTGGGCAATGAACTGCGGAACGCCTGCCGCACTACATGCCTTCCCAACCGCCGGTAGCTTTCGAACTGGTCTTCCGTAAAGAACTGGTTTGCTGTCGTTTGGTGCGGAAACGTCGGATGCGCCGCATGGTACTGCGCCACCGTTGCATCCTCATCGCCTGTTAATGACGCTTTCAGGTAGATGAGCCGGCCGATACTGCCATTTGCATACTGAATCGTCCCAACTGCCGCGTGCTGCAAGCTCTTGCCGTCCTTCTGCAGTTTTAACGAAGCCAGGTCGATCTCAATACGTGCCCCAAAGTCCGTGGCACACAAGCGAATGGCATTCGCCAAACCACCAAACTGCATAATCTCATCGCACTCACCGTCGCCCAGGATGATCACCTTGCAACGCCGTCGCACCATTTCATACAGCCCCATGTTTTCAAAGTGGCCACCATCAGAAATGTTTAAGCAATAGCTGTTGTCATTCGCAATCCCAAGCAAATCCAGGAACATGTACCTGATGCTGGATGACAAATAACGACGGCGCCACTTCAACTGCCCCGGATTCGGGATCCACCACCCCAGCCGCACGTCGAACATGGAAAGCAGCAGCGCCACTAGCGGCGAGGTGTTGTAACCCATGTTGGGACTCGCAGCCGCACCGGAGATCGCAATTGCCATGCCGAGACCAACATCACCGCCCGCATAATCTTTCGTGTCCACGTAGCCGATGGTCGCCCGGTCGGCGCCACAGTGCAGCGGTGTAAATATGAAAGATGCGCTATGTCGCGTGTGCAGGGAAAGATCGCGGCTACCTCCCATATTCATGGAGCAGTTCACCACCGGAAACGGGCCGCGAAATTCATTCTTGTATTTGTTTGAACCCTGGCGAAGATCTGTTAGTGGCAGGTCGTCCTTGAAATCGAATTGTGTGAACGGATCGGGGTGCCGCATCCCCGGTACCCAACGCGTCGCTCCCAAGTACGACCGGACTAGTCGGTTCCGGTACATCTGGTTCAACCCGAACAGGTTGATCTCGAATCGCGAGGAGAACAACAAGCCAAGCAGCAGCAACACGCCACACGTGCCGCCAGACAGCCACGGCGAGGTCGTCGCAATCGTTCCGGAAATGCTCATGCTCTCGCGGAAAGCATGGAAAAAAGCAAAGAGAAGCCATGCCGAACCTACCAGAAAACTTACCAGGAACAGCATTCCGCCCAGTTGCGCAAGTACCTCCAGCGGCAGCGACCGTTCCTTGGTCTGGTCGGAAGTTTTGCTACTCTTGCCCGCGAACAGTCCACCGACCATGGTTGCAACCCATGAAGCAATTCCCGTCCACGTCAGCTTCTGCCCTGACGATACCGCAATCATCGCAACCAGCTTTGGAGCGCCCAAGCCAACACCGCTGAGGACCATGCCCAGCAACGCTGAGACCAGAATCCACGCCCCATAGCGCGTCCACCACTCCCGCTGCGGCTCATTCGAACGTTTCGCGAGCAGCCCCACCAGCAGCAGTACGATCAGCGAGTAGCTGCCCACCACCGCCGCGGGCCCAAACACGAAGCCAAACAATTCACCACGGAAGCTCTTATGAAATACGTCCCCCGGTCGCAATGCAACATACGCTACAGCGCTCAAAAGCAAATGCAGAACAACCGTGCATAACGTTGCTGCAAGGCTTGCCAAGCCCACGCGACTCCAGCGTGATGGCACGTTGCCGGTCGCCTTTTGCAATTCATTGTCTGACTTCCGCAGGGAGATCCAGGACAGCGCAAACAAGCCAACTGCCGTGAACACCAACACCAGCGGCCAGCCTTTCACGCCCAACTCGAGAACACGGCTGTAGTTAGTGAACTCGTTCATCGCGAAGTAGTGATGAAAGAGTCCTCGCGCGCAGCCGACTTTTCCGTCGTACTTGGTCACCCACAGCTTCACCTCCGCCAGAATGCGAATCGAGATCAGGGCACAGCTAAGCCACGTCAATAAGGCAGAGAGCCTGACCCGGTCACGGAGCCACTTCCATAAATTGCTCTCCGCATCGCGCAGGTTGGTGATGATAAATCCGGCCACAAACACTTCACTGCACAAGGAGACGACAAGCAGAATCCAGTACTGTATGGACCACACCGCGCCAGCGTTCGCAGCGGCTCCGCACTTCATCCAGCCATAGGCATCGCGGACGAGATACAGACCGGCAAAGGCGGCCAGTACCCACGCCAGCACCAGCAGTTGGATCAGCAGCGTATTCCGCAGCCACAAGCCACCCAGGCTCCAAGTATCCATGCTCAGGAGACCCGTTGTGGGTGCTAGGTAATTCGAATATTGCCTTAGATGCCGGATCGAGTCCTTCCACGGGGCCTGGCTGCCTAGCCAGTATCGTGATCGCCGAACATTTCCCACCAGCCACCCGCCAACGAAACCTCCGCCTGAAACCGTGGACAGGTAATCGACTTGCCGCAGCATATCCAGTTCCTGCAGCCCCTCCAGCACGCCAAGGTTGAACGTCGCACTGCGAATGCCGCCGCCGGAAAAGCACAATCCGATCAGCTCGCGCGGCGCGCCTTCTTCTCGTAGCGGCCAGCTCCAGTCTTTGCATCTCGACTGTTGCTTCGGGCCATCCTCTGCTTTCCCGTAATACCGTAACTTCCTCTGTCGCGAAATCGCTTCCAGTTCTGCATCAAAAACCGCCCGCCAACACCATGCCTCCGTGTTCGCCCGTAATGAAACGCTTTCCCCTACGGCCGCCCTGTAATCCGCGGCGGCCTGCAACTCCGCACCGTTGTGGAACAGCTCACACACCAATCCAAACACTGAGCGCAACACCTCTTCCACCAGGCGCACCTCAGCCAGAAGTGCCGTCTGCCCCTCCAGAGCCGCACGCATGCTGATCAAGCCAAGCCATGACACCGGCCCATACACGACCTCGCCCCTCGGCGATACCTCCGCCCGAAGCAGCTTCGACAGGAAATATAAATCCGCAAGAGCAAGCCGAGCTGCCTTTGGCGTATCGCAATTCCAACCCCGCTCCGGCCGCAACGCATGCATGGCTTCTTCAAGGGTCAGCCGTGATGGGCCACCCTCACGCAATGCCCAGTAAATGGTCGCGCGCGTCTTTGCCCAGGACAGCAGACCGTATGCTACTTTTTCAAACCGCTTGCCGCGCTCCAGATCCTCACCCGTGCTCAGCGCGTTCCCTCGCATCTGTCCGTTACTCTCCACCCTGCCAAATTCAGGCAATAGGCCGCGCAGCCACAACTCCATCTGTTGTACCTGGTGATCGTCCGTTAGATCGGTGGGCGCGAACGACAGCTCCACGCCGTTGAAGATGTCGAATCCTTCCAGGAAATCCAGGGCCGCCCGTTCGGCTGTTTGCTTTTTCGGCGCGACCACAATCGCCGTCAGCAAATCCACCACCACTGTCTCCGGCTCTTTCAACGACGGAGCCTTGAAAAGCGGCAGGCTCGTCCAGTTCATCATCGACCCGGCACTGTGACCAGCAGCAACGACATCCATCACTGGTGCCACCGCGGCCCGCAGTAACTCGAGTTCTCGCGCCACCAGGAAGCGCACTCCCGCAAACTGGTACACCTCCAGATAGCGCCGAAACGCTGGTGACCTCGTCAACGCTTTCAGATGGTCCAACACCTCGGCCGGCACACCGTCCACGGCCCGCTTCGCGAAAAGCTCGCACATTTGCGCTGCGATCTCACCGAGTGTCAGCAGTTCCAGCGCATCATCCAGCCGCCTGCGAATACCCTGTACGGACGCGGGATCATTCCGGAGGTCGGGCGGTACCTTTTGCTCTTCGTGGGGACGCAACAGGTCAACGCGATCAGCTTCAGTTTTCTTAGCCAGTTCTCCCACCACGTCCCAAACGCCGGCACTCGCAAAGCGGTGGCGAAGCCATTCCTGCAACATCTCTGCCATTTTGTCGCTCCACAACCAACGCAGCTGCACACAGGCAGCGCGATCGCTTACACCTAATAGCTACAAAAGACCTGAAGAAGGAGCCCGGGAGAATACACCGAAGCTTACTCGCACCCGTATCCTCTGTCGACTTTTTTGCTCATAGATTAGGCAGAAAATGTCAGCGGGCCTGATCTCACTTATGAGGTCCGGATTAGCATTACGTCGAATCCGCTTGTGGGGAGAGTATCCTCCGGACGTAACCGAAAGATCCGTTCAGAAAACTCTTGCAAACTGAAGGTCATCTGCTACCCTCCAATTACAACTTTTAGTAACTGGGCCCACCGCTGAGCAAAACCAGTAGCTGATGTATCGACAAATCCGCAAATCTTCTGATGTGCAGATTCCTGCGATGCGTCAGCCGGGCCCCCTCAGTGAGTGCACCTGAGGAGACGATGTGCCAATAAAGTTACGTGTATCTCGGATCATTTTGGTAAATTGTTGTGGTCATTTTTACACTTCGGGGCGCCTCTGCCTTCGCGGTAAACTGTACTACCGTGCCTTCCGCTTTCCCCGGCGGAGTACAATTTACGGCTGCCACACCCACTTCGATCTATGAAGGCGCCATCGCTACTCTTATACTGCAGGGCCAAGGCTTCGGAACCTGGACCGTCCTTCTTTGTCCACTTTCTGCTAGCGCAACCCCGCCCGCAGTCTCCACTGCACCCAACTTTCAGTCATCTGCGACGGTTCTAAATCAAACTATTTCAGCACCCATCGGGACTGCTGGCCAATACGACATCCGGGTTGTCAACGGAGTACAGGTTTATGACACCAAGCTGGGACTAATTATCAACTCGTCCAGCGACGTACAGTATCAACCATGCTCGGCCCCGGCCGGACTGGCGACTCCCAATCCCAATCTTCAGTGCTCGTTCGCTCCATTGCCCTATCGCATAGCGCTAGACGCGTTCGGTAAAGGGGTCGCAGACCGGTTCGTCGCGATTTCCGTCACAGTTCAAAATAAAAACCACGATCTCGAATATATCTTGCAGGACATCCGCGGCGGACTTCCGAGTTACATTGTTTCCAGCTATGATAAAACCCTTCCCCAGCAGATCGCCACAAAGGCAGAGCAACTTAGCTCGAGAGCAATTGCAATCCGTCTTACAAGCGCAGCTGCGGGGGTGGTCAGTGGGATATCGGGCTTTTATGGCAGTGTGGCCTTTCAAGAGGCCGCAAATATCTTCTCCGGTCCAGCCCAGACTGGGTTGAATTCCGCTATTCCAGATTTCAGTACATCTGAGTTGAACTTTTTAAATAATCATTCATTCTCATCAGCGAGTGCGGTTATCTCAAAGGGGGGAACAATAACATTATTCGCGTTCTTCGACGAAGCGACACTCCCGCCGTCAGGGGCTTGGCTCACTAAGCACAAGAAAACGGAAGACCAATGGACCAAGCTCGGGGCTCTTTCTACCTACTCAGGAAACCAGTTGCGCGCGCTATTCCAAGGAATGACAGTATCTGTCTCCGGAAATCACGTTCAGCAGGTCACGCCCCCCTCAACGCCGACGTTGAAACTGTTCGTCACAAGCCTAGCCACCGGTCAGGATTTTTCCGACCAGCGCGATCTAACAATACAAGGCACTGGCCTTGACTCTGTTTCCAGTGTCGAACTCGACGGGCCCTCAAACACCGCCATCAAAGCCAAGCTCCGCTCGCTTCCTAATTCTGGCTCACAGGCAGTGGACCAGAACGTCGCGGTCTTAGAGATCCCCACGACTGCAGCTGCTGGAGAACCGGCGGGAAAGTACGAGATTTTCTTTATCTTGTCCGACGGGAGTCATCTCGATACTACGAAATCGATCACGATTCCCGCTCCTTAGATGACAGATCCCTCTGTACCTTGTCTGAAAATCAGTAATTTAGCATTGCGCTTCAATCAGAACCACAATCTGTGAGGTTCAAGAAAATGCCCGAGACACGTACTGGGTTCAGAGCTTTTATTGAGCAACACGACCAGCTTTTTACGATGATCGGAGCTCTCGTCGTTTTTCTTGGTTTTTATATCAAAGAGGTCAAGTTGGATAAACTTGAAGGACTTAACAGTTCATTGAAGGCGGCACAGTATAACTCTCTGCTAAATTCAAGGACACAAGAGATCAGAGACGACATCCAGTCGATTAGGTCTTTTCTGCTTACTTCTGAAAACGACCACACAGCCTTAGATATAGTCCGCGATGAATACCACACTATGCAAGATTCATCTGACCGCTACCTAGCCGTTCAAGATGACTTCGCGAATTCAGTTGCCTTTATGAAGGCTCTGCCAGACATTCCACCGAATCTGAGCGGTGAGGAAAAATCACTTAATGCCCGAATTGCAGGCATTACCAAAACCCAGCAAGAAATGCTCCAAAAGCAGAGCAACACGGATCTCGAATCCATTAAATCCCAAGCACTAATTATCCACGCGCCCGGGTACGAAGATCTACAAAGGTCTGCAAGCCAGTTTATTAAGGCATCAACTCAATTCAATAATGATGCCGTCAAGTTCACGGAAGAAGTCGATAAAGAAGCAAAAAGCCAGTACGAGGATATTAGAGAGCAAAGCGAAAGAGCGAACCAGCTAAATAAAATCTTGTTCGTCGTTGGCTGGGCGGTAGGTCTTGCTGGAAAGCTTCTAAAACTGCCTGCATTAGGAGGGAGCGGCAATGACTGATTAGACTCCGTAAACCAATTGCGCCGACTGTTTCGGTTGGACTTCTGAACATAAACCATCTGACTGTTGCAATGATTCTTTGCGTTCGATTTAGAAGCTTGCGTTGAGATGTCAGAAACAGCCGCTCACTATGTAAGATTTGCCATTAACACGAGCCCATCGAACTCTTATTCTCTTCTAAATTCATTTGTTCTCCCCATAATCCTATTCGGAAAATCGCACGGGACGCTGTGCCTAACCCTTGATACTATTTCGGCATCGTCTTATTCAAAAACAACTTTCGCATCTGTGTCGTAACGATTCGCGCCTGTCTCCGTTTACCCTGCGGGCCAAGTATTCGAAGCCACGGTAATCAGTGCCGGCACAAGCGAGACGAGCGAGCCGTCTTAGATCGCGTGCAGCGGGCTATTAAGATTTCCGATTCCTGGGCCGTGAAGTTGAGGTTTTGGTCGGCTTGTCGAGATCAAGGAGCTGTTGGGCTACGAGGCTGATATCTTGTGCTAACAGCCGAAACTTTACGTTTGACATACTTATCGATTCTTTGGTGGGCAACTAGTGCGAGCCGCAGATTGAGGATCGGAAGGGTTCTAAATTATGGAAGCAACATCATCGCTATGCAGAGACATTTAGTTAGCATCGATCTGGGCAAGACGACCTTTCATTTGGTAGTACTGGGAGCATCCGGCAAGGTGCTGGAGAAGAAGTTCACGCAGCGCAAGCTGCTGACGTACACCGCGAACATGCAGACATCGCTGATCGGTTTGGAAGCCTACGCAATGCCCGGTTCGCGATAAGTGAAATCGGCAAGAAATTGCTCCATAAGCCGCGCGTTAGGGCCTCATAGGGTTTCTTGTCGTTCTTAGGTTTTTAGAGAAGGGCGTTGCAAGCAGTTATTCTAGATACGATTCATTTTCGATCGAGTGAGGAGTAAATGACTATCGATGATCCAATAGAGGTTCGCCTACAGGAAATCAAGGGAAATGTGGATGCGGATATTACGCTCGATCTGGGCGGAGCTACGGTAGCGGGTATACTCTCCCTGATTCCTGGTGTAGGTGCTGCCATTCAGAATCTCCTTGACGGACGAGCAAGAGCCAGCTTCGAACAGCGCTGGCTCGAACTCTTCACAGATTTCAGAACGAGAATCGAGGAAATACGTGCGTTCATTCCAGACGAAAGCTATTTCGGCTCGGAAGAGTTCCAAACTCTTCTCTTTCTTGTCCTTCAGCAGTTAATTACGACGCATGATCGTAAAAAACTCAGGCTTTTGGCAGATGCCCTAGCAAATAGCGGGACAGCTTCTTTTCAAGGAGAAGAGAATAAAGAACTCTTCATACGATTAATCCGAGATTTGAGCGTCCATGATATCTCTGCCCTTGGTGATGAACGTCTACTGAACTCAATCTCGCCATCTTCTCCCATTACATACACCGCAGACGAAATTGCACAGTTTTCTCGGCTTGCAAGCATGGGACTCCTGATTGAACAGCACATTTCTGGGTATGGAGGTGGTCCCCCTGAAATAGGCAATGATCGCCATTATCAGAGGGCTCAACTGGGATGCTCTCTCCTGCGGTTTATTTCGAATGTGACTACTAACTAATGGGAAGGGCGCTGAATTCCAAGTGTAGATACTAAGATCGGAGTGAAGTAAAGCCATGGCCCAAATTAAAGTCATCATTGATGCAAAGGGAAATTCTACAATTCTGGCCGTAAACATACTCGAAGATTTGCATCATGACTTCATGTATTTTCTTCAAAAGGCAAAAGAGTATTCAGCAGATACACCAGAAACGATGTTTCTGCATAAGCGGTTTCTCCGCGCCGCGCTTTTGATTTTGTTTGCCTATACAGAGGGGGTAGCGAACCGATGGTTATTTTCCATGCTGCATCAGCACAATATAAATTCCACGTTTGCGAAAAAGCAATTTCGTCCTTTGGATGAAAAGATTGCATATCTTGGAGATCTTGCATCGGGGGCAGCGCCAGAGTTAAATGTCGGGTCGGCAAAGAGTGTTCGGAATCTCCTTGTGCACTTCAAGCCTGGTCGCGATGGCAACGCATTCGATGATCTATCGCTGCCGTTGGTTGAAGAAACCGCAGAGGCAATCGAGAAATGGATAAGTGAGATGGAATCTTCGCTCGGTATATCAAGGTATCCAGATACCGATCAGATTCTAGACTCCGTTGCTGAAAATGGAAGGACCACCAAGGAAGTTTCTTCAGGACCAAACCTCTGATCTTTAAATAGATCTATTCGGAGCCAGTCGATAAAATCGCGCTGCAATGGCACTGGCCTTTTTCTCTGTCATTGCGTCATGAATAAGCGTCTGCTTGGCGACCAGACGGATACATGGCAAACTGAGCCGCTCCATTCCATTCGATCTTGCGACTCTTCAGTAACACTATGAGACGGCGTTGCGTTTCGTGAGGACCTGCTAATGAATTGTGATGGAGATGCCTGCGCCCATGGCATATAGACTGAACCTGCACCGGTTATATAACATGTATTTTTATAATCATGTCTATGACTGGTGACGATCTCAAATCGGCTCGTACTACTTCGAACTGGCCCCAGACCGAAGCAGCGCATCGCCTGGGCGTTACGCAGGCCTACCTCTCTATGGTCGAATGTGGCAGCAGGCCTGTCTCGGACGAACTCACGACGGCAGCTCTTCAGGTTTTTTCTTTACCTGCGACGGCACGGCCAATAGAAGATTGTCTGGAGGGGAACGCGGGAGAAGAGTTTTTCAAGTGCTCTTTGGGAGAGCTGGGATATCCCGGCTTTGCTTACCTGGAGAGTCGGCAACTACTCAATCCAGCCGAATTGCTTCTCCTCGCGCTCGATAGCGAGAATCTTGATGCTCGGGTCACAGAGGTTTTGCCGTGGCTCCCATTTCACTTCCCTGAGATGAACTGGAAATGGCTCACCTCCGAAAGCAAGTCTCGGGATCGACAGAATCGGCTTGCATATGTCGCTCTACTGGCGAGCGAAGTTGCGCAGGAACGCGGAGGAATGAAGCTCGCGGCGAAGCTGCGCTCTCATGTGGCTGCGCTTGAACGCTCTCGGCACGACGTTCCGCGTGCCCGCTCGCGGTATTGCAACCGAGCTGGTTCTCTACCAGTTCCAGAGATTCTCGCTCGCTCGGAGATTTCACGTTGCTATTATCGTCAACCGAGTCTTGACGCAAGATCTATGCAGTAAGCCACCCAAGAATATCTCCACCGCCGGAGATGCCGGAGAGGTAGTGAACCTGATTTAGCATCTTCGCGCGAGCTAGGGCCTGCAGTATGCCGAGACCTACGCACGCGCTTCTGATACCTCCGCCTGAAAATGCGAGACCAAGCCGATCGGGTATAGCGGCTGGCTGATCTGACTCGAAGTGAAGGTTTGATTCGGCTCCACGAGACTTACACTGGGCGGCGATCTCATCGGCCTCGGCTGCTAATACTTGAGCGATGTTGTAGGTTCCCTGTTGAATCTCAGCTTGATTCATCACACAGCCTCGGAACGGTAAGTTTTGGCAACGTCTGACAGATTATGACTCCAAAGCATTATCAGTGGAGAAGGATGAAATAGGATGAAGAAGACTCGATAAAGACTCTGATGGGTGTCAATGTCTTGCAGCTCGCATTGGCGGTGTTATTTGTAGGAGTGAAATGGGCTGAGATAATCCCAAAGATGCATTTTGTCACAGATGTAGGTAAGTATCGCGATTATTGCAAGCGCAGTAGCTTTCGAGTTTTGGTAACGCCCTTCGAGAAAATTGTAGCTGTCCTTGGCGTCGTCCAAAGACTCTGCAATATTGAACTTTTGCTGGACTTTCCGCACCAACGGATTTGCCTCCGGGGACCGAAAGGGCAGCCCTTTGATAATTTCCATCTCTATCCTTGAAAGCTCAACACGGCGCTTCTCAATCAGAAATGGTCTTGGGAGAATGCGGACCTTCTTGGCGTCATCATCGGTTCGCGATCGGTAGCTTCTTGTCAACCGGTGTGCCAAAAGGCCGACTTCGCAAGCCTGGACAGCCCGAAACAGTGTGTTTGTGGATAGTAGGAGGTCTTCATCTTCTGAGTTCTCGACCCCAGAGGTGTAGACGCCAAGTGCTTCGCTCGACCTAACGAAAAGGCCCTCATACTTACGGATACTGAGATTATCCGAGAGATAACCGGCTAGGGTTTCCTCAGTTTCGTGATCGAGACCTCCTGAGAATAGTTTTCCTAGAGTTGGTTCCTCCTGCTTGAGAATGTCGGCCAACGGTCCGGACTCATATCTGAGCCCTATAAATGGAAACATGAGCTCAGCTTCTGCAATGTATGGATTTAGTTTTGACAGCTGAAGTCTGTAGTGTTCCGGGATATCGGTTGTCAAACTACCCTTGATTCGAAGTGCGTCAAAAGGAGGCTGGTGGCGTTGCCAAATACAAATCGTTGCCACACGGAAGTAGCGTGAGATCGTTAGCACACCGCCTTTATCGACATCTATTCCAGGATCGGGTTGTAAGCTAAACCGATCGAATCTCGATAGAGCATAAGGGCAACTCGCCAGGGTGGAGAGGACATGAAGTGTCGGATCATTCTCTAACGATCTCTCCTCCTGAGGGTCGAAAAGCCATAGGTAACTTTCAACGAAACGTGAGAACGTTTCGCTCTGGGTCTGGTCGAAATACTCTCTCATATCAGGAATCTGAGAACCCTTGCTCAGGTCGAGATCGAAGAGCTGGATAACGTCTAAACATGTTTGTCGCACCGCATGATCCTCCAGGTCTTAAAACACGAATGATAAAAGTTGCTCCGGCATTCGGTCTCTGTTCATCCCTTGGTGGTAGCATTGGGGAGCTTTCTTATTATTCTCCTCGGAATAAACGAAGATGTCATTCTTTATTTGACTTGGACTTCCACGACGTCTACCAATCTGGCGTCATAGTTACTCCTCGCCTGAACTTTATAAGTACCAGCAGCCGTCGCGGCAAATCTGCCGTTCGAGACAGTCGCGTTTTCGACCGAACCTGCTGCGGACGAATTCTCATTAGTAACTATTTCCCACGCAATTGATGTGTCCGGGACCCCTGTAACGGCTGCGGTAAACGTGATGTCGACCGGCTTCTCTGCCTGCTTAGTTACGATCACCTTTTGCTTGTCGACAGGATCGGCGATAGCTTCTGGAAAACTGATTTTCACTTCTTTATTACCATAGGCCCTAGTGTTATAGACGGCAGCCATACTCACTAAGGCCGAGAGGACAAGCAGGCCGCAGTAAATTCGATACTTCTTACTTTCGTCTTTGGAGAGCCAGTCGATCACGATCTTTAGCGTGTATCCTGAGAACAATCCAACAACCGCGGTGCCGATCTTGGCGAATTGCTGCTGCTCTGAGGTACCCTCGGGACTGATATACATTCCCAAGAGCCAGCCGATAACGCCTCCTGCAATTGCTCCCAACACCCCATACCCCGGCTGAACATCGGGTATAGAGAAGATCAAGAGAAGGATAAGAATAGCCACTGAAATGGCCCAGAATACGCTGAATACCATCGCGGCATTCGGAGCATTCTGAGGATCTGCCAAATGCGTCTGGTAGAAGACTGCATTTGTCACCGCGAAGCAAACGAGACTGCTGACGGCCCATACCCACACCATTCTTGAGAGGGTGTCTGCAGCCTTCAATGCAATCCATACTCGGGCCCAAGGGAACAGGAGGCAGCCGACCAGACAGCAGGCGATTACTCCTAGAATGACCCATCTCAATGAAGGTGATGAAAGTAATATTGCGGAGAGGCTCTGATAGTGCGAAAGGCAATTGGACATGAGGACGACCTCCTTATTTTTCTAAGTCGGAATGGCCCGTATCTTCATTGGAAAGCAGTGAAAAAATCACTGACTGCCGAGCAAACGATCACGGAATCACTTCAAAACCTGAAGTCCGTACGTCCAGCCTCTGGTTCTTGCATAGTTATTTGCGGCGTTCACGGAGTCGGAATACTTAATTTGGATCTGGACTTTGGTTGGGTCGCTTGATGTGATATAGGGGAAGACTTTAGATGCGAAATTGAATCCCGCCAACGGCAACAGGATCGTCGCATCCCCATATCCTTCCGCTTTCTGCGTTTTGGCTGACGTGAGGTCGAGCGGCAAATACCAAAGCCCAAGATCAAACGCGAGCCCTAGACAATATCCGCCGCTCCTAGATTTGTTCAGCCAGTCGAATATCTTGCATGTTGGGAGAAGCGTAATAGATGACCAAGACAGAGAAGGATTCAATGAGTAATCGTTTTGTGCGAGCAAGGGGGTTTTGGCTGCGACAAGCTGGTTTATTCTCCTTGTATACCAATAAGGCGCTTTCTGCTCCGCTTCCGCCTGACATCACCGTAGCTAATTTGTATGTTCAGCGATTTTCCCGACCATGCCCAAGGGACGAGCGTAGTGATGCTCAATGTAGTGGTCGCGGAGAGATTGCTCGCAATCTGATTACCCTGGATCGAGAGCGAATGCGACTACGGCAGTCGTCCTGTATGAAGTTGACGTTCCAAGCATAGCCATAGAGTTTAACGTTGAGCAGGACGTGAGGCTTAAGGACAGCGTAGACTGAACCGGCTGTTAGAATCTCTCGAAGAGAATAAACCCGTCAAACTCTGCGACACTATCAAAGCTGCCAGTGCTAATGTTTTCACCATTACGCCGTAGCGAATGCAATATGCTGGACATAGGTGATGGCCATTAGCTAACAAGAATTCTTGACTGCCTAGTAAACGACAATCCGCTAGCAGACAAAGAATTAAGACAATCAGCTTCCTCAACATGGGCTGCTCTCTTTGTGCAATCAAATTTAGTTTTGGGCCCGGTTGCGAAAAGATATGCTCATTTGTTTCAATATGCAAGAGTTTTTAGTATGTAGACCTACGTGGGAAGATATTCCATCCCTTACCGAGTCCCTAGGCGGTCGTGTGGCAGGCCTCAAACGTTCTCGCCTAGCAAATGAAGACACTCTGGCCAAGAACTCGATGTCGCAAGCGGAACGCAAATGGCTCCGCACCCACCGAACTCCGGCAGTAGCTCACTGGAATCTGCTCACCGAGCTGAAAGCTGAGGGCCTTGAGCGTGTCTCCGGAGTTGTTTCCACCCGAACTATGGCATTCGTTCCTGAATGATCTTGACGGGGCCTTGCAGTCGACCGCACGCCTGGACTGCATTGGAGGTTTGGTTGTCACACAGCTTTACGAACTCGCTCGGCCCGCAGCGGATGTGGACGTGATCGAACTCCCGCCACGGGAAGCGGCTGAGACGCTCATGCAGATCGCCTTGCAAGGAGGTGCGCTTCATCAAAAGCGTCGGCTCTACCTTGATAGTGTCGGAGTGGCAGCCGTCTCTGAAAATTACGAAGATCGGCTAATAGAGATGTTCCCTGGCGTTTACAGATATCTGAGGTTGATGGCTTTTGATCCGTACGATGTCCGGTTTCTCAACCGCTCTATTCCGTTTGATCTTGCGCTACTTCCGCAACGCTATGAAACGGAGCTTCGGTGGCAACTTGGAAGGCCAGACCGCGAAGATCTGACCATGAAGTTATGGGGAGATGCTCTCGGAGTAAGAGTTGGGCGTGCTAGCCGAATACGGCTTCGAAGCGACAAGAGGCGCAGAGCCTGACTTCAACCCCGGTCAGAGTCGAGTTCCTCAGTTAGAACGGGCTCGCTGCGATGCAAACCTCCCTGCACATCTTTGCGCTGCTAGAGGTCGATCACGCGAATCTTCCCAGCGGGATGGCTGGGTTTATAGTACTCATTCAGGTATGCCGCGTTCACGAAACGGATACCATCGCGTTCTACCTCGCCTGCGCCGCCATGAATGTGCCCAAACAGATGCACCTTTGGCTTCTTGCTCCGGATGGCATCGAGCAGCTCGGCGCATCCGAGATGCAACGTTTGCGGCGCGGTCTGGTCGAGGATTCCTAACGGCGGCCCGTGGGTGATCAGCACGTCAAGATGTTCGGGAATGCTATCCCAATACCTCGTAGCAGCAGTTCCGCGCGAATACATGAAGGCCCAGTTGAAGAACTCTGGAGTGTACGGTGAACCCCAGAGACGAACTCCCTCAATTGTGATCTCCGAGTTCTCTAAATAGTCGGCATTCGTGAGCAAACCTCTAGCCGTTCCAGGATCGAACTCGAAATACTTGTCGTGGTTTCCGGCGCAAACAACGCGATGCTTGAACGGCTGCTGGCCCAACCAACGATTGAACGAGACGATCTCCCGCAAGTCTGTCCCGGAGTTCATGAAGTCGCCAGCATGAACGAGGACGTCGCCTTCGGGCAGTTTCTTGATCTTGTCGTGTAGGCCGTGTGTGTCGGAGATCAGTACAAGTCGCATGGATGAACCAGGTATTGGCTGAAAAGACGATGCAGAAGAGGGCGTGTGCATACAAATCGCACTATCCGAGACCGCTCAATCCCCACGCCGAAATGATCGAGATGAATTCGACTTGGCTCTTACTCGAACGCGACAGCCACAAGGTTCTGCTCAGCCCTGAAGATGCCAAATTGTGCGGCTTCCCCTCTCCATTTTCCCACGGCAAGCTCCACGGATTGCAGAGCTGCATTTGCTTGAGCGGCGGATATGCCATGCCCGATGGGCGCTCATGGCTATCGAAACATCGCAAGGGCTGTCTGTCTCATAGATAGCTAGAGAAAGCTCCTTGCGACCTACAGATGGATTGATGTCGTAGGCACCCTTTCCGCTCCGTTGACAGTGGAGGGTGCCCAGGAGGTGTGGATCAGCGGCTTGACGGGCATCCCGATACACTTCAACGGTCTCGATGCCTGCCATTACTCGTTCCCTTGTGTCTGAGGAAGTCGCTTCACACTTCTTTCGGCAGGCGACTGCTTTGGCGCTCTGAGTTTTGAGGTGATTCCGGCATCCTGTAGTTTTCGGCCCAGCTCATCGTCCTTTGCCAGGAGAGCTAAATCGTTTTCTAGACGCAGCACCTGCATGACGCGAGCATAGATTCCCAACGCAACTGATGGATCTCCCTGTTCGACCTTCGATAGCGTTCGTCTTGTGATTCCCGCACGTTGCGCCACAATTTCTGCTGAGTATTTGCGACGGAGGCGCGCAAGCTTCAGCAGAGCGCCGAACCCATCAAGTAGTCGAGCGACTCGAGGTACAAGTGATGGCGATGTTCTCCCCATAACAAGCAGTACTATACACATTTGAAGGCATTATTGTGCATTATATTGCTTGTTATGGAAGGTCTGCCAACACTTCAAACCCAGCAGGAACCCTCGTTTGTAGTACCCTTCCCACCCCTGCCAGTCACTTCATCCATTGATCCGACATACGTGAGAGACGCAACGAAACTAGACTCCGCTATCAAATAGCGGACCGGACGAGGATGGTTCCAATAAATTCTGGAGAAGAATATCTCAGAATGAGAGATGTAGATGGTGGCCGAGGTCGGACTTGAACCGACATGAGGTTGCCCTCGGCAGATTTTGAGTCTGCTGTGTCTGCCAATTTCACCACTCGGCCATACCAAGATTGTACCGCAGAACGCGGAGCCGGTACGTCCTCGGAGCGTGGCCTCTACCGCGCAGCCGGCGAGCGGAGGCCGGAAGGCAGCCGGAAGCGGGTGCAGGGAGAAACCGAGCGGGTTTCTCCCTGCCGCGCGATGAGCGCGCAAGAAAGCGGTGAGGCCACAGCTTCGCAGCCTCACCGATGCGCCTTGTTTAGCCGAGAATGCACTTGTTCCTGAAGGCCTCTTCGTAGCCCTGCAAGCGCAGGTTGTTCTTCATGCCGCCACCTCCGCCAGTTCTGCAGCTTCGGTGGTGGCCGTCTCCTCTTCCGCGATGGGCGACTCCAATGCGGCAAGAATGACACTAGCGGTCTGCTGGATAACTTCCAAGCTCTCGGCCAGCAACGATGCGTTGCCGTGGTAAAGCTGGATGTAGTCGGCACTCGCCGAACCCGTCACTAATCCAACGGCCTTGCCGACAACGAATGCAACGGCCTCGGCCTCCGTCTCGCGTACCGTCTTGGTGGTCGCGGTTCGGCGTTCGCTTTTATGCAGGAGTTCGTGCGCCGTCTCATGTACCAGCGTGGCGAAGGTTTCGGCCTTCGACTGACCGGGCAAGATGGCGATGCGTCCGCCGTAGCTCATGCCTAGCGCGGGGGCAATCTTCTCGTTGTAGACAAGCTGAATGCCCTTGCTGTTGAGGAATGCGGCCAAACGGTCGATGTTCTCGCCGGGGTCGCCGCTCACTTCGCGCATAGCTGGCAGGTCTACGCCATCAGTCTGCGAAACATCGAAGACATAGGCATTTCTGAATCCCAAAAGAATCCGCTCATTCTGCTTGGTGATGTCCTTCTGCACTTCGGAGTCCTTCTTGCGACGAACTCCGACGATGGGAGCAAGGATGCGGATGCCTTTCTGTCCGGCCATTACGGAGCGTCCGAGATTCTTCCACGTCCAGAACCCCGCTACTCTGGTCTCCTATAGAGAAAGCTCGTTCCTCTTTGCGGTACACCGAAACGCCCTGTTGACGGCGCGGATCGTAGGTGCATTCCGAAGTGTCCTTCCGCTCGACAGTGAGCCGGTTACTCGCAGCATCGACGTCGGACACTCGCGCATACTCACCTTTACCGATACCAGTCTCTTTGGACGCGCGGCTATACCGCAATATATCGCCTACCTCGTAGCGTGCCGCCCACATCCGGTCTGCACCGGTGAGGTCTTGCCGTGGCACAAGCACCTGCATTCGATGCTCTTCTTTGCTAACAACACCTCTGTCTTGCAGCTCAGCACGAATGGCTTGATTGATCTCAATCCGAGAGCGGTTATCCGGCGATACAGCCAGCGTTTTCTCCGGCGACTTCGCATACTCCTTCGCAATCGCCGCGAAGCGCTCCGCTGGATCCTTCACTTCATGCACCCGGCCCTGCCGCTCCAATCCTACGATGGCCTCTCCTACCTCGCCGCGTGCGAGTTGCTCGACTACTTGCTTCAACTCCGGATCTTTTTGACGCACGATCTCATCGAGCTTCACCGTCTTCATAGGGGCGTCCGCCCCTGGCGCTCTTCATCCCGATAGGATTTTGAATCAAACACACGAGTTGGCAGATTGAACTTCTCTTCCAGCTCCAAAGCCCACTGCTTGCGGAGGGAAGCGGGACAGATTACCAATAAGCGGCGTTTTCGTTCCGCCCACAGTTGGCAGAGGACAATGCCCGCCTCAATCGTCTTCCCTAGGCCAACCTCATCGGCCAGGATTACCCCTTTTGACAAGGGAGACTCCAGCGCAAACAAAGCGGCTTCGATCTGGTGGGGGTTTAGGTCTACTGCGGCATCGAAAAGCGACATGGAAAGACGATCTATGCCGACGACGGCCCTGCGGGTAAGGTCATGTGCAAAATATTTTGCATGATAAGGCGTAAGGCTCATAGGGTTTGTCCAGTAACAAGTCTGACGTGAAAGCCTGCAACGAAATGGCCTTTGTCTTCGCGTCCAACTTGAACTTCTCCTCTCCGGGATGAAGCACGATCTGCTGTATTGCCGCGGACGTCTTCGCATCCAATATGGAAGCACCTGCTCGGCATTGGATTACAGCCGACGCAGGAAGAACACTGGAGAACTCTTGTTTACGGATTGTATATTTTTGATTCTGGATAGCAGCGAAGAGCGCCCCTAGATGCTCGTTTTCAAAGACGATTTCATTCCGACAGTCCATTCAGTCTTCATTGATGAGCCTATCTCCGCAAATTCAGGGTGAGACTTGATGTACCGTGCCATGACGGATGCGATCCCTGACATCGAGTCAGCGACAAGTTCGAGGATGGCGGAAATCCTCGCTGGCGCGCCACCCATGCGAGTCTCTCCCAAGCGTTTGAGTTCCTTTGCACTCGGCCAGCGAGTTGAACCGTTCAACGTGAGCGCCATGCTGTCTTTGGGCAGGTAGACCGATGTTGTCACCAAATCGTAGACAGGAGCGAGCCGCGCTTCGCCCTGAACGTCGTCATAGACAATGCCGAAGTTTTTCAGATGCGCATCTCCATTCCGCAAGGCGCAGTTGAGAGCGATAAGAGTGAAGAGACGCTCCGTATCCTCGACGAGATGCGATGAATTCGCAAACTGCGTAAAACGCTTCATGATCGACGTTTCGTAGCTGCCGCGATACTTCTCATCGGTGCGTCTGGCGTTCAGCACGCAAAAATCCTCGAAACCTCTATACGTGCCGTCTTGACGTAAATCGAAGCGATCGATCACAAGGGCATTCGCGTCTTCCGAAAGCCGATAGGAAGGCACCTCAAGCCCGCACGCTTTGGCAACTTCGAGGCAGAAGTATTCGTTCGCCGCGAGCTGCGGATACTCGTTCTGCTCCCAGAATTTAACAATGTGCGTTGCACCTCGGTAGCTTTCAGAAAAGCGTTGGCCGGAACCGTCGAGCGCAGAGAATGCGGCTTCGTCTCTCACGAGAACTTTAGGCTGCACTCCACTGATACCGGAAAAGGTTGCGAACTTCTCAATGAGATAACGAAAGAGATCGCCACCTCGACGATGTTCCAGAATCTCATCGACCGACTGGAAAGGAACGTCCTCCTGAAGCTGCTCACGCTGGCCGGTATATCGAATTCGTCCCACTTGCGAACGGCCAACGACACCTAAGAGATCGAACTCGTCAAAGCTTCCTGTCGCTTTAGCGAATGCCAAGCGTAGACGCTCACGAAGGACGCCTTCGGGAAGATTCATTTCGAAGATCGGAGGCAATCCGAAACGAATGTCCCAGGATGGAAGACGCACCGGCATCGTCGCTGAGACAGCGCGCGCAGGAAGAGCCTCTGGCGCGTAGGCGAAGCTGCTGCCACGCTCTCCTGAACGATCAAGCATCCCCGCTTCTTGCGAATCGGTCCAAACTTTAATCACGGCTTACCTCACTCATCAGCTCTTCTAGAGTCGGCCTACGGGAGATAGCCTCCTGAATCCTCAGTTCCAGACCCAGCGCGGAAAGAATGTTGTTGATCTTTGTGTATCCCAACTCTCCCATGCGGCCATTTTCGAGAGCATCCAAGGTGGAGCGGCCGACGTGTGCCTTTTTCGCAAGTGCGGTTTGGCTCAAACCGAGCGCCTTGCGCTTTTGGGCAATTCCTTCGGCGAGTATAGATAGGGACAACATTATTGCCTAATATACAGAGCAATATGGCCATAAGCAAGTATTTTGGCTAATATGTAAGGTCTTGGCGGTTCGAGACATCCGAGCACACGCGCGTGTGCAGAGACGGCACCAGATCAAAACGGGCCGAAGCGGCCCTGATCCGGTGCCAAAAGCAAACCCGGATGCTTCCATCCGGGCGGAACAACTTACATAGCATCGGCTAACGAATGAGTTTCGACTCTGCGCGGCTCCTTCCTCGCCAACTCCTTCTTTGGACGCGGTTTCATCACGTTGATTGCAGAAGCATCGAGCTGAGTTTTCAGGTGGGCCGCATAGTATTTCTCGATCATCTCCACACTAGTCCGGCAGTTCTTTGCGATCTGGTAGATGTCAGCCCCTTCAAGAAGCCGCAAACAGATGTACGTGTGACGAAGGCTATAGGCAGTACGCGGTCTTCCATCGCGGTCAACCCGGAGCTTCTCTTCTTCAAGGATCGCGTTGAACAGATCGCGCGACCACTTCGGAAACAGCAGTTCCGTTGCTCGCGGCTTCTGCCATTCACCGCTCTCCAATGAATCCTTACGGCTTCCCGCACGTCCCGGCCCACCCTCGGGACGCAGGCGAGCCTTCAACCGCTCGAACGGTCGCACAGCTCCGACCGTACTCTTGCAGAAGCCAATGCCCCTCTTACCTCGAACTTCGATCTCTAGGATGGTTTGGCCACTACCTTCGTCATCGACGATCTTCACATCGCGGAACTGGAGACGCATCGCTTCATCCGGGCGAAGCCCTGTATTTGCGGAAAAAAGAACATAGTCGTGGAGCTGTTCCGCTTCCCAGCGAAAGCGCGGCTGCTTCGGGTGCTGTGCCCGCTTGCGAGTCGCTTCGTATAGCTGCTTGTACTCCTCCGGCGAGAACCATCCCCTATGAGAAATCTTGGCCGACGCCCGATAAGGTGCGGACATATCCGGGAGATGTTCAATCCATCCGTGACGCAGCGCCGTCTTGAAGATCTGGCGCAACGTCACGATCTCCTGGTGCATGGTGTTATGCGCGGGCGGCTTGCCGCGTAACGCCTTCGACTCCTCAAGGCGATGGATGCGGTACTCGTTGATCGTGCCCGCAGTGATCTCAGGGAGAACCATACTGCCAAAGAAAGGAACGAGATGGCCATTCGTACGCGCGTGCTGGCCGCGCGCGTAGGTTGCGTTCCGTTGTCCCTGCGTCATGATGTCGAACTCGCGCAGATACAACTTGGCCGCGTCACGGAATGGTTTGCCGCTCACTAACTCGCCGTCGCGGAGCTTGCCTCGCAACTGCAAGTACCAGTCTTCAGCGAACTCCTTCGCCTTCGAGAGGCTGTCTTCTTTGGTCGTTGTGCGCCGGTTTTTACCGGCCAGGTAGGTCGCGCACTGCCAGCTAGAACTGTTCGGACGTTTGTAGACGTGAACCTTGCCACCGAGGATGGTGTGATGTTCGGACATGCGAGAGCACCTCCTGACATCAAAATACTACAAAAGTGTGGAAGAGTTGTGCAACGGAACCTGTACTATCGGATTCGCTATAACATACTCATTTTGAATGACTTGAGTGGTTATCTAACGCTGTCTTGGACGATTTTGAGTCCGCTGCGTCTGCCAGTTCCGCCATCCCGGCTGGATGTCTCTATT
>JBEPUY010000055.1:0-22556 GCA_041691255.1 Granulicella sp. | reverse complement strand
GATACAGGATCAGTCCGGGGTCGAGATCACCCGGCCGCGTTTCCATCACGACTCCTCCAGTTGGGGTCAGGCCCATGGTCGTATCCACGGAGCGGCCATCGCGCAGTGCCGTAACGCTGCACCCGCTTCCGAGGTGCGCGATCACCATGCGCTGCGGAAATCCTGTGCCTTCGGTAAGTGCCTGGACTCGCATCTGGCGCACAATTGACTCGTAGCTCAACCCGTGAAATCCGTAACGCCGAACACCTTGCTCGCGATATGTTCGAGGCACGGGATAGGTACTCGCCTCCGCCGGCATCGTCCGGTGAAACACAGTGTCGAAGCAGGCATAGTGGGCGACATCCGGAAATCGCTCCATCCCCTTGTGGATGATGGCGATTGCCGCTGGATCATGGAGCGGAGCGAATGCGACGGCCTCCTCAAGGTCCTTAAGCACCTCCGTCGTGATCCTCTGATGCCCGTGCAGCTTCGCTCCAGGATGCACGACCCGATACCCAACTGCTTGGACCGCGGGCATCCTCGCCTCGCTCACTGCGTCCAGAACCAACCGTGCCGCTTCTTCCAGCGTCGCCGCCTTTACTCCGGATCGATGGTGCCCCAGGTTCCTTCCATCCGCGCCATGAATTTCAAGTGTGGCGTCTGGCTCCCCGATGTTGCTCACCTGCCCGTCGAAAAGGCAGTTCGGCTCGGACGGATATCTCCCAGGATCCGAGTCGAACATCGAAAACTTGATCGATGAGGATCCGCTATTCACGACCAGTATGTGCATAAACTCGCCCTCGGAAGCTGTTCCAGGAACGCTAGAATCGTGTCCTTTGGATCTGTATTGATTCTTTTTTCGACCGCTGATTCAAAGGGCCGCAACCTCAACGTGGCCCGCAAGACCGGAGTTTTTCAAAGAATGGATAGAGAGAAAAGTGATGGACCGTGCATATCTCTTTACTCATGAAGCAAAAAGGTCAGCAACTCCTTATGCACTTGCAGGTTATCGTCATAATCGATCAGCCCCATCCTACGAAAGCGGTTCATGAAATGGCTTATCCTGGACCGTGTAGTGCCGACCATTTCCGCCAGCGTTTCCTGACTCACATTCAGGATGGCCGGATCCGGCTTCGAGTCCAGCCCAAAGCCCGCCAGCATTAATAGAATTCTGGCTAATCGTTTTTCGCTGGAACTGAAGATCTGGTCCACAAACTCCACTTCAATTCGATTGATTCGCCCAAGCAGATAGTAAACGAAGAGTTTTGCAAAGGCCGGATCCTCGTGAATGCTGCTGACGATTGTCGCGCGTTTCATTCGCGCGATGGTGGAGGGCCGAATTGCCGTCGCAGTAGAGCTCCGCCGAGTTTGTGTGGCCAGGCAGCCTTCACCAAAACAGTCGCCGGGCCGCAGCACGGCGATCACCGCTTTCTTTCCTCTCCTGGATACGATTGTCAGCTTTACACTGCCATTCTGGATGTAGAACATCGCATCGGCCTTATCGCCTTGCGTAAAAATGGTCTCTTTGTTCTGGTAATCCCTGGTGATCATTTGCGTGTCGGCCACCCGGCTGAATAACTCTCGAGAATCGACGGAACGTAGGCATTTGTCGGTCATAGTTGGCTTTCCCGATGCAGCGAGGCTCCGGCAATAGGTCAAGCCTATCGGCCCATCGAATGCCTTACTGGTCAATTGTGCTCATATAGCTTACACAAGTATTACGCCGGCCGCTGAGGCTCTCTAAACACTGCTCTCATCCAATTCAGTAGGAGGGCGACGGTATGCGAACAGCGGGGAGCTTCAGAGACGACCGGACATTCACGCAGCCCGTCGTATGGATTACCACCCTCTTCATGGTTGTGTTTCACCTTGGCGCTTTGGCCGCCCTATTCGTTTTCAGTTGGCCTTCGTTCCTGCTTGCATTGGCGCTGTGGTGGTCGCCGGAGGTCTCGGCATGGGGTACCATCGGCTGCTCACGCATCGGGGCTACAAAAAACCGAAGTGGATGGAAGCTTGGTATGCTCGGCCTTGCGTGGGACGTGAAAACGTGGAAACTCAATTCCGGCGACGACAAGATAGTAGCGGCTCCTGCTCCACGCAGGTTTGCCGTCTAACTCAACCTGCGGATCGCATTACGATGGTAGGTTGCTGTCGGAGAAAACAATTGCCACTACCCTAGGACTTCCATCCCGGGATAATGGCACTTGACGCTATCGCCCGAAGGGGGCTGCGATGATCGGATTTAATTCTTCTTGAAGGTCTGCTTGACAGCGTCCTTCGCATCTCCCGCCTTATTGTGGACGGCGCCTTTAACCTGATCAGCTTTGCCTTCGTTCTCGAGCTTCTTGTTGCCTGTGACTTGGCCTGCTGCTTCCTTGATCTTGCCTTCACCTTTTTCCGCTGCACCCTTCACATGTTCATTGTTCATATAACACCTCTTTGTAACTGAGATGCATTAAACTCGTCGCCAGCTATCTGCAAACGTCTCATCGAAGTGGAACTGGGCCTATCTCGTCAATGAACTGAGGTCCTCACATCGCGTGTGGTGGAGGCGGCCAACTACTCGAAGCTGGGAGCATAGACACAATATCCTCGCGGTGGCGCGGGAACTCCGCATTTCCTTGGCCGTCGGTCGTACGCTCATCGGGATGAGCCGTGTCATGTTGTCGGCGAGGAGTCGATTGCGGGAGTGGCCGGGGCTTCGGCTCGCGACGGCTACCGCGATTACCCCTGTACAGCTCTCAAGATAGAGAGAGCCGAGATGATCCGAGTACTGCACGAGGAGCACGCCTTCTCGTATCTGTTCTTCAAGTTCTTGCTGGCTCGCAGCATGCGAAGCCAGGCCGATCTTGTCGATCAGCTTTTCAACTCAAGTGAAAAGCGGCTGACACGGATTCTCCTGCTGATGGCGGAATTCGGCAAGCCCAGCGAGCCGGATACGATGCTTCCAAAGATCACACAGGAAACTCTGGCGGAAATGATTGGAACCACGCGGTCACGGGTCAGCTTCTTCATGAATCGCTTTCGTAAGCTGGGCTTTATTGAATACAACGGCAGTATCCGAGTTTACAAATCGTCGCTCAATGTAATTTTGCACGATTGAGCGCTGTCGCTCGCGTCTCCTCTGCGCAATTCACTCGATACCGATGGGCGACGCAGCACAAAGACTCTCAGTGGCACAACAAACGGTTGAATAGAGATTTGAAGATGCTGATTTCCAGCAAATGGCCGAGCTTCTCATTGGCCAGAAGCGTAGCCTTAGGAATGAAATGGCGCGAGTGCGCGCGGCCATGTTGATAAGGTAGCGGAATCATCCGTTCCTGAAAGGATTCCAGAGAGGGAGGGCGAGGATCTGTGCCACGATATGAATCCCCAGATCCGATACCGCTCCGTCAACATCATCCACGCTCGCCAAGAGTGTTTTGCTTTTGTCGTATATACCCTATAGCTTGTCAAGGAAAAGTAGCCATGAAGATCCTAATGGGAATTGACAATTCGAAGTTCTCCGGAGATATGGTACGGGCTGTAGTCATGCAGTTTAGAACTGAGAATACGGAGATCACTGTCTTGCATGTATTGCAGCTGGCAGGACCAGCTCCGCCCCAAATGGACCCCGATTACGCCCCTGAGTTGGCAGGCGAGGAAAAGCCAGCCCACGCTTTGGTCGAGCGAATCGCGAAGGAGTTGCGTACCGCTGGATTCAAGGCCGACACCGCAGTCGAGGTGGGCGACGTCAGAGAACGCATCATTGATTCCGCGGCAAAGTGGAACGCCGACTTGATTGTCGTTGGTTCGCATGGGCAGACGGGCATCCGACGATTCCTGCTCGGCGCTGTGGCAGAATCCGTCGCGCGTCATGCCAAGTGTTCCGTCGAGATCATTCGCGCGCCAGAAAGTATTTAGCGCAATGCTGGCGACCGGCATTTGTCGGACACAGTTATCCGCGCCGAGGGATGTCATTGCTTAACATCTTCGACACGCCAAGCAGGAATCCTACGTGTCTGCTATGGCATGAGAGTGTCGTGCTGGTTGACCCAGCCACCGCGATGTAAGCCTCCTCGTGGTTGTCAAGCCGCACCTGGCATCCGCGCCACTCCGTATGTCACGGAGCAGCAATGCGCTTCATGACATCGGCGTCCGTATCGTGGCTCTACATGATTGGCGAGAAGGCCTGCGATGCTGCGATGATGGCAATCACGATCATCGCCTTGGCACGAACGCGCATGACCGCGCCCTCAATGATGGCGTCGTAGAGATCGCGCCGCGTCGCCATCGTGCCATGCGCCATGCGATGATCGTACAGCTCGTCCAGGTAAACGATCGTTACTACGCCGGTTTCGGCGGCCACGCCGGCGAGCGCAATGGATCCAACCAACGCCGCAATGCTGGTGTTGTAGCCGAGCAGATAAAGAAGCGCTGGCGGCGTTGAGTTGATCGCCGGCCACCTTGCCAAGCCCCGCCCGAATACTGGGCAGGGCCCCGCTCAACATAAATTCCATGCTGAAGTAGGCAGCGCAGGCTAGGGGAGCGTCCGAATGATTCTTCTGAAACCATGCAGGCATCTCCGCTGCTCGCCGTGTGGCTTCTACCAGGTCATCGGCTGTTTTGCGGAAACCAGGGTTCGCCAAAGCGCGTTCAATCTTGTCCCGCGAGACCGTCTACAGGATGACCCTTGGGTTATGCGTGATCTTCCACAGCTCCGTATCAGGTTGCCGCCACACTTCATTGGTGGCGTGACTCCGCGATCAATGCATATACAAGGCGAGTGCCGCCAGCGAATCGAACTCCCTCGATTTCCGTGGGTAGAAAATTATAGAGTGGATGCCTGACGCGGGCTTGTTTGGTCATGACTGTCCCTCAGACTTGTTCGTCTTATTTCTCAGTGTTGCCTCGTCGCAATACGCTTCCAGAGATCGTCCCGATCAAGACCAGGAACGCTCCGGTGACCGAATAGGTCGCTCTCATATCCAAAGCAAAGAGCAAGCCGCCAAGGGCGGCGCCTGTGGCCTGACCCAAACTATTGGCGGCATTTCCCAAACCGAGCGCTGCACCGGTGTATTGCTTTTGACCCTTGGACGCAAGTGCAGTGAGATTTGGTGTGACTAGCGCCATTCCGAGCGCCTGTAGTCCAACAATGGTCAGGACCAATGGGGTACTGCGTGCGAACAGCAGCACTGCCAGGTCAGTTCCCACCAGGACAAATCCCACTGCAATCTGGTGAACCGCGCTCATCCTGGGCGCGAGATAACCGACAGCTCCACCCTGAAATACAGCCATCACCGAACCGCAAACCATAAAGACAGCTCCCACCCCGGCGGGTCCGTACCCTAACATCTCCTTCGCGTGGAGCGCGAAGGTCGCCTCAAACATTGCCAACCCGAATTGCACTGCGAATGCCAGGCCCAGAATCGGCCAGAGCTGAATAGCCAAACCCCGCCACCTGTTGGGGGACCGCTTCTCAAGCGGGGACGCGGAGCTAGAGGGCAGGGATTCCGGTAGCCACCGAATGATCACGGGAAGAGTGAGCAAAGCCAACAGCGCCGCCGCAAAGAACGGGACCGAGAAGGCAGGTATAGTTAAGTGGTCGGATCCCATGGGGAGTTGTAGGTCTCTACGAGCCAGCAAACCGCCGAAGGCGGGACCAAACACGACGCCCAGGCTTACCGCAGTGCCCTGCCAAGCCATGCCTCGGCTACGCTCATCATCGGTTGTCACGTCGGCCACATAAGCCGTTGCGGCTGGGAACATTGCCGCGGAGAAGATACCGCCGATGATCCGCGCGCCGTAAAACAGCCACAGGGAGTGCGCCAATCCGAACAGCACCTGGGCAATCGCAAAACCCGCGACGCCAATCAACACCAAAGGCTTCCGTCCGATGCGATCCGACGAACGGCCCCACAGCGGGGCGAAAAGAAACTGCATCAGGGCGTAGATTCCGGTCAGCAGCCCCACATGAACCGCTGCCTCTCCTTGAGATGCCCCACCTGCCATCGCAAGACGCTCGGCATAGAACGCAAATACCGGCAGCGTGATGCCGAAGCCGATCATGACCAGGAACAAACAGGAAAATAAGACCAACAGGCGTTTTGTCATCTCGTGAATCCGCCAAACCAAGACTCGATGGAGAGTCTTGTTGCACCCTAGTTCAATAGAGCGATCGCGGTTCTTCGCCGCGGCCTCACACACGCGCGATTTCCCCCTAATGGCTCTTGCGCATTTGAAAGTCCATAATCACGAAGCGTCTCTCCCGTAACAACGCACAGTACACCGTTCCGGGACGAGCTCATCGTCCAATGGCCAAACGAAATACACAGTCTCCACCAGGTGTCTGGTCCTCGGACCGCGGAGCGCACATGCCTTCGCCATGCGCGCCTGTGATCTGTGGCCTTACATTTCCCGGAGATGGTGGGAACTGATTGTTCCGTGGCAACAGCCCCCCTCGTCCACAACGGGCAGACTCGTTGCCTGATGCGCGTCGAGTGTGCGCCGGGCTTCTTCGAGGGAGTCACTCACACCGCAGCAGGCGGACGCGGCGCGCATGATCTTTTCAACCGGGACTTCCGACGGCCGCCGGTTCTCGGCCGTCACATGTTGACACAAGTCGCGTTCGGTCACGACCCCCACCAAGCGACGGCTCTCTTTGTCTTCCACAACGGGCACGCACCCACATCCCGTCTTGTGCATCGTCAGCGCGGCGTCTTGTGATGTCTCGCTCGGCGTGCAGCACGAATCTGTCCCAACCGGTTCCATCTTGTCTTGACAACAACTCATTTGACTTCTCCTTAGATATCGAAGCATGCGGATCAAACAAACCACCAACGTGTGGGCTGGATTGGACAACGGTCTATCCGGGACCTTTGAACCGGAAAGCCGTGCCACTCGCACCATAAAGGGAATAGCGGTTAGAGTCTGAGCAGGATTGCTCACTTGACGCGGGTTCCACGCGCACGTAGGGAGAATCTAAATTGAGACGGTTCCTGTCCGCAGCTATAAAGACGGCGGGACAGCCTCCAACACCTAATGCCTACACTGTAGTCTCATGCAGCGTTGCGGACATGGCCGCACTTGAGCCCAACACGTCCCTTGGCTTTGCAATCCGCACGAGAAGAGTTTTGCCTTCCTTGCACGAAGTGGTCAGTTTCACCTGGCCACAACATAGAATACTCACGTTGTGAGCGGCCTGCCCCTCCCAAAGAGCGTGCCGCCTGAAGGTACCGCCCCATGCACGCCCAAAGAGTTGAAAGCAGCCAGCGCCTGGGGCGAGAGGTTGCAAAACCACCCGGCATGTCGATGCGTACAGGCTAGACAGTTCCTTCACAAGTGCCATCACCATTTACACAAGTATGTGGCCGGCATCACCGCGAATGTCCTCAGCATGTATAAAACTGCACAGACTAATGCCTCAAACACCCGTAAAGTGTGGCCATTAGTTCCTTTGCATCGCCATAGTCCGGCCAAACTAACCGCCGCGTTACGGTCACGCCCCAGTCCGCAGATCGAGGAAATAGTCGATGCAAAGATACCTGAAAATGGCAACTTGCTTATGTCTTCTGCTCGCCTTGGATAGGGCTTACGCGGTGCCAAGTTTTTCGCGTCAGACGGGGCTTTCATGCAATGTGTGCCATAGCAGTCCCCCGGAACTGACGGCCTTCGGGCGGGACTTCAAACTCAAGGCTTATGTGCTGTCCGACATGACGGATCTCACTAAAGTGGGCAACTCCAAAGATTTACTGCTCTCGAAGTATCTTCCGCTCTCAGGACAGATATTGATATCCGATACGGCCATCCAATCCCCGCCGCCAGGTACACAGAATGGCACAGCAGGCTTTCCGCAAGCATTGAGCCTGATCATCGCGGGTGGTTTTGCATCCCACTTCGGCGGCTTGGCCCACGTCAAGTACACGCACGCCGACGATCATTTCGGCCTCGACGACGTGGACTTGCGTTATGCCAACGAAGGGAAGCTTGCAGGGAAAGACTGGATCTATGGTGTTTTGTTGAACAACACTCCAACCACGGAGGACGTCTGGAACAGCACGCCCAGTTGGGGTTTTCCATGGATCTCGTCGAGTGCGACCGTGGGTTCTTTAGCTTCACCGGTCATCGGCGCGTTAGGGGGCGACGTGGCCGGTATCGGTGGGTACAGCATGTGGAACAACCACCTGTATACCGCCGTTACGATGTACCGATCCGAGCACGCGGGAGGCACCGTTCCCCTAACGGGAACCGGCTACGAGTACAACATTAGCGGCGTAGCACCGTATTGGAGAGCTGCATGGCAGCAGAGTTGGGGTAGCAACTATCTCATGGTCGGAACCTACGGAATCTACGTCAACTCATATCCAGGTGCGGTTTCCGGTCCGAAGGACCGATTCGTTGATCCTTCGTTCGACTTCCAGTATGAGCGGCCCTTCGGTGCCAATTTGCTCACTGCACACGGTAGTTTCACCTACGAGAATTCAAATATGGGCGCAACCTTTGCTTCTGGAGGCGCGAGCGCAGCGGCAAACCACTTAAATGCATTCCAGCTGGATAGCACCTACCACTGGAGGAACAAATACACGGCGACCGGGGCACTCTTCTCTACGGGCGGTAACGATGATGTTTTGCTTTACGCCTCGGCACCCGTAACGGGCAGTAACAATGGAAGCCCCAACACCACTGGATACACGGTTCAATTTGGATACTGGCCTGTCCAGAATATCGACCTCAACGTGGCCTACACGGGCTATACCACATTCAACGGGGCGGGTAGGAATTACGACGGTGCGAACCGAAATGCTTCCGACAACGCTTCGTTGTACGTGGCGCTGCAGCTGAATTTTTAGGAGAAGGCATGGAACAAGAGATCAAGCGCGAAGAGACTCCAGCTGACGATGTGATTGTCATCAATCGGCGGTCTTTTTTTGGTTCACTATTGGCCATCGGAACTGCAGGCATGGGGACGATCCTGGCCGTTCCTGTACTTCGCTACGTTCTCTACCCTCTGTATACGAAATCAGGCGGAGACGTCTGGTCTCCGATTGGCGCAATGGATGCGTTTTCCAATCTGTCAACGCCAATCCTGGCACCCCTCGACCTGAAACAGGTGGATGGATGGCGGGAGGTGGACTCCTCCCAAACAGTCTACGTAACCAAGGATGCGCAGGGAAAGCTAGCCGTCCTTTCCTCGATCTGCCCCCACCTTGGCTGCACCGTTGAATGGCGGAGCGGAGAGCATGACTTTTATTGTCCCTGTCATGCGAGCGTTTTCAAACCGGATGGAGCGGCCGTATCCGGCCCGTCGCCACGAGGCATGGATCCACTTCCAAACAAAGTGGAGAATGGAAAGCTCATGGTGAAGTTTGAATATTTCCGAGAAAACGTTCCCAACCGTCAAGTGCTGAGCTAGGTGCCCGTTATGCCAGATCCAGTGAAGGACACTCCGGCAACGAAAAATGTTCCCGGACGTTTCTATAAATGGTTCAACGAACGTACTGGTATCAAGAGCGTGATGCATGCATCGCTCGATGAGCCGGTTCCGGGCGGCGCGCGCCTCGCTTACGTATTTGGCTCCGGTCTGCTTTTTATCTTCATCTCGCAAGTAATTACCGGGTTGTGTCTCGCGCTCTACTACGTACCATCCGCGGAATCGGCGCACACCAGCGTTGCATACATTACCAAGCAGGTTGCGGCTGGCCAATTTCTCCGCAGTCTGCATTACTACGGCTCCAGCGCAATGATCATCGTGCTGTTGCTGCATTTTCTTCAGACATTTATATACGGGTCTTTCAAAGGCCGACGCGAGTTGCTCTGGATTTCGGGAGCGTTCCTGTCATTTCTCGTTCTTGGAATGGGCTTCACCGGCTATCTGCTGCCCTGGGACCAGAGCGCCTACTTCGCCACGGCAGTTGGAACAAACATCGTCGGGGAAGTTCCTTTCATCGGCCAATGGCTTACAGACATGCTGCGTGGCGGCAACACACTGGGAACGCTCACGTTGTCGCGCTTCTATTTCGCTCATGTGTTTTTGATTCCTGGAATGATCTTCCTATTCATTGGCGTTCATATTGCTCTATTTCGGAAAGCCGGTCCAGCCGGCCCGATCGAGGAAGATCCTGTCAATCCGAAACTGCCCCCAGAGAGTTTCTATCCTCGCCAAGTGATCATGGACATGGCGTTTGCGCTGCTGATCATGATCGGCCTCGGATTCCTGGCATATTTCCATCCGGTGCTGCTTGGTCCGGTCGCCGATCCGTCAAACACAAAGTTTGTTCCAAGGCCCGAATGGTATTACCTGCCGATGTTCGAGTGGCTGAAGTTCTGGTCCAGTCGAATGGAGGTCTTTGCGGTCGTCGTTATTCCAGGAATCCTCGCGCTTCTGTTCTTCCTAATGCCTTTCCTGGATCGGAAGCTGGAGCGGAGACCCTGGCGAAGGCCGATTCCGCTCCTTGCAGTTGCAATTGTCTTAGTCGGGATAATCTTCCTTGGCTTCAAGAGCCATCTGGATGATCTGCACGACCCTAGCATCGCGACGCAATTGGCATTTCAGGAACAGCAGGTGGCAGAATACACCAAAGCTCCATTCAAGCCGCGAATCGAATCTGCGAGTGGAGTGCCTCTTTCCTCCGCGCCAGCAAATCCGCTGGTTGCGAAGGGCAAAGGAATCTTTGATGGCAAGGGGTGTTCTGGGTGCCATGGAAATTCCGGTACGGGAACAGCAACGGCTCCAAGCCTTGTTGGGATTACAAGCAAGTATCCCGCGGCTCAGCTGACCAACTTACTACAGCATCCCAATGCGCAGATGGTCGCCGGTCATATGCCGGCCTATAGTTTGTCCACCCCAGACATGTTGGCCTTAATTGGTTATCTAGATAGCGTAGGTAAGAGCGGGGGAAGCGGGTCGGCTGCGACGACTCCAAGTGGAGCGCCACCCACCGCTTCCGCAACAAGTCCTGTGCCAAGTCCTGCTCCTGCTAATGCACCTAAAGCAAGCGCACCTCCCGCAAAGGGTGTCGCTGCATCAACGTCGGCTTCCGGTGCAAGCGGAGAAAAGAATTTCCAGGCGCATGGCTGCGCCAGTTGTCATGGAAACGCAGGCGCGGGAACTGCGCGTGTTCCAGCTATGGCTGGCTTGATTGGAAAGCATTCGGATGCGCAACTGACAAACCTTCTCCTTAGACCAGATGCCAAGATGAAAGCTGGAGGAATGCAGGCCGTCACCGGCCCCCCCGCGGAGATCAACTCGCTCGTCGCCTATCTACGAACTCTCGGCGGTGCTGCCTCCACAAAGGCGGCTCCCGCAGCTTTGGCTTCGGCTGCTCCGGCGAAGGGACCGGCCCCACCTGCGGCGATACCAGCCTCTGCTGCACCTGCTCAGGCATCCGCCGCACCAAGAACCGCAGCGGGAGCAACCCCAGTTGCGGGGAAACCGGTGAAGTCAGACGCCGGCCATGCGGTGTACGTGTCCCAAGGGTGCGCGGCCTGCCATGGCGCGAATGCTGGAGGGACTCATTTCGCACCCGCGCTGGTCGGCGTTTCCGCCAAATTTCCCGGGGGAGCGCTACCCAACCTCCTGCATCATCCGAATGCAAAGATGAAGTCCGGCGGGATGCCGCCTGTCACCGCCAACCCTGCTGAGATGAAGCAGCTACTTGCTTATCTGACAACTCTCGGGACGGCGCCGTCCACCCCGTCACCAGCATCCGGAGCTCGAACGGCCTCCACAACATCCGCCTCGGCTGCGTCCCGCAGTAACGCTCCACTCCCTGTGGCGTCGGCAAAGCCTCTCAGCGCGCTTGCCGTCGAAGGTGGCAAGGTCTTTGAGCGTTACTCCTGTCAAACCTGCCACGGGGCTGGCGGCCTCAACGGCACAGCAGCCGCTCCGGGCTTGGCGGGCACGGCGTCCATTCTCCCCGCAGCCACACTCCAAAATCTGATGCGGCACCACACCGTTCAAATGAAGAAAGGCGATATGCCAGCGACCAACATGAATGCAAGCGATATGAAGGCTTTAGTGGCTTACATGCGCTCGATGCCGACGCCAGCGGAGGCTCAATGATCGTCCAAGATGAAGCTCATGCGTATCTGGTTGGCGGGGGTATAGCGTCCTTAGCGGCGGCGGCTTTCCTCATTCGTGACGGAGGTTTCGCTGGAGACCGCATAACTATCCTTGAGGCGTCAGCCGAAATCGGTGGCAGTCTCGACGCGGCCAGGAGCGCTGGCGGTGGTTACGTGATGCGTGGCGGCCGAATGATTGAAAGCAAATACATTTGCACCTTCGATCTCTTCTCATCGATTCCCATACTGGATGGAAGCAAGACGGTCACACAGGAGATCTTTGAGTGGAATAAAACATTACCTACCGCATCCAAGTCCCGTCTGTTCCGGGACGGACACAGTGTCGATCGTCCCGCTTTCGGTTTGAGCGAAAAACATATTTTGACCTTAGAACGTCTTGGGCTAAAGCCGGAGTTTGCTCTTGGCCGCACCAGTATTGCAGATCAATTCGAACCATCCTTCTTCGACACCGACTTCTGGTTCATGTGGTGCACCACGTTTGCCTTCCAGCCTTGGCATAGCGCGGTCGAATTCAAACGCTATCTCGTCCGCTTCATGCACATGGTTGAAGGTTTCAGTTCACTGCGCGGCATCATGCGAACGGTATATAACCAGTACGATTCGATGGTTCGACCGCTACAGCAGTGGCTCATCCAGCAAGGCGTGACGTTTCAGTTCAACGCACGCGTCACTGATCTGAAATTCTGCCACGACGCGCAGGGTTATAACGTAGACCGCATTCTCTGTGAGCGCAGCGGGGAGCGCGATAACATTCTCGTCAGACCCCACGACCATGTCATGGTTACGCTCGGCTCCATGACGGAGGGGTCGAGCCTCGGGTCAATGGATTCGCCGCCAGTCGTTCGCGCTGGAACTCTCTATAGCTCATGGACTCTGTGGGAAAAGCTGGCATCTGAAAGTCGTCAGTTCGGCTGTCCCGCCACCTTCTCCGATCATGTCGATCAATCTAAATGGGTGTCGTTCACCACAACGCTTTACCTGTCTACGTTTTTCGCTCTAGTCGAAAACCTCACTGGCAACATCGCGGGCGAGGGCGGACTCATCACATTCCCGGAGTCAAATTGGCTGTTATCGATCGTCTTGCCTCACCAACCTCACTTCGCCGATCAGCCCGTCGATGTAACAGTCTTTTGGGGCTACGGATTGTTTGTCGACAAGCCAGGCAATTATGTGAAGAAGGCGATGGCAGAATGTAGCGGCCGTGAAATCATGACCGAAGTGATGGGCCATCTGCACTTCGGCGAGCAGAGCGCAGACATACTCGATCGAAGCGATTGCATCCCGTGCATGATGCCATTTATTACCAGCCAGTTTCTTCAGCGATCAAGAGGTGACCGTCCCCAGGTGGTCCCTGAACGCTCGAAGAATCTCGCTTTTCTTGGCCAGTTCTGTGAGCTCCCGGACGATGTCGTCTTCACGGTAGAGTATTCGGTCCGGTCCGCTCAGACCGCCGTTTACCGGCTGCTCGGTCTCGATCGCAAGCCCCCGCCGGTTTACAAAGGGAACTATGACCCGCGAGTTCTACTGAAGGCATTTCTTGCGTTGCACGACAGAACGTAAAGCGGCTTCCATCCAATCTCACAGATACAAACCGGGCATTGTCAGAAGTCTTGGAGACAGTCGATTCTGCATGCCTTGACCCTCCTGAAAGGAAACTTGTCTCCGATGCAGCAACTCCTTGAGATCCGCTTCTGCTTCGCCCATCTGCTCGCGATTGACCGTCTCGTGCCGCAGAAGTTGGGTGCGCTGCAACTGCGCTTTGATGATGCTAGCCTGACTGCCCTTGCCGAGACTGTAATGCGAGAGCGCATTCTGCACGAGTGGCCCCAGCACACCATTTGTGTGTTCGAGGATGGCCAGTGTCTGCTGCAGATAGGCAAGCCGCAGGTAGAACAGCTTGATTTGTTCAGCCACATCGGCTCTAACAACACCAACCTGAGCTTCCGCCGTGTCTGTCTTGCATGACGCAACCTCGCCCTTAAGTCGGAGCTTGCTCGGATAGGGGAGAGCTTGCGAAGCTCCGAAGCCGAGATACGCGAAGTTGCTGTTGCTGAAGCCGGCACCAGGTTTCAGGCTGCCGACGCTGAACGATTGAAAGGTAAACTGCGGATCGGGCAGTGTGGCCAATTGCCGCGCCACACGGGTGGCTGCCTTCCACGCATCATTGGCAGCGGCAACCTGAGAATTGCTGGATTTTGCTTCAGCAAGCCATGTGGCAAGCGGCGTCGGTTGACCGCTCATTTTCTGCGAATAAGCGGAAATGCCGGTGAGCAACAACACCAATGCGGCGGTCCAATAGGCGGCCACCCTCATGGTCAAACTCCTGTCTCGGTTGCAGTTCAGACATGAGCGCGCACAAGTCTGCGGCTCCAATCTTCAGCGAGATAGGCAGGAACTAGACCCTTCGAACAGAAATGATCGAGGGGAGAGGCTTTGGCGGTGATTGTTCTGGGCGCGGAATCCAGCCCTTAGCTATCTCGTAAGGCGGGAAGAGGTCGGGAGGTGGGGTCCACACCGCAACTGCAACGACAGGATGGAACGAAGCAAAATTTGATCTCAAAGAACTGCCATGAAGCGCGCCCGGGGTCTTCCTGCAGAAGTCGTGAGACGCGGGCATTTTCATCTGCCCGGAGTCACTTTTCATCGCGCGGCAGCAGGCCCGCTCTTCTACCGTCATGCCCGAGCAGGAGCCATGCACGCCATCGCCGGTGCCACAAAGGACACGAGAAGGAAGTAGTACAGCTCCGAATTGGCGCAGCAGCTTCACATGGACCAGCCTACGCCAAGAGTCCGATGACAAGTCGATAAGCGGCTTGTCTAGCACTCCAGATCCAGTCTGGACCTCACCTATAGCTTTGCCTGCAAATCTATTTGAATTTCCGACCTCTAACTGCTTATCTGCATGCAAACTACGCAAAGTGCATACCGACTATGAAGTTCCGGCTTCGGCGGATTCGTCAAAGTGTCTCGCCCAGTGCGCAGCTCGCGGTTGAGATGGCTGCCCTTTTTACTTCGGGATGTCACTTGCCATGGCTCGGTGGTCGGCGGCCAATGCGCGGTCCTCCTTAGCAGCCTTGTGAAGATCGTCCGCGAAGTACTGGCAGTGTCCGACAGTTTTGCCGGCCATCGGATGCTTCTGCTCCTGACCCGAAGGATTAGCCTTGTACTGCGTTGCCAATTCCTGATGCTCATTTGCCTCGGCATCGAGTTTGTCTGCTTCCGCTTCGAAGTGTTTGGCCAGACGCTCATGGTCCTGGGCAGTCTTCGCACCTGCGATCAGAGTCTTAAGTTCCTGTTGGCTCAAGTGGTCGGCTTCTGCCGCCCGTATGGAGCCAGTGGTCGCAAAGACTGCAAGTAGGAGAAGCCATACGATCTTTGGTCTGATAGAGTTCGGTTGCGCCATTTTGTTTCTCCTTTTCGATTCGAAGTGTGCCTTTTGCGTGATCCGACGCTGACAGTTCGCCTCAGGCTTGGAACTGAACCTAAAGCATAGGACGAACTCTTGTCCGGGTCTGTTCCGTATTGCTCACTCTCGGTTGAGGGACACCATTAACGTGCGGCCGTAACTACCGTCCTTCGGGGTGGACGCTTTGGATTTGCGGACCGCGACTAGAGTTGGTTTGCCTCGAGCTGAGTCCCACAGTAACGACAGCAGCGACAAGAACTACGGTTAGCAGAGGCATTAGCGATCGACAAGAAATGAGTGTAAAAAATGAAACGCAACCTGTCATATCAAGAGTCGGGCGCAAGCCTTCCTGCATCTTAGCCACACAAGGTGCATACTGGTCTTATGAAGTTCCGGGCGACATGGGCGGGCGTACTAACAGCAATCATGCTGCTTGTTTCGTCTGCCGCCTCCAGTTGTGAGGCTAAATGCGACCTTGGTGGACTTCGGCCTGCTTGCCATTCAGAATCTGCGAGTCCGCAAGCCCATGAGGCTCATATGGGTTCCGGCATGTGCCACGGAAGGTCAAGATCGGAAAGTGGTGGAGCTTCAGCATTGGCAGTCTCATGGTCGTCACCTTGCTCTCACCATGTCTGTGCGCAGCAACCCGCAACGTTGACGGATCAACGGTCGGCAACTGCTCACGTTCCGGTATTGGCAGGTGTGGTGCATGTAAATGCGAAGCACTTTGAATCTGAGAAGCTTGTCAGCACCTTCGCGGGCCGGGGACCGCCGTACTTCAGACCTCCCTCGTCCGTAAACCTTCATACCATTCAGCGCGTCTAGTAGACCGGCCTTCAGCAGACGACATTCTTATGTCGCCGGCGATGTGTCGCTACTGCTCCGATATCTCCGGAGTTGATCGCGGTCCGTGTCCGGTGGCTCTTTTCCCATTGCCGCGTTCCCACGGAGATCTGAATATGTCTACACGCAGAACCTTTCTTCAGCACACTACTGCTTTGGGGGCTGGCCTTTTCGCAGTCAATCGCGCGGAGGCCGCAGGCACCCATGCTGTACATTCCGAAAGTCAATCAAGCAGCACAGGAGGCTACCTTGGCATCAGCAGCGGCTCGCTGTCAAAGGTGAATCGTCGCGGTGCGCCCAACTTCAATGCCCCTGTCGTAACAACCGACGTTGGCGACCTTCCCTACGAGATGGATGGCGACGTCAAGGTCTTTCATCTGACAGCCCATGTCATGAAGCAACAGATTGCTCCGCAGAAGACGATCGACGTCTGGGGATTCAATGGAAGTGCTCCCGGCCCCACCATTCAGGTCACGCAGGGCGACAGGGTCCGCGTGATCTTCAAGAACGAACTCCCGGAACCAAGCTCGATTCATTGGCACGGGTTCGAGGACCAGTTGGGCAACGACGGGATGCCGGGAATCAGCCAGGAGCCAGTCAAGCCCGGCGAAAGCTATACCTATAATTTCGTTATCAAGCAGGAAGGCACGTTTTTCTATCACTCGCATATGTCCATGCAGGAGATGGCAGGCATGTTGGGGGCCTTCATCATGCACCCGAAGACCCCTTATCAACCGCACTGCGACAAAGACTTCGTTGTCAACATACAGGCGTATTCGGTCCTGCCGAACAGCTCTACGCCCAACACGATGAACATGGAATTCAACTGGCTGCTTTTGAACGGCAAGGCCGGCCCTCTGTCTACACCTTTGATTGTTCGGCAGGGCGACCGTGTTCGCATCCGCTTCGTGAACCTCAGCATGAATCACCATCCGATGCACCTTCACGGCCATACCTTTTACATCACCGGGACAGAGGGCGGACGCATTCCTGAGACGGCGTGGTGGCCGGGAAATACGGTGTTGGTCGGGGTTGCCCAGGCGCGCAACGTAGAGTTCGTCGCCGACAATCCCGGCGACTGGATGCTTCACTGCCATTTGCCGCACCACATGATGAACAGCATGGCAAGCCAGGCGGGGCCGATGACACGCATGGCCGGTTTTCCGAATGGTAGAGGGCTGCGCGGCGATGACAGTCATGGTCACCTGATGGAGCCAGGCGAACAGATGAACATGGGCGCGATGAAGAGCATGGACATGAAGATGGAAGGAATGCAGACGGGGAGCCCCAAGAATCCGAATGCATCGTCCGACCCGGCTGTGCCTTCGGCCGCGCTCGCGGCAGGTAAGGAAGCTTCCTCGCCCGATGGGCCTCTGGCCAATACCAATCTCGACGCTGGAATGGACGGCATGATGGCAGAGCAGATGGGGAACCACCCGCGCCTTAGCCCGGAGCAGAAGCGCAACCTGAACGCTTTCGACATGGGCGAGAAGAGCATGAAGCAGCAGAATACGGAGACCTCTCCCGACGCGAACAATGTTCCGAACTTTCCGCAGGACGCTTATATGGAAGGTCCAATGATGAACATGGACAAGCTGGTCGAGAGACCGGAGAACCTTGGCTTGCGTCCAGGTTGGAGCCGGTTCATGCAAGGCATGATGACCTTTGTTCGCGTGTTGCCTCCAGAGCAATACGACCAGGTGATTGCTGCCATGAAGCAGGCAGACCGGCCTCGCGATCCCTACATGTCCTTTTATGGCAATCCTGACGGTAAAGTCCGTCGCGGCTAACGTTCGATTCCACGAGGGACAGACAGCCCTTACGGACAACGGCAGCACAACCTCATGGAGTGAGAGATGAAGAGAGCAACTTTGATGATTTGTTTAGCATTCGGCGCGATGCCCTTTGTCGTGCAGGCACAGCAACAGCCCATGCCGGACATGCCTGGAATGAACATGCCCCCGCAACCGGCAAAGCAGCAGACTTCGCCTGCTAAGCCCGCTAAGCCGAATCGAAATGAGAAGTCACCCGACACGATGCCGGGTGACATGAGAAGCATGGGCCAGGATGCGGGTAATCCAAAAGCCCGGCGAAATGCCGCCAGTGAGCATGACTCAGTTCTGCAACAGGCCGGGCAGGCCGGCAAAAAGCCGGACGATCAGAGCGACCAGCAGTCGGTTACAGTGCCGATCCAGGACTTGCAGGAGCCGGAAGCTTTGGAATTCCGCACTGGAAGTGATCTCCCGGCCCCAGAACTGCTTGGAGATGTGGTCAAGCGAGATCCGATGACGCTGGAACAGTTTCTGGCGCTTGCCGACAAGGCCAATCCCACCCTCGCGCAGGCGCAGGACAACGTAGACCGCTCCCGTCAACAGGCCCGACAGATAGGCCTCCCGCCCGATCCTATCGTCGGCTACAGCGGAGACCATATTCGGGGTGGGGAGTATCACGGCGGAGAACAGGGCGCGTTCTTTACCCAGGAATTCGTCCTTGGACACAAACTCGCGCTTCGTCGAGATGTCTACCGCGCAGAAGGCAAATCGAACGAGTACGCACTTGAGGTTCAGCGCGCGCGCGTCCATAACGATGTTGCCCGAGCTTTCTTCGATACGCTGGCTGCACAGCAGTCTGTGGTGATTCACGACCGCTTGTTGAAGGTCGCCCTCGACACCGATACGAACACACACGAGCTTCTCCGCGTTGGGCAAGCTGACGCGGCAGCAATCCTGACAGTCGAGGTGATGGCGGAACAAGCACGAGTAGACTTCCTCAACGCTCAGCGCATGTTCATCGCCCACTTTGCGCAACTGGCAACCTATGCTGGGCAGCACTCGCTCCAGATACATCCCCTCACCGGAAACCTCGTCGAGCCACCCGACTTCGACCCAGAAGAGTATGTGAAACGCGATGTAGAGGAGAGTCCGCTGGTCAAGCGGGCGCAGGCAGACGAAGCGCTCGGCGAAGTCCGTCTCAAAGATGCGAGACGTGAGCGCACCCCCAATCTAAACGTCACCGCCGGTGAGTGGTACTCGGGCGAAGAGGTGAGCAGCGGAAAGAAAGCAGGCTGGGAGAGCTTCGTTCAAGCAGGTGTGCAGTTGCCGCTTTGGAATCGCAACCAAGGCAACATCCAGACTTCAAAGGTGTTGCTGGGCCGCGCACACAGAGATGTGGAGCGCACAAAGCTCTGGACTCGCAATCAGACAGAGCCTCTTGCCCAGCAGTATCTGACCGCGCACTTTACAGCGGAGCGATACCGGACTGAGATGATCCCGCGAGCGCGCCGCGCGTACCAGTTGCAGGTGACAAAGTATCAGCAAATGGCGCTTGAATACCCTGCGGTACTCGCCGCGCAGCATCTGCTCTTCACGCTTCAGCTCGGATATACGGATGCACTGAATGAGGAGTGGCGAGCGGCCATCGCACTGCAGAACTATGCGCTCATGAACGGCTTGGATGAACCCGTCAGCGCAGGTACCGACTCAACCACGATCAATCTTCCGACGGCACCAGGAGGCAATCAATGATGCACAAACTAATCAACCTATGGGCGGCTGTAGCCTTGCTTGGGGTCGTGGCAATCGCCATTACTGGCCTCGTTCTCTGGAGCAAAGGCTTCAGCTCCCGCCCTGAACCTTCTCACCTGGAATCCAGCATCGCGATGAAGTCCTACGACAGCTCCGTTCCAAACCGCTTTGGGGCCATGAAGAATCCCTTGGAAGCAAAAGGAATCAACCTCATCGAGGCAGGAGGGCATTACGAGGAGCATTGTGCCGTCTGCCACGCTGATAACGGTGGCGGTGAGACGAAGTTCCGAGGCATCATGTATCCCCGTCCCACCGACCTTCGCTCTGACGACACGCAAGAAATGTCTGATGGTGAACTCTACTGGGTCATCAAGAACGGTGTGCGCTGGTCGGGAATGCCCGCCTTCGGTAAGCCGGGTGATGATGATGAACAGGTGTGGAAGATCGTTGCCTATGTGCGACACCTGCCGAAACTCACCTCTCAGGAACAACAAGAAGTCCTGCATCAAAGTGAAGACCCGATGGACCACGGCGAAGGTTCGCACGACCATTCTCATTGAGGTGAAACATGCTGGACACAATTGCCTGGATTTCGCTCGGGGTCGCTTTCACCTGTGCCATCATCATCGCGGTCGATGAGGTGCGCCATCCGCAGAAGATGTGGATCATGAACATCGTGTGGCCGGCGACATCGCTCTATTTCAGCGTGTTCGCGCTGTGGGCCTACTTTGCCAAAGGTCGGCAAATGACCAAAGACGCCATGCAGGGTATGTCGAAAGAAGAGATGGAGCGGCATCAGGAGGATAGGAAGAAGCAGGCTCGCAAAAGTCCGACCTGGAGCATGACACTCCTCTCGGACAGTCATTGTGGTGCAGGCTGCACATTGGCCGATATCATTACGGATTTTACGGTCTTCGGCCTTGGGGTCACGTTTTTGGGAAACGACTTGTATGCGAAGTATCTATGGGATTTCGTAGCTGCATGGTCGCTGGGGATTCTCTTTCAATACTTCACCATCAAGCCGATGCGGAATCTATCTGTTGGTGAGGGGCTGTGGGCGGCTGTCAAGGCAGACACTCTCTCCATTACGACGTTCCAGATAGGCATGTATGCCTCGATGGCCCTGGTTTATTTCAAACTGTTTCCTTCACCGCATCTGCAACCCAACCAAGCTCTCTACTGGCTGATGATGCAGATCGCCATGGTCTGCGGATTTGTGACAGCACTTCCGATCAACTGGCTGTTGGTAAAGATCGGCTGGAAGGAGGCAATGGGCTGATGCCGGAAGCTCAAGCAATTTCGACCCAACGGGAAGCCCGGCTGACCACGCAGCTGCTTGAACAGCGGAGCGCCTTTCTGCGCTTTCTGGCGGCAAAAGTTGGTCCTGCGGCGGCAGAGGACATACTGCAATCCTGCTACCTCAAGCTGATCGAGAAAGGACCACAGCTTCAAAAGGATGAAAGCGTCGTCTCCTGGTTCTACACCGTCCTGCGTCATGCGACGGTTGATTATTACCGGAGAAACGCAACGCGCGCCCGCGCCCACGAGCAGTTCGCAGCGGAGGCTCCGGTCAGCTACGAGACGGAGTGGAAGGCGAACATCTGCCAATGCCTGCAGGGTGTTCTCGAAACGCTCAAGGCCGAGTACCGCGACGCCCTGCAAGCGGTGGACGTGGAGGGACGGTCTGTCGCTGAGTACGCGAAGGCGGATGGCACAACACCCAATAATGCGGGCGTTCGTCTCCACCGAGCTCGCAAAGCTGCGGCGAAGCGGCTGACGCAGGTCTGCGGAGCCTGCGCGGAACATAAATGCCTCGATTGCACCTGTCGGAAATCAGAGGTGTAAGAGATTGCCGTGGCTTGCGTCTTTAGGTTGGAAAAGGAGAACAACCTATGTGCTGCTGTGGAACTAAACCTAAGACCGAAACGAAAGGCTCTGTCACCGACGTTGTTTGTGGAATGCAGGTCGATCCTGCGACCGCCGCTGGTGCGAGTGAATATCAGGGCAAAAGGTACTTCTTCTGCGGAGCCGGCTGCAAACGCAGCTTCGACGCCAACCCCGGGCAGTACGCCTGAGCTAAATAGACCAGACGGAACGCTTCCTTGGGTGCTCAGCTATCCTGAGCGCCCAATTTACCCGTTCCACCTAAGAATCGAGCGACATGACTTCACCTGAGAGCCTGGCCGAAACCGCCGTAAAAGTTGTTGATCCCGTCTGCGGCATGAAAATCCTGCCCGAGAAAGCTGCGGGTAAGCAGGAGTACGAAGGCCAAACCTACTACTTCTGCAGTAAAAGTTGCACGGAGAAGTTCAAGACCGACCCCGCCGGCTACGTCAGTCCAAAGCCCGTTGCCAAGGCGTCGCCGGCCGCCGCCGCAAAGCTGATCACCGATCCGGTCTGCGGCATGCAAGTCGACCCCGTTACGGCGGCTGGCATGGTGGAACATGGCGGGGTACGGTACTTCTTCTGCAGTCAGGGATGTGTCTCGAAGTTCCAAGCGGACCCCAGCAAGTATCTCCAACCGAAATCCACTGACGAGCCGGAGCGGCCTGTCTCTAGGCTGGATCAGAAGACTGAGTACATCTGCCCCATGCACCCTGAAGTTCACAAGCACGGGCCAGGAGACTGCCCGAAGTGCGGCATGGCCCTCGAACCCGAGACTTTGACCGCACCCTCGACGCGTACCCAGTACACCTGTCCCATGCACCCTCAAATCATTCGAGATGAGCCAGGGAACTGCCCGA
>JBEPUY010000054.1:0-24042 GCA_041691255.1 Granulicella sp. | reverse complement strand
TGCTCAAGCTGCTCACCGGCGTCCTCACCGGCTCGCTCGGCATGCTCTCCGAGGCGGCTCACTCCGGCATCGACCTCTGCGCCGCAGCCATCACCTTCTTCTCCGTTCAGGTCTCCGACCGTCCCCCCGACGAGGACCACAACTACGGCCACGGCAAGATCGAAAGCCTCTCGGCCTTCGTCGAGACCGTGCTGATGCTCGGCTCCTGCGTCTGGATTCTCACCGAGGCCATCCGCCGCATCCTCTTCGGCCACCATCTCTCGCTGACCTTCTCCATCTGGCCCTTCGCCGTCCTTCTGCTCTCCATCACGGTCGACTACTCACGTTCGCGCACGCTTCACCGCGTCGCCATGCTGCACAAGAGTGAAGCGCTCGAAGCCGACGCCATCCACTTTCGCACCGATATCTGGTCCTCGTTCGCCGTCCTCGTCGGCCTCGCCGCCACCTACTCCGGCAAACACTGGCATCTTCCCTTGCTCGAGCTTGCCGATCCCATCGCGGCGATCATCGTCTCGGGAATCATTCTGCGGGTCAGCTGGCAGCTCGCCCTTCGCACCATCGACTCCCTGCTCGACGCCACCCCCGCCGAGACACGCGCCCAGACCCGCCGCGACCTCATCCGCGATCTTGCCGCCATCGACGGCGTGCTCTCGGTCGACCGCGTGCGCACTCGACGCTCCGGCTCCAGCTACTTTGCCGACGTGACCCTGGGCCTGCCGCGCAAGCTTACCTTCCAGCGCTCCGAACAGATCACCGCCGCCGCCACCGCCGCCGTGCAGCGCCATCTCCCGGGTGCCGATGTCGTCGTCCACTCCGTCCCGATGGCTTCTACGGCCGAGAGCGTCCACGACCGCATCCGCGCCGTCGCCGCGCGCTCCAACCTCACCATCCACGACGTCAGCGTCCAGGAGTACAACCACCAGCTGCATGTCGAACAACACCTCGAAGTCGACGAGACCATGCCGCTTCGCGACGCCCACGCGCTGGCTACCCAGCTTGAGTCCGACATGCACCGCGAGATTCCATCCATCGCTACCATCCTCACCCACATCGAGAGCGAGCCTGCCACCATCGAGCGTCCAGCCTCGCTCGAACGCGATCGCCAGCTCGAAGTCCGCCTTCGCCGAGCCGCCGCAGCCTTTCCCGAGATCCTCGACATCCACGAGGTCTTCGTCACCCGCATTCCCAATCATGGAAACGACCGAATCCAGGTCAGCTGCCACTGCACCCTACCCGACGAGCTGCCGATGGCCGAGGTCCACGCCGTCATCACCGCGCTCGAAGGCGCCTTCAAACTGGATGCTCCCGAGGTCAGCCGCCTGTTAATTCATCCCGAACCTGCCACCGATAACCGCGACTGAAGACTGTATCCTGACGTAGATGAAGATTTCGAGCATCAACCGCTTCTTCAACGTTCTTCTGGGTGCGATGGCGATGGTGGCGGTGGCGCTCATCTCCATGTTTCTCTCCATGCGGCTTGCCATTCATGGCCGCGAGGTCGAGGTCCCCAACCTCTCTGGGCTCGCCATCGCCGATGCCAGCCAAGCTGCCAGTTCGCAAGGACTGAACCTCAACGTCGAGAACCGCTTCTACTCGAACGATGTTGCTCCGGGACATATTCTTGCCCAGTCGCCCGCCTCCGGAGCCACCGTCAGGCGTGAATGGACGGTGCGCGTCACCGAGAGCCTTGGGCCGCAGAAGGTTTCCGTGCCTGACCTGATCGGGCAGACGCAGCGGCCCGCGTCCATCCTGATGCGCCGACTCTCGCTCGATATGGGCACGGTCGCCCAGCTTCCGGTTGATGCCGCGAATGGAGTGGTGCTCGCTCAGACGCCTTCTCCGAATGCCTCGGGCATCGACCGGCCCCGCGTCAGCCTTTTGTTGAGTGCACCGGAAGACCCTGACGCGACGGCGTATGTGATGCCTTCGCTTACCGGCCTCACGCTGGCTGGCGCTGCGGCTCGTGCGGCTGCGGCGGGGGTGCACATCGCCAGCATCGAGGACGTCAACCTTCCTGTGACTCCGGCTCCAGCGGGTTCGATTGCACCGACAACTCCAGCCGCTCCGGCAGCGCCTGTCGCGGCTGTCTCAGCAACCGCGGCGGTGCAGCCGGGTACGGTGATGGATCAGAGTCCGCTGGCTGGCTATCGCGTGGTAAAGGGCGATGCCGTTCACATCACGCTGACCCACTAGAGCAAATTCTTTAATGGTGTAGAGCGGGTTTATCGCATTTGAGCGCCAACGGCGCGGCTCATACCAGCCCTGGGTATGCGTGCCACGAAAGATGAGGGCTGAAGGCCCGACTATAACGCTCTACACCATCGGGAATTTCGCTATAAGTTTTTTTGAGCCGAACCTATTTCGCGGCTTCGAGCACCGTTGCGTAAAAGCCGTCACAGGCGTGGACGCCGGGAAGCGTTCGCAGCACTCCGTCACGCACGGCGGAGGTGAGATCCGCATCCTGCCGAAGAGTTTCTGACTCCGACAGCTCCTGCATCAGAGCGTCGATTGGCGATAGAACGATGTTTGTTCCGGCGATGACTTCTGCGACCACCTGCTCGCACTCCTCCGGCTCCAGCGAACAAGTGGAGTAGACCAGCTTGCCGCCGGGAGCCAGTTGCGTCAAGGCAGCTTTCAGGATTGCCTTTTGCCGCGCTGCCTGACGAGGAAACTCTTCAGGCTTGAGTCGGTGGCGAATCTCCGGGTTTCCGGCTAACGTGCCGGTACCGCTGCAAGGCACATCGCAGAGGATGAGGTCGAAGCTCTGGTTGTCGGAGGACGCGGCGGCATCCGTGACCGCGCAGCGAATGCGCTCGGCATAAGCGTAGCGGCGGAAGCGGGCTTCGGTCTGGGCGAGACGCTTTGCGCTGATGTCGCTGGCGGTGATCGCTGCCGAGGCCAGACGGTGGGCGAGGATGAGGGTCTTGCCGCCCGGAGCGGCGCAGCAGTCCCATACCGTCTTGGCGTCGGGTGCCGCGGCTGCGGCAAGTTCGGCTACGAGGCGGGAGCCGTCGTCCATCTGCGGCAGGTCACCACCGTTTTCGGTGAAGAGGGACCCTTCTGCTGACTCTCTCTGGTCGGCCTCGCAGATCTTTAGCGCGGCCTCGCGGCCATAGGCGGCGACCCATCGCTCGACCAGCCATTGTGGATGGCCGAGGCGCTCGGAGAAGGCGGCGGTGGATTCAAAGACACGCTGGCCGGGCTTTTGCGCTGCCGCCAGCTTACGTAGGACCGCGTTGACCATTCCGGTGGCATGAGGCTGGCCGGCGGCGCGACATAGCTCCACGCTCTCACTGAGGGCAGCGTGAGCGGGAATGCGGTCAAGGTGGAGGAGCTGGAATGCGCCCAGCCGCAGGGCCAGCGAGACCGGCTCGGCCAGCCGCTGCTCCGGCCTTTGCAGCAGGGTACGAATACGAGCATCGAGAGCAATCTGCCAGCGCAGCACTCCCATGACCAGCGCCGTGGTGAGGTTGCGGTCTTCGGGAGAAAGTGCTTCGATGCGCGGCGAGTGCAGAAGCTCGTCGCTATGGCCTTTGCCCTCGCCTACAAGGGTCAGAATTTCAAATGCCGCCAGCCGCGCCGGGGTGATCTTAGCGATGGCCGCTTCGGCGGTGGCAGTTGGGCCAGCAGAGGCTGGGCGCTTCATCGCTGGGGGGCGCTTTGTCTGCGAAGTCTTTGGCTGGGCTGGCTTGTTCTTCATATCCCCAGCCGTTCGCCACTCTTGACCTGGTAGCCGTTCAGAAATTCGGCAGCGGTCATGCGGCGCTTGCCTTCGAGCTGTACCTCGTCGAGGTAGAGGGCCGTGCCGTTGCCGCAGAGGGCCATCATGGCATCGCCATCGACGGCAATTGTTCCCGGCTCGCCTTCGACGGTGTGCGAGCATGCGCGCATCTTGTGGACGATCAGCTTTTTGCCGCGCAGGGTGGTGTGCGCTCCCGGCCACGGCTGGAAGCCGCGCCAGCGGTCGTAGAGATTGTGCGCCAGACGCGTGAAGTCGATGAGGCCATCGTCGCGCGTGAGGATGGGAGCAAGCGTAGCCAGCGCGTGGTCCTGCTGCTGGCAGAAGATCGACTTGTCGGCGATCCCGCAGAGCGTCTCAACCATCAACTCCGCTCCAACGGCAGCCAGGCCCTCGTAGACATGGACCGCGGTCTCTTGCTGCGCGATGGGGACGACCTTGGCCAGAAGCATGTCGCCGGTGTCGAGACCTGCATCGAGCCGCATGGTGGTGACGCCGGTGACGTTCTCCCCGTTGGCGATGGCCCATTGAATGGGCGCCGCGCCGCGATACTTCGGCAGCAGCGAGCCGTGCAGGTTGATGCAACCGCAGGGAGGAAGGTCGAGCATCCACTGCGGGATGATGCGGCCGTAGGCAACGACGAGGATGGCTTCGGGGCGGATCTCTTCAAGCTGGGTGCGGAACTCGAAGTTGTTTTTGATCTTCTCCGGTTGAGCGACGGGGATGCCATGCTCGAGCGCGACACGCTTGACCGGGGGCACCTGTGTCTCCATGCCCCGGCCTGCGGCGCGGTCGGGCTGCGTGACCACAAGGGCCACTTCGTGACCGGCGGCGAGGACGGCTTCGAGAGTGGGGACGGCGAATTGAGGAGTGCCACAGAAGACGAGCTTCAAAATTTGGTTCTCCCTCTAAGGCTTAACGTCGATGAGCAACTGGCGCCGAGGAACCGGCTGAGAACTACCACTCGCCATTCTTTTGCAGCTTCTTGATCCTGCGAATGACGAGGTCGCGCTTGAGACGGCTGAGGCGGTCGATGAAGAGGACGCCGTCGAGGTGGTCGATCTCGTGCTGCATGGCGCGTCCCAACAGCTCTTCGCCTTCCATCTCGATGGTGTTTCCGTTTACGTCCTGGGCGCGGACCTTGACCCACGCGGCGCGAGAGACCTTTTCACGAATCTCAGGCAGGCTCAGGCAGCCCTCTTCCTCGACCTGCTTGCCTTTGCGCTCGATGATCTCGGGATTGATGAGGACGACCTTTTCGTCGGGGTTCTTTTTGAAGCTGCAATCGATGACCGTGATGCGCTGCGAGATATTGATCTGCGGCGCGGCCAGCCCGATGCCCTGGGCGGCGTACATCGATTCGAACATCTCTTCGACCAGCTTTTTGAGCTTGGCGTCGAACACGGTGACGTCTGCGCCGCGCTTTGCAAGCACCGCGTCGGGCCACTTCACGATTTCGTGGATTTTGCCTGTTGATTGACTCGTAGATTTGCTTACGGATTGGCTCACTAATATTCTCGAATCTGCTCACAATAGCCGTTGAAGTTGCGCTGCATCTCGCGCAGAGAATCGCCGCCAAACTTTTCTATCACAAGGCGAGCGATGGCCAGCGCAACCATCGCCTCTGCAGCCACACCAGCCGCAGGAACGACACAGACATCGCTGCGCTCGTAGGCGGCCTTGACCGGCTCGCGGGTCTCGAAGCTGACCGAGCCGAGCGGGCGGCGCAGGGTGGAGATGGGCTTGAGATAGCCGCGCACCACGATATCCTCGCCGTTGGAGATGCCGCCTTCGATGCCACCGGCGTTGTTCTTCTCGCGGGAAAATTTGGTGAAGCCGCCCTCGCCTTCGTAGCCGATGGCGTCGTGAACGGCGGAGCCAAGAGACTCGGCTGCGGTGACGCCGCGCCCAATCTCGACGGCCTTCACCGCCTGTAGGCTCATGACTGCCTGCGCGAGGAGACCGTCCATGCGCTCGTCCCAGTTAGCGTGGGTGCCGACGCCCGGGGGCAGGCCGTGGACGACGACCTCAAAGACGCCGCCGATGGTGTCGCCGGTGCGCAGGACGGCATCGACTTCGGCCTTCATGGCGGCTTCGCTCTCAGGGTCGACGCAGTTCAGGAGAACTTCGTCTTTCGATTGGAGGGCTACGATCTCGTCCCACTGGGCAGGGCGGGAAAGCTCGGCCTTGCCGACGCGGATGACGTGGCTGGCGACGCCTACGCCAAATTCTTTGAGGAGCAGCTTGGCGAAGGCCCCGGAGGCGACACGGGCTGCGCTTTCACGAGCGCTCGCACGTTCAAGAACATAACGCGCATCCTTAAAGTCATACTTTAGGGCTCCGGCGAGGTCGGCGTGGCCGGGACGCGGGGAGGCTACGGCCTTATGTTTCTCAGGATCGCCCTCTTCGACAGGCAGAATCTCGGTCCAGTTCTTCCAGTCGTTATTGGCCAGTGTCATGGCGATGGGCGAGCCGATGGTTTTGCCGTGGCGGACGCCGCTGAGGACGTGTGCGGTGTCGCGCTCGATGCGCATACGGCCGCCGCGGCCATAGCCCTTCTGGCGACGCCATAGCTCGCGGTTCACAAACTCAAGATCGACGGGAACGCCAGCTGGCATTCCGCTTACCATGGCCACGAGGCTTTCACCGTGGCTCTCTCCCGCTGTCGAAAATCGAAGCATTTCCCTCACTGAAGCGGCGCGAAGGCATGCTGACGCCGCAAGTCTAATTGTAACAATCGTGAAGGCACTTAATGGGCGTCGGCCAGTTGTCCCTGCGGCGGCAGCAGCCAGTCTTCGCGGGTAGTCGGTAGAAGATGGTCATCGCTGCCGGGGTTGGAGAGCAGGATCTGGTAGACGCTGATCTTCGCCTTACGGAAGGCCTCGGCGGAGCCAGCCATATAGAGCCGCCAGACGCGGTAGGTCTCGGGATCGACGTAGTTGAGCAGGTCGCGCTTGCAGCGTTCGAGGCGGTCGACCCATCCGTGAAGGGTGCGCTCGTAGTGCTCGCGGAGGCACTCTACGTCGCGCAGTTCGAAGCCAGCGTGCTCGGCCTGAGTGGTGACGATAGGCAGCGTGGCGAGGGCGGTGTCGGGGAAGACGTATTTACGGATGAACGACGGCCCGTGCTTTTTGTACTCGTCAAGCGAGGAGACGATGCCGTGGTTGAGGAAGCTGCCGCCGGGCCGCAGCAGCTTCTTCACGGTGTCGAAGTATGTGCCGAGGTTCTGCCAGCCGACGTGCTCAAACATGCCCACGCTCGAGATTTTGTCGAAGGAGGGTGCCGCGTGGTCGAGCTGGCGATAGTCGCAGAGGCGAACCTCGCAATCGGCGGCGAGACCTTCCTGCGCGATGCGCTGCTGGGCAAAGGCGAACTGCTGCTCGCTGAGGGTGATGCCAAGGGCGTGGACGCCGTAGTGCTTGACCGCATGAAGAATAAGGCTGCCCCAGCCGCAGCCGATGTCGAGCATCTGGTCGCCGGGCTGGAGGCGGAGCTTTTTGCAGATGAGATCGAGCTTGTTGCGCTGCGCATCTTCGAGAGTCTCGGAGCTGCGGCAGAAGTAGGCGCAGGAGTAGACCATCGTGGGGCCGAGCCAGGGAGCGAAGAACTCGGGCGGCTTGTCATAGTGGAAGGAGATAGCCTGCCGGTCGCGGCGAAGGCTGTGGGTGAAGAGGCCGCTGACTGCGTATTCAAGGTGGTGCCAGGTTCTGGCCGCCGACAGGACGAGGCGGCGGGCATAAGAGGGGCGCTCCACTTCGTGAGCGTGGCTGAAGACGAAGTCGGCGAACTCGAACATGGAGAAGATGTCGCCTTCGACTTCGAGGTCGCCTTTGACGAAGGCGTCTCCAAGAGAGATCTCGTTGGGATCCCATAGCAGCGCCTTCAAAACGTCGAGCGACTTGACGGTGATGGTGAAGCGGGGATTGCCTCCGCCATAGTTTGCGCCGGTGTCGTCCCATAGACGCAACTCGAAAGAGGGGCCGTGATAAGCCTCGAGCTCATGGGTGAGTCCAGCATAGAGTTTGTGAGAGAGGGCGTTAGTTCTGGTGACCGTCGGCATGGCTTGCTCCCGAATGATCAATTCCCCGATTCCGGGCAACACCATCTTGGATGCCGATTCGGCTGAATTCGATGTCAGATAGCGACCTCAGTCCTTCAGGTAGCTGCGGGAGTCGAGCAGGGGGCGGTCCATGCTGCGGACCCACTCCGTCATCTCTCCGGCGGATTTTCCGCTGGCCTCGGCGGCGGCGAACTCGTTGCGCAGCACCTGCATCTTGGCTTCCAGGTCGTCGAGCATATTCAACAGCAGCGCCTCGGCGGTCATGGGCAGCTTGGGCGAGCCGAACTCGTACTTGCCGTGGTGGCTGAGGATCATGTGCTCCACCAGAACGCGCAGCTTCTCGGGGAACGGGGCGAGCTCCTTCACTTTTTCGATCAGCATCCCCTGGGCAATGCTGATGTGGCCGATCAGTTGGCCTTCGAGCGTGTAGCCAAAGCTGTTCTTCCAGTGAAGCTCACGGGTCTTGCCGATGTCATGCAGGATGGCTCCGGTAACGAGCAGGTCGGAGTTTACCTCGGGGTAAAACGGAGCAGTCGCAAGACAGACGCGCACCAGGGTGACGACGTGCTCCAGCAGGCCGCCAAGCCAGGCGTGGTGCAGGCGTTTGGCCGCGGGGGCAGTACGGAAGGCGGACGCAATCGTCTCGTCGTCGAGGAAGGCGAAGACCAGCCGCTGGAGGTCAGGGTTGGTGAACTGCGAGACGTAGCCACGAAGCTCGGTCCACATCTCATCGATGTTGAAGAGCGTTGTGGGGAGGTAGTCGGCAGGGTCGATCTCGCTCTCGGCGGCGTTGCGCATCTTTTGCAACGTGATCTGGAACTTGCCCTGATACTTGCTGACCTGCCCCTGCACCTTGACGTAGCAGCCCTCGGAGCAGTTCGCCAGGGAGTCGGCGATGTCGTCCCACATGCGGGCTTCCATGGTCCCGGTCTTGTCAGTCAGCGTCAGCGCGAGGAACTGGCCGCCCTGCTTCTTCTCGCGCACTGACAGGGAGGAGAGCGCGAAGTAGGAGGTTATGTTGTCGTTATCGAACTTCGCGGCGTCGGCAATAAAAAAGTCTTTCATGCCCCTCAGGATAACGCGGAGATACCTGCTGCGCAGACAAGAACGCGAGAGCCGGTGGCTCTCGCGTTGTTGTCGGGTTGTGCTTGCAGCTAGTTCGGCTGGGTCGAAGCGGGTGGAGTGGCCGGCGTAGCTGGCTGGGCAGGCGCGAGGCCTTCACCAAGCGAAGGGTTTACCGTCGGTGCCGGCGCAGGTGCAGGTGCTGTCGAAGGCTTCGGCTTGTTCTCCAGCCGCTCCTTCTTGGCTCCCTTCACCTTCTTCTTTTTCTTCTTCTTGGCGGTATCGCCGTTCAAGCCAAGAGGAGCGCCCTGGGCCTTCAGGTCAGCCTTCTCCTGAGCGGACTCAGCTTCCGGCGTCGCTGCTGCCTTCTCTCTGACCTTTCTCCTTCTGGATGCCTTCTTTTCAGCCAGAACGATCTTCTCGCGGGAGGCGAAACGCGTCTTCTTCGTCGGCGCTTCCACCGTAGGCGTCAGCGGATTGACATCAGCCGCCTGCGAAGCGCGCTCCTCGGTGTTGGTCATGGCGGCCCCAGGCGCTGCGGTAATGGCCGAAGCCGAGGCAGCTCCTGCTCCCACGTCGCCGCCCACTGCCGTCTCTTCCGGACCGGGGGGCAATGCTGTGCGAGGAGCCTGTCCGAAACGGATCTTCTCTCGCTTAATCTTCTTCTTTTTGTGCTTGCCGTTGTCCGAGGATGCAACCGCCGCTGCCGGAGTGGCAGCAGGAGCCTTGGCCTCCGAAGCCGACCGCTTGCCCTGCGCCGCAAACCGGCCCGTGCCATTGCTGGCCTCGTAGCGCCGCTTCTTCTCCACATTTTTCTTCTTGGCAACAGGGGGAGCATAGGCGGTAAATACCGGTTTGCTCTCGTTGGCGCTGGCGCCCGAGTCCACGAATCCCGGCGCGATGTCGATGAATGCCTCTTCGCGCTGCTTCGTGAGGTACGCACGAAGCGCAGGCTGCAACTGGGCCATGTACATCGCTTCCTGAACCTGCGGCTCGATGTCCTTCAATGCCGGGGTGCCTGCGTCCTGGTGCTCCGTGACCTTCAGAATGACGTAGCCCTGGCGAGTCCGGATGGGCGCAGTCACCTGTCCTGCCTTGAGATCGAAGGTCTGGTCTTCCAGCACCTTTGACAACGCGCCGCGCTTGTACTGCCCCAGATCGCCGCCCTGGGCCGCTGTCGAACCGCTGGACTCAGTCTTGGCCAGCTCATCGAACTGGGCACCGCCCTTGAGCTTCGCCTCCACGTCGTCGGCCTTGGCCTTTGCCGCATCCAGCGCCGCGTCGTTCGCGTCGGCTGGCGTAGGAATCAGGATCTCGCTCAACCTTACCTGCTCCGGCTGGGAGAACTCCTGCTTGTGGGCGTCGTAGTAGGTCTGTTCCTGCCCCTGCGTCATCTGCAGACGGCGGCCTACTTCGTCGCGCACCACCTGCTGGGTGAGGATGCTGTCGCGGATGTTCGCCTTGAAGTCCTCAAAGGAAACTCCCTGCGACGCCGCCGCCTTCTCCAGCGCCTCCATGGAGTCAAGGTGGTTCTGCTTACGAATCTCGTCGAGCCGCCGGATGACCTCGGCGTCGGCATTTAAGCCAAGTTCCTTGGCCTTGGAGAGCAGCAGTTGCTTGTCGATCATGTCGCGCAGCAGATCTTTTTGTCGCTGCGCAGCCTCAGCCGGGGTCGCGTTGGACTGCTGGTTCTCGCGCAGAAGCTCCTGCTGGGAGCGTTCGACGTCGCTGCGGTTGATGATCTGATCGTTCACGCGAGCGATCACATCCTCTACCACCGTGCCGTTAGGGGTAATGGGAGTAGGAGTCGGCAGCGACAGTTGCGGCTGCGGGCTATCCGGTACATTTACAGGACTCTGATACCGTGGCATTTGCGCCACACCCGGCAATGCCAGCACGCTTAGCCCCAACACCACCGCAAACTGCGAAATTCTAAAGGTCATCGTCACTCGTATCTTCAATTAACATCCGCGAGGCCGCAGCCATCGCACGGGTGCCAGCACTGCTTCTTTTGACTGCGCGCAGCATTGGACGGTATCCGCTCCCCATTCTAACTGTCCCGCCCCTATCTAGCGAATCCCCTTTGTGGCCAGCAGCCGCTCACCCCCCGATGCTATACTCCGTCCAAAGAGGGCGCGCCCATAGTACGCATTCCCTTGCGTATATATTGAGCACTGTTTCCCGCTTTTTTTGAGGTAATCCAAGCAAATGGCTCCACGCACCCGCCGCGCACTCTTTATCGCTACCCTCTTTCTGTCCAGCTGCGCCGTGCTCGGTACCTTCATCAACCAGAAGGTCGATGCCCAGTCGGCGACCGACGAGTCCACGCTCCGGGACTCCCTGCACTCCTTTACCAACGTCTATGCTCTGGTCGAACAGAACTACGCGGAGCATCTCGACTCCGACAAGGTCGACAAGGCCGTCTATGACGGCGCCATTCCGGGGATGCTGCATACGCTCGACCCGCACTCCAGCTTCCAGGACCCCAAGGCCTTCGCCCAGATGCGCGAAGACCAGCACGGCAAATACTACGGCGTCGGCATGTCGATCCAGCCGCAGCCCGACCCGACCGCGAAAAACGGCCTGAAGATCGTCGTTCTGACCCCCTTTGAAGGGACCCCCTCCTATAAAGCCGGCATCCGCCCCGGCGACGTGATTGTAGCCGTCGATGGAAAATCTACCGCCGGCATGGACTCGGCAGCCGTCGCCTCCATGCTCAAAGGGCCGCGCAACACCTCTGTCGCGGTCACCATGGACCGCGAAGGCACCCCCAAGCCCATCGTCTTCAACCTGATCCGCGAAGAGGTCTCCCGCCCGTCGGTCGATCTCGCCTTCATGATCCGGCCCGGCATCGGCTACATTCACGTCACTGGTTTTATGGAGACGACCAGCCGCGAGGTTGGCGATGCGCTCGATAAGCTCGGCGACATCAATGGCCTCGTCATCGACCTGCGCGGCAACCCCGGTGGGCTGCTGAACGAGGCGGTCGGCATGGCGGACAAGTTCCTGCAAAAGGGACAGATCGTCGTCTCGCAAAAGGGCCGTGCCTTCCCCGATCAGGTCTATCGCGTCGCCAATGGCGAAGAGGGCAAAAAGTATCCCATCGTCGTTCTGGTCAATCGCAACACGGCCTCCGCGGCTGAGATCGTCTCGGGCGCGCTGCAGGACCATGACCGCGCCCTGATCGTCGGCGAAACCACCTTCGGCAAAGGCCTGGTTCAGACTGTCTTCCAGCTCAGCCAGGGCACCGGCCTTCTGCTGACGACCTATCACTACTACACGCCGTCGGGCCGCCTGATTCAACGCAACTACAACGGCGTTTCGCTCTATGATTACTACTACGTTCGCGACGATGCGGCGAAGCCAGACAAGAGCAACCTCGAGGTCAAGCTGACGGACTCCGGCCGCACCGTGTACGGCGGCGGCGGCATCACGCCGGACGAACCGATCCCAGAGTTGAAGGCGAACGACTTCCAGGGAACGCTTCTCCAGAAGTATGCGTTCTTCAACTTCAGCAAGCACTATCTCGCCACCCACACCGTCAGCAAAGACTTCGTGGTGGACGATGCTGTGATGAAGGACTTCAAGGACTTCCTGAAGGCGCAGAACGTCGCCTATACCGATGCCGACATCTCCAACAACATCGACTGGGTCAAGGAAAGCGTCAAGGGTGAACTCTTCACCTCGCAGTTCGGAGAACAGGAAGGCCTGAAGGTACGCGCCATCTGGGACCCGCAGATCGCCAAGGCAATCGGCTTCCTGCCCCAGGCGCAGGCTCTGGAAGACCATCTTGCGGAAGCTCAGAAGACGACGTTGGCCAACCGCTAACGTCATTGACCTGTAAACATGGCTTAATCAGAAGACGCATCGCTCTCCCAGGCGATGCGTTTTTCTTTGCGCCTATATTTTCAGAATTTCCAGCTATCTAGAGCTAATTCTTTAATGGTGTAGAGCGGGTCTATCGCATGAGAGCGCCAACGGCGCGGCTCATACCAGCCCAGGGCGAAGCCCTGGGTATGCGTACCCAGAAATATGAGGGCTGAAGGCCCGATCGATAACGTGATACCGCATCGGAAAATTTGCTATAGCTTTGGAGCGGGAGACCGGGATCGAACCGGCGACATTCAGCTTGGGAAGCTGACGTTCTGCCACTGAACTACTCCCGCCCAATCCATCTGCCAGGCGATATTTTTTGGTGGAGCTGAGCGGGATCGAACCGCTGACCTCCTCGTTGCGAACGAGGCGCTCTCCCATCTGAGCTACAGCCCCCCACCAGATGCGCTACTCACCACTTTCGCGGGCACGCGCACTATCAAACGACATCTCAGAGTGTAACAGCAAGCAGCCCGCGGCTCAAACATCAAACCGCGCTCACCCGCGCCGTTACCCGAGTCCCTGCGGCCAGCGGCTTTTCCACCACATGCCATACCTCTCCAGCGTCATCCACCACAACGCTCAGCACCGGGACCACGAGCCTGACACCGCTGCGCGCGACTGCTTCGAGTGCGCCCACATTGCCCGCGCCAAACTCGGTCTGGTCAAGCGCCATCTGCCAGCGCTGCCGTCCTGCCACGCGCGACTCCTCACGAATATCAACAACTACTGCTTCAAACTCCACACCAACTCCTGCGCTCATTGCAATGCTCCAAGTTGTTCGACATCGTCCAATCGGCCCACCGGGTACAAGCCCACACGGTTGGCTGCAAACCACGGCGACCACTCATAGAAAAACTCCAGCCGCGCATTGGCGTTACCGGCAAACGCCGGGTCGCTCGATACCTTCTTCTCAAACTCTTGCTTCAGCTTCGGGTCCTTGGCCATCATCTCTCGGGCCAGCGATTCCAGCACATAGGCCTCGCCGTACTCCTTCTGCTCGAAGATCGAGTCGAAGAATCCCCACTGCAACGCCGCATCAGGCGCTGCCGGCTCCAGCCACTCCATCACCACCTTCGATAAGCGCTGGTTCAGCCGCACCACTGCCGACCCCTCCGGAAAGCTCATCTTCTGCCGTATCAGCACGCAACTCCCAAACTTGCCCGGATCATGCGTAGCCTCTCCATTGAAGGTCGGATGCCGCCCCTCAAACGGAGGCTCCTGCCACTGCATTCCGGCGCACTGGTAGGTCTCGACCTCTCCCGCCCACGCCTTTTCGGTGCGCTTCATCTCTACCTGATGCGCAGCCAGCACGCTGATCACATTCGTCCACTGTGCCGGAATGATGTAAGCCGCAGGAGGGGCAGCCTCCACCGTTACCTTGAACCCCGACTGCATCGGCAGCGAGACGTTCCACGGCTCATGCGAATACTTCACCCACATCGCACCCGAAACCGCGCTCAACTCCCGCGTGTACTTGTACCCGCGAAACAGCACCGGAGTCGTCTGGCCACCCCATCCCAACGCCAGCGGAAACTTCACGTCGCTCAGAGGATGCGCGCCAAGACTCTCAGCCTGTTGATCAGCCGCCGCATTCAACGCAATCACCTTGTCCGCATCGCGGTTCATCAGCTCCATCAAGCCCGCGAGAATCTGGTAGTTGCCTGTCACCCGCGTCTTGTAGTCCTTCAGCATGTGCAGCTCGACCAGCATTCCCGGCCGGCCTTCCAGCACCATGTATCCGGTAGAAAAACGCGGAGGATCGTCATTGAACCCCAACCCCTGCGACGGGTCATTGTCACTCACGAGGTTGATGTAATTAGGAAACGCCAGATGCCCATGCGCATCCACATACTTCTCTAACGTAGGATTGGCCACCTCATCGATCCACTTCACCGTAGCCGCAGGCAGATTCGGTCCATCGTCAATCGTGAAGGTGACGTCGTACTGATAGTCCGCGCCATCGGTCACATGGTCATCGACAAAAAAATCCGGCAGCCAATGATGGTACATCGCCATAAAGGCGCGCGTCTCCGGCGCATCTGCCTTCAGATAATCGCGGTTCAGATTGAGGTTCGTTCCGTTGCCGCGCCATCCCATCTCCGCCGGGCCGTCCTGGTTGATGCGATTGTAAGGGCTGCGCCGCTCATGCCCGTCAGCGTTGTACATCGGGATAAACACAAACACCGCACGGTCGAGCAACGCGGCCTTCGTTTTGTTGATCACCATGTCGCGCAACAGCGCAAGACAGGCATCCTTGCCATCCATCTCGCCTGCGTGAATCGAATTCTGCACCAGCACGATCGGCCGCTTCGCCGCATGAATCGCCGCCGGATCGAATACCCCATCCCGCGAGGCAATCACGATATCCAGCTCGCGTCCTTCACCCGTCTTCCCGAAGCCTTCGATCTTCACCTGCGCCGGTGCCGCCGCCTGCACGCGCCGCAGATAAGCCATGGTGTCGTCGTAGTCCGGAGTGGTGGCATAGCAACTCTTCTCCGCTGGTGTCAGCCACTGCGCATCGCCGCTCGGCACACATGCAGAAACCCCCGCCTGACGCGGCTGCAAGCTGTTATCCGCCACCGTCTGGGCCGCAGCACCAACCGACCCCATCCATAAAAGCAGCACCGAAATGCGAACGAAAGAAGCCAAACCCGCCATCCTTAAAGATCGGTGCAATCGGTGCCGATCGGTGTTAAGTGTCTCGCAGATCTAAGTCAGATCATCCGCATTGAAGGCTGGCCGTTTTCTCCCCAGCGCCGACGTATCCTGAACTCCCTGCACCAGGCTCTCGACCACCTGATTGACCTCATCTACATCCGCCGTCGCCGACAGCTTCTTCACCGGTTCGGAAACCGACAGGCTCTCCAGCAAGACCGTCGCGTGAGCCACGGCCACGTGGTCCTGGTTCAAGCCCTCAGGCGTCTTCGCCTTGATGCCCACCTCGCCCGGCTTCACGCCCAGCAACTCCGCCACGCGCTCGCGCAATTCGCCGGCAATCGGTACGATCTTGGGCCGCGCCATCACCAGCACCGTGTCAATATTGACGATCCTGTATCCCGCCATCGCCACCTCTTCGAGCGCCGTCTTCAAGAACACGCTCGAAGCCGCACCCTTCCAGCGTGGATCGCTCGGAGGAAAGAACGTCCCAATGTCTCCCGCCGAAACCGCTCCCAGCAGCGCATCGGTAATCGCATGCAGCAGCACATCGCCGTCCGAGTGCCCAGCCAAACCCTCGCTATGCTCAATCGCCAGCCCGCCAATCACCAGCGGCACGCCTGCCTTGAACGCGTGCGAATCAAACCCATACCCAATTCTCATACCCATTTATCGTTCCTCAACGCATCGACCGCGGATGCACACGGATCTACGCGGATTTTCTTCTTGTCGTTCTCTAGTATGAACCGTCTGAACTGCGGTCTGGGACCAAAGTTCAAAAGCAGCCCAACTTCCAGATTTATAACCCGGAGATAATGCAGAATCTGGCCTTCATGCGCCCTATCGAAAGCCGATATAGCTTTCAACTCCAGGAAAACACAATCATTCACCATCAAATCTGCACGGAAATTTCCGATCATTTCTCCCCGAAAATAAACGGGGACTGGAACTTCCATAGCAACTCGGAGCCCAGCCTGCACTAAAGCAATCCTCAAAGCCTGTTGATACACGCATTCGAGGAACCCACCGCCCAGTTCGTTATAAACCTCAAAGAAAACCCTCAGTACCTTTTCCGTAATCTCATAGTGACATCCCTTAAATGCTTCTGTACTTCGCTTTTCATCCGTCTTAAGTTTTTCATCCGCGCTCATCCGCGTAAATCCGTGGTCGATCTATGCAAGTAGAACTCCGCAAGCTCAATATCCCCCGGCTGCGTAATCTTGAAGTTTCGCGCCGAGCCCAACACCACGGCCACCTCGATGCCCGCCCGCTCCAGCACGCTGGCCTCGTCCGTGCCTGAAAATCCATCCGCCTCGGCCTCTTTGAAAGCCCGCTGCAACAGCGCAAATCGCGCACCCTGCGGAGTCTGCGCCAGCACCACGCGCTCCCGTGGAATGGTCGAGGTGATAATCGCTCCATCCGACGTCCGCTCCACCTGTTTAATCGTGTCTACGGCGGGCAGACCGACAATCGCCGCGCCATGCTTCACCACCGCCTCAATCGTCCGTTCAATCGTCGCCGGATCGATCAGCGGACGCACTGCATCATGCACCAGCACCACGTCGTCGTCGGCGCACTCCAGCGCAGCCAGCGCATTGCTCACCGACTCCTGTCGGTTGTCGCCGCCTTCGACCATCTTCACCCGGTCACCCAGCTTGTACTCCTTCATCTGGGCTTCGAGACGGTCCTTCTCATGCGCCCGCACCGCGACACACACCGTATCAATTCTCGGCACCGCAAGAAACGCCTGCACGGAGCGCACCAGCACCGGCACGCCACCGATCTCAAGAAACTGCTTCGGCGCAACCGCCGTCGCCCCATGCGCGGCCATCCGCGTCCCAATCCCTGCTGCCGGAAGAATCACAAAAACTCGCATAACCAACGGAGTATACAAGATAGGCGGCACCGGTAAGTGATAATAACGACGTGCCCCCATCAACAGCGCCAACACCGTCAGAGGAATACAAGCAACGCCTGCAAGCCCGCGAAACCTCGGTCGCGCAATTCGACAAGACGCACCGCACACTCGGGAACCTGCGCCTTCTGCTCGTCATCGTGGCTCTGCTAATCGCATGGTGGGCTCTCTACCGACACGATATCTCCGCATGGTGGCTGCTGCTTCCAGCCATCGCATTCATCGCCGTCGCAACCTATCACGCAGCCATCCTCCACAAAAAATCCCTCGCCGAACGAGCCGCGGACATCTACCGTAAAGGCCTCGCACGCATCGAAGACCGCTGGATCGGCAATGGCCAGCAAACCCCGCGCTCCGATGCCGCCACCAGCCTCTACGCCTCTGACCTCGATCTCTTCGGAGCAGGCAGCCTCTTCGAACTACTCTCGCAAGCCCGCACCTGCATGGGCGAAGACACGCTCGCGCATTGGCTCCTCTCCCCCGCTCCAGTCAGCGAGATCACCGAGCGCCACGCCGCCGTCTCTGAACTCCGCAGCCGCCTCGACCTCCGCGAAGACATGGCCATTCTCGGCGAGAACGGACAGAAGCTAAAGACCGGCGTCCACCCCAAGGCTCTCCTGCAATGGGCCGAGCAACCGACGCAACTCAAGCAGCAAAACCTCCGCTGGACCGCGCTCCTGCTCGCCCTCCTCTCCATCGCCGGAGCTATCTTCTGGGGCGAGACGGGAATCAAAACGCCCTTCCTACTCGTCCTTGTCATCGAGATATTCATCGCCTTCTCGCTCAAAGATCAGCTGAACAAAGTCTTCGCTGGGACCGACCGCGCACTCGCAGATCTCGAATTACTTTCATCCCTTCTAGCCCGGCTCGAACACGAACCATTCACCTCTCCCCGGCTGTTGCTCCTCAAGCAGCAGTTGTCCTCTCACACCATCCCCGGCTCAAAAGCCATCGACCATCTCAAAGCCATCGTCCAGTACATCGACTCGCGCGACAACCTGTTCCTGCGCCTGCTCGACAAACCGCTCCTGTACTCCGTGCAGGTCGCCTTCGCCGCCGAGGCATGGCGCCGCGCTCACGGCAAGGCAGTAGCAGCATGGCTTAACGTCGTCGGCGAGATCGAAGCTCTCCTCTCCATCGCCGCCTACAGCTACGAGCATCCCGCCGACCCTTTCCCCGAATTCGTCGAAGGCCCACCGACCTTCCACGCCGAAGCGCTTGGCCATCCACTCATTCCCGCCGCAAAGTGCGTTCGCAACACCGTCATCATCAATGAAAAGACACGAGCGCTTCTCATCAGCGGCTCCAATATGTCCGGCAAGAGCACCCTCATGCGCGCCGTCGGCATCAATACCGTCCTTGCCATGACCGGCGCTCCTGTCCGCGCCCAGCGCCTGCAACTGACGCCGCTCCACGTAGCCGCAAGCATCCTCGTCAACGACTCGCTGCAAGAGGGCAGCTCCCGCTTCTACGCCGAGATTACCCGCCTGCGCCACATCTGCGATCTCGCCCAGCAACGCCCGCCCGTCCTCTTCCTTCTCGACGAACTGCTGCAAGGCACCAACTCCAAAGACCGTCTCATCGGGGCCGAAGCCGTCGTCAGTGAACTGATCGACAGCGGAGCCATCGGCATCCTCAGCACGCACGACCTCGCCCTGACCGACATGCAGCGCTCAGGCCAGGGCCGCCTGCAAAACATGCACCTGCAAGATGAGATCGAAGACGGCAAGATGAAGTTCGACTTCAAGCTGCGCGAAGGTGTCGTCACCAAAAGCAACGGCGTAGAACTCATGCGGCTTATCGGCCTCAAAGTCTGAATTCACATACACTTCTTCATCACGCTGCATAATAGACAGACCCATCGGCTCCGCATAACAACAATCTCAAGGAGATCCATATGCCGCTTCCCTCAGACGAAAAGCTTCTCGTCCTCAGCAACGACCTGTTGCAGCAGTTTGAAACCATCTTCGGCCAGCATCCTGGCTTCCGCCCAGCCCACGCCAAAGGGACCATACTGACTGGCACCTTCACGCCGTCGGCCAACGCAGCTTCTCTCTCCCGCGCGCCGCATCTCACCCGCCCCTCCACTCCCGTCTCGGTACGCTTCTCGGACTCCACCGGCCTTCCCCTGATCCCCGACAACGACCCCAACGCCAGCCCGCACGGTTGCGCCATCCGCTTCCACCTCGCCGAGCACTCGCACACCGACATCGTCAGCCACTCGACCGACGGCTTCCCCACCCGCACCGGGCAGGAGTTCCTGGAGTTCCTTCGCGCCCTCGCCGCCAGCGCCTCCGCCACTTCGCACCCCACCCCCATCGAGACCTTCCTCGGCAGCCATCCCGCCGCGCTCGCGTTCGTTCAGGCAGCCAAGCCCAACCCCTCCAGCTTCGCCCGCGAATCCTACTTCGGCGTTACCGCCATGCACTTCACCAATAAGGACGGCGTCAGCCGCTATGGCCGCTATCGCATCCTCCCCGAAGCGGGCAACGACTTCCTCGATGATGCAGCGGCCGCCGCGAAGACTCCGAATTACCTCTTCGACGAACTCGCCGAAAGAGTCGCCAAAGGCCCCATCCAATTCCGCCTCTTCGCTCAACTCGCCAACGAAGGCGACGTCGTGGACAACGCCACCATCCACTGGCCCGAAGACCGCACCCAGCTTGAGCTAGGCACGCTCACGCTCGATCAACCAGTGGCAGACAACGCCCACGAGCAGAAGCAGATCATCTTCGATCCCATCCCGCGCGTCGATGGCATCGAGCCGTCCGACGATCCGCTGCTCGAGTTGCGCGCCGCCATCTACCTCATCAGCGGACGCAAACGCCGCACCGCACCCGCAGAGTAGCCGCAAAGCGGATGGGGCGGATCAAACTTCACCGTCTGCCACATCCGCTTCGCGCCACAGAATCATCTCGTTCGTGGGCTCAAACCCGTTGCGCTCATACAACGGCTTGCCGAACTTCGAGGCATGAAGCGACACCACTTTAATCCCTCGCCGCCGCGCATCGTTCACCGCCATCTCCAGCAACTCTCGAGCCAGCCCACGCCCGCGAAACTCCGGCTCAACATAAACATTCAGCAGATAAGCGCGAACCGGCTCCGGGTCCATCCAGTGCGGCGGAAAATCCATCCACAACATCCCCGCACCCGCGACGACGCGCTTATCCTCCGTCGTCAGCCACCCCACATAGCGGCCATCGATCAGCCTCTCCCGCACCCACGGAACGAAGTTCTCTGCTACTTCTTTCAGCCGCGCCTCGTTACCCTGGCCGGAGTCCACAAACATCCGGCACCGCTGCTCACTAATAAGCTCCGCATCCGCCTCTGTCGCCAGTCTCGTCTCGAACATCGATCCAGTATAGAAAACAGGCTCAGCCCGTCCGCACCTGGCCGCTCAACGAACGCAGCCCCGAACCTGCCGTCATCCCATGCGACCGCAAGAACTCCCGCAGACCGCCACCAATCCGCTCACGCGTTACTGACCACGTAACGGTGTAGTTACTGTTGCTGCCGCAGCCCGACGGCGAATCTCCGCCCCCATACTGCATGCTCTTGCGAAAAGTAGTACCGCCCGCCTCATCGATGGCCGAATCCCACCCACTCTTCCGCAGACCGATCGCATCCGCTGCCACAAAGCCGTCACAATTCGGAAAGAGAAAGTTGATGGCGTCGGTAGCCAGCGACTTCAGCACGGCGGCGTACCACCCTGTCGTATTTCCCAGTAAACTTGCCACGCTGAGCCCCGAAATTCCAACCACCGATTGGCCACTGGAGACATTCGGAATCGGCAGCGAAACACCGCCAATTCCCAGCGAGGTACTCTGCTGCGTCAGCAGCGATTTCGCAAGCGCGTTGAGCTGGTTCGAGATGGCAGACACATCCCCGTTGTAGACCTCGTAGCTCATCACCGCCTCGTCGTTATCACTCAGCAGCATCACGCCAAACTTCAGACCCACCCCATGGTCTCCGTTGTTTACGTCGCCCGTACCGTGCAACTGCGCCGGAAACTGGTGCCCCGACGCCTGCAAAGCGAAGGTAACCAAGTCCGTATCTTCGTGCCGCGAGCGCGTGTTATCAATATGGATCGATTCCAGATCAAAGGTATAAAAATCCACGATTCCTCCTCATGGCACAATGCAGCCCTGGTTATTGCAGCGTAATCAGGATTGGAATCAGCCCGCATCCTTCATCGAGCGGACGCAGCGCCTTGCCGACAACCGCCCCAAACGCTCGTTCCCGGTCGAGCGCCTTCATCGCGTGGCCCTCGGTCGGAGAAGAGGTCAGCATATCTCCCACCTCAATCGGCGCATACCCTGCATCGACCTTGCAATAAGCCTTGCCGATCAGCGAAATAGCAGCCCGGTTTCCGGACTCCACCACATGTTTGTCCAGCACGATTCCCGGCCTGTACTCGCCCGCACCTGCGATTACCCCGGCAACCTTCCTGTCGTAGGCCTCGACACTCTGGCGCAGCGCACCATCTCCATCCACAACCACCACCGTCCCCGGCTCAATCGATCCCCCGCCGCCAACATAAAACTGCTCCGCGCAATCCGCCCCCGGCAAGTACAAATCCCCTGTGACGGTGACATTGCCATTCACCTGCACATTACCGTCGAAGAATCCCGCATTCCCTGTGCTCTTGCCATAGACACCGCTTCCTCCCGACGTATGAAGGCCAGCGACGCCCGCCTCTCCCTTGCTCGAACCCAACACTCCATATCCGGTCAAATCATTCATACCGGTCACACCCGCCTGAGCATCCGTACTTACGCCCCTTAACGGCGGAAAGCTTTCCGCCACTGTCTTCATCGCCCCAGCCACCACGGTATTAATCTTCTCTGCCTGCGCAGGAATAAAGTTCGCCATAAAACCTCCGTCCCCATCTTCGCTAAATATTCCAAGGGAAATTGGCCGTCATTACACTCCCCGCCGATCCTAAAAGGCAATCAAATTTTGCGCTGCCAATCCCGCTAAGATGAAATCTCCATGCCACCCATCCCCACACTCGCCGTCGACCACACCAATATCCGCCCCGGCGACCGCATCTGCGTCGCCATCTCCGGCGGCGCGGACTCCGTAGCCCTGCTGCTCGCCATCCACAATGCCAACACCGCAAAGCACGATGCCCTCGGCGTCGGCCTCAGTGCCGTCCATGTCCACCACGGCATCCGCGCCGGCGAAGCCGACACCGACCAGCAGTTTGTCGAAGCCCTCTGCAACCGCCTCGACATCCACCTCCACCTCCATAGCGCCAACATCCCCGAGCGCGTCGCCAAAACCGGCGAGACCATCGAAGAAGCCGCCCGCAACGTCCGCTACGACTACTTCGCCTCGCTCATCGCCGCTGGCGAAGCCGACGCGATCCTCACCGCCCACACCCTCGACGATCAGGCTGAAACCGTCCTGATGAAGCTCCTGCGCGGAGCCTGGACCGAGGGCCTCAGCGCCATCCATCCAGTCGTCCAGATCCCCGGCCCACGCCCCGGCAAGATCCTCCGCCCCTTCCTCAACACCCGCCGCTCCGAGATCGAGGCGTATCTCAACCAGCTCAACCAGCCCTGGCGCGAAGACTCCACCAACACCGACACCGCCTACACCCGTAACCGCATCCGTCACGAGCTGATGCCCCAGCTCCGCGAGTACAACCCCAGCCTCGACCAGACCCTCGCCAACCTGGCCGAACTCGCCCGCGAGGAAGAGGCTCGCTGGCAGGTCGAGCTAAACCGCCTGCTTCCACAGATTTTGCTCCCCGGCAAACCAGTTCGCGGTGGAGGCCGCTCCGTCAGCACCGCCCCCGGCGAGGCCGCTGTAGCCATCGAACTCGACCGACTCCGCACCCTCGACCCCGCCCTCCGCCGCCGCGTCCTCCGCGCCGCCGCCCGGCAACTTGGCGTCCGCCTCAGCTTCGACGAAACCTCGCGCCTGCTCGCCCTCTGCGGATTCCTGAACCTTCCCACGGTGGCCGCCCGCACCGGGGCAGCGCTCCATCTCTCCAACCAGCTCCGGGCCGAGCGTTCCCACCGCGAACTCCGCCTTTTTCTCCAGAAATAGGCCTTCTCCAGCCGCAAAACCTCTGGCCACAAACATTCAGAATTCAACACCCCGAATCCTCGGCCAAAGAGTAGAATCTAACTACTTGACTCGGTAGGAAGATTCTCCAGGGCGGCGCTTAAACGTTCTTCCCGGCACTTTCCCCTACCGGTGTCGTCTAACGATTTAGGCTTTCGGGGCTTTTGGTATTCCCGGCAGCCGGGTCCAGCAAGCGCCAGCACGTTCCGAGGTTGCTGCAAAGGCCGGAAAAATAGAGGAAATTCGCTTTGAACTCGACTGTCAAACAAATTCTGATCTGGGTCTTCATGGCAACGTGTCTCTTCGTCGCCTGGCAGTTTGTCGTCAAGAACACGGGCGCGGGTCAAGACAAGGCCATCAGCCTCACCCAGCTCCTCAACGACGCCGATGCGGGCAAGATCGGTGATGTCGTCGTCAACGGCTCCGAAGTAACCGGCCACTATCGCGACGACGCCAAGAACCAGTTCCACACCGTCATTCCGGCCAACTACCCGGACATGTACACGACGCTCCGCAGCCATGGCGTCAACATCAACGTCAAGGACACCAGTGGCAGCACCTGGCTGAACCTGCTCATCAACCTGGCTCCGTTCGCCCTTCTGCTCGGCCTCTGGTTCTTCATGATTCGCCAGATGCAGTCCGGCGGCAACAAGGCCATGA
>JBEPUY010000053.1:0-24992 GCA_041691255.1 Granulicella sp. | reverse complement strand
TGCTCTGCCATCACTTACTCCTTCCGGCGTCCTTCAACGCCACTTGCGTTCCTCTGCCTGAAAACAAGAGATAAGAAAAATTGTCATCCTGAGCGGAGCCTCTCGCAGCCTTATCGCGAGAGGCGCAGTCGAAGGATTTGCGGTTTGCTCGCAGCTTCGACCCCCTCCCATCTCAAATATTCCCCTCAGCCAACCGCCCGAGCCGCCGCAACGACTCGATCAGCGCCGCCCTCTCTTCCACCGGAAACCCGGCGACTGCCTCTTCCATCGCCTCGCGGTGTTCGGCAAAAGCCCTCTCGATCAACTCCCTTCCGGCATCGGTCAGGTGAATGATCCGCGACCGCCGGTCCTCCGCGTCGTCCTGTCGCGTGACCAGCCCGCGAGCCTCCAGCCGGTCGACCGCCGCCGTCATCGAACCGCTGGTCAACAAAACCTTGGCCCCAATCTGCTTCACGCTCAGCGGTCCGCGATGCAGCAGAGCCTCCAAAACCCCAAAGTCGCTCTGCCCCATCCCAAATCCGCCGATGTTCCGCACCGCATGGACCTCCAGCGAGCGCATCGCCTTCCAAAGAACCAGCCAAAGATGGATCCCGCTGGTATCGGTCTCGTTTCCGTTTTTTGTCAGATCGTTCATGTCTTGTTATAAAGATGCTTGATATCAAGATAAAGATTCAAAGACAGCCGGAAAATCCGCTGGCAAGGGATTTCATGTCAAGCCCTCGTTACTCTGGAAGACCTCTGTTCGACGGCATCAACTCACACAGACTAATAGGCTTATATCCATGCAAATAAACTCGGAAGACCTGCAAAACAGTTATGCTCCATTTGTTAAACTAGAAGCATCAGGAAAATAAAACAGGCCCAGCGACAGCGCTGAGCCTAACTCTTTTAGAATGAAGACTTTGAAAAATAAGTGCTCTATAATGAAGACTTTACGCTGACAGTACAGGGGGATGGGTACCTGAAAGTACCCATCCCCGGCGGCTATTTAACGACAGACTGAAAGAGGGGCGAGCTAAGCAGCCCGGCGAACTCGCTGTCAGAGGAGGAATAGTCCACGGTCAACGTTCCAGCATTGGAATCGATCGTGGTTCGGTCCAGCGCCGACTTCTCCAACTGGCTGCCTGACGTCTTCTTCATAATCAGCATGCCCTTCATCAGCGTGGCGCAGGTCGCCGCCGTCATCGTATCCGACATTACCACCGCCAGGTCGAACTTGACCCCGTTTTCAAAGTCCATGGTGTAGCGCGAACTCTTCATCCGGTTCCGGACCGTGTCATAGTCGGTCAACTGCGCCGCGTCGCCCAGCACGCTGCGCATCATGGTCTGCGTTCCCTTGGCGTCCAACAGGCTCCAGATCGCCTTCTGGTCCACGGTTCCCATGTCGTTGACCATCTCGCCATTGGTCAGAAAGTTGGGAACGATGCCATCGCGCGCGTCGAGTGCGTCTTTGACCGCGGATTTGTCGCCAAAGACCATCGTGGTCTGGTCCAGAAAGACGACGCTCATCCCCGCCGAGCCCATGGGATAGATGGTGTTGTTGCGGACGACAGTAGTCTTGGCCTTGCTCTTGGCAAAACCGGCCAGAATGGACTGTGTTTGAAACTGGCCCTGCGCGATGCCGACGATCCGGGTTCCCTGCCCGCTCGAGTCGCGGAACGAGGCAAACGCCAGCACATCGGCGTCCTTGTCCACATTGAGCTTGGCATTCTTCAGCGCCGACTCCAGCCGCTTCAGCTCCGGTGGAAGAACACGATCCTTCAAGGCCATAGCGGCATTGGAGTTCTGCATCGCGCGGTAGTCCACCACGATCAACTGCTGGACGTCTTTAGGAATCGCCGATTTGGCATCGCTCGACAGTTCGGCAGCCTGCGAAAACGTAGCCGAGAGAGCGAGCACAGCGATGGGGAGAAGGTGACGGTACAGAATGCGCAATGAAATAACTCCTTGACCGCGGGCGTTTGCGGCCCAACCCTTCTATTCTTCCGTGAAACACGGCGAGAAGCAAGCAATCGGGGCTCCCACTTTGGACGTAGCGGGCCAGGGAAGGTTGTGCGAACCGCTCAAAACAAGCAGTTTGGCAACGCCGGGGCGCGAAAGAACCATCGCGCCCCGGCATCACTTTTTATCTAAGCAAGCTCTGATTAAGCCGTCGTTTTGTTTAAGGGCACGGCTTCAGCCGTGCCGTAAGTCCAATAAGGGCTTTAGCCCCTGAGGTACGCCTCTGGGTGTAACTCAGAGCATCGCTAGGCAAGCTCGGCACGAACCTCCGCCGCAGCCTGGCAGAGATTGGTGAGCGCTTCAATCGTCTCCGGCCACGCCCGCGTCTTGAGTCCGCAGTCCGGATTGACCCAAAGCTGTTCCGGTCGAAGCACTTCAAGAGCCAGTTGCAGCAGACCGACCATCTCCGTCTTCGTCGGAACCCGAGGCGAATGAATATCATAGATGCCCGGCCCGATTTCATTCGGATAGCCATGCCGCTTGAACGCATGCAGCATCTCCATGCGCGACCGCGCCGTCTCCATCGAGATCACATCGGCGTCCAGCGCAGCGATCGAAGGCAGAATGTCCTCGAACTGGCAGTAGCACATGTGAGTATGGATCTGCGTGCCATCGGTCACGCTGGACGTAGCCAGCCGAAACGCCTTGACCGACCAGTCAAGATACGCTGGCCAATCCGACCGTCGCAGCGGAAGCCCCTCGCGCAACGCTGGTTCGTCCACCTGGATGACGCGAATGCCCGCCGCTTCGAGGTCTTGAACCTCATCGCGCAGAGCAAGCCCAATCTGCCACGCGACATCCCTTTCGGGAATGTCGTTGCGAACGAACGACCATTGCAGAATGGTGATCGGACCAGTCAACATCCCCTTCATCGGCTTCGTGGTGAGCGAGCTGGCAAAGCTGCTCCACTCGACCGTGATGGGACGAACGCGCGAGACATCGCCGTAGATGATCGGAGGCTTCACGCAGCGCGAGCCATAGCTCTGCACCCAGCCATTCGCGGTGAAAGCGAACCCTGCGAGATGCTCGCCAAAGTACTCGACCATGTCGTTGCGCTCGAACTCGCCATGAACGAGAACATCGAGCCCGATCTGCTCCTGCTGGCGGATGCACTCTTCGGTCTTCTGCTTCAGGAAGTCGTTGTATTCTGCATCGGTGATCGCGCCCTTCTTATGCGCGGCCCTCTGCTTGCGAACCTCCTGCGTCTGCGGAAACGAACCAATCGTCGTCGTCGGCAGCAGAGGAAGCCCAAGCTCTTGCCGCTGCACCGAGACACGCTGTTTGTAAGGCGACTTGCGCCGGAAGGCTCCTTCGGCCAACGTAGTGAGCCGTTCGCGAACGACCTTGCTGGTGCTGCTCTCAGCCGTAAGACGGTCTTCCTGACGACGGCGATTCTCCGCAAAGGCAGCAGCGGCAACTTCAGGCCCCTTGGCAAGCTGGACCAACTCTTCCACCTTCTGCTGCGCGAAGCTGAGCCAGCTCAGCACCCGCGGATCGAGCTTGCCTTCATCGGCAGTGTCGTAAGGAACGTGCAGCAACGAGCAGGATGGCGCAAGCTGCAACCGCTCCGCACCGATCTTTGCCGTAACCGCAGCAACGATCTTATGCAATGCATCCAGATCGGCAAGCCAGATATTGCGGCCATCGACGCAGCCAAGGCTGAGCGTCTGATGCGACTGCAACTGCTCCACCACATCGGCAAGCTGTTCGGGTGCGCGAACAACATCAACATGCAATCCGGCAGTGCCAAGCGAGCAAGTGAGTTCGAGATTGTCGCCCAGACCACCGAAGTAGCTTGTAAGCATCAGCTTGAGCGGAAGCTCGGCAAGCGCTGCATAAGCAGTACGAAATGCTTCGGCATAGCCTTCAGGAAGATCGGTGACAAGAGCAGGCTCATCCATCTGAATCCACTCAGCGCCAGCCGCAGCAAGCTCGCCCAGCACCTTGCGGTAAGCATCGAGGAGCCGCGGCAATAGGTCCAGTGGATCAGTACCATCGACCGCTTTGCCAAGCAGCAACAACGTAACCGGGCCAATCAACACAGGCCTCGTCACGATGCCAAGGTTCTTTGCCTCGGCAAACTCAGCCAGCAGCTTGGTCGAGTCCGGCGCGAATGTGAGATCGTTGCTCCATTCGGGAACCAGGTAGTGATAGTTCGTATCGAACCACTTGGTCATCTCCATGGCCGTCTGCTCGTTGCTGTTGCGGGCCATCTGAAAGTAGCGGGTCAGCATAACCGGTCCTGTGCCGAAGCGTGACGGCGTTCCGCCGACGAGCACCAAAGCGTCGAGCACCTGATCGTAGAACGAGAAGTCGTTGCTGGGAATGACATCGAGACCGGCATCTTTTTGTAGCTGCCAGTTGTGCTGTCTCAAAGTCTTTGCGGTTGTCAGCAGATCGGTCTCACTCACGCGACCGCGCCAGAACTCTTCAAGCGCGAACTTCAATTCGCGTTGGCGGCCGATGCGTGGATATCCCAGATTTGCGGTTACAGGATTTGCAGTTGATGGTGAAGGCGATGACATCTTTGGGTTCCTCTCCTGATGAAACGAAGGAACCACCTTATGCGCAGGCATCGTCGCTTCCGCCGTAGCGGAGTCAACGGAACATTGGCAACCGGCCCATACTCGAGACCAGTGTCCTCAGCGCAGCCGCAGTGGGAGACATAGCGTCTCTTCCGCAGTGGTGGCGGCGGGCCGGTCTTCGGACTTTGGGCTACCTACTAAACGCCGCTTCCCATTCTTTTGCAAGAACAGTGCGTGGCCGGAGCCTTGCGTTGTTCGTTCCCATCACCGCTGCGAGTCAGCGCCGGAATCTCACCGGCTTCCCGTTTAACAAGACCGAGGTCTTGCACCTGCACCTCTTCACTTTACATCAGACGGAAGGCCAAGCGAGCGGATGCTCCAGCCGCCGCTCCAGAACCTTCAACGCAGGATCGAAGCCGGGGATCTGCTTGACCCAATCTGCATCCGCCTCGTAAGCCTCTTCAGGAATCAGGCCGATGAGTTCAGCGTCTTCGATGAGAACGCCGTGACGCTGTGCGAGATGCTGAATAGTCGCGTAAATGTGTCGCATGGGCGTGATCTGGAATTCGGTGATGTTCATGCTCACCTGCGCTCGCCCATTCGCGACCACACCGATGGCCTTGACGCCATGCAAGCCGCCGTTCGAGGCACGAATGTCGCGGGCAATCGCGCGAGCGGCAGAGATATCTGGCTGGTGCAAATGCACGTTGTAGGCGATGAGAAAGTTGCGTGCTCCCACGGCACAAGCGCCTGCGGTTTCGTGCAGTCCGGGTCCGCCGATATCGGGGCAGCGCGATGAATCCCGGCGCGTCGCTTCACGCAGTCCTTCGAACTGGCCTTTGCGTACGTCCTCAAGCTGAACGCGGTCGGGACGCGCGGCGGCGGCTCCATAAAAGTAAACAGGAACGCCATACGTTCGCCAGATCAGCAGTCCTGCCTGTCGTGCCAGCACAGCGCACTCCGCCATCGAGATGCCGCTGACCGGGATGAACGGAACGACGTCGGCAGCGCCGATGCGAGGATGCACGCCCTTCTGCCGGGTAAGATCGATCAACTCTGCCGCTTTGCCGACGGACTTGACGGCTGCTGCGATCACTGCTGCCGGAGGACCAGCAATGGTGACGACGGAACGATTGTGCGCCGTGTCGAGCGACCAATCGAGCAGGCTCACACCCTCGACCTGCATCGCTGCGACGATCTTGCTCACCGTCGCAGCATCAGTACCTTCGGAAAAATTTGGGACACACTCGATGATCGCGTCAGGGTTCATGGGCCTGTCTTACTTCCACCAGGAATAGCCGATAGTGAATTGGACGCTGGCATTCACGCCGGGGTTTTTGTCTCCCAGCGAGGACGAAGAGATATGGACAGCATTAGCACTGAAGTCGAGCGAGCGACGCGGACGCAGAAAATAGTGGAGGCCGACACCAAACTGGGGGGTGAAGTTCCAGACGCTGGCGTCGGTGTTAGGACCATCGTTGGCAAGGTTCAGGGTCGGCCCGCCGAACGCCGGGTATTTGTGATTGGTCCAAAGAACTCCTCCAGCACCTTGTATCCATGGCGAGATGCGGCGCGTACCGGTAAAGTTCCAGCGCAGGATGATCGGCGTAATCGAGACGCCGCTGTAGGTGCCTCCAGTTGTGTAGAGCGGAGAGCAGGAGAGGCTGGTTGAATTCGGAATCGCAGTGCAGTTGGCGCGCTGAAACTTCGGCGTATAGGACTGCCAGAAGGGAAAGACCTCGACCGCGTACTCGAAGTTGCCATGCAGCGGGCCGGGCAAATAGTTACCAGTGAGGACCTTTCCGGCATGAACGCCGGCCATCAGGAACTTGATGTTGCTGCGGTTCTCCGTCACGCCGACGCCACTCTGGACGAGCACGCCCAACTCCAACGGCAGCTTGCCGGAGTTGGCGTGAAAAGGGTTTGTATCGCTGTTGGTCGCCAGAGCCTGCGCGGGTAAAACGTGAGCAGAGAGGGCGAGAGCTAATGCCCCGATGAGTGATTTTACTATGCCGCGAAATCCCTTGGTCACTATGTCGCTCCGTTTGCTGTTGAGGAAAGAAGAAAGGCCGCCGATAAGCGGCGGCCTGATGTGAATCGTTGACCGCTCTCACTAATGTCCAGCATTGGCCATTGCAGCTTCGTCCATGTCGAAGTTGGAGTAGACATTTTGCGTGTCGTCCAGGTCTTCGAGCGTCTCCAGGAGACGAATCATGGCATTGGCCTGAGAGCCTTCGAGCTTGGTGTAGGTCGAAGAAATCATGGTGACCTCGGCGTGCTCCGGGGTAATGTTCGCAGCCTTCAGCGCGTTGGTCACTGCTTCAAAGTCCTTGGGATCGCAGAGAACTTCCCAGTTTTCGCCTTCGTCGCTCAGGTCTTCCGCACCGGCATCGAGAACGATCTCGGTGAGCTTGTCTTCGCTGGCTGCCGACTTCGCAATGACGATGACACCCTTCTTTGAGAACATCCATGAGACCGAGTTGGACTCGCCCAGGTTGCCGCCGTTCTTCGAGAAGGCGTGGCGAATCTCGCTGACTGCGCGATTTTTGTTGTCGGTCAGCACATCGACGATCAGGGCAACGCCTCCGGGACCGTAGCCCTCGTAGGTGATCTCCTCGTAGGAGACGCCTTCGAGTTCGCCGGTGCCGCGCTGGATGGCGCGCTTGATGTTGTCGGCAGGCATGTTCTCCGCCTTGGCCGCGACGATTGCGCCACGCAGACGAGGATTGCCGTCCGGGTCGCCGCCACCGCCGGTTTTGGCAGCGATGGTGATTTCTTTGATCAGGCGGGTGAAGATCTTGCCACGTTTAGCGTCAAGCGCGCCCTTTTTATGCTTGATTGTGGCCCATTTTGAATGGCCGGACATGTACTACCTCAGTGGTGATTTTGCCGAAATCAACCCATAGGCGAATCCCGGCGACCTTGCGAGTTTAGCACGCAGAGGGCTCCTTAGAGTACCTCTGGAGCCAGCAGGTCGCGCATGGTTTCCCGGCGACGAATCAACTTCGCTGCTCCCGCTTCGACCAAAACCTCGGCAGGACGCGGGCGCGAGTTGTAGTTGCTGGTGAGGCTCATGCCGTAGGCTCCTGCATCGAGGATCAGGACCAGGTCGCCGGGCTTGACGGCAGCGAGGACACGGTCGCGGGCGAAGAAGTCCCCCGATTCGCAGACCGGGCCTACGATGTCTGCCGTGATGGAGGGGCTCGCGGTGCGCGGTTGTTTGACGGGGAGGATCTCATGGTGCGCGTGGTAGAGCGAGGGGCGGATGAGATCGTTCATGCCTGCGTCGGTGATGACGAAGGTCTTCGAGCCGTTCTTCTTGACGAAGAGGACGCGGGTGAGCAGCGCGCCCGCCTGGGCCACGATGAAGCGGCCCGGTTCGAGGATGAGATGTGCGGATTCGTTAGCGAGCCCTTTGCGGAGAGCAGCAGCGTACTTCTGCACCTGCTGCGCCGGGTTGAAGGCAGTGGTGCCGTAGTCGATGCCCAGACCGCCGCCCGCGTCAATGTAGCGGATATCGTGGCCGTCGCTCCTGAGATCAGCGATGAGGGCGGTGACACGAGCCGTAGCTGCGGCGAAGGGATCAACCTTGCGAATCTGCGAGCCGATGTGGACGCTGACTCCAGCGGCGTCGAGCCACTTGGACTTTGCGGCTTTACGGTAGATAGCGCGGGCGGCTTTGATGTCGATGCCGAACTTGTGCTCGCTGAGGCCAGTGGAGATATAAGGATGGGTGTCGGCGAAGACGTCGGGATTGACGCGGAGGGCGAAGCGCGCGCGGATGCCGAGGGCTTCGGCGCGGGCGGCGAGCAGATATAGCTCGGCTTCGGATTCCACGTTGAAGAGCAGAATGCCTGCCTTGAGCGCGGCGTCGATCTCCCAGAGTTGCTTGCCTACGCCGGAGAAGACGACCTTGGCCAGCGAGGGCTTGTGCGCCTTGCGGACGCGCTCGAGCTCGCCGCCGGAGACGATGTCGAAGCCTGCTCCCTGCTGTCCGAGCAGGCGCAGGATGGCCAGCGACGAGTTGGCTTTGACTGCGTAGCAGATGGTATGCGGCTGGTCTTGAAATGCCTGCTCGAAGAGCTGAAAGCGGTCGGAGATCTGCTGCGCCGAGTAGACATAGAGCGGGGTGCCGTGATCTTCGGCGAGGACGGAGAGGTCGGCTCCATCGCAGTGAAGGGTGCGGTTGCGATAGGCGAAGGGGCGAGGGCTTGGTTGCGGCGCGATTTTTCTGGGCAAACTAGGTGCTCTTTACGGGAAGTGCGTAGGGGGCTTCGGGAATGATGACCCACGCAGCGAGGTAGGCGAGGGCGCCGATGCCGGTGGTAAAGATGATGAAGAGTGCGGTGATGACGCGAACCAGGTTGAGGTCCCAGCCGTAGTGCAGCGCGAAGCCGGCACAGACACCGGCGATCATGCGCGGGCTGCGCGGACGGGTCAGCCGGGGCGTGGGCTGGTAGGCGTTGGCCGCAAACGGCGCGGAGTTGACCGTGGCTCCGCAGGCCGAGCAAAAACGGGACGACGATTCGATTGGCTTTCCGCAGTGGGTACAGAACATGGGAGTCCTCCAAAGGACAACGAAATCGCAGCGATTACTATTCTGTCATAGTTACGCATCTTTTCGCTGTCTGGTTCCGTGGCATTTCCTTTCCTTGAAAGACCTGCATTTATTTGCCGGTGTACGGAGTTTTCAAGTACTTACGGGCGGTGTCGGCCTGCGACTGGTCGCCGCCTCCGGCGCTGGCCTGCTGATATTGCCGGATGGCCTCCGGGCGATTGCGGAGCAGATCAAACATCTCTCCCGCATTCAATTGGGCACGGCGACGAAGCCAGTCGCTGCAGGTGGGCTGCGCGGCGGCCTCAAGGTAATTCTTCGCAGCGTCGGCAATATTGTTCTGGCCACGTTGCGTGTCGGCAAGGCCGAAGTAGGTCATGTGCAGCCGCGGCTCGAAGAAGTAGCCGGGCCTGGCGGCATCGACAAGAATCTTTTTATACGCAGCGATGGCTGCCGGACCGTTCCCTTCGTCCTTGGTGATGTTGGCCACCTCCAACTGAAACAGGAAGTCATGCGGAAACTGCTCAGCGAGACCTCGTTCCACTACCAGCGCCTCGGGATAACGCGCATCGTGTCGCAGAAATAGTGCTAGCGCGGTGCGCGACTCCACCGGCGTTACCACTCCCTGCGCGGCTGCTTCACGAAGCAACTGAAGGCCCTTTTCCTTGTTGCCATTCACTCCCGCGATACCGACCATGATGCGCAGAATGCGCGGCAGGCTGGCGACGGCGAACTCCTGTATGCCAACCGCCATCTTTGCGTCTGCATAGCCGGGATCGATCTTGAGCGCCTGTTCGCTGTCGTTGCGCGCGGCCAATCCCTGATGGGCGGCGGAGATATAGCTGTGGTCAACCAGGGTGATGAACGCCGCGTGCATTCCGTGAGCGTAGCCGCGGGCGAAGTAGGCGTTCTTGTCGTTGGGGTTATCGTGGATCTGCTTGTCGCAGAGGTCAATTACCCGGTCGGTCAGATCTTCAATACGCTGCCGCGTTGCCTCAGGCACAGGAACATCCCGCTTGGAACTGAGGAAGCTATTGTGCGCGTAGTAGGTCGTGTCGAGAAGGTCCTGGTGGTACAGTTCGCGGAAGATAATTGTCGTCAACACATAATTGACGGCCATCGGATTCTGCGGATTGGCCTTGAGCACAGTCTCGAAACGGGCTAGCGCACCGTCGTAGTTGAGATTGTAGAAGTCAGTCCGTGCCTCTTTAACCAGCGGAGTGAGGTTGATGGGGTCCGTGTGCTCGGCAGGATTGTAGGGCTGTGCCGCAGCCGAGGCGGCAAGCGCAAGCAATAAGACAAAAGACCATAGAATCGCAGGGATTGGCGGTTTATGTGTCATCGTTTCCGGAAAACCGTTTCGCACGTATAAGGTTGCGGAGGCGAAAGGCGCCTCGGTATGAGTTGGACGGCTTGTCACCGTAAACTATACAGTTGGACGCCTGCACTGCAGACAGGTACTGCCCAGGCTTCAGGATAAAACGGACGCTATGACACGGTTTCAACTGCTCCAACTACTGATTGGCCAGGCCAAGGGCAATGGCTTTGAGTTTCGCAGGTGGTACACAGGCAATCTCGGGCTGCCATGGCAGCACACGCGCCACGCCGTCGAGATGCTCTCAGCTGAAAAGCGCTACTACGTGCTGCTGTTCTCGCACGAGTTCGCATCCATGTTCTGGAAGGGCGGCGAACTGATGACCTTTCAGGTGCCGTCGCAAACGTTTCAGCGACGCATGGCCGATGGAACGGTCGGGACGGTAACGCGCAAGGCCTACACCCGGCGCAATACGCGCGAGGATGCATGGCGCTATCATCTGCGCGAGATGGCTGTGTCGGAGGATCCGCTGCGCTACATGCGACGATTTCTACGGGTGGAAGACGAGTTGGAAGAAGAGCCGACTCCCGCCGCCGACGAGATCAACGCCGCCAAGGGCTAGCCTTTATTACGATGCAGAAAACTTACTCTGCATGTGCGGGGTTCACCTGCTTGTACCCCGCCGGTATAGCAAACATCCCCTCATCTGCAGCGGCCTGAGAAAATCCAGCCAACTGGGTGCTGGATTCGAGCAGCACATTCGCCGTGGCCTGAGCATTCGCCGAAGTGTCCTGCGGTGCAGTATCGGCTTTCTTTTTCTTGTGGCCGAATCCGCCAAAGCCTCCAGCCAGACCACCAAGAGCTCCCATCTTGCTAGCAATCGCCGATGTGGCTGACTGCTGCGCCACATCCCCTCCGCTCGGCATCTCGGGAGAGTTTTGCGGAGGCAGAGGAGCCTCGGAGGCTGCAGGCAGCGGCGCACCGTTCGCAGTCATCCCCATGCGCATTACCTGCTGCACCGGAACGCCCTTCAACTTTGACATCTTCTTCATCATGTCGGCCATCCCCTGCTCTGCGCCGGGATATTGTTCCAGCATCGCCGGGTTCACTGCGCCGCTCAATACGATCCGCATCTTCTCGGCATAGCGCCGGTAAAAGTCCTTCACCTCGTCATAACCCGGAATCTCGGGGACCAGCCAGAGATCGTTGGTGATCGCCATCGAACCGGTCTGGCCGGAGGTCTTGTCCGTCGCATCCATCGCCATCGTCAGGATGGCTTCGTTCGCACTCAGTCCGGCTACGTCTTTAGTCGCCCCCGTATTGCGCACATGCACCTCGAACTTTACCTCTGTATTCGGAGACGCATCCTGTTGCTGAGTCTGTTTGTGCGAGTTCTCCTGCGCCTTCTGCATCGCTCTTTCCATCTGCTGTCGCATCTGTTCGAAGGTCATGACGACATACTGATGCTTCTGATGGTCGATGCTCGTGATGGTTTCGCGGTCCAGATCGATGATCTCCGTCTGCTGCGGTCCGACGCGCACCATGCGATTGCCCTTGATCGCAATGGTCGAAATAACCGGCTCCCCAGCCTGCCGCGCTGTCTTGCTGAAGGTTCCTGCCATCTTCATCAGCTGCATCATCGAGCCGCCCGTAATCTGGGTTGTCTCGGTATAGGTGAAGTCCGCGTAAGCACATGACGCAGACAGTCCCACAACAAGCGCAATCAGCAAGTCAACATAGATAGATCGGTTGATTTTCATCTCCGGCCTCCTTGATAAAGATGGACCCGGGCCCGGAATATCGCTCATCTCCGGCAGACCGCCACCCGGCCTGCCAGCAGACGAAAAGAGTGTACCTCCGGGATGCGGTTTTTGTCATGCCGTTACACGATGACGATTCCGTGGCGCAGCACCGTAGAATAAACCGACACTATGAAGCCCAAGGCCAACCGAGTCTACGTTCCCATCCTGCTGCTGTTCGCATTCGCCGTCGTTGGACTGAATACATGGCTGGCGTTCCGCGCTGTCAATTCGCTGGTGCAGAGCGAATACTGGGTCGACCATACCTGGCAGTCCGTCGACCAGGTAGAACGCATCATGAGTTCGGCCAAAGATGCTGAGACCGGCAATCGTGGCTATCTCATCACCGGCGATGACAGCTATCTGGCACCATACAGCGTCGCAACACGTGACCTACCGATCGAGTTGAACCACTTTGAAAAACTGACCTCGGATAACCCTGCCCAACTGGCACGGCTTCGGGAGATGCGCGGCGCAATCGACCGCCGCCTCGACCTGCTGCAACAAGGCATCGATCTGCGCCGCAGAGGCAGTGTGGACAGCAGCCATGCGCTGATCCTGACCGGAACCGGCAAGGTGGAGATGGACAACCTGCGACGCATTGCCGACCAGATGGAAGCAGCCGAGCACGCGCTGCTGGTGCAGCGTATTGCTATTGCTACATCGAGCAGCCGACAAGCGCGCTCCACGCTTGCGTTGGCAAGCTGCCTGGACTTTCTGCTGATTGTCCTGATGTTTCGCTACTTCGTTCGCGAGCGCGCCATGAGGGTTGCCTCCGAGCGTGACGCGGAGCGGCTTGCGGTGGCCCGCGCCGAAGCCGAAGAGCGGGCCGACGAGGTGAGATCGCTCAACGCTACGCTCGAGAACCGGGTGAAGCTCCGCACCGCCGAACTCGAGACGACCAATCGCGAGTTGGAGGCCTTCAGCTACTCCGTCTCTCACGACCTGCGCGCACCGCTGCGCACCATCGACGGCTTCAGTCTCGCGCTCGAAGAGGACTATGCCAATCTGGTCGACGACGTCGGGCGGGACTATATTCGCCGCGTCCGGAACGGCGTTCAGCGTATGGGGCAGTTGATCGATGCGTTGCTGCAACTATCGCGCATCACACGCGCCGAACTCAACCGCGAGGAGATCGATGTCAGCGAGATGGCCAATGCCCTCGTCGCCGATATCAGGGAAAGAAGCCCGGCCGCAGCCGTCACTTTCCAGATTGAAAGCGGACTGCACGCCAACGCCGACCTCAGGCTGCTCAATGTCGCTCTTGAAAATCTGCTGGGGAACGCCGTGAAGTTCAGTTCGAAGGTCGTCGCCCCGGTCGTCGAGTTTGGATGGGACTCCGAGCAGAAGGCCTGGTTTGTCCGCGACAACGGGGCCGGCTTCGACATGGTCTATGCCGATAAGCTCTTTAATGCCTTCCACCGCCTGCATGGAGACAAGGACTTTACCGGCTCTGGCATCGGTCTGGCGACCGTGGCCCGGGTCGTCCATCGGCACCAGGGGCGCATCTGGGCCCAAAGCACCGTCAATCATGGCGCTACTTTTTGGTTTACGCTAGGATAACTTCCATGACGGACAGCACAAAATTGATCTTGCTGGTCGAAGATGATCCCGACCATGAACTGCTTACTATTCGAGCCTTGAAGAAGTCGAACATCGCCAACGAAGTCCGCGTGGCACGAGATGGCGAAGAAGCAGTCAATCTGCTCTGCGGCTCTAATCCCATCCGCCCCCAGGTCGTCCTGCTCGATCTCAAGCTGCCTAAACTAGACGGTCTCGAAGTTCTCCGCCGCATTCGCGAGTGCACTTCCACCCAGACCTTACCGGTCGTTGTGCTTACCTCTTCCGATGAAGAGCGCGACGTCGTTCGCAGCTACCAGCTTGGAGTCAACAGCTATATTCGCAAGCCGGTGAACTTCAGCGACTTTGCAGAGGCGACGCGACAACTGGGAATGTATTGGTTGGTACTGAACGAATGTCCTCCGCTGAACTAAAATCGCGCGAGCTTAAGGTGCTACTGGTCGAAGACAACGTCGACGACGCCTTTTTGCTGGAAAGACACCTGCAAAGGCATGGTTTTGCGCCGCAGATTACGCGCGTTGAGACCGCTCCCGAGATGCTGGCCGCACTGACCGATCTCGGCTTCCCCGAGGTGGTACTCGCAGACTATAACCTTCCCAACTTCAGCGGGCCAGCCGCGCTGCAACTGCTAAGGAAGTCAGGCCTCGACATCCCTTTCATCATGATGTCAGGAGCTGTCTCCGAAGAGACGGCAGTCGACTCGATGCGTGCGGGCGCGCACGATTATGTCTCCAAACAGAATCTGACGCGGCTCGTTCCGGCGCTCGAGCGAGAGCTGAAAGAGGCATCGGGCCGCCGCAACAAGCTTGTCGCCGAGGAGGCCCTTCGCGCTAGCGAGGCCAGGTTTCACCGTCTTGTTGAGGCGATGCCGCTCGGCCTCCTCATCAGCGAGGCATCGGGACGAATCATCTACGCCAATCAGGCGGTCGAGCGGCTGCTTGGCTGTACCGACGACGACATCGCCGCGGGAGTCCTGACCCTGGAAACTCTCTGCCCATCGCTTACCGTGGCCCATGCTGTCCTCAACAACGCCGCCACGTCAGCCGAACCCTTTGAGGCAGTCTGCACCACCAAGACCGGCGAATTGATCACGGTCCTCGTCGGCATTGCCCTGCTTAATCCCGAAGCCAGCCCTGAGCAGCGACAGGTCGCCGCGTTTATCGCCGACCTCTCTCTACAGAAGAAGAGCGAAGAACTGCTTCGCCGTACCGAGAAATTGGCTGTCGCCGGACGCCTGGCCGCCTCGATCGCACACGAGATCAATAATCCTCTGGAGGCAATCACGAACTGCCTCTACCTGGCCGCGCATACCGACCTTTCCGAGTCGTCGCGCAGCTATATCGAGATGGCCCAGAACGAACTCAATCGCGTGGCACAAATTACGGTCCAGACGCTGCGATTCTATCGCGGCAATGCCAGTAGTGCCCACATCGATGTGCACGAGTTGATCGAGACGGTCTTTGCGCTGCTGGAGTCAAGACTGAACGGCCTGCAGATTGAAGTCGTGCGCCAGTTCCGCGTCGCGTCCTCCGTGGTTGCACAGGCTGGGGAGATTCGACAGGTGCTCGCCAACCTCTTCGGCAATGCAATGGATGCACTTCCCGGCGGTGGCCGCATCGTGCTGCGCACCTCAGCCACTCATGATTGGAGATCCGGCAAAGGCGGCATCGTCATTACGGTGGCCGATAACGGCATCGGTATGGACGACACAACGCTCAGCCGCATCTTCGAGCCTTTTTTCTCGACCAAAGGCATCACCGGGACTGGTCTGGGCCTGTGGATCTCCCACGAGATTGTCGCCAAACATCACGGAACCCTGCGCGTACGCAGCCGCGCCGCCACAGACAGTATTCAGGGAGGAACCGTCTTCCGGCTATTTCTACCCACTGAAGCGGAATCGCCTGACTCCGCCGTGAACCAGGCAAAGGAATTGGCTCAAGCGGTCTCCGTATTAGCCTAAGCCTCACAGCATGCCTCAAGGATAAGCTCCCAAATCAAGTACGCCGGGAGTGATTCATTCATCGCGGCCGGGGTATATACTTCGGCCTTCGGTATTCCTGCCAGATAAAACTATGCGTGTTGAATTTCGTCTGCTCTGCCGTTTTACGCTGATCGCACTCACCGTCTTAGCATCGGGCCCTTCAAGCTTCGGGCAGAGTACGGCTTGCCCCATTGCCCCAGCTCAGGCTATCTCCCCCGCAGACGCGGCTTATGCGCGAGCAGACTATGCCAAGGCCGAGGAGCTATACGCCCAGGCAGTATCTGCGCAGCCTAACGATGCCAACCTTCAGGCGGCCCTTGCGCGAACGATGCTTCGCGAAGGAAAGGTCTCTGAAGCATTCGCCAACATCAGCAGCGTTGCCGCGCAGTATCCGCACTCGGCGCCGGTTATCACCGCGCTGGCCGAGGTGCAACTTCGACAGGGACAGCCCTGGCTGGCGATGCAGACGCTTCAATCGGCAGCTGCCGCAGATTTTTGCTATGCCCGCACCCATCTCATTCGCAGCCGCGTCGATCGCATCAACTCGATGTACGACTCCGAACGCAAGGAGATTCAGAGCGCCTATGACCTCGACCCCACTGATCCCGATATCCACCACGCATGGGCAACGATCGTATCGCCGTCGCACGATATTCTGAGCATCGAGAAGTCTCTGGCGACGACGAAAGACATGGCCCCCGCGGCGAAAACGATAGCCGAAGACACAGCCCGTTCCATGCTGTCTTTGCTCTCTGAAAACTCACAGACCTGCCAGATCGTTCCGACCACTGCAACTGCCACCCTGCCGCTGCTCCCCTCCATGCGCGACGCCAGGCACGTCGATGCATACAAGCTGGAAGTACAGTTTCCGCAGACGAAAGCAGAGCTGCTGATCGATACTGCTGCATCCGGGCTCTACATCAGCCGGACATTGGCTGAAGCCAACGGCTTCAAACCAACTGCCGACACCCCGCCTGGAACCGTGCACGTCGATCACCTGCAAATCGGCCCGCTCGAGTTTCGGGACTGCATCGTCGGCGTTAGCGACACCCCGTTCTCAGGAAAAACAGACGGCTTCATCGGCATGGACCTCTTCGCCTCTTACCTGATTACGCTCGACTACCCCCGCGCTAAACTTCAACTGGCCCCGCTTCCGGCACAAGCCGGTTCCCTGCCCGGAGACCGCTCCGATGCGCCGGAGCTTAGCGGCTTCACTCCCATCTATCACAGCGGGCACTATCTGCTCGTCCCTGTTCTCTTGAACAACAAGGAGCGCCGGCTCTTTGTGCTCGATACCGGCATCCTCTATAGCGCCATGGCCTCCGACGTCGCTCATTCCATCTCCAAGACGAAGATGAACTTCACCAACCCCGAACCGACTGCATCCGGCACGGCGCTGCAAATCTATCGCGACAGCTTCGACTTCGAGGTTGCAAACCTTGACCTCCCGCATCAGTCCCACGTCCTTGAGTTCGACACATCCGCGATGGGACATAATGCAGGGATGCAGCTCGGCGGCCTGCTGGGCTTCGACATTCTTCGCTCCATGACGATGCATCTGGATTACCGCGACGGCCTGGTGAAGTTCGAACCAACCGATGGCGGCGCTCCCACGTCGCACAAGCGGGCAAATTCCTCCCGTAGCCTCGCATCGACACCCTCGCAAGAAAGCCCTGCCTGCCTGCCTCTCCAGGACGTCGATTACCCCATTACTTTTACGATGCAGGCCAAAACCACCGGCTATTGGGATTCCAAATACCTGAAGCCAGGAGCAAAGATCACCTTACAGGTTGACCGGTACTGGAAACTGCCAGGTTGCGCGCTCTCGCCCAAAGATGTCATCTACGGCCACGTTACCGCCGCCACAACCGCGAAAGCTGCTGGAGGTGCAACGCTTGCGATCGAGTTCGATAGCGCCGATTGTTTCGGTCAGAACAGGAAGGCAGTCCCGCTCAAAATCCTCGGCATCGTGGGAGCACCGGACGCATACAATTCGCTGCATAGCGTGGTCCCAACTGAGGTTTCTGGAGGGGGGCGCCGGATCTCCGACACAGCCGCAGGCATGGATTCTACGAGCGATCCAAGCCTAAACCCGGACAGCAATCCCAAGACACTCCGTCCCGGCACGGTTATAAGAATTCCACGCCTCACGCTGGCCCCCACAAGCGGTCCATCATGCAGCGCCCAGCTCTCCAGCCCGGACCCAAGCATTCGACTCTCCAGCGGAACGGAGTTCATCATGATGATCGAAAACAACCAGCCATAGAACAGCGAGCCGCCGAAGCTCTTAGAAATTGCCGTCCCGGTCTGTCTCCCTGTCAATCGACGAACATATCTTTCCCTTACGGCAATCCGATGTCCTAAACTAGAACTCAATGTCCATTCAAACCATTCGCCCCGCCCGCACGCTGCAAGGCTCCGTCACGCTGCCCGGAGACAAGTCCATCTCCCACCGCTACGCCATGCTCGCCGGCCTCGCCGAAGGCACCACCGTCCTCTCCAACTTTTCTACCGGGGCCGATCCCCACTCCTCGCTGGCCTGCATGGAAGCCCTCGGAGCGACCGTCGTCAAAAAAGATAAGACCATCGAGATTACCGGTGTAGCCGGTGCGTTCCGCCAGCCCGAGCACCCGCTCGACTGCGGTAACTCCGGCAGCACAATGCGCATGTTGGCTGGCCTGATCGCCCCCCATCCGCATACCTTTACCCTCATCGGCGACCACTCCCTCACCATGCGCCCGATGGAGCGCATCCGCAAGCCGCTCTCGAAGATGGGTGCGGAGATTCACCTGACGGGAGGCGACGGAGCCGTGGGTGGCCACGCTCCCATGACCATCGTCGGCGGCCCGCTCACGGCCATCGACTTCGACACCCCCATCCCTTCGGCACAGGTCAAAACTGCCGTTCTCTTCGCCGGACTTCAGGCTAACGGCACCACCAGCCTCAGCGAGTCGGTCCGCACCCGCGATCACTCCGAGCATGCCCTTAAAGCGTTCGGCGCGACTCTCAACCGCGAGGGCGACAAGCTGAGCATTCCCGGCGGACAGAAGCTCAAGGCCATCGAGGCCACCGTTCCCGGCGATCTCTCCTCTGCCGCCTTCTTTCTCTGCGCCGCGCTGCTCTTCCCCGACTCCAACCTCATTCTCGATTCGCTCGGCATGAACCCTACTCGCGCGGCGCTGCTTGATGTCATCACTGCTCTGGGCGGCAGGATCAAGGTGCTCAACGTCGAGGAACATCACGGCGAGTTGATCGGCACGATTCAGGTCAACACCACGCCCGGCGGCCTCAAGGGCATCGCCATCTCCGGCGCGCTCTCTGCCCAGCTCATCGACGAGCTTCCGGTCATCGCCGCCATCGCCCCCTACACTCGCGAAGGCATCACCATCCGCGACGCCAAGGAACTTCGGGTCAAGGAGTCCGACCGCATTGCGCTCGTCGCCAAAAACCTGAAGGCCATGGGAGCCGAGTTCACTGAGCACGAAGATGGCCTCACCATCCCGGGCAACCAGCAACTGCACGGCGCTCAGATCGACTCCGGCAGCGACCACCGCATTGCGATGGCCTTCTCCATCGCCGCTCTGCGAGCCACCGGCGATACGGAGATTCACGGAGCTGAAGCCGCAGCCATCTCCTTCCCCGAGTTCTTCACGTATCTCGACGATCTCTGTCAGCGTTAGACATGACAGAGAACTTACGTGCGGCTTGGATACAGCGTAAGAAGATCAGCTAACGCCGATGTCACATCGTCGACGCTGACTTCGTCGATGATGTAATCAGAGGGCGGAGGCACCGGAATATCGGCGTTCTTAAGAATGTGGAACTTGTTATTGCCCAGCGGCAGCCATTCAATCGGGGGAGACCAGGCTGGCGCGATGATGACCATGGGAAGACCGACTGCGCGGCCAAGATGCATGGGCCCCGTATCCAGAGTCAAACCGACCGTGGCAAGACTCATGAGAGCGGCTAGTTGCGGCAGGGTAGTCTTGCCGGCCACGCTTGTCGTAAGAGCCGATAGACTGCCGCGCAGTTCCTCGATGGCCGCAGACTCCGCGGCGGTGCCTACAAACAGAATATGGGCGCCATAACGCGCTATCAAAAATTCGGCAGCGGCCTTGAATCGCTCAGGACGCCAGCTCTTTCGCTGGGTAACGCTGGTCTGTGTAACAAAAACCGCGACAGGCTGACCGCTTTGTACACCCGCGTGAGCAAGGGCCTCGCGAGCGAAAGCGAGGTCTTCTTCGCGGTAGAAGATCTCCGGCTCGAAGTGGACCGCGGTATGCCCCAGCGCCTCCACGATACGAAGATTGTTGGCTATCTGGCTAAGTGATCTGTCGAAGAACAGGGGGCTACGATAGAGCTTTGGCACGACAGTGAAGCCAACCCGGACCGACGCTCCGCTGAGCAAAGCCTGCATTGCAATACGTGTTCGCTCGTTGCCGGTAGAGGTCAGCGTAGCGAAGGCTGTTCCATCAAACGGAAGTTCGCGGCGAAGCGTCTTGACAGAGCCGTTCAAGTCTTTCAAGGGATTTGGGGTTTCAATCAACTGGTCAATGCCCGGGTTGTTGCGAAAGACATCCAGGGCGAAGCCGCTGGCCGCAACCACGATGCGGCATCGTGGAACGGCCTGGCGTAAGGCCGGAATCAGAGGGGTGGCGTGTATCGCCGTGCCAAGGGCAGTGGGATATTGAAGCAGAAGAAAGTTGTCGATCTCGCGAAGGGAACCGTTGCGCGGGCCCCCTCCTGAGTTCGTGACGCGCTCAACTGCAGCAACTCCGGCGAAGATTCCACCCTTCAGGTTTTGAATAAGACTCAAGAGTAATCCTTGGTGGGAGTAGTTGAAGATTGAAGAACAACGACGAGCTGCTTACATTTTGTAGCGGCCCATGTCGTCGTCGTTCAGATTTTCGAGCCATCGGCGCATCTCATCGGCGTTCACCGTCTGCGCACCACTGGCAGCCTGCTTCGAGTTTTCGAGCACCTGACGATTGACGTAGATCGGGCAGTCCCAACGCAGCGCGAGGGCAATCGCATCCGATGGGCGGGCATCCAGGGTGACCGTCTCCCCGGCATGATCCATCCAGATAACGGCGTAGAAGGTGTCGTCGCGTAGTTCAGAGACAACCACCTTGTTGACCTGAGCGTTGAGGCCGCGAGCCAGATTTTGCAGCAGGTCGTGCGTCATTGGCCGCGGAGTCGCGGTCTTTTCGAGTTCGAGAGCGATGGCATTTGCCTCGAAGATGCCCACCCAGATGGGGAGGACCAGATCGCTGGCAACATCTTTCAGCACCACGATCGGCATATTCGTAACTGGATCCATCATGAGGCCGCGAATCTGCATCTCGACCTCAGCCTGAGAGCCCGAGTCGGCAGGTTGGTGCACTTCGGCCTGATCGTGTGGTTTCATCAGCTTGCCACTGCCTCGCCGAGGAGGCTGTTGGGGAAGGTCTGGGTAATGCGAACGGAGACGTAGCTTCCGGTCGCGGGAAGAATGGGCTGCGTGGTGGTGAAGTTGACGGTCTTGTTCTGTGTGCTGCGGCCTATGACCTGATTGCGCTGGCGATTATGGCCTTCAACCATAAGTTCCATCACTTCACCAAGATGCCGCTCATAGTTAATGCGCTGGGTCTCGCGTTGGCGGTCAAGGAGAATCTGTAATCTCTGGGACTTAACTTCATCCGAGATGGAGTCCGCCATGGTGATGGCAGGGGTGTTAGGCCGGGGTGAATATTTGAAGGCAAAGATGGCGTCGTAGCCGACCTCTTCGAGCAGGGTTGCAGTCTGCTCCAGGTCTTCCTCAGTCTCGCCGGGAAAGCCGACGATGATATCCGACGTGATGCTGATATTGCGTTTCGCCGCTTTGATCCAGGCAATGCGCTCAAGATACCAGTCGCGAGTGTACTCGCGGGACATGGCGTGAAGGACAGCCGTGGAACCGCTCTGGACGGGGAGATGGACGTGATCGCAGAGCGTGGGCACAGCGTCAATGACGTCCACGATGTCCTTGGTGAAGTCGCGTGGATGTGAGGTGGTGAAACGCACGCGGCGGATGCCGGGGATGCTGCCGACGGCGGCAAGCAGTTCGGCAAAGGTCATCTTCGCGGAGGGATCGTGGTAAGAGTTGACGTTCTGGCCGAGGAGTTGAATCTCGGTGAAACCTGCATCGGCCATGCGAATGGCCTCATCGAGAACCGAGTTCGCGGCGCGGCTGCGCTCCTTGCCGCGAGTATAGGGAACGACGCAGTAGGCGCAGAACTTGTCGCAGCCTTCGATGATGGTGATGTAGCCGCGATGAGGATTGGTGCGGGCGACGAAAGGGGTCTCGAAGGTCTCCTCGGTCTGCCGGTCGTCGAGACCGGTGATGCGCTGCTCCCCTGCTTCGAGGCGGGCGAGCATCTGAGGCAGATTGCGATAGGAGGCCGAGCCGGAGACGAGCGAGACGTAGGGCGCCTTGTCGAAGATCTTTTCGCCCTCCTGCTGGGCGACGCAGCCGAGGACAGCGAATTTTTTGCCCTCGCCCTGCAGCTTCTTGTATTCGTTGAGCCGATGAAAGACCTTTTGCTCGGCTTTGTCGCGGATGGAACAGGTGTTGTAGAGGATCAGCCCAGCGTCGGCTTCATCCTGCACGCGGGCGTACCCCTGCTGCTCCAGCGTGCCGATGACCTTTTCAGAGTCATGGGCGTTCATCTGGCAACCGAAGGTTTCGATATAGAAGGTCTTACTCACTTAGACAGTATATCGCCCACAGTCAAAGGCCAGTTTTTGAGGGGATTGGCCTGATTCCTGGCAATTCGTCGATTTCCAAAGTAATCGGTGGATGGGCCGCTTTGTGTAGCCGTACTCCCCCTGCCGGAGCCGCGCGGTCTCATCGCGCGATGGTGTGGAGAGCCTTCTGTATTTCGTCTTTGCAGTTGCGCGTTTTGCTCCAAATCGCGATTTATAGTACGAGAAGAGATAATTGAGCGCTCAACTATTTATCTGCTACACAAAATTTTGCCGATCCAGGTAAGAGTGAAATACAGGGGTCTCTCCACTCCGCTGCGCTCCGGTCGAGATGACGCATGAATGGCCTCGCGTCAGGGGCGCTTTGGCACCGCGGATGCGAGGTTTGCCCAGGCTTAGAAGTAGCGCATCTGTTCGAGATCGGCGATCAGCCCGGGGCCGGTTGGGTGCCATCCCATCCGCTCCTGCGTTTGTTTGCTGGACGCCGGCATATCCAGTTCGACGAACATCGTGAGCCATCCGAAGTGGGCAGCAGCCTCCTCCTGAGACATGGCGATCACCGGCACCTTCAAGCCGCGCCCGACGACCTCCGCGATGTCCCGGACGGGTACTCCCTCCTCGGCGACCGCGTGATAGCGGGCACCTAACTCGTGCTTTTCGAGAGCGAGCCTGTAGAGACGGGCAACATCGAGAATAGGTGCAGCCGCCCAACGGTTGAGGCCGTCACCCACATACGCGGAGACGCCCTTCTCGCGAGCGTGCGCGATCAAATAAGACACCAGGCCCTGTTTGATCGGGTCGTGAACCTGTGGAAGGCGCATGACCGACGCGCTGACTCCCTGCGAGATCGTCCCAAGAGCAGTCGCTTCTGAAACGCGGGGCATTGGCGAGTTGGCTGGAGGATTGTCGTCTTCCGTCGCGAGGTGGCCGATCTTCACGCCACCGGTCCCGGTACTAACGATCAAGGGACGATCCGAACCGGCAAGCGCGGAGCCGAGAGCTTCGATAGCGCGCTTGTCGATCTCACAGTTTTCTTTGAATTTTGAGAAGTCGTGGATGAAAGCGGTGTGGATCACACCGTCGGACTGAGCCGCTCCGCTGCGCAGGCTGTCCAGATCTTCCAGATCACCTCGATGTACCTCGGCCCCGGCGGCGATGAGAGACTGGGCTCCCGCATCGGACCGCGCCAACCCAAGTACCTGATGTCCAGCGTTGATTAATTCCGGAACAATAGCAGAACCGATAAAACCTGTAGCACCGGTGACGAAAACACGCATTGCAATCTCCCCTACTTCTTGAAATAGGACCGCTCTCGCAGTCCTTTATAGGATGGAGGGGCAAAGAGATACGATCTATGCTGTAAGTCCGTAATACTGGCTTGATCGTCCGGAGGATCTGTGGACCCGCTCTCTGATGTGTTGTCGTTGCTGAAACCAAGAAGTTTGATCTCCCGCGGCTTCGCATTGGCCAACGACACCTCCATCCAATGGCCAGAACATCAAGGCATTAAATGCTATGCCATCCTTTCTGGCCGATGCTGGTTATCGGTAGAAGGCATCTGCGAGGCTGTGCTTCTCACGGCTGGGGACTGCTTCCTTTTGCCGCGTGGACTTCCCTTCTGTCTCACCACCGATCTGTCACTGACGCCTGTCGACTTCCGCACATTCCTTTCGTCACGAAAGACCGATACTGCGGTCTCCGACAATAAGTCCGAGGGGAACCATTTCGTCGGCGGCCACTTCCTGCTTACGGGAGATCACGCCGACATTCTGCTGAAATCCTTACCACCGATCGTGCATATCCAAAAAGAGTCGGACAAGGAGGCGATGCGTTGGTCGTTGGAGCGCATAAAAGAGGAGTTGCGCGATCCGCAACCGGGTGGCTCTTTGATCGCTGAACAACTCGCCTACATGATGCTGATTCAAGCTCTTCGGCTTCACTTGGCGAATGGGGCAGAAGGGGGCGTCGGTTGGCTGTTTGCCTTGGCAGATAAACAGATGGGCGCGGCGCTTGCATGTCTGCATGATGATCCGGGGCATCGATGGACATTAAAAAATATGGCAGAGCGCGTCGGGATGTCGCGATCCATCTTCGCGCAGAAGTTCAAGGCAACCGTCGGAACATCGCCAATGGAATACCTGACACGCTGGCGGATGCTGCTTGCCGGCCACAGACTGACAAGCTCCGACGATCCCATCTCCGCGATGGCTCTGTCGCTCGGTTACGAATCGGAGAGTGCTTTCAGCAAGGCCTTCAGGAGAGTGATGCTGCGCTCCCCACGTCAATACCGGCGTGGCCAGAATCTGGTTTCCGCTTCAGAGAACGAGGGCCTGGCTTCCCTGCCAGTCGGCTCCTATTAATCGCAGTTTGATCCGCTTTATGCAGGCGGGTGCTGCGTCGTTGCGGCTATCGACCATAATTCGCAGTGAGCCTGATTCCTATCTGTGATTTTTTTGTTTTGGTAGCGCCACCGGGGCTCGAACCCGGACTCTCAGCCTTGAAAGGGCCGCGT
>JBEPUY010000052.1:0-26450 GCA_041691255.1 Granulicella sp. | reverse complement strand
ATTTCTTTGAGGTAGTCGTAGCGGCCGGAGGCTCCGCCGTGGCCTGCGTCCATGTTGATGTGCAGGAGCAGGGGGGTATCGTTGGTCTTCAACGTGCGGAGGCGGGCTACGTACTTGGCCGGCTCCCAGTACATGACCTGCGAGTCGTTGAGGCTGGTTTTGACCAGCATGGACGGATAGGCTGCGGCCCTGAGATTGTCGTAGGGGGAGTAGGAGCTCATGTAGGCGAAGGCCTCGGGCTCGTTGGGGTTGCCCCACTCTTCGTACTCGGCGACGGTGAGGGGCAAGGTGGCGTCGAGCATGGTGTTCATCACGTCGACGAAGGGAACGTGCGAGAGGACGACGCGGAAGAGGTCGGGGCGCTGGTTGATGACCGCTCCCATGAGCAGGCCGCCGGCGCTGCCGCCCTCGATGGCGACGCGGTCCTTGGCACCGTAGCCCTGGGCGACGAGCTGCTCGGTGACGGCGATGAAGTCGGTGAAGGTGTTTTGCTTGGCCATCATCTTTCCGGCGTCGTGCCACTGGTCGCCCATCTCGCCGCCGCCGCGGATGTGGGCGTAGGCCATGACGACTCCGCGGTCGAGGAGCGAGAGGCGCGAGGGGCTGAAGCCGATGGGCAGGGGATAGCCGTAGGAGCCGTATCCATAGATATAGAGGGGGCTGGTGGCGTCGCGTTTGAAGGTGTCGCGACGGTAGACGAGGGAGACGGGGACTTTGACGCCATCTTTTGCTACGATCCAGACGCGCTCGGAGGCGTAGCGGGTGGAGTCGAAGCCGCCGGGGACCTCCTGCTGCTTGAGCAGGGTGGAGGTGCCGGAGGCGAGGTCGTAGTCATAGACGGAGGCGGGGGAGACCAGCGACTGGTAGCTGTAGCGGAAGGCGTTGGTGTCGAACTCGCGATTGATGTGAGACTGCGCGGTGTAGGCGGGTTCGGGGAAGCTGATCTTTTCTGCGCTGCCGGGGGTGCCTTCTGCGGTGAAGCGGAGAATTTCGATGGTGGTGAGGCCTAGTTCTCTTCGAGAACTTACGCAGAATGAGTCGAATACGTCGAAATCCTCAAGTGGTGCGTTCTTGTCTTCGGGGATCAGCTCGGTCCAGGATTCGCGGCCTCCGCCATCGACGGGGGTGGTGACGACGCGGAAGTTTTTGCCGGTGTCGTTGGTGCGGAGGTAGAAGAGGCCGTTGCGGTGGTCGACGTAGTACTCCTGCTCGTCGACGCGGGGAGCGATGACGAGGAAGACACCGCCGGGAGTGTCGGCGGGGAGGTAGCTGCACTCGTTGGTGGTGTGGCTGCCTGCTTCCATGAGGAGGTATTTGCCGTCGCGGGTTTTGCCGACGCCGAGGTTGAAGCGCTCGTCTTTTTCTTCGATGACGAGGGCGTCGTCTTCGGTGGCGCTGCCGAGGCTGTGGCGGAAGAGCTTGTCCTGACGCTTGGTGACCTCGTCTTCGGTGGTGTAGAAGAGCGTGTGCGAGTCGGCTGCCCAGACGAGCGAGCCGACGCGCTCGGCGGTGTCGGGTAGGTCGGTGGCTGGGGTGTCGGTACCGGTGGCGAGGTCGCGGATGTGAAGGGTGTACTGGCGGAAGCCGGTGTTGTCGGTGGAGCAGGCGAGCTTGTTGCCGTCGGGGCTGACGCTCATGCCGCCCAGCGACATGAAAGGCTGGCCTTCGGCGAGTTTGTTGACGTCGAGCAGGACGACTTCGGGCTGGGTGGCGTCGAAGGTTGGCGATGCCGCGAGCTTGCGGCAGTGGATCGGGTACTGGCTGCCTTCGACGGTGCGGGTGTAGTAGAACCAGCCGCGATGGCGGTAGGGAACGGACTCGTCGGTCTCCTTAATGTGGGAGAGCATCTCGGCGTATAACCGCGCCTGCAATTCCGTGGTGGGCGCCATGACGGAGAGCGTATATTGGTTCTCCGCTTGAAGGTGAGCGAGCACCTCTGGTGAGTCTTTGTCGCGCATCCAGCGGTAATTGTCTTCGAGCGTATGGCCGTGCAGCGTTGTAGGCGTTGGTTCCTGGCGGGCAGTTGGCGGCGTGATGATGCTTTCGGTCATTCAATAGACTCCAGCCGACAGGATATCGCGTTAGAGCATTTTGAGAATCTGATCGAGGACGGGAGGCTTACACCGATTTGCACCGATTGAACCGATCAGGAACGGGCAACTGCAAGAACAAAGGCAAAATACAGGGGTCTCTCCACTACGCTTCGCTTCGGTCGAGATGACGTGCGATTTTGTCTGCGGCTAGTTTCGATGTGTAGCTTTCCTGCGGCTCGTTTTCGGTTGAGATGATGCGGTTGAGAAGTTAGACAGATTGATAAGAGAGGCAACCTCAACCGTGACTGTCACACCAAACCAGAAGTAAAGGCGGCACAAGAACGACTAACAGATGTCCGCCGGAGGGCTAAGGCAATGAACTTTAAACCAGTGCGTATCATCCTGTTGTGTACGGCAACGACGCTGTTGCCGGTGGCGATGTTTGGCCAGGCAGAGCCGGGAAGCCTGCCGGAGATGGCGGCGCAGTCGGCTCCGTCGAGCGAATCCGCGCCGGGGCCGGGACAACAGCAGCCGTCGCGGCCGTCGATGCAGGACTCGATGGGAAGCAGCGGGCAGACTGCCCAGGCGACCAAGGACAAGATGTTCGTTCGCAAGGCCGTCGAAGGCGGGCTGGCACAGGTACAGTTTGGCCAACTGGCTGCAGAGAAGGGTGGCAGCGAGGACGTCAAGGCACTTGGCAAGCAAATGGTCGAAGACCACACGGCCCTGAACAGCAGCCTGGAGAGCCTTGCCGATTCGATGGGAGTGATGCTGCCCAAGCATATCGACAAGGAAGACCAGGCAGAGCTGGACAAGCTGAATGGCCTTTCGGGGGATGCCTTCGATACGGAATATCTGACCATGATGGTGAAGGGGCACCACCATGACCTGCGCGGATTTCGGGTAGAAGCGGCCGGAACCCAGGACGCGGCGCTGAGAGAAGCGGTGGTGAAGGGCGCCCGGACGATTCACGAGCACCTGGTGAAGGTCGATGAACTGGCCAAGAGCAAAGGCATTGAAGTTCCTCATCGACACCATGAGAACGGGGCGGACCAGCCTGCTCCGCCGACGCCATGAAGGGCCAACGCCGATGGAATGGATCATGAACAGGCAACGGCAAGAACAGAGACCAATACAGGGGTCTCTCCACTACCCCTTCGACTTCGCTCAGGGTCCGGTCGAGATGACGTAGTGAAAGAGGTTCAATTGAAGGAAAGGGCGCTGGCAGCGCCCTTTCCTTTTGCCCGGTGATGCCCTCCGGCTAGGCGTAGAATAGACCTTCAATGAAGCGCATTTCGCTATGGCTGGCAATCGTTCTTCTGGTTCTTTCGCCAGTCAGTTATCTGACGGCGGAGACTGTCGCCTCGCTGCCCGCGCCTACGGGCTATGTCAGCGATTTTGCCGGGGTGCTGTCTCCGGGAACATTGCAGAGCGTGGATTCTCTGTGTGCGCGGGTCGATCGCCAGGCGCATGCTCAGATCGCGGTGGTCACGATCAAGACGCTCGACGGCGACCAGTCGATTGAAGAGTTCGCCACGGCCCTTGAGGACAAATGGAAGGTAGGCGCGAAGGGAACTGACCGCGGCGTTCTGATGCTGCTGGTTATGCAGCCGCGGCGCGGGCGGATCGAGGTTGGTTATGGGCTTGAGGGCATCCTGAACGATGCCAAGGTGGGCGATATCGGACGGGCGATGGCTCCGTACTCTCGGCAGGGAGACTATAACCGCGCGGTGGCGCTGGGCGTAGGGCAGCTTGCGCAGGTGATTGCGACCGATGCCGGCGTCACCCTGACGCAGCCGATGCAGCGGCAGTACAGCCAGCAGCCGCAGCCTATGCCGGTGCATCTGAGCCTGTGGCAGGTGGTGCTTGGCGGGCTGGGTATTCTGTTTGTGCTGTTCATCCTGATCAGGACGGGGAATGTTGGTCTGATCTTCTTCCTGCTGGGAAGCCTGATGGGAGGCGGTGGCGGCAGAGGCGGCGGAGATGATGACCGAGGCGGTGGTGGAGGTGGCTTCGGTGGCTTTGGCGGTGGAAGCTCCGGCGGCGGAGGTGCGAGTGGTGATTTTTGAGGGTGCCCGATGTAGAGATTAGAGGATTTATGCCAGGGTGCAGGCGAGCAAAGGAAAGACAAAATACAGGGGTCTCTCCACTGCGCTGCGCTCCGGTCGAGATGACGTACTTTGTTGTTCGCGCCGAAGACTTTGTTGTTCGTACGGAAGACATAGAAGTTCTCGTTAAGAGCATGAGAAGGGCAGAGAGATCCGGGAGTGATACAGTACAGCCGGAGATACCTGCCGAGAAGATCGAAACCAGACGAAGGAGATCGAAAAGCGAATGAAATCTTTATGGGTTGGACTTGGAATTTTGGGCGTCATTGTTCTCATACTGCTGTTTGGATTTGGCAGCTATGTGAGCACGAAGAATACTTTGGTGCAGAAGAATGAGGCCATCAACCAGGCCTATTCGCAGGTGAACGTGGTGCAGCAACGCCGCCTCGACCTGATACCGAACCTGGTTGCGTCGGTGAAGGGCTACGTCAACGAAGAGTCGACCGTACTGACCAACATCGCAAACGCGCGTGCGGCCATCACCAGCGCTCCGGACCGTGCGAGCAGCATCGCGGCTAACTCGAAGCTGGACGTTGCGCTGGGGCCGTTCTTCCGGCTGCAGGAACAGTATCCTAATCTGAAGGGCAACGAGCAGTTCACGCGGCTGACCGACGAACTGGCCGGAACCGAGAACAGGATCGCGGTCGAACGCAGCCGGTACAACCGGACGCTCGAAGAGTACAACGTCTACGTTCGCCAGTTTCCCAATAGCATCTGGGCGAACTTTGCGGGCTTCCACTACAGGGATGAATACTTCAAGGGCAACCCGGAGAACAGCGCTGCGCCGAAGGTTGACTTCTCGAAGTAGCTGCACTGCTGGTCATGGCAAAATACAGGGGTCTCTCCACTACGCTGCGCTCCGGTCGAGATGACGTTGATTTGGGAAACCCCTGCATGGTTGAAGTGCTGAGAATGGGCTGATATCGTCCTCTTCAAGGTAGGGAGTTTTTCAATAGCAATGAAAAGGCCGTCGCTTTGGCGACGGCCTTTTGTGCCGAACGGTATTTATTTGGTGAAGGAAGAGATTGCGGAGGCTTCGTCGTCCTTGACGTCGAAGACGGTGTACAGCTTGGTGATCTGAAGCAGGTCGTGAACCTTCTTGGTGAGATTGAGCAGCTTCAGTTCGCCGCCTCCATTCTTCACCGTGGTGAAGGCGCTGACCAGCTCGCCGATTCCCGAGCTGTCGATGTAATTGACGTCGCCGAGGTTGAGCAGGATCTTGTTGGAGCCTTTGGCGAGCACATCGCGAACGGCGTCGCGAATGGTAACGCTGCCTTCACCGAGTGTGATTCGGCCGCTGAGATCCAAAATTGTGACGCCGTCGACCTGGCGAGTCTGTACTTTCATGCTCATGAGTAATCGTCTCCTTAGTTCCCCGGTTGAGCGGGTCTGCGATGTTTGATCAGTGTCAGTTCCGTGCCGGGATGTAACTGGCGAAAGTGTACCTCATCCATGAATGCCTTGATAAGGAAGATGCCACGGCCTGAACCGCGAAGGATATTTTCCGGAGCCAATGGATCGGGAATAGTGTCCGGATCGAGCCCGGGGCCCTGGTCGGCGACGCGAATGACGAGCGCGTCGGAGGTGGTTTCAAACGAAGCGGTGATGTGCTTGTTGGGATCGTAGGCATTGCCGTGCAGAACGGCGTTGACGGCGGCCTCGCGAACGGCCATGGCCACATGGGTCGCGGTGTCCTCGTCGAAGCCGGCGCGCTGCGCGGTCTGCTCAGCGGTCAACTCGACTTTGTTGACGCTGTCCAGCGACGAGTCAAGTGTAAAGCTGACGCGGCTTGTAGTGGAATCGGCCAATGCTATCCCTGAAGAACCCTTGTATCGGTCGTCGGATGCAGACGAGAGCGATGATGGCAGTGTGCTTGTGGTTTGGCCGAATGTCAAGGATGCCGGGTTCTTGAGCTTTTCCAAAATCTTCCTCCCCTCGATACGGACTGGCGGTTGGGACCGCGCTGCTTCGGGTCTTTTCGCGGTCCGGCTCGTTCAGGTGAGCTACTATGCGGATAAGAGGAGTATACGGACAGGTGAGTCGTTGCTCCGCTTTTCGCACAATTTTGTTGGATGCAGGTTTTCGGTGCTGGGCGTTGGAGTAGCGAAAGGCGAAATACAGGGGTCTCTCCACTACCTCTTCGACTTCGCTCAGGGTTTGGTCGAGATGACGTGGTTTTAGGGTGGGTGTATTGAGACGATGTGGTTATCTTTTCGAATGCCATCCAGTAGGAAGCAGCGACGGCCTGTCTGGAATTCAAAGATGTAAAGTACGCTATTACAGCAGTTACGATTGCCTATGACCAAGCTGAACCAACGAACGAGCGTCGCTGCCCTGATGGGTGCGAGCGTGATGGACGACCAGGGTGCCCTGTATGGCCGGGTGCACGAGTTCGTCGTTGCGCCTGAGGTTGCGACTTCGCAGGTTCATGGCCTGGTGCTGAAGCGGCCTGCGGCCAAACGGGGCGAACGGCCTGCGCTGGTGCTCATCACCGATCTGAAGCTGACGCATCGCAACGAGATGCAAATGCGTGAGGGAGCTTCGCCAGCCACGTTGGTGGACGATGCGGGCCAGCTGATGCTGGAGCGCGACCTGCTCGATCAGCAAATTATCGATGTCCATGGGCGCAAGGTCGTTCGCGTCAACGACGTCGATCTGGTGTGGGAGTCCGGGGTCGAGAGTGGCTCCGATTTGTCCTTGCGGATCGTAGAGGTCGAGGTGGGCCTGCGTGGTGCGGTACGTCGGCTTTTGAAGGGGCTGCCCACTGCCGCTGCGGAACGCATCGCGAGGCGCTTCAACCCCAGCCTTATTCCGTGGGACTTCGTTGACCTGATCGACCGCGATCCGTCGCGCAGGGTCAAGCTGAAGATCGAGCAGAACCGGCTCTCGCAGATGCATCCCTCCGATATCGCGGACATTCTCGAAGAGCTTGCGCCTGCCGAGCGCCAGGCGCTGTTTATCAGCCTCAACGAGGAGGTCGCTGCCGAGGCGCTGGAAGAGGTGAAGCCGAAGATGCAGCAGGCGCTGATCGAATCGCTCAACTCGGGCCAGATCGCCGACATCGTCGAGGAGATGGACCCGGGAGCTGCCGCCGACCTGCTCTCAGAGCTGTCGGACGAGCGGTCGGAAGAGATTCTCGGCGAGATGGAGCCGGAGGAGAGGCAGGAGGTCGAGGAGCTGCTTGAGTTCGCCGGGGACTCCGCAGCCGGGCGCATGACGACCGACTACATCGCGTTGCCAGCGACAGCGCGTCTTGCCGATGCGATTGCAGCGTTGCGCGAGTTCGAGGGCGACATCGAGATTGTGACCGACATTTATCTTCTGGATGAAGATGGCCGGATTGACAGCCTTATCTCGCTGGTTCAATTGCTGCTGGCGGAACCGGATGCGCCGCTGGCGAAGCTGCCTCACGGCCATTTTGTATCCTGCGATATCGACGCCAACGGCCGCAAGGTGGCCGAACTTTTTGACAAATACAATCTGCGCTCCCTGCCTGTGCTGGACGGCGAAAAACGCTTAGTGGGAGTGGTCCATGCCGAGCAGGTGATCGCGTTGCTGCGCGCGAACCACTAGAATTAACTCAAAGCCAACGATCAGGAAGACTCCGCTTTCCATGAAGATTCTCTACGCCGCAGGGCTGACCCCAAACGACACCTCGCTCTATCGCCTGTGGGCGCTGAACCGGCTTGGGCACGAGGTCATTCCGGTCAATACGTACGACTATCGGTACGAAAATCCTCTGGCCCGCAAGATATTTTTTCGACTTGCTGCCGGACCGATGGTGGCGCGGCTGAACCGCGATCTGTTGAAGGTGGCTGCGGCTGAGAAGCCCGATCTACTCTGGACGGACAAGTTGCTCTCGCTGCGCCCGAAGACGCTCGACCGCATCAGGACGATGGGTATTGCGTCGGTCAGCTACATGATCGACAACCCCTTTGGGCCGCGGCAGGACCCCGGCTGGCGGCTCTACATGAAGGACATTCCGCACTACGACCTGCATGTGGTGCAGCGAGATAAAAATATCCTCGACTATCGCCAGCGGGGGGCGCGTGACGTTATCAAGATTCAGACGGCGTACGAGCCTACGCTTCAGTTTCCACCGCCGGACGACTGGTCAGACGCTAACCGCAACCGGGAGGTCTCGTTTGTCGGAACGCCTTACGATAATCGCGCGGAGACGCTTGATAAGCTGTCGAAGCTGAATGAGTTTCAGGTAGCGATCTCGGGGAACGATCGCCAGTGGAAGCGGGCGCTGGGCGAGGAGCCTTTCAGCCGACTCTATCGCGAGGGCGAGCTTTACCGGCAGCAGTATCGCGAAGCCATCTGGCGCTCGAAGATCAACCTCAGCTTTATTACCCATTCGAACCAGGATGAGTTTGTGCACAAGAGCTTCGAGATCGCCGGATGCGGTGGATTTCTACTGGCCGAGAGGTCGGAGGGGCATCTTCAGCGCTTCCGCGAGGACGAGGAGGCGGTCTTCTTCTCGTCGTACGAGGAGATGCTGGAGAAGATTCGCCGCTATCTGCCTGACGAGGCGGCCCGGCAGCGGATCGCCGCGGCGGGACAGAGACGTGCGCTGCGCGATGGCTATCACAACGACAGGCAGATGGAACTGATCGTCGAGCGGGCGCAGGAAATTGTTAATCGTTTGCGTACAATCTCTGCCTGAGTGCCAGTCTTGATCCGGCCTTGATTTAGCCTGAGAGAACGACTTGACGAGTTATGCGCCGCGAGAGGCTCGCTCCCTCGTCGGCTTATCGATAAAAGAGGGTGGGGACGAGCATGAGATCGTGGCGCAGATGGAAGACGAGCCTCATCCTCTTTCTGGCCGTGCTTGGTCCGGGCTTCATTACTGCGAACGTCGACAACGATGCCGGCGGCATCCTGACGTACTCGCAGGCAGGCGCGCAGTTCGGCTACACGCTGCTGTGGACGATGATTCCGATCACGGTCGCGCTGATCATCGTGCAGGAGATGTGTGCGCGCATGGGGGTGGTGACGGGCAAGGGACTGAGCGACCTGATTCGCGAAGAGTTCGGCCTGCGCATGACCTTCCTGATGCTGATCCTGCTGGTCGTGGTCAACTTCTCCAATGTCATCGCCGAGTTCTCGGGCATCGCGGGGAGCATGCAACTGTTCCACATCAGCAAGTACGTCAGCGTTCCGGCGTGCGCCTTTCTGGTGTGGATTCTGGTGGTCAAGGGAGACTATAAGAGCGTCGAAAAAGTCTTTCTGATTGCCAGCGTCTTCTATATTGCGTACATCGTGGCGGGCGTGCTCAGCGGGCCGGACTGGCATCTGGCGCTGGTCGAGACGGTCAAGCTGCCAGCTCGTGGCGTGTGGAGCGACAAGATGTACGTGTACTCGACCGTCGCCATTATCGGAACGACGATCAGTCCGTGGATGCAGTTCTATCTGCAATCCACAATCGTTGAGAAGGGAATCAACGTTCGCCAGTACAAGGCCTCACGGCTGGACGTTATCGTCGGCTCGCTTTTTACCGACCTGGTGGCGTGGTTCATCGTGGTGGCTTGTGCGGCGACTTTGTTTACTCATGGCATTCGTAATATCGCCGACCCTGCCGACGCTGCGGGAGCCATGAAGCCGCTGGCCGGTCAGTATGCGTTTATTCTCTTTGCCGCGGGGCTCTTCAACGCCTCGCTGTTCGCGGCTTCGATTCTTCCGCTATCGACTGCCTATACGGTCTGCGAAGGGCTGGGGCTTGAAAGCGGGCTGGACAAGAGCTTCAAGGAAGCTCGGTTCTTTTACGGGTTCTATACGCTGCTGCTGGCGGGTGGCGCGGGCATCGTACTGATACCGAACTTTCCGCTGGTGAAGTTCGCCATCCTGTCGCAGGTACTGAACGGGGTTCTGCTACCGATTGTGCTGATCTTCATGCTGCGGTTAATTAACAAGCATGAGCTGATGGGGAAGTATACGAACAGCCGCTGGTTCAATGCTGGGGCCTGGCTTACGACTGTCATCGTGATTGTGCTGTCAGCGATGATGATTTGGAACGGCTTCCATTCCTAAGAGCGTCCCAGGGTCGAAGAGAACAGACAACAGCAAAACGAAGGCGAAATACAGGGGTCTCTCCACTGCGCTTCGCTCCGGTCGAGATGACGTTCTTTTGAGGCCGGATGGCGTTTTAGTTTCTAGACTGGGCCTAGTGGGTGGAACCGTCCTCGGTTAGCTTATCGGTGGCCTTGGACATCTTGGCGGTGCGCTCGAGCTTGTCCCAGTTGAAGGGCTTGCCGTCGATAGCGCGCTTGATCGTCTTGAACAACACCACCGAGAAGACCTGCCGGTAGGTGAAGCGCTGAATCCAGATATGGAAGAGAAGCCAGCCGTCGCCTTTGCTCGCGGGGTGCTTTCGTTCGAGCGCGAAGGCGAGTGCAGAGGTAAGGAAGTCGATCATCAGGAAGGCAAGGAAGAAGATGATCAGCTTGTCGAGGTTGGCGGCCGAGGTGGTGATCGGGTGGAAGTGCTTGTCGACGTAGTAGCTCGCCACGCCGATGACAAACATCAGGTCGATGAGGGGCGAGACGAGCGGCAACAGAATTTGGAAGATAAGGGTGTTAGGCAACGCAAAGAAGCCCAGGGCCTTGTGTTTGGTGAAGGCGCTGCGATGCTTCCAGATGGCTTGCAGGATGCCGAAGGACCAGCGGAAGCGTTGGCGCATCAGCCCGTTGGCTGTCACCGGCGCTTCGGTGAAGGCGAGTGCGGCGTCCTCGTAGATGGAGGAATAGCCCATCTCGAGGATGTTCATGGTGAGGTCGGCATCTTCGGCCACGGTGTTGGAGTGATAGCCGCCGCCCTCCTTGACGACGGAGGTGCGCCACGCTCCGATGGCGCCGGGAACGACGGTGACGACATCGAAGAGGTCAAGGGCGCGGCGCTCGAAGTTCTGGCTGGTGATGTATTCGAGAGCCTGCCAACGGGTCCAGAGATTAACCTTGTTGCCAACCTTGGCGTTGCCGGCGACGGCACCGACTTTGGGGTTGGCGAAGTTCGGAACCAGGCGGCCGATAGCGTCGTGGGCAATGACGGTATCGGCGTCGATGCCGACGTAGATCTCTTCATCAATATGGGGAAGAGCAAAGTTCAATGCCTCGGCCTTACCCGCGTTGGGCTTGGTCATGACGATGAGACGGCCGGAGTCGATGTCGGCGGGATAGGCCGCGCGCGCTACGTCGTAGGTCTTGTCGGTGGAGCCGTCATCGACGACGATGATGCGCAGGTTCTTATAGGTGGACATCATCACGGAGCGAATGGTCCGAACGATGACAGTTTCTTCGTTGTAGGCGGGGATGACGACGGCGACCTTTGGCAGATAGTCCGCCGTCGCGTAGTTCTTGCGCTTACGCAGACGATCGATGACGGCGCAGATGCCCATGATGATGAGCCGCGCGCTCATCAGGATGTCGCCAATAAAGAAGACGCCCACGATGAAGTTGTTAAAGAAGCCGACGAAGAAGAAGGTGATGGAGTCGGCGCGAGCCAGCCAGCGCTGATGCGGAGTGAGCGGCGGCATGACCTCATCGCGGGTCTTGCCGATCAGATCGGAGACGTTAACGATCTTGTAGCCGTGGGCACGCAGGGCCTCGATTAGAACAGGAAGCGCGGCAATGGTTGCGGAGCGGTCGCCGCCGCCGTCGTGCAGCAGGATGACCGAGCCTTTGGTCCAGGGACGGACGTCCATGTCCGCGATCTGCTGGAAGACGCTATCGACGATCTCTTGCGGAGTCTTGCGTGGATGCTCGTCCCAGTCGTTGGTGTCGATCTTGTTGCCGAGAATGACGTAACCCATGTGCTGAATGCGGTCGACGGGCGCGGCCTGGTCGTTGGTGTCGGGTTCCTGGTCGATGGAGTAGGGAGGACGGAAGTAGAGAGGTTGTACGCCCAGTTTGGAGGCGAAGAGACGCTCGGTGAGATTCAGTTGCAGGTCGACCTGAGCGTTGGAGATGTCGCTGATGTCGGGATGGGTGAAGGTGTGGTTGCCTATCTCGTGGCCTTCGCGATAGACACGCTGCATCACGCCGACATTGTTTTCAGCAACCTCGCCGATCATCAGAAAGGTGGCGTGGACGTTGTAGCGTTTGAGGATGTCGAGGATCTTCGGCGTCCACTCAGGATCGGGGCCGTCGTCGAAGGTAAGCGCGACCTCGTTGGGATGGTAGCCGTACTGCTCGATCGTGTAGGAGAGCGGCAGGGAGTCCATCGTCTCGTCGGTGATGGCGCGATAGTTCAACGGGATCGAGGTGTCATCGTCCAGGGTCATGGTGCGCTGACCATCCTGGGGCTTTCGCGTGATGCGCAGAATGTCGCCGTCGCCCTCGGTATCCACGTCGTATCCGGGCGGGACATCGGCGAGCTCCTTGAGCGGATCCCCCTTGGTCGGGTTGTCCCAGATCTTCCAGAGAGAGTTGTCTTCGGAACCAAGCCGCCACAGGGCAAAGGTCTCGAGACCGAGGGCGCGTGCTGCCCGCATCTCGTTCAGGACGGTGACGGCATCGAGGAACCAGACCTGGTGACGGACGTGAGTGTCTTCGTCATCGTAGGCAAAGTGGGCGTTGAGGGAGTTGTCATCCAGTTCGACGTCAGAGCCGGAGTCGTAGGCCTCCTGCCAGGCCTCCTGCGAGGACAGGTTTTGCGAAGTCAGCACCTTTGGAGGCGTTGGCTTGATGTGCTTGCCGTGTTTAGCAGGCGCTGGCGGCATCGACATCGACCAGTCGTAGCCGTAGCTGCCGATGGCGCAGATGATCTTTTCCTTGGGAACGATCTTGAGAACGTTCTTCAGGTTGTCGATGAACCAGTCCTGCGGAGCGATGGGGCCGGGCCCGCTGTCGGTCTGGTGCTGGTCGTAGTTCATCAGCAGCAGACCGTCGGAATGGTCGGCGATGTACTTCAGGTTGAAGTCATCGTCGCCGACAGGAGTATTCACGTAAAGGCGGAGATGGTGTTGCTGGAAATCGCTGTAGATCGCCGCGATCAGGGAGTTGTAGCCGGGCTGAGCGGCGGAGGGAATCTCTTCGAAGTCGAGCGACAGTCCGTGGTAGTTGGGGTTGGCTGCGAAAAACGTATCGAGCTGCTTGAGGAACTCTGCGCGGGCGGTGTCGCTCTCGAGGAAGTCTCCGATGGAGGAGAGAAAGATGCCCTTGACCGGGTCGTAGTTGTTGACGAGCGGGAAGACCTCGGTATCGACGTGGTTGGCCGCAATGGTGCGGGCCACCTTGAACTCCTGGTCAACGGAATGGACTCCGCTGTCATCGACGACGCGGAAGGGCCGGTTGTCGATGCTGAACGAGGTCAGGTTGCCATCGGGCGTTACGACGTGGAGCCACTCGGGGAAGAGCAGGTCGACCTGTTTGATGTGCTGTTTGAGCGAGGAGTAGCTGGCCGGGTCCCACTCGACGTAGTAGGCGGCACGAAGTCCTTCGCCGGAGTTCAGGGTAACGTCGGAGGGCTTAAGGTCGGTCTTTCGGTGCGCGGAGCGGCGCAGCTTCTGGCCCGGTTTAAGGACCGGCTTTCGTGGGTTGGTCAGAGTACGATAGTTCCGCTTTTGGACCTGAAAAGACAGCTCCGGCAGTGGCTTGGTGCGCAGCAGTCCCACCAGAAATACGGCGATCAGCAGGATGCCGAGAAGGGCGAGGATATCGAGAACTCGACGCAGTCTCTTCCAGCGTTTAAGTTGCGGATCGTAGAAGATTTGCTTGTTCATTGAGGAGGGGGTGCGGCGTGAGCGGCTACTCCAATCGTATGCAGGGAAACAGGTTCAGTCAATGTGGAAGCAAAGCAGGGCATGATCCAAAGTATGATGCACATACATGACTCGTAGGCGAATACAGGGATGGCTATGGGTGGCGTTGCCGCTGGCGCTGGGACTCGGCCTGCGGCTGTGGTTTGTCGCCCATCTGGCCCGGATCGACGGCGATACGCTGCTGTATGGCGATATTGCCAAGAACTGGCTGGAGCATGGCGTCTATGGATTTACCCAGACCAATATCGCTCCGCGCCCAACGCTGATCCGGCTGCCGGGTTATCCGCTGTTTCTGGCAGCGTGTTTTCGCGTCTTCGGCATGGAGCACTACACGGCGGTCATGGTCGTCCAGAGCGTGATCGACCTTTTCACCTGCCTGGTCGTCAGCGCGCTGGCGGGGCGCCTGTTTGGGCGGCGGGCGGCGATGGTGGCCCTGTGGCTGGCTGCCCTGTGCCCGTTTACGGCGAACTATGTCGCGGCTCCCCTGACGGAGACGCTGAGTCTGGCTTGTATCGCGGTTGCCTTCTACGGTCTGGAGCGGTGGCGGACGACTGCGCTCGGCCTGAATCGTTGGCTCTGGGCGATCACCGTTGCGCTTGCTTATGCTGTGCTCTTGCGGCCTGAGCAGGGACTGCTGGCCGCCGCTGTGCTGGGCGCGATGCTCTGGATCTCTTCGCGGGGGCGGGATTGGAGGCGCTCGGTTTGGCCGGTAGCAGTGGCCGCCGTGTGCATGGTGCTTCCGCTGGCACCCTGGGCGGCGCGGAACTGGCGGACGTTTCATGTGATTCAACCGCTGGCTCCTCGTTCGGCCACCGACCCGGGTGAGTTGGATCCGCTGGGATTTCAGCGATGGTACGGGACCTGGGGCCTCGACTTCGCTTCGACCGAGGATGTGTACTGGAACTACGATGGCGCGGAGATCGACATCGGCGATGTGCCGTCGCGGGCCTTCGATTCCGAAGAGCAGTATGAGCGGACGAACGCGCTGCTGAACGCCTATAACCAGACCGATAACGCCACGGCAGCCATCGATGCACGGTTTGAAAAGATCGCCGGGCAGCGCATTCAGGATGATCCGGTTCGCTACTATCTGGCTCTGCCGGTGGCGCGGTTGGTGAATATGATGTTCCGGCCACGGACGGAGATGATGCCGATTCCGTTGTACTGGTGGCACTGGGAGCATCCCGGGAAGAGCTGGTTTGCCGCAGGGTATGCCGGGCTGAACCTGGTTTATTTTGTGTTAGGTGGGGTTGGCTTCTTGCTGTGGCGCAGGCGGGGATGGGATGGAAACCCCGCGCTGGCCTGGTCGATGATGGGGTTTGTGCTGCTGCGGTGCGCGGTGCTGCTGACCCTCGACAACTCGGAGCCGCGCTATACGCTGGAGTTCTTTCCGGTGATGGTTGTGTGGGCAGCGGTGATTGCTGCGTGGCCTAAGGAAACTCTGGTTGAGTCCTAGGCATTCCCTCGGTGGCTAAAGCGTTTTCTGCTTGACTGCATCCCGTCGAGATGGATATTTGTGGTGTCCCATCCTTTCGCGTTGAGGCTGCGAAAGGATGGGACACCCAGGTCTTGTTCACACCTGAATCGAATTCAAGGCCAAGACTTACGTCAGAGTTTCCTAACGACGATCGACCGTCGTGCTCTTGTCGGTCTTGATGGCGAAGGGCTTGGTGTTAACCGTCTGGTTGTATCGGATGTTGGTGAAATAGGTGGTGCGCTGGTCTTCGGACGGCATGAAGAACTGCTGCTTCAGCGAGATGGCGCGGGTAGGGTCGACCCAGAGGATGATGTGGGTGAACGTGTTGCGCATGTTGGGGTCTTTTGAGACCAGGTCGAGCTTGGTGGTCGTCACCATCTTGCTGCCATCGTTGATCTGCTCGGTGCCGAGGTCGGTGATGGTCCAGGCCTTGGAGAGGTCGCTGCCGCTGCCGCCGAAGCCGAGGGTGAGGAAGCTCTCAGCCTGCGCCTGATTGTTTCCGGCCTTCATGATGGTGAGGTGGTCCGCGCCGGGATCGAAGAGTTGCAGAGTGCCATTTTTGTACTCAACAAATTTGGATGTGGGCGGCTTGAACTGCGCGCCCATCTGCAGGTCAGAACCCTTTTTGATGAAGTAGATGCTGCCGGTTTGCGTGGTGGTCTCTTTGACGACCCGCTCGTAGATGTCCCAGCGAAAGTCCGCTTCCGCCGATTTGAACTTGGCGCTTGCCACGTCCATCTGGTGCAGGACGGTGTTCAGGTCGGCTGGCTTGGCTTGAGCGAAAGAGGAGACGGGTGTCATCAAGATCAAAAGCGCGGCGGCGGGGATAAGAAACGCAGTAGCGGCACGGCGGAGATTCATCATTCGTAAATTGCTCCCGGTCATAGGATGGTTCGTCGTGGGATTGGGGTAGCTTACTGACCTGATCGGACGCTATCGGAGAACCCAGGCGTTATAGGAGATGATCTTTCCCTTGGCATCTCGAATGGGCTCGTAACGCCGGAGCGTGACGTGGCCGGAGATCGGCTCGATCACGTTGAGGATCGCTGCCTGCCGGTCGCTCTCGGTGGTGGCGGCTGGCATGTCCTGAGCGCGAATCTGGTAGAGGAATATCTTTCCCGCCTCGGTCGTTCCTGCCTCTTTCACCATGACTTCGCTGGGAGCGAGGGTGAGGGTCTCGACCGGCCTGGCCTTGAAGTCGATGAAGCGCGGTCCGACGAAGAGGAAGAGCAGGATCAGCGTCACCATGACGTCGTAGTGGAAGCTGCCGCGCTCGTAGGTCCAGAAGAGATAGCTGCGAAGGAGTTTAATCATCGTGTCAGCCCCTGCCTTGCTGCTTGCCGATGACTGTATCACCGTTCATGTAGGGGACGAGCGCGTCGGGCACGCGAATGGTGCCGTCGGCCTGCTGATAATTTTCGAGAATGGCGAGATAAGTGCGCCCGACGGCGAGTCCGCTGCCGTTGAGGGTGTGCAGGAATTCGCTCTTCTTTGCGCCAGCGGGGCGGTAGCGAATGTTGGCGCGGCGGGCCTGGAAGGCCTCGAAGTTGGAGCAGGAGGATATCTCGCGGTAGAGGTTCTGGCCGGGGAGCCAGACCTCGAGGTCGTAGGTCTTGGCCGAAGAGAAGCCCATGTCGCCGGTGCAGAGCAGCATGCGGCGGTAGGGCAGGCCGAGTTTTTCGAGGACGGTCTCGGCGTGGCGGGTGAGGCGCTCGTGCTCTTCGTTGGAGTCTTCGGGCCGGACGAATTTGACCAGCTCGACCTTCTGGAACTGGTGCTGGCGGATCATGCCTCGAACGTCTTTGCCGTAGCTGCCGGCTTCAGAACGGAAACAGGGAGTGTAGGCGCAGAAGGAGATGGGGAGTTGGGCTTCGTCGAGGGTCTCGTCGCGGAAGAGGTTGGTGACGGGGACCTCGGCGGTGGGGATGAGCCAGTGGTCGGAGTCGTTGAGCTCGCCGGGGACGTAGGCGCCCTTGTCGTCGCAGTGGAAGAGGTCTTCGGCGAACTTGGGAAGCTGGCCGGTGCCGAAGAGCGACTTGGAGTTCACCATATAGGGCGGCAGGACTTCGGTGTAGCCGTGCTCGCTGGTGTGTAGGTCGAGCATGAAGTTGGCGAGGGCGCGTTCGAGGCGCGCTCCCTGGCCGAAGTGGACGACGAAGCGTGAGCCGGAGATCTTCGCGGCGCGATTGAAGTCGAGGATGCCGAGGGCTTCGCCCAGCTCCCAGTGAGGTTTGGCGGGGAAATCGAGCTTCGGCTGCTCGCCCCGGGTCTTTTCGACGCGGTTGTCGTGCTCGGATTTGCCGATGGGAACGTCGTCCTGCGGGAGGTTGGGGATCGTTTGCAAGAGATCGCGGAGCTGTGTGTCGGCTTTGGCCGCAAAATTTTCCAAGACTTCTACTTCGGTTTTTAAAGAACGTGTTTGCTCAGTCTGGGTAACTGCATCATCGCCAGATCGTCGGAGCTGGGCAATCTCGGCGGTGAGACGATTACGTTCGGCCTTCAGTGTTTCAACACTGGTAATGGCTGCGCGACGGTTAAGGTCGATAGTTGCGAAGTTGGCGAGGACTGAGGAATCGGCGCCCCGTGCGCGTAGTTTTTCCTCCACAAGGGGCAGATTCGCCCGCATAAACCCTAGATCGATCATTAGAAGTATTTTAGCGTCTCTCGGGGTGAATGCGGATTTTGATGAGGGAGGGAAAGGAAATACGATTAGGGTAAGAGTAGACAAGCCAAAGACGAGATACAGGGGTTTCTCCACTGCGCCATGCGATGAAACCGCACGGCTTCGGTCGAAATGATGTTTTTAGGAGTTAGATGAACACAGCGGCACATCATAAAGGCCCGGATATGCGGGTGAGCATCGCCGGGGTGGAGCTACGTTCGCCGGTGATTGCGGCCAGCGGGACGTTTGGGTATGGCATCGAGTTCGAGGAGATTGTCTCGCTGGAGCGTATCGGCGCGTTTGTGACCAAGGGGCTTTCACGGGAGCCAATGGTGGGTAACGCCGCTCCCCGGATCATCGAGACGGCGGCGGGGATGATGAATGCCATTGGCTTGCAGAACATGGGGGTTCGCCCGTTTATTGCGGAGAAGCTGCCCAAGCTGCGCAAACTGGCCGGTGCGGTGGTGATTGCGAACGTCTTCGGCTTCACGATTGAGGATTGTTTGGAGGTCATCGGCGCGCTGAACGACGCCGAGGGCCTCGCCATGTATGAGCTGAATGCGAGCTGTCCTAATACCAGCCATGGCGGAATGGTGTTTGGCACCGATCCGGCGCTGCTGCACGAGTTGACGGTGCGCTGCAAGGCGGCGTCGAAGCGGCCGCTGATGGTGAAGCTGTCGCCGAATGTGACCAACATCGGGCAGATGGCCAAGGTCGCGGAGGATGGTGGAGCGGACGCGGTCTCACTGGTGAATACCTTCGTCTCGCTGGCGATTGATGTGAAGACGCGTACGCCGAAGATCGCCAATGTGACCGGCGGGTTGTCGGGGCCGGCGATCAAGCCGATTGCGGTGCGGATGGTCTATGAAGTCTCGCGGGCGGTGAAGATTCCGGTGGTGGGCATGGGCGGAATCGTTCGGGCGGAGGATGCGGTGGAGTTTATGCTGGCCGGAGCGACCGCGGTGCAGGTGGGAACGGCGAGCTATGCCGATCCCCGTGCGGTCGAAAACATCGCCAATGGCCTGAAGCGCTGGTGCTCGGCGCACGGGTTGGCCAAGGCAGCGTCTTTGACCGGAGGGATGCTGCTGTAATCTGCCTCGGCGCATCAAGCATAATAGGAGTGTGATGATTGAACATTCCGCCGCTTCCAGCTCCGCCGCTCCCGCCGATCTTCGCCCTATTCGCCGCGCTCTCCTGTCCGTGACGGACAAGACCGGCCTCGTCGATTTTGCCCGTACTCTTGCCTCGTTCAACGTAGACCTCGTATCGACGGGAGGCACTGCGCGCGCGCTGCGTGAGGCTGGCCTGCCGGTACGCGATATCAGCGATCTGACCGGTTTCCCGGAGATGCTCGATGGTCGCGTGAAGACGCTGCACCCCAAGGTGCATGGCGGCATTCTGCACATCCGTGAGAATGCGGAGCATGAGGCTTCGGTGGCGGAACATGCGATTGAGCCGATCGACATGGTGGTGGTGAACCTCTACGCGTTTGAGAAGACCTCGCAGAAGCCGGGCGTGGCGTTTGCCGATGTGATCGAGAACATCGACATCGGCGGCCCCTCGATGGTGCGGTCGGCGGCGAAGAACTTTGCCGATGTGGCGATTGTGACTTCGGCGGCTGACTATGGCTCGTTGACGGAAGAGTTGAAGGCGAATGCGGGTAGCCTTGGTCGCGCGACGCGGTGGCAACTGGCCAAGCAGGCGTTTGCTGTGACGGCGGCCTATGATGCCGGGATTGCCACGGCGCTTGAGTGCATCGAAGAGCCGAGCGGAGCCGCCGCGTTTTCGAAGGAACTGCCGCAGGCGATCCGCATTATCGAGCCGCTGGCGAAGACCCTTCGCTATGGCGAAAACCCTCACCAGAAGGCCGCGCTGTATGTCGATGGCAGCGGCAAGGGAGTGGCCGGGGCGGAGCAATTGCAGGGCAAGGAACTCAGCTATAACAACCTCGTCGATCTGGATGCCTGCTGGGATATTGCCAGCGAGTTTGACGAGACCGCCGTGGCCATCATCAAGCACACCAATCCCTGTGGAGCTTCGACCGGAGCGACCGTGCTCGAGGCCTACAAGCGGGCGTTGGAGGCCGATCCGGTCTCGGCGTTTGGCGGCGTGATCGGCATCAACCGCGAGGTGGATGCCGAAGCTGCGGAAGAGATTGCCAAGCTGTTTGTAGAGGCCATTGTTGCGCCATCGTTTACTGCCGGAGCGCTGGAGCGGTTCGCGGCCAAGAAGAACCTGCGGCTGGTGAAGATCACGCCCGCAGAGACGCCGCGGATGTTCAAGCAAGTCTCGGGCGGCATGCTGGTGCAGGATGCCGATCATCTGAAGATCACCGAGTCGGAACTGAAGATGGTGACGGAACGGAAGCCTACGGCGGAAGAGTTGCGCGCTCTGCTGTTTGCGTGGAGCATCTGCAAGTATGTGAAATCGAACGCCATCGTCTATGCGCGGTTTGCCGATGGGCATGGCCAGACGGTCGGCATCGGCGCCGGGCAGATGAGCCGTGTGGATGCGGCGAGATTCGGCGCGATGAAGGCCGTGTTGCCGTTGGCGGGAACGGTTGCCGCCTCGGATGCTTTCTTCCCCTTTCCCGATGGTTTGGAGGTCGTTGCCAAGGCCGGAGCCACGGCGGTGATTCAGCCGGGCGGATCGGTTCGCGATGCCGAGGTGATCGAGGCAGCCAACCGGTTGGGCGTGGCCATGGTGTTTACCGGCGTTCGCCACTTTCGGCATGGGTAAGGGGTGGCGCAACGGATTATAATCAGCGCCAGCCTCGTAAACGGCAGGGTCTGGCGCTGCATCCAATCGTCAGGCCGAGCCGTCTAATCTGTGTCTTTCGTCTTGCAACGATTTGGTCCAGAGTTTGCAGTCCAGAAAGTTAGATCACATGACCTTGTTCTTGCGTGCCTCGTCTCTTCGCCAGTTCCGCCTGCTGCCGGCGGCGGCGCTTTTGTTTGCAGCGCATTCTGTCTTTGCCGAAACGCCTGCCGCCACGACGACCGCTCCTCCCGTCACTGACCGGGCCTCGTCCTACTATCACTATGGCCTCGCGCACCTTTATGAGGACATGGCGGTTAGCGCAGGACGGTCTGACTATGCGACCCAGGCGGTCGAAGAGTACAAGCTGGCTTTGAATGCCGATCCCAACTCGCAGCAATTGCAGGATGGGCTGGCCGATCTCTATTTCAAGATCGGGAGAATTCGCGAAGCAGTAAGCGCAGCGCAGGACCGCATCGCCAAGGACCCGAACGATGTGGAGGCCCATGAGCTTCTGGGCAAGGTGTATCTGCGCTCGCTTGGCGATGTGCAAACGCCTCAGTCGGGCCAGATCTTGAAGCTCGCTATCGCCGAGTACGAGAAGTTGGCGGAGTTGAAGCCCAAGGACATCGAGACCCACCTATTGCTTGGCCAGCTTTATGGATTGAACCACGATTCGGTCAAGGCTGAGGCGCAGTTCAAGCAAGCCCAGAAGATAGACGCAAACTCGGAAGAGGTGGCGCTGAATATGGCGCGGCTCTACAGCGACGAGGGAGACGCGAACCGCGCTGCCGAGGTGCTGAATGGAGTTCCGGTCGATGACCGCAGTGCGCGCCTTGAGTATGCTCTCGGCACAACGTACGACCAGCTGAAGAAGCCCAAAGAGGCGGCAGCAGCCTATCAGCGCTCTCTGGATCAGGAGCCGGGCAATATCGATACGGAGCGTGGTCTGGCGAATGCGCTGCTGATGCAGGGCAAGCTCGATGAAGCGTTGAAGATCTTAAATGAAATCGTTGCTGCCGAGCCGCAGGACGCGCAGTCGCAGATTCACATCTCGGAGATCGAGCGCAGGCAGGGACACTACGACCAGGCGCTGGCTACGCTCGAGAAGGCCAAGCCGCTGGCACAAAACTCGCTGGAGCTTAGCTATAACGAAGCGCTGATCTACGATTCCCTCGGCCGCTATGACGAGGCGACCGGCGTGCTGACCAAGCTTGTGTCTGACACCGCGCACGCGGATGGAAAGTACAGCGATGGTGAGAAGGCCAACCGCTCCGTCTTCCTCGACCGCCTGGGCATCATCTACCGCGAAGAGAATAAGACGGCCGAGGCTGTCGCAGCTTATAAACAGTTGGTAGATCTTGGCGGAGACTATGCGAAGGGCGGTTATCAGGGACAGGTAGATGCCTACCGTGACGCTCATCAGTGGAAAGATGCCACTGTCGCCGCTGCTGCAGCGGCCAAGGCAGCTCCCAAAGATCAGGCGACGCAGTTGATGTATGCCGGACAGCTTGCCGATACCGGGCAGGTCGAGCAGGGAATTGCGCTGGCCAAGGCGCAGCTCTCGGCTGCGGGAAACACCGCCGATGACAGAGATACCTATCTTGCATTGACGCAGATCTATACCCGGTTGAAGCGCTGGCCGGATGCGGCTGCGGCGCTCGATAGTGCCTCAGGCTTGTCGACGAAGCCCGACGAGAAGCTGTATGTCTATTTTCTTCGCGGAGTGTCAGCCGACCGGCAGAAGCATTATGACGAAGCCGAGGCCGAGTTCCACAAGGCGCTGGCCATCGATCCGCAGAATGCAACGATTCTGAACTACCTTGGTTACATGCTGGCGGATCGTGGCGTCAAGCTGCCGGAGGCCCTGGCGCTGATTCGCAAGGCGGTCGAGCTCGATCCACAGAATGGCGCGTATCTCGACTCGCTCGGATGGGTCTACTTCAAATCCGGTCAATATGATCTGGCAGAGGTGAACCTGCGCAAGGCGATGGAGCGCATGAGCACGGACCCGACTGTCCATGACCATCTGGGCGAGGTCTACGAGAAGACGGGCAAGCTCAAACTGGCGGTCGAGCAATGGCAGCGGTCGATGACGGAGTATGCGCACTCCCTGCCTACGGACGCTGATCCAACGGACGTCGCCAAGGTGCAGCACAAGCTCGAAAATGCGCGGGTGAAGCTGGCCAAGCTTTCGCCGGAGTCGGCGAAGTAAGGATGTAGCTCTGGCGCTCTTCCGTTACACTCGAACCTGACCATGTCTACCATACTGCATCGCTATGCGGTCGCCGGAGGGGCAGACGATCCGCTGATGGCGCGTGTCTATCCTGCGCCGTTACGGTCTTCGCGGACCCCTTTTCAGCGTGACCGGGAACGAATTGTGCAGGCTCGCGCCTTTCGCCGCCTTGCAGGCAAGACGCAGGTATTCACCAGCCGGGCCTCCGATCACTTTCGTAGCCGCCTGACCCACACGATGGAGGTCGCTCAGATCGCGCGGCTATGTGCTTCGACGCTTGGCTTGAACGAAGACCTGGCCGAGACGCTGGCGCTGGTGCACGATATCGGGCATCCTCCGTTTGGCCACGCCGGAGAGCGGGCGCTCGACCAGTGCCTGCGCACCCAGGGACGGCGGTTCGATCACAATCTCCACGCGCTGCGTATCGTCGAGCACTTCGAGCAGCGCTATGCGGCGCATCGCGGCCTGAATCTTACGCTCGGTGTCCGCGAGGGAATCATCAAGCACTCGCGCGACTACAGCGTCGAAGACTATCCCGAACTGGCCGAGTATATGCTCGACCAGCGGCCACCGCTTGAGGCCCAGTTGATCGACCTTGCCGATGAGATCGCCTATTTGACCGCGGATCTTGATGATGGGGTTGAGTCGGGGCTGTTGGCCATAGGACACATCCGCGAGAACGTCGAAATTCTCGCCCGGTGTTACCAGGCGGTGGAGAGGCAACATGCCGGGGTCGAAGAAAAGTACTTGTTCAACGAAGCGCTGCAACTGATGCAGAATATTCTGACAGACGATCTGATTGCGACGACACAAAAGAACGTCGAAGCGCTTGGCGCGGAGAGCCTTGAGGATATACGTCGATGCCCGCACCGGCTCGCTGTTTTTTCACCGCAGGCAGAGTCTGAGCGTTTGCAGGAAAAACGATATCTCTACGACACGCTCTACACCTGCGAGGCGCTTGAAAATGAGCATGACAAGGCAGAAGAGGTGGTGACGGCGCTGTTCAACTACTGGATCAATGATCCGGAGGAGCTGCCGCAGGGTCACTTCGATGATATCGAGGAAGAAGGCCTGGCGCGGGTGGTTGCCGACTATATTGCAGGAATGACGGATAGCTTCATCCTGCAGCAATATGCGTTGGTCAAACGAGCGGTTCGGCGATAAAGAAAATTAGCAACGAACCATTTAACCCTTGCAGGCTTCGAGGATGGCTGAGCCGAAGCGTTCGGTTTTCTCGGAGCCGATGCCGCTGATCGTCTTCAACTGAGCGAGGGTTTGTGGACGCAGAAGGACAATGCCGCGCAGCGCCGAAGAGCCGAGAACAAAAAATTGAGGAAGGCCGAGCTTCTCTGCTTCGGCCTTGCGCCATTCGCGCAGTCGTTGGTCGAGGGCTTGCTGGTCAAGTGTGAGCGACTCGGTTGGCTCTGATGGGACAGCGCGAGGACGTTGGAAGGTTTCGGTGGGCTGTTCTCGCGAGATGCCTTTGCTGCTAGGTGTGGTTGTCGTGGTGACTTTTGGTCGCGATTGGGTCGAGCGAACAGGCTTCTGTTTGTCGACGGCGCCGTACTCGAGAGGAATCGGCATTGAAGTGCAGATGGCAACGATTGCGGCTCCGTAGCGGTCGGCTTTTTCGGGACCTATGCCGGAGATGTTGAGCAGTCTGGGGATTGTCGTGGGGCAGGACTGGACGATGGCGGTGAGGATGGCATCGAAGAAGACGATGAAGGCTGGCTTGCCGGTCTTCGCGGCTTCGGTTTTGCGCCACTCACGGAGCCGCTGATCGAGGTCTTTTTGCGCTGGCGTGTATGCTGCGATCGCCTCGGACTTTTCTGTTTTACTGGAGGGCTTTTTGCCAGTGGTTGAGGCGCGAGACTTCGATGGCTTCTGGTCGGAGAGATCCTTGAGGAGGACGTTGAGATCGTCATCCTCGCCGCGGTTGCGGCCTTCGTGGGTGAGCGAAGCCCGTTTGAAGTTGATGAGTGTGCCTTCGGCATTGGTGAAGGTATCGGCGGTGAGAGTGATGAGGCCGGCGCGGGTGAGAGCGTCGAGATAGATGTCGAACTGTTTGCGGTCGATGCCGAGGGCGAGGTCGGTGTGTAGCTTGCCGGTAGCTTTGGCGGCTCCGCCGTCGAGGGATTCAAGGACCGCGCGGAGTTGGCGCTCTTCCAGCGAGGTCGGAGGACGGTAGGTCTGCGCGGTGGCTCGTTCGGGGGAGCAGAAATCGCAGTGGCCACAGGGGCGAAGACCGTCTGCGGTGTCGCCGAAGTGCTGAACGAGAGCGGACATGCGGCATTGCGGAGATTCGGCGAAGGCGACCATGCGGTCGATCTGGCTGCGGCGAAAGGCGAGTTGGGTGTCGTAGCTGGCGCGCCAGTTGGTTTGGCCGGTAGAGCGGATGTTGCCAGCGATGTCGAAGGCGGCTGCGCCTTGCGAGACAAGTTTTTCGGCGGTGCGATTGAAGGTCTCTACATCCATCTTGAGCTTCTGACGAAGGATGTCGGGCAACTGATATTCATCGTTGAGTACGTTGGACACGCGAGCTAGTTCGGTCGGAGCGGGATAGTCGCGCTCGAGGAAGAAGTCGTGCATCTTGCGGTCGGCGTAGGAGTGGAGGAGCACGGTGCGGCTGGTGAGGCCGTCTCGTCCGGCGCGGCCAATCTCCTGGTAATAAGCTTCGACGCTGCCGGGCAGCGCGGTGTGGACGACGGTGCGGACGTCGGCCTTGTCGATGCCCATACCGAAGGCGATGGTGGCGACGACCACTTCTAATTCTCCAGAGAGGAAGTGACGCTGGACTCGCTCGCGCACGCTGGGCTCGAGTCCGGCATGGTACGCAGCCGCGCTTCGGCCCAGCGTCGAGGCTATCTCTTCGGCGGACTTGCGGCTGGGCGCGTAGACGATGGCTGGCCGATTCTCTGGCAATTTGAGGAGCTTCGCGGTGAACTCCGTGCGCCGTGGCTTCGACATCTCGATCACCTCGATGGCGAGGTTGTGGCGGCGAAAGCCGTGGATGAAGAGAGCGGGTTGATGAAGCTGGAGCTGGGTTGCGATGTCTTTCTGGACAGTGGGAGTCGCGGTCGCGGTGAGAGCGATGACCGGCGCGGGCCGCAGCGCGGGGAGATAGTCGCCGAGGGTGCGGTAGTCGGGGCGGAAGTCGTGGCCCCATTGCGAGATGCAGTGGGCCTCGTCGATGGCGATGAGGGCGGGCTTCTTTTTCGCCAGCATCTCGGGGAAGCCGGGAACGCGCATTCGCTCTGGCGCGATGAAGAGAAATTGCAGGGTGCCGTCCAGATAGTCGCGGCAGGCCTTGCGTGAGTCATCGCGGCTGAGGCCAGAGTGGATGCGGGCCACGCGCAGGCCGAGAGCGGAGAGTTTGGCGGCCTGATCGTCCATGAGGGCGATGAGCGGGCTGATGAC
>JBEPUY010000051.1:0-27690 GCA_041691255.1 Granulicella sp. | reverse complement strand
CGACAAGGGTGATCGTCTCAGAAACGGCGGATAAGGTCGTTCGAGCGACCATGCGAAATCACTGGATCAAGATCTATCCAGGCACTGGCAAGCGGTGAGACAACACTGAGCGTTGAGTGGAATGCTGATTCCAATCAATGAGTCTTGCGCTTGCAGGATTTCGACAAGAGGTGTTGTGACGTACGACCTGTACGGCGTGGTGAAGAAGGAATATCTACGGCTGTGGTGCCCGCTGAGCTTCAAGGAGCTTCTCGTAGAGGGCGTGGCTTGCCTGAAGTGATTCCTTGTTCATCGTGCTTGCTTTGGCGAACTCGGCTTTGGCATCCTCTTTTCTTCCCATGGCCTGATACAACTTCGCCAGCCGCCAGTGTGGGGCGACGTCTTTCGGATCGAGCGCAATCGCTTTCTGAAGCTCGTTGATTGATTCGTTCTTTCGGCCTTCTTCCCCGTACACAATTCCGAGATCGAGGTGCACAAGAGCAAAGGACGGATCGGCGGCAAGGGCCTTTTCCAGCTCTAGCTGCGCTTTTGCGTAGTCGTTCAAGTGAATATAGGAATCTCCAAGATAGGCTCGCGCCTGGAGATGCTGGGGATCGTTGTCGAGCTCTGCCTGAAACTCTCTGGCTGCTTCCGAAAAGCGATTTTGCGTCCAGAGGAGGTAGGCCAGTCCGAAGTGGACGTTAGGCTCTTTCGGATTGGACCGAACGGCCGCGCGAAATTGTTCGATAGCTCCAGCGCTATCGCCCTTCCCGTCGAGCGCTTCACCGGCCAGCATGTCCGCCTCTGCGGATTCGGCATTCAGGGCGAGAATCTCCTTGTAGACATCGAGAACGCACTGATTCTGCTTGCTCCACAAGCAACTATGGGCAAGCGCCAGCAGGAGAGGCAGGCTCTGCGGATCTCTTTCCGCTGCCTTCCTTAGATATGGAATCGCTACAAAATAGTCGCCCATACCGTAGTGCGCCATGCCGAGCAGGATGGTAAGGCGCTGGCTGTCAGGATGCTTGTTGAACTCGGTGGTGAAGGGTTTGATGGAGTCCTTGAAGTCTTTGGTCTTGAAGAGCGCGAGGCCGAGATTCATCTGGAGCCCCGGCAGCGCAGGATTGAGTGCGAGCGCTTTCCGGTAGTTGGCGATGGCGGCGGCGTAGCGTTCCTGGCGGGCTTCGACCAGGCCCAGATGTGCGAACGCCTCTGCATTCTGCGGATCGCTGCGAGTGATGTTCTTCCATGCCTGCTCGGCTTCAGCATTCTTCCCCTGCTGTTCGAGTGTCAGGGCATTCTGGCGGGAACTGTCTTGCGCAGAGAGCATGGCGGTTCCTGAGATTACAACCCAGAGCGCTCCCAGCAGCAACCATGTTTGACTTTGGCGCTTCACCTTGTCCCTCTCCCCAGGGGGGCTTGGGGACGCAAAGTTTTCATAATAAAACTCTTAGGTTCGGACTTGGGACTACGACGCATCTCAATCTCAATAATATAGATAACCCTGGGACTTACGGCACGGCTGAAGCCGTGCCCTTAAGCAAAACGACAGATTAATCAGAGGTTCCTTAGGCAGAGATGTAAGGCTGATTCTAATAGCCGTGACCTTGTGTGATATTCAAATTCGCCGTGTTGACCCTGCGACATGAAAAAGCGGCGCGGCAGGGTCACTGCCACGCCCGGAGATGAAAGCTGGTTTAGAAGATGAACTTGCCTCCCAGTTCAAGGGTTCGGGGGTCATACGTGCTGGTGACCTTACCGAAGCTGCCTTGAGAGGTTCCATCACTGTTGAAGCCGTTGAATTGCTGGCCGATGTTGTCGAACTGCGTATGGTTGAAGGTGTTGAAGGACTCCACACGAAGCTCGAAGCGCGCCCGTTCTGTCATAGCAAAGGACTTGTAGATTGAGGTGTTGAAGTTGACGCGGCCCGGACCGATGACTGTGTCCTTGCGAGCGTTACCGAAGCCCTGGTTCACACCGCCTGCCCACGCCGGGGTGGGCGCTGCAAAGGCGGATTGATCAAACCACTGATTCTGTTTCTTGGGGTAATGGATCTTGCCCACAACATTAGGCCGGTTGGTGTAGCCGCCGCCCAGGCCGATGGTGTCGTATCCGATGTTGAGGCTTGGACCCGCATTCGCGCCTCCGGCATTGATGATGCCGCCCGTCTGTAAGTTTGCCGTACCCGCAATCTCCCAACCTCCAAGCAGCGAGTGTGTGAGACCTGAACCCGATCTGAAGATAGGCAATTTGTAGATGTAGTTCAGGTTGAGGATGTGGCGACGGTCGAAAGCACCAGAGCCCTTGTCATACTTGAGGTTCCAGGGATTGCCGACACCCTGGTCGTCGTTGCTGGAGATGTCGATCTCGTGGGAGTAGGTGTAATCCACCTCGCCCGAGAGACCCCAACGGTTCTGCGCTCGAATGCCGACCTGGAATCCGTTGTAGTTGCCGTTGGTGGTGTTCTCCTGCTGGTTGATGGTGTTAAACCCTTGATAGGTACGATAGAAATCCGAGTTTGACAGCGATTGGTGATTGGGGTTTGTTCCGGAGTTATTGCTTGAGTCTCCGTTGTTAGCACGGATTTGCAGGTCCGTGTTGAGGGGATAGTTGTTGATCTGGCGTCGTATGTTCTGATGCCAGGCCAAGTTACCAACATATTGCACAACTGCCACGACTGACGGTACGATCTCGCGCTGCACCCCCAGGCTAAACTGCGCAATACCTGGCGCCGGGAAGGTGCGCGACAAGGTAGTCAGTCCCTGAGGACCAAAAGGCAGGTCTGCTTTTGCACCCGTTACATAGCTCGTGCCCGGATTGGTTAGGTAGACATTCGATGCACTCGGGGTATTGGAGAAAGGAACACTGGGGGCAACATCGTAGATGTCGTTGCCCTGCAAGCGCTCGTAGAAGGAGCCGATGCCGCCACGTAGAATAGTCTTGCCGTCCCCGAAGAGATCTTCAGAGAAGCCGACGCGCGGCTGTAAGGTTGCGTAGTCGTTTCTGACCAGACCCTTCGGTTCACCGCTCTGTCCGGCGATGTAAATGCCATTGAGGTAAAACCGCTGACCGTTCACGGTTGCAAATCCAGGTCCGTTGGGATCGAGAGAGCTGCTTCCCGGGATATAGGCAGGGGACTGACTGGAGATATACAGGTTGGGATCAAAGTTGGCTACGTTGTTCCCACGCTCATATGCGGATGGCAGAGCGTCGTAACGAAGTCCCAGCTGTAAACTGAGGCGCGGCGTTACTTTCCAGTTATCCATCACATAGGCCGAGGTCGTCTGATTGACGTAGTGACGGATTGGCAGGCTCTGGGTCTGTGAATACTTGCTGGAAAGGCCCAGCAACATGTCCATAAACGGATCGCCGGAGTACTTTGTTGTTCCAACGGTTCCTCCGGTGACATTGTCGAAGAAGAACTCGCCGCCCGGGGCACCAAAGAGCTGCTGGTTCTTGGTGTAGCGGTTATAGCTCAAGCCAAACTTCATGGAGTGCTTACCGCTCAAATAAGAGATATCCAACCTGGGACTGTAGTCCTGGGCTGCATTGTGCCATGGAGCGGAGCCGGGGTTTTCCTGGGTTCCGTACTGGCCGTTCCAGTGCATATTGGGAAAGTTCTTGGAGCTGTTGTTGAAGAACCGATTGACGCTGAAGCCGGAGGACACCTGCGAATTCGGACTGTTGACGATATTGATGACGTTGCCGTCGTAGTTCATGCTGACTTCCGCCAGCAGGTTTGGAGTGATGCTTCCGGTGAGTTTGACAGCAGCGCTGTTGGAGGGGGTAATGATGGAGCTGGTAATCGTGTTATAGCTCGCGCCGGACCACCCGATCATAGGTCCACCCTGCGCCTGCGTGACGGAATCGTGCAGGTAGTGAGCGAGGATCTGCCATTTGTCGTTAATGCGATGGTCGATTCGGATGACGTCGTCGCGCACATTAAGGGGCGTCTGCGCGGAGCTGGCGATCTGATCGTTGGATAGATTCGGCTTTGGAACGATTCCGGAGTTGAGATAAGCTACGGCGTTCGCGTCGAACAGTGCTGCGGGAATGGTGTTGTTGGGGAAGGGTTGTCCTGGAGTCAATCCCAGCGATGCAAGCTTAGCGGCATAGTTTGGATCGCCCACACTGCTGGCAGAGGGAACGAGAATGGCAGAGCTGGACGCAAATCCAGGCGCCACATATTTCAAATTCTGCCCCGCAGTGGGGAAGTCGGCAGCGGGGAGCGTGTTAACGATGTTCGGCGAGTTGCCCTGTTTGATCTTGCGCCACTCCTCATTCCAGAAGAAGAAGGTCTTCGACCGGCTCTTGTTGTAGAGGCCAGGAATCATGACTGGGCCGCCGATGTTGAAGCCATAGATGTTGTAGTTCAACACCTGGCGCGGTAAGTGGCTTTGCTTGTTGAGGTAGTAGTTGGCATCATAGGCCGTGTTTCGGTTGAACTCCCAGAGCGAGCCGTGGAAGTCGCGAGTGCCGCTCTTGAGACTCAGCGAGATGGTTGCGCCTGAGGAGATACCGTAGTCGGGCGGGTAGTTGCTGGAGAGGGTTTCGAACTGGGCGATGGCATCCTGGGAAGGCATAATCTGCATGCCGCCCGCTCCGCCGCGATCGTCAGACTCGCCGCCGTCGATGAGAAAAATGTTGTGGTTCTGACGGAGGCCGTTGATGCTGAAGCTGAAGCTGCTTCCCCCGGCTCCCGCGGACGGCGTATTGTTGTCGGGCATCATGGAGCTGGCACCGAGTCCGATTGCAGCGAGAGCGGCGAAGTTCCGGTTCTGTGTGGCGATTTCGCTGATCTGTTCGGAGCTGATGAGCGAGCTGACGACGTTGGAATCTGCCTGTACCGTCAGCGCATTCGCCGAAACGGTCACCGTCTCCGAGACGCTGCCCACAGACAAATTCGCGTCGACTCGTAAAGTCTGGGACACATTCACTTGCAGCCCCTTGGAGACATAGGTCTGAAAGCCCTTCATGCTGACCTTCAGACCGTACGTGCCGACGTTTAGCGCAGGAATACTGTATATGCCGGAGGAGTTCGTCACCGTATTACTGACGAAACCCGTGGCATCGGCAGTAACAGATACCTGTGCACCAGCAATCGCTGCTCCCTCGTTATCGGTTATGGTTCCGGTTATCACTGAGTTCTGCTGTGCGTTGCTAAATACACAGGCGAACAATAAGAACATCACTAGTGTGAATATCCTGGTTCTTCCACGATTCATTGCGATATGCCTCCTCTAAAAATTGCAATTCCTGATTTACCGCTTATTCCAACGAACTCAATCAGGCTGGACGTTCCCGTGAGAATTCTTGACGTCTGTTCCTACTGCAGCCCATCCTGATTTTTTCGGTCTTGGTGTCTGTTCAGCCGCAATGCGAGATCTTAAGAAACTTCAGCAAACAACCTTCTAAAACGATTTACCATTGCGGAAAGCAACACTATGTCGAAAGGCGGGACAGTGTCAAGGAAATTCTTAGGCACAGGTTTCCCCACAAAATCGCGGAGACTCCCTCGTCTTTTGAGGCACAATGAACTTCAATTTGTGGAGATTCCCGGTCGCCCAATCAGACGGTTCGCCTACAAATTGGACCTACCATATTACCCGGCGGCGGCGGGAGCGTCTGCAAAGGGGACCTCTGCCTGGCTCTCAAGCAAAAGTCCTGCAAGAAGCATGGCGCTTGCGCGGGAAGAATGCTGCTTGGGAACGATCTCTACTTCGGCATTCTGAGGGGCGTCCTATTAACGATGCTCCTCTGGCTCCTCTGAACTGGCTTTCGCTCGATGCTTCGCTTGCAATTCCAAGCTGAGACTCTTAAGCTGATCAACCGGGCAGTATTCGCGCATTGGACTGTCTCCCAAATATTGATTTTTGATTGAAACTTTATAGCTGAACTCTGCCGCGCCTGCCGTAATTTGCCCAGTGACTCACATGCTTCACCAGGAGGAGAGCGATTACAACTTTACGAAGGCGAGATTTCGTCAAAGCTCTGGTAGCGGTATCAGCAACGGCCACAGCAGCGTTAGGGCAACAGGGAGCGGCTGCCGTCGCGCCTTCAGTACAGCCCGCTGTGCCGAAGGCCCCCGGCCCGGTTCCTTGGATGCAGGGGCTCCGAGAGGTCAAGCCTCTGCCAATCACGCCGCTCATCCCGGATGCGGTGGCGCAGACGAATGTCAATTTCTTCAGTCACCAACAGTTGGCGACATTGCGCCGGTTGAGCGAAATCCTGCTGCCTCCGCTCAAAGGCTTCCCGGGAGCCACGGACGCCGGAACTCCGGAGTTCCTCGATTTTCTGGTCGGCGTCTCACCAGTGGATCGTCAGCAGATGTATCAAACTGGTCTGGACCGGCTGGATGCAGAGGCGAAGCAGCACTTTAGCGTTCCATTTGCCGAAGTAAAGAAGGAGCAGGCAGATCAACTGCTTCAGCCGTGGATGACGACGTGGATGACGGATCATCCTCCGACGGAGGCATACGCACATTTCATCAATATCGCGCACAGTGATATTCGCACTGCGACGATCAACTCCCAGGCCTGGAGCAACGCGGCCCATACGAAGGGTCAAAGCAACGAAGGCATGGGGTTGTATTGGTATCCGATTGAACCTGACATCCATCGCGAGGGTACTGGGGCGACAAGCCGTCCTACTCCCAACAAAGAGCATTGCTAGTGCGATTTGAGAGTCACTCTTGCAGTCTGCATCTTCTGTGGGCGATCGCGCAGAATGACGGGCGAATTTTGTGCAACGGCATAGGATCAACACGCTACACGGGGAAATTGAGAAATTATGTCTGAAGAAACGGTTGATGTTCTCATTATTGGATCAGGCCACTCCGGTGGAATGGCCGCAAAGATTCTGACAGAAAAAGGCATCTCGTGCCTGATGCTCAACGCCGGACCGGTGGCCGATGTTCATAAGGACACGGAATCGAAGCCTGCATACGCGTTGCCGTTCCGTGGCTTTAGCCAGCCCGGCCGCTTGCAGCACGTCTTTCAATCGAACGAGTTCAATGCAAATACCTGGGTAGACGAACAGGAAGTTCCCTACACCTGCGATCCGCAGCATCCTTATAACTGGGTGCGCGTGCGGTTGTTCGGGGGACGCTCGCTCTTCTGGTCGCGGCAGTCGTTCCGGCTCAGCGACTATGAGTTCAAGGGAAAGTCGCACGACGGCTATGGCGATGACTGGCCCATCAGCCTGTCTGATCTGGCTCCCTTCTACTCGCGGGTGGAGGCCATCTTCCGCGTGCGGGGACGTGCCTACGGCATGGCGCAGTATCCCGACGGAAATTTTGTTATCGACAACTCCCCGTGGACCGGATGCATGCAGCGTTTTGTAGATGCCGGAAAAAATGCCGGAGTTGCTGTCTGCAAGGCGCGCAGTTCGATGGGAGTGGATGGGCTGGCCAGTTCGATCAACCTGCTGCTGCCCGACGCGTTTGCAACCGGCAAGCTGCGAGCGATACCGAATGTGGTCGTTCGAGAGTTGAGCGTGGACAAGAATACCGGCCGCATCAACGAAGTCCACTTCGTCGATCGCCTGTCGCGGCGGGAGATGTCGATCAAGGCCAAGGTAGTTGTTTTGGCAGCGGGAACGCTGGAGAGCACTCGTCTGCTGATGAATTCGAAACTGGCAAACTCCAGTGGGGTGATGGGGCATTACCTCATCGATCAGATCTATGGAGCCGGCATTACCTGTTCGGTGCCCGAGGCACGAAATGGCAAAGCTACTCGGGAGTTGATGGGCGGCAGCGCGTTGATTCCACGCTTTCGCAACATCAAGACCAGGGAGAAGAACTTTATTCGCGGCTACGCCATGAATGTCTATAGCAGCATGGGAGCCATGGATCCGCGCAACTTTGCAGCCTACGGAGAAGATCTGCAAAAGAAGCTGGATAGCTATAGCGGCAGCGGCTTTGGAGCGGGAATTATGGGCGAGGTGCTGGCGCGCTATGAAAACCATGTCAGCATCGATAAGAATGTCGTCGATGCGTGGAATATTCCTGCCCTGCATATCGAGACAAAGTACGGGGACAATGAATTCAACATGGCGCGCGATGCAGTCGATACCACCATCGCCCTGGCCGAGTCCGCAGGCTTCGAAGTCCTCTCCAAAAACTACGATCCCAATCCTCCTGGTTACAGCATCCACGAGTTAGGCACCTGCCGTATGGGGGATGATCCGAAGACCAGCGTGCTGAATAAATGGAGCCAGAGCCACGACATTAAAAACCTGGTGGTTGTGGATGGCGCCAGCTTCGTCAGCTCCGGTTGGCAGAATCCAACTATGACGATTGTGGCGCTTGCCATGCGGGCTTCAGAACATCTGGCAGAAGAGATGAGAAAAGGAAACGTCTAACAATCTGTCTAAAAACTGAAAGTCGACACTGATGTTCACTCATTGGAAACAAGCAACGGCAAAATACAGGGGCCTCTCCACTCCGCCGCGCGATAAAACTGCGCGTCTCCGGTCGAGATGACGTGTTTTTTATGGAGTTTTTAGAAAGGTCTGTGACTTCCCTTCCCTTCAACAACCGCTCCTGCGACTTACAGAAAGAGGTCTTATCTTGAAGCACTCCCGAAGAGAATTTATCAAAGCCGGCTCGGCTGCACTGGTCGGCGGTGCCGCTCTGCTTCACAGCAGTGAACTCTACGCGCAGACGCTACATCTGCCGCTTGCAATCCAGCTTTACTCCGTGCGCGAACAGTTGCCCAAAGACTATACCGGCACACTGAAGCAGATCGCCGCCCTGGGCTACCGCGAGGTCGAAGCGGCTGGCTACTTCGGCCACACCGCTGCCGAGGTCAAACAGGCGATGCACGATGCCGGATTGAATCTGGTGAGTTCGCATCACCCCTCAGCCGATCTGCATAAGCAGTTCGACCAGATTCTCGCGTTCAACAAAGAGTTGGGCGTCAAGTACATCATCTGCTCTTCTCCTACGCCCAAAGATCCGTCTAAAGGCAACGAACTCACGCTGGATGACTGGCGCTGGAATGCGGATGAGTTCAATAAGTTTGGCGAGAAGGTAAACGCTGCGGGCTTGAAGTTTGGCTATCACAACCACATCGCGGAGTTTCATAAGACCGATGGGGTGGTGCCATACGACGTGCTGATAAGCCGGACCGATCCGTCAAAGGTCACCATGGAGATGGACTGCGGATGGGTCATTGTTGGCGGTGGAGATCCGATTGAATGTCTGCGAAAGTATCCCACCCGCATCTCCATGCTGCATGTGAAGGACTTCAAGAAGTCTTCAGCTCCCTTCTCAAATACGAACCGGCCAGTGATCGCAGAATTGGGTCAGGGCAGTATTAATTACCGTCCTATTCTTCAGGCGGCTGCGAAGACCGGACACATACGACATTGCTTTGTCGAGCAAGAGGGTTTTGATATGCCCCCCATGGAGTCCCTGAAGGTGGACGCAGACTACATGCGCAAGCTGGGTCTGAGCTAGGCGTGGTCGTGTGATCGAGTAACACGGCGGCGAGAGATTCCTGGATTGTGATTGAAGCGAATCAACAAAGTCCAGGGAAGCTCGCTGCCGGTTAGATCGGTCACACCTTAGTTGGATGGCACCCACAGGATTCTCGAATAATGAGCTGTGTTGAAAAACGTATTGGATCACCGACCGCTGCCGAACTGTTTTCCTTTTTACTATCGCGCATTCTTTGAAAGAGAAGTTCGGCAGCAGTGCGCCCCAGATCATCGATGGTCTGTTGGACAACACTCATAGGTGGGGTAAGGCTGTCAGCGAGGTCGAAATCGTCAAAGCAAAGCATCGCCACCTGGCTGGGAATCGCAAGGTGCAGCGTACGGATCGCCTCCCATGTAAATCGGGCCGCAAGGTTGTTCGCCGCAAAGACCGCAACTTTCGCACCTTTCCCGTTGAGATGCTCTCTCAAGCACATCGTTGCGTCGTTTGCGTTTTCTACTTTATAAAGAAGTGGCTGAAGCCCAGCCTCGCTCATGGTCTGGGTATATCCACGCAATCGCTCCTGAATTGGATATAACTCCGGCTTAATGTGAATGCAAAGGACCTTGTCATACCCGTGGGCGAGCAGATGGGCGGTCGCAGCCTTTGCGCCCTCACGATTTTCACTGATGACGGATGGAATGTTTGCTTCCTGCAAGGGACGGTCGAGCCCAACCACCGGAACGGTGACTCCTCTGAGCTCCTTATACAGTTTGGTGTTGCGCGATTGTGCAGACGACAGGATCAGTCCGTCAATTCGATGAAGCAGTAATTGCTGCAGGTTCTCAAATTCGATGACTGGATTATCGTGCGAGGCCATCACGATCAGAAGAGAGCCATGCTTCCGGGCAACAATTTCGACGGCTTCGGCGCATTGAGAGAAGAACATGTCCGAGACACTGGGAACAATCATCCCTATCATGCCGGACGTTCCCCCTTTGAGGCTTCTCGCGATTCGATTCGGGCTATAGCTTAAATCACTGATCGCTTGCTTGACGCGCCGGTTCGTCTCTTCGCTTACATACTCATGACCGTTCAGAACTCTGGAAACGGTCCCATTGCCTACCCCAGCCAAGCGGGCGACGTCACTGAGCTTCGGAGTAGCGGAAAACACCTTTTTCATCGTATACGGTTCCTTACAACTTCCTACGCATTCAGGATAGTTCAGGTTCCGCAAATATGAGCACAAACTGAAAGTATCTTCCTCAATATCTTTCATCCTGGTAATGACGCGCCAACCGTAGCTGGCAGAAAGGCCTCTCTGCTTCCAAAATGGGAGTTTTCTGACTTAGCGGCAGCTATAGTCGACAGTCATCATTCCATGCCAAACCACGCCAGCCGTAATGTCGAATCCTTTCGCGCTCTCCTCTCCACTTCCTATGCCAAAGAACGCGCTGCCGCCATTCTGCGTAGCCGTGCAGATCGCCCCATCTTCCAATGGAGCTTTGACACTCGCAACCAATCCTGCGGGCACGGGATTAGCCGAAGCAAGGGTAATCCGGCCGCGACTCGAGGTACAGAGATAGCCCTTGGCGCATGTAGCGCTGACTCCCCGATTCGCAAAGACATTGGCAATAGCTGGTGAGGTGGACGAATCGCTCTTATCAAGTACCTTGCCTGCGAACAAGGAACCTGAACCATCCCCTTCGCGCCCGCCTCCTGAGTTATGCGAGCTCACGACAATCTGGCCATGCAAGTTGGTGATCGTCAACGATTGACCGGGCGATTTGGGATCCTGGAGGGCGATCTGCGTAGTCGTGACTGGGCCGTTCAAGGGGCCTGAAAACAGGTTGGCAGACATCTTCGGCACCGTGAAGTTTCCGTCGGCGGGATCATAGTTCATCGCGCCATTCTGTAACTGGAACAGCCGGTAGGGAGCCTTATGATCGCACCCTCTTGAATCACATCCCACTGAGATTAACGTTCCCTCGTTAAGCGGAGCTGTTCTCATATTGAAAAGCTCGCGATAAGGCCCCAGATAGGTGTTCCATCGAATAGGCTCCAGCGTTCCTCCGCACCCCATATAAAGCGAACATGGATTCATGTTTTTCCAGGTCGAAGGAAAGTAATTTGCGCTCACGCCCGAGCCGCGAAATCCCCATATATCCCCCGACGAATTGGACCCATTGGGGAGCGTATTTTGAACCAGCTGCGTCATCCTCCCATACATGGCGAAGGAGGGATTATGAGGGTTCTCGATCACATCGCCTGAGGCCCACTCTACCGAGTTAGGCTCCAGCGGAACGCCCCCCGCGGTCTGGGGTGCAAGAACTTCTGCTCCTGGATAAAGATGAAAGCTGTAGAAAGCAGGTGGAAGATCCATCGTTGCAGACTGGCTGATTGCATCAGGGCCCGACTGCGGCCACGTCAGCGTATGGTTAAGATCCTCTTCGTAGCTTGGCTGATGGACCATTCCATTGAATGACGAATTGCTTGCGTCCGCTATCACCACGTCGGCAGCATGGTTGAAGAGATAAGGTTGATTGGCATAGCCAAAGCTTGCAGTAACGATGCCGTTCGATCTCGACAAATGTTTAAGGATGACGGGTGCGCTGTACAGGTTCAGCGCGAACTGTTTCGTATCTCCTCGAACGTTCCAAATGTAAGCCAGATGAGTTGAATCTGTAGCTCCCACCACCTCATAGCTTGTTCGAAACCCATCTCGTGCCAAATTACGATCCAGACTTAGATATTGGCCGCAAACTCCTCCCTGCCATAGAGAGGTGGGGTTATTGGGGTCTTTTCCATTGGGATTTTTGTGGATAATCGTAACGTCCTGCGTACCCTTCCCGGTCGAAATAGCCTTTGTAACCAGCACTTGTTCTGGATACCATCCGCCTGCAAGGCAAGCTTTGCCTGCCACAAAAGAGCCGCGAAGAAGCCTCATGTTCGTTAGAGTAATCGTCTCAGGTATATTTGCCGACTTGATGATTGGTATCGCGGCGTCCACAATCCCAATCCCCGTCGAAGGGGGAAGCTTAGCGGAAACAGGCATGATGTGGACGGATGTTCCTGGAACAATCGTCTCTGGCCCTGTCACAATGCCAGAGATCGTTCCTTTCGAGAGGTCCAGCATGTAGGCGCCGTCCGTGGTGGTCTTCTCCGATCGCGGGCCGTCGACATAGCTCACAGGCAGCAGAGTTGTTCCAGGCGAGGCGCCCGCCGCGACTTTTCCATGAAACCATCGGTCGGTCTCACCGCCTTCACGCGTATCCAGCGTCAAGCCCTCGTCGGACTGGGCTGTAACACCTCCATCGGTGTACGCATAGACATATTGCGCGGCAAAATCGCCGGTCGCGTGTTTCACGGAATTGGAGACTGACATCTGCCCAATCCCACGCGTGTCGAAGGTTCCTTCTTCTACCGTTCCATGCTGAACCGACCAGCCGCCCGAATTGCCCCAGCTAAAGCCTGGCGCCTTAAAATCATAAAAATTGTAGTGTCCAACCATGTCGAATGGAGTAAAGGTATCGAAGCTAAACTTTTGAATTCTGGAGGCAGCGTGGTGCAGGTAATCGGTTGCCGCATTGTGGAAGACCTCGTTCTGTGCCGGCACCTCCCTGGCCGCGTCCTGCGTCTGCGCCATCGCGCTGTAGCTCAAGATCGCGCCTGCCAATACCCATACATATTTCACCAGTTTCATAAAGAGGGTCCTCATCAGCCATTCTATTTTGACTGTCGTCAGGACTCAGCCGCTGCCCCCTCACGGATTTTTCTTTAGCTCTCGCGTGACTGCAAAATCAGCCTTATAATCAGCCCCTATGGTCCGCAAAGCCCACCCCGCCCGCCACCCCGCGAATCAAACCCTGCTGATCGACGCAGACGACACGCTCTGGGAGAACAACGTCTACTTCGAGCGGGCCATCGCCTCTTTCATCTCCTATCTCGACCATCGAATCTATAACGCCGAACAGGTCCGCGAGCGCCTTAACAGCGTCGAGCGAGCCACCATCGCCTCTCGGGGCTATGGATTGACCAGCTTTCGTCAATCACTCGTCACCTGTTTTGAGCAGCTTACCGATCGCCCCATTACGCCGGACAAACACGAGCGCATCGTCAGCTTCGCTCAATCGATCGCCAACCAGGAGATCGAACTCCTTCCCCATGTGGCTGAAACCCTCGCCGAGCTCGCCACGCGCCACCGTCTCATCCTCGTCACCAAGGGAGATCACGCCGAACAGACCGACAAGCTTAGCCGCTCCGGTCTTGCCCCGCATTTCAGCGCCGTCGAGGTGCTGCCCGAAAAACATAACGCGGCTTACCGCAGCCTATCCGCGCATCATGGCTGCGAGGCCTGCACGACGTGGATGATCGGCAATAGTCCCAAATCCGACATCAACCCGGCCTTCGCCGCCGGACTCAACGCCATCTTCATCCCCCACGACTTCACCTGGGCGCTCGAGCGCGAGAATATCGACCACCCGCCCGCCGGACGGCAACTGCTCGAACTGGCCCACTTCGCAGACCTGACACGCCACTTCTAGCTCAATTTCGTTCTCCCACCTTGAAACTGTAAGGTTTGCCGAGCTCATCCGTCAGCTACAGTGTCGGATATAACAATCCGGCCAAAGGAGAATGAAAATGACTACTGATAAAAGTATGAAAACGGCTGTCGCCCTATGCCCTTGCGGAGTGGATTGCCCCTGCGGGCCTGGCTGCGCCTGCCCGTCGTCTAACTAACTCAAATCATCATGCGGCGTGGAGTGCCCCTCCATGCCGCTTTTTGAAGGACTCATCCGCTCATGCAAACTGAAGCTATCGTCGGCCTGATTGACCAGAGAAAGCAGTTCCTCCACTTCGTCGAAAACCGTGTCAGTTCGCACGCCATCGCCGAGGACATTATTCAGGCTGCGTACATCCGCGCCATCGAAAAAGCCTCCACCCTCCACAAAGACGAGTCCGCGGTGGCCTGGTTCTATAGCATTCTGCGCAATGCCGTTATCGATCATTACCGCCATCGCGCCGCCGAAGACCGCGCGCTCGAACAATGGGCCAAAGGCCTCATCACCGAGACTCAGCCCGACACCGCAACCCAGCAAATCGTCTGTCAATGCATCGACAGCGTCCTTTTGACGCTCAAGCCCTCCTACTCCGAGATCATTCGCGACGTCGATCTTGCCGAAAACTCCATCGACTCCTTCGCTCAAAAATCAGGAATCACACCCGCGAACGCCTCCGTCCGTGCCCACCGCGCCCGGCAAGCCCTCAAAAAGCAGCTCATTCTAACCTGTCGCACCTGCGCCAAGCATGGTTGCATCGACTGCACCTGCCCCTGAACCTCCGGTCTATATTCCCCCCAAAATCCGCCACATTCACCCCTTGTAAATATCCATCGGGAACTCCCTGTAACATTGAACGTGAAGTGAGAGGTGTATGAACGAAGGCCGTTGGGTTTTATTGATTGCGAGTGAAGTGGGTGGCACCGATTCTGTCTCCGACCGGGCCATGGAACGTTTAGTCGATGCCATCAAGCGCGAGGGCTATGAGGTCGTCCGTACCTCGACGCCGGAGGACGGTCTGTCCCTCGTCACCTCGGACCCTTCCCACAGCGCCATCCTGCTCGACTGGGACCTCGAAGGCGACAACCAGTTCGACGAGCGCGCCGCACTGAAGATCCTCCGCGCCGTCCGCCATCGCAATAAGAAGATACCTATCTTCCTCATCGCCGACCGCACCCTCGTCAGCGAGCTTCCCCTTGAAGTCGTCAAGCAGGTGCACGAGTACATTCACCTCTTCGGCGACACCCCGGCCTTCATCGCCAACCGCGTCGACTTCGCCGTTGAGCGTTACCACGAGCAGCTTCTGCCGCCCTACTTCCGCGAGCTGAAGAAGTACAACGACCAGGGGGCCTACTCCTGGGACGCGCCCGGCCACATGGGCGGCGTAGCTTTCCTGAAGCATCCCGTCGGCATGGAGTTTCAGCGCTTCTTCGGCGAAAACATCATGCGCTCCGACCTCGGCATCTCCACCTCGCAGCTCGGCTCCTGGCTCGATCACATCGGGCCTCCAGGCGAATCCGAGCGCAACGCCGCCCGCATCTTCGGTGCCGACTGGACCTTCTACGTTCTCGGCGGGTCATCGACCTCAAACCAGATCGTCGGACACGGCGTCATCGCGCAGGACGACATCGTCCTCGCCGACGCCAACTGTCACAAGTCCATCTGTCACTCCCTCACCGTCACCGGCGCGCGGCCTGTCTATATGAAGCCCACGCGCAACGGTTACGGCATGATCGGCCTCGTTCCCATCAAGCGCTTCGATCCCGAATTCATCCGCGGCCTCATCGACAAGAGCCCCCTCTGCGCTGGCGTACCCAATCAGAACCCCACCTACGCGGTCGTCACCAACTCCACCTACGACGGCCTCTGCTACGACGTAAACAAGGTCGTCACCGAGCTCTCAAAATCCGTTCCCCGCGTCCACTTCGACGAGGCCTGGTACGCCTACGCCAAGTTCCACCAGATCTACCAGGGTCGTTTCGCCATGGGCGTTCCCGACGACATGCCCAACCGCCCCACCCTCTTCTCTGTGCAGTCGACCCACAAGATGCTGGCGGCCTTCTCCATGGGCTCCATGGTCCACATCAAGCTCAGCCCCCGCGCTCCGCTCGACTTCGACCAGTTCAATGAGTCCTTCATGATGCACGGGACAACATCTCCGTTCTATCCACTCATCGCAAGTCTCGACGTAGCCGCCGCCATGATGGACGAGCCCGCCGGTCCCACGCTCATGGACGAGACCATTCAGGACGCCATCACCTTCCGCAAGGCCATGTCCTCGGTCGCGCATCGCCTCCGCGCCGCCGATGAAGAAGGCGGCTGGTTCTTCCGCCTCTTCCAGCCCGAGCAGGTCACCGACTCCGTCACCGGCGTCACTCACGTCTTTGAAGAGGCTCCCGACGAGCTTCTGGCCACCAACCCGCACTGCTGGACACTCAAGCCCGGCGAAGATTGGCACGGATTCCAGAGCGACGACATTGCCGACGAATACTGCATGTTGGACCCAACCAAGGTCACCATCCTCATGCCCGGCGTCAACGCCCAGGGCAAGGTCGCAGAGTCGGGCATCCCCGCCGCCATCCTCACCGAGTTTCTCGACAGTCGCCGCGTCGAAATCGCTCGCACCGGCGACTACACCGTTCTCGTCCTCTTCTCCGTAGGAACCTCCAAGGGCAAGTGGGGCAGCCTCCTCGAAAATCTCTTCGAGTTCAAGCGCCTCTACGACAGCGAAGCTCCTCTCGAAGAAGCACTGCCCGAGCTCGTCGCCAAATATCCCAACCGCTATCGCAACACCACGCTCAAAGAACTAAGCGACGAGATGCACACAGTCATGATGCAGCTTCGCCTCGCCAACCTCGTCGGCGAAGCCTGCGACGAAGACTTCGATCCCGTCCTCACCCCCGCGCAGACCTATCAGAAGCTCCTGCGCAACGAGACCGAGAAGATCCGCTTCACCGACATGCCCGGCCGCATCGCCGCCGTCATGCTGGTTCCCTACCCTCCCGGCATCCCTATGTCCATGCCCGGCGAGCGCTTCGGCGGAGCCGACAGCCCCGTCATCCGCCTCATCCTCGCCATGGAAGAGTTCGGCAAGCGCTTCCCCGGCTTCGAGCGCGAGGTCCACGGCGTCGAAGTCGACTCCGAAGGCAATTACTGGATGCGCAGCGTCGTCGAGTCCACCAGCAAACGCCGCAACGGCAATGGCAAACACCGCCCGCCCAGCTCCGCCCCGCCAATCAAAAAGCCGCGCAAGCCAAAGCTGCCGACGAACCCACCCATCGGCGGCAATCTCAATCCGTTGGCCGAACGATAAACGCACTGCCCTCAGCTTCACGCCGCAGGAACTGTCTACCAGACAGTTCCTGCGGCATTTTTAATCGTCTGGCGCGAGACATTCATGGTTGTGGTTCCTTATAATGCGGGCAGATGACGAGCCGGGAATAACGCGGCCCGCCAGCCTCGCCGAATCTTTGGCTTGGTAAACAAAGCGGCCTGGTCTGAACGAATTGATCCAGAAGCTACAGTACTCGAACGAGGAAAGGCTTGATCCGATTAGCGTCCATCTTATTAATCCCAGCGACAATTCTTTTGGAACGGCAGTCATCACACCGCGATGGCTCTTTGTTCTGGCAGCAGCCACCCCAGCCACTGCCGGCGACCCCATCCTTGTAGATGAGTCGTTGGAGCAGATCGTCCCCGAGAGCATCTCTCCCGGCGATATCGTCGGCATCAGCGTACACACCGGCAATGCCCTGCGCGGATACGAGGTCGGACGCATGGCCCGCGCCCGTGGAGCCTGGGTCATCTACGGCGGCATCCACGCCACCCTCTTTCCCGAAGAATCCTTCGAACGCGGTGAAGCTCACTGTGTCGTCAAGGGTGACGGTGATCTGGTCTGGGCCAAGGTCGTTGCCGATTGCCTCGCAGGTAAGCCCGGCAAAATCTACGACGGCGGCCGTCTCGAAGGCAGCGAATTCATTCCCGCGCGATGGGACCTGATGCCCCGCGATAAGTACATGTGGGCCTCAGTCCAGACCACGCGCGGATGCCCCAAGCACTGCTCCTTCTGCAGTGTCTGGCGCACCGATGGCCAGAAGCCTCGCCAGCGCCAGTTCCAAAAAGTCATCGACGAAATCGTCGCTCTGCGGCGCATCGGCTTCCGCTTCATCGCCCTCGCCGACGACAACTTCTATCCCGTCACCCTGACCGACCTGCGTCTGGCACGCGAGCAAAACAACACTGCCCGGCTTGAAGAGTTAACGAATATTCGGGCAGAGCGCTTCCGTCTGATGGAAGAGCTGGCCAAGCTGCCAAAGGACATGGTCTTCTTCACCCAGATCACGATGGAGGCAGGCGAAGACGGCGAATATCTCGACGCCATGCGCAAGGCCAACATCAAGGGTGCTCTGGTCGGCGTCGAAGCAGTAACGCCCGAAGGATTGAAGGCGGTCTTCAAAGACTTCAACTACTCCGGCGAAGCCCTGGCAAAGCAGTTGCAGACATTCAAACAACACGGCGTGCATGTACTAGGCTCCTTCATCTTCGGTCTGCCGACCGACAAGCCAGCAACCTTCGACGCAACCGTAGAGATGGCCCTGAAGGCAGGAGTCACCTTCGCCCAGTTCGTCATGATGACGCCATTCCCCGGGACCGTGGACTTCATCCGCTGGGAGAAGGAGCAGGCGGCGAACCCAACCATGGTCGGCGACGTGCCCATCACGCGCTACTGGCTCATCCCGATCGCTGTGCGCCCCAAGATGTTCACGCCGCACCCCTCGATGAGTTCGGATGAAATTCGAGAACGAACACAAAAAGTCTGGGACCGCTTTTACAACTGGAGCGCTATCTGGCAAAGAGCAGCCTGCACGCCGACACTAAAGTCGCGGCTCGCGTTCGTGTTCCTCTCGAAGCTCTACCGCCAGATGTACGCGGGCACGGGAATCTCCAGCGACAGCGCCCGCCGCAAGAAGTCAAAAAAATGGGCGCGATGGACAGCCGGACAATGCAGAAAGCTCTTTCAAGCCAAGCCCATGCCCGAACTGCAATCGCCTATCTGGGAACTGGACTTTGCATCCAATAGCCCTCGCCCCGCGTTTCTGAACGGTGAGCATCAAAACCAGGCAAATCCCTTCGCCGTCCTTCCCTAGCAGCCCCGCCAATTCGGAAACCCCATGTCCCGCCTTTGGGACATGGGGTTTCACCACCCAAAATCCCTCGTTCCCGTTCCCTCTGATAAGCGGTTTGCAATCCCACATCGCCTAGTCGCGTGTCCCAAACCGAACGCACCCAAACCTGTGCATTTCCTCTACCCCCTCAGCCCGAAGAGGATGTTATACTAGGCTTCGGATTGCTCACCGCACCTCTCGCGTACCAACGTAAGAGAAACAATGCGGAGGTGGCGAAATTGGCAGACGCACTAGCTTGAGGTGCTAGCGCCGCAAGGCATAGGGGTTCAAGTCCCCTCCTCCGCACCAATCCAAAGAATCAATGACTTATACGAAGGCCAACCCGAAACGGTTGGTCTTATTTTTCGTCAGTGTAGTGGTTTTGTAGTGGTTGTAGAAAAATGTAGAGTTTAAGGCTGTCCGTTTCATCAAGAGGAGACGAGGTCGTCTTTCCACAATCCAATGACAGCATTGACACTCTACCGTCCCCTGCATGGCGGTGATGAGGGAATCCCACTTTCCCCCTCGGCGGTAAGGAAGCAAAGCGGCCCTCGGGCCGGCTTCAACGTTTTGGCGTTCTTATCTCCCGATGATCGCGACACGAAAAGCTAATAGACGTATAACAGGAAAAGATAATTGGGCGTGCCTTTGTCCACCGGGTGACGCTCCAGGTTGTCACGAAAACAGCGCTACCACTATGACACGCACGAGCAACTCAACGCTCACTTCTTGGACTTCATCGCTGCGTACAACTTCGCACGACGGCTGAAGACACTCAAGGCCTCACTCCCTACGAATACATCTGTAAATGCTGGAAAAACCACCCAAGCCTATTTACCCTCAATCCAACCCATCAAATCCCGGGACGATACACGTAGCGACAGCAGCGGCAACTGGATTCACTGGGGCTACAACCTGAAGGTCGCGGGGGAGGATGTGTACATCAGCAGAACACCGAAAACGCCATTAATGCCGCAGCAAGCAAGAGAGCTCAGGCGCACTTCAGGCAGCGCGGGATTTCGAGCGTTTCGAGCGAACGTTTTTTCAACAGGTTACAAAGAAGGCCGCAGCGTGTTGGAAGCAGAAACAAAATCCGACACTTCCAGCTCCTCTGGGCCACTTCACCCCCAACGGTGACAACGCCAAACCCACAACCGGACTTGTCCGCGTTGAACCGCTCAGTTTTAGTGGGTTCCTTGCAACCCTGGCCCCTGACACTCTTTACCCGGTTCGCTCTGGCCCTCCATCTCCGAGATCAGGCAATACGCCTGCGTCGTCAGATGCTGCGCCTGGTACTGGCCGAGTTCCGGCGCCAGGTGTTGGGTGCGTTGAATGAAGAGCTCTGCCAGGTGGGTTGGGGTCGTTGCCGATACGTGTCCCATCTGGCCTCTCTGGCCCGGCGTTTTGGCGCGCTGCACCAGCGTCGCGGCCTCGCGCAGGGGAGAGGTCAGGTCGAACCGGGTCTCGCGATCGCCCGCAAACAGCGCTGCCTCCAGCTTGAGCAGGCGAATCTCCTCGAGGATCTGCCGGGCATCTGTCTCGCTGATCTGCGCCGAATTCTGCTGCGCCACGGAGAGCCGCGCGCCCAGCGTCTGCGAGGAGCCGACGATTCCGTGGGCGGAGCCGTTGCCCGCGCAGGATGCGCTCTTTCCCTTGTAGCCGTTCTTGATCACCGAGTAAGCGAGGTTGGGATCGGCCGTGCTTTGATTGGCGTATTGTTCAAACCTGGTCTGAGGAAGATCCTATCCCAGGTCGCCGCCCAGAAGCATCATGTACCAGATGGCGTCGAGGTTATCGGTTGTGGTGCCGGCGGTGACCGGCCCGGTAAGCCGGTCGAGAAGCGACCAGTTCACATCGGTGCTCGAGGTCGCGTAGATATAAGCGTTCTCGTAGGGGAAGTATCCGGTGCCCGGTTCTACCCCATAGGTGCAGTTGTACTTGTCCTGGGTGTAATAGGACGAGCACAGCGGAGCGCCCGTCTGCCAATCGGCACCGGTGCACCAGTAGACGTTCCACTTGGCCGGCAGCAGCTCGCGCAGGAAGTTGACCGTCATTCCATGCCGGCCGCCGTTCTTCGCATCGCTAATAGCATCCAGCGAGGCGTTAGCCCAGTCGTATCCACCGGTGCTGGCGTCGGTTCCAATCTGCTTCATCTTGGAATAATCGGAGAGGTAGGCCGTCTGTTGTGCCGCGCTCACGGTGATATAGGTGGAGTTGGCAGTCGTCAAATCATTTGAAATCTGGCTGACCTCCTGCTGGACATCTCCACCGGAGGGCGTCGTCGCCTGGTAGGTGTCATTGAAGATGGTAATGGCCATGCTGAAATCGCCGCCGCCCGGGATGTTTCCTGCGATCGCGGAGACAATGTCTCCGGCGAACTCCAGCCACTTGGAGGTGACAGTCGTTGTGGTGGAGGCGTTCACCTCCCCGGTAGCCGAGGTCAGCAGGCCCGAGGACGCACCGAAGTTGTCCGACAGTACTGCATTGTTGTTGAAGAACCACGATTCGATGGTCTCGCCGTAGCCCATTTCCGTGGTTAGCTGGGTTCGCACGCCCTCAAAGATGACTGCGGATGGGCCCTTCGGTGGATGAGGATCGGTCGCATCCCTGATGGCAGTCGACCACTGGGTGAAGGTGTTCTTGGTATTCGAGTTTTGCGTGTATTGCGACCGGAGATCCACCACGCCCTTTGGCGCACCGGCTGCAGATGGCACCGCGCTCATCGATCTTCAAACTTCGTTGCAGAAGTTCGCCAACGACTCTTCGCTCTTTGATGAGGTCGTCACTCTCAGCACGAGCCTGGACATGCTCTTCGAGGTCGGACTACTAGCCCCTGCCTCCACTGATCTTCTCGGCGTCGAATCGATTACTCTGCTCGCGATGCGCCCGGACGGATACATTGGACTGCGCTCTGACAAACACCATCTCGCCGCGTTGGAACGCTACCGTGCTCTCGTCCATACCAGAGACACATCGAGTTATCCGAACGAGAGCCGAATGCCTGTAACAAGCTAAGGCAATCTCTCTCCGCCGCCTTGAGTGCTCTGCCTAAGTGGTATCTACGTTACAGCAAGTTCAAGAGCGTGCACGCGCGGTTTATGCGCTGGGCGCGTTCGCGGGTATGGGAGCGCCTTTTTGCCGACCTGGTGGCCGACAAAAAGAACGTCTACTTGAAGCTGGATTACAAAGAGCTGGATGGCACAATCTTAAACTGACTTTGATGAGTGCATCGTCCTGTACACGCCAATTTAGAATTCGCGCACTTGGACGAGTAGCCGACAACCAGCCAAGCGAATTCCGGATCGCGGAGACTACAATTCAGGGCTTTACGATTTCGTCACCAAACTTACTCTTTTTGAAACGCTGTCATTTTAAGGTGCGCCGATTACGAAGTCGGTGCTACAGCGATTTCCTGAATAAACTCATCAAACCACCCTTCCAGTTTTGAGTGAGTTTGATGAAGAATTTCAGCGTATTGTTCCTTACTCTCTCTAATAGGCGCATGAGACTTATAAGGGGAGTTCTCAAATGCGATACTTCAATGCCGCCCGCGAATGGCATTGCGTCTCATGAGCGGAGGCCGGTTTTGCTCTAGAAATCAGAAAGAAGAGTAGTGTTGAATCTACGTGCGCTGTCCGCAATTTGATCCTGCCATCGCAAATATAAATTCAAGGTGGATCAGCTCTGCATGAGCTTGGAGAGCGAGCGGACATGAACATCGAACTCCTCAGGCAAGCCACCAAAGCAGATCACGAAGCCGCTGAAAATTCCGTTCCGTTAATGGGTGACGGCTTAACTCTTCAGGCCTATATAGCCGTGCTTCATCGCATTCAGGGCTTGGTAGCAGCCTGGGAGAAACTGGGTGAAGGAACAGCCCCAGAGTGGATGCGGCCGATGATGAAACTCCGCCAGAGACAAGCACTTATCGAGGAAGATCTTCGATTCTTGGCACCCCAGCTCAGCTTATCGGATGCACCTAAAATGCCTGCGTTTACATCTGATGCGCAATTTCTGGGGGCCATGTACGTGATGGAAGGCTCCCGGCTGGGGGGCGCGATCATCGCCAGGCACGTGGAAACGGTTCTGGGATTTCAAATGGGGCGAGGCGCTGCATTTTTTCGCGGTTCAGATAGAGAAACGGGCGCACTGTGGAAGGACTTTCTTGATGTTCTGCGAGTGCGCGTTCCTGATGCGCAAGCGGACGAAGTGATACTCGCCGCACAGAGCATGTTCCGACTGTTCGCTGAATGGATGGCGGTGATTTCGCAGAACCAGGAAGTTAGAAAGTGACGGCAAGCGAAAGCGGTTCGGGATGTACCGATGTCTGTAAGGTTATCCCGGTATCGGCAGTTGCAGACGAATCACCGTTCCATGGCCCGCTGCGGACTCTATGATGACGCTTCCTTGATGTCTCTCGGCAATTTCTTTCGCGATGTAGAGTCCCAGGCCATTTCCTAAATCTCCCTTGGTGCTGTAGAAAGGCTCAAACAGGAAGCTTTGCTCGGCTGCATTCATACCAACACCATTGTCGCCGACCTGAAGCTCAAGTAGATTTCCTGATCGCTCCGCTTTCAGCCAAACTTTGCCGCTCACGGGCACCGCATCCAGAGCGTTTGAGACAAGATGGGCGATGACCTGTCGGAGTTGGTTAGTGACTCCGAAAACCGGAACCGTCGCATCACCCTCAACAGCAATCCGCACCGCGCGATTACGAATCTTAGTGGCAAAGAGACGAAGCACATCCTCAAAGAGCGATCCTGCTGCTATCCAACTCTTCTCGTCTGCATTCTCGGAACCCCAACGCAGTGTCTGCTTAACACTGCCCGATATCCTTTCCAGTTCTTCATCTACTGTCTTAAAGTAGGCGCTGGTCTTCGTACTTTGGGGAATGTCTTGTTTCAAGAGGTATAGAACGTTTGTGATCGCTGCGAGTGGGTTGTTGATCTCGTGGGCAAGAAAGCTTGTCATACGGCCCGTCAAAGCCAGCTTTTCTGTGACCTTGAGAGCTGTTTCCCGCTGCTTGCGTTCTGTCAGATCGATGCAGGCTCCAATCCACCCTGCTCTTTCGGCCCCCTCTCGGCTGAATGATATGAGGCGAATCAAGTTCCAATACTCCGCGTCCGACCCTGGAGCGACAAGACGTACTTCTTCTTCGAAGGCGGTCGCAGATTCGATTGCGTGGGCCCAGGATGCCACAATACGCGGGACATCCTGTTCGGCTATTCTGGCGGACTCGTACCAAAGTCCTCCTTCAGGCAGTCCAGCATCACGCCACCGCTCATTGGTATAGGTGATATGGCCATCGTCGGAGGCCGCGAAGACCTTGATCGGCAACGCCTGCGTGAGCCTGTCGAAGCGAGCTTCACCAAGTTCGGCTTCTTCTTCCGTCCTGCGCAGGCCGATACTTGTGAGTCCTGCTCTGAACTCTCTCGCCGATTCGACCTCTACGGCTTGCCAGGGAAGACTTTGGCCCCGCAGCGTCTCCTTCCATGTCTCGAATGAATGCCGGGGGTGAAGACGTTTGACTTGATCCATCGTCTTGACCGGTTCACCTGCCCAACGCACCGTGCTGATAACCTCGGGCCGAAACCATAAGATGTACTGCCGCCGCACATCGGAAATTCGGATCGCAAGCAGTCCGCTTGCAACGCCGGTCAGATCTGCGGCCCAGGGTAGCTCCGCACTGAGTTGGTTCGTTTCGTAAAATTCCAAGGTGGAGTAGGTGTCGAGCCATTCCGTAATTCTTCGTAACCGCCCTACATCGGGCGTCTCCCCAGCACAGGTGAACTCCCCGTCCACTGCCAACACGGCCCCGATACTATCGGTTACTTCCATCAACAGGTCCATTTGGGCAGCAACGGCAGAGAGGTAGTCCTTCTCTGCTGCGATCTTGGTCAGCATCCGTCTTTGCACATCATGGAAGCGAACCATCGTACGCATCCTGGCAGTCGTTTGAAACGAGGTGAGCTGGGTTCCCACCATCTTAGCCAGCATGTCGCAAGCGCTGCGGACGAGGTACGGAATAGCGCGAGGCGTGGAATGATGGCCACTGATCAGACCCCATAAGCGTCCTTCGCAAAGGATCGACACTGACATGGATGACAACGTTCCCATGTTTCGCATGTATGCGAGATGAACCGGTGACACGCTGCGCAGCACACATAGCGACATATCGAGACGTTCAGGCGACTTGTCTTGAAGTCCTTGCAGTGGAACAGGGCGGTAAGCCACGTCGGGAATAATCCTGACTGTGTTCGACACATAGAGCGCTCGTGCCTGTTGCGGGATATCACTTGCTGGAAAACGAAGGTGCAAGTAACTAGGCAACGTACCGTTGTTCTCTTCCGCAAGGACAGTGCCATGACCCGCAGCGTCGAAAGAATAGAGAAGCACACGGTCGAAACCAGTGAGGATCTGAAATTGCTTGGTGATGGCCTGGCAGAGCTCGGCTTCCATGCTAAGTCGGCTGAGCGTACCCACGAAGTTGGTCATGACGCCGTTCATCATCTCCGGTCCGACAAGGCGATCCTGCCGTTCGAACTCAAGGATGCGCTGCCCCTCGACACAGTGGGTCACTACACTGCAAAGCTCATCGCGAACAGTGAACGCGCCTAAATAAGTGACAAGGTCCACGGGGTCGATATCACAGTGCAGAAGACGTACAGATGCCAGAAGCTCACGATCGAGCAGGAGATCTATCGTTGATCCGAGAATGAGCTTGAGGGGCACACCGAAAAAATCTGCCGCGTTCTCGCTTGCGAATAAGACGATCTCACGTTCAGGATCGATACCGAGGAGAATCCCATGAGGCTGTATGCTCCCTGGAATCCTAATCTGCTCTTCAGCGCAGGGAACCTCGTTGTGTTCGCCAGAGCGAGTGGAATTTGAACCTAACGTTTGGGCCGCAAGGCTGTTCACATTCTTCAGTGACTCATGCATGTGCTTTCCTGCCTTTTGACCTGTAAAGCACCTCGCGGCGTCGAATGACGTGGGATGAGATGCCCTGGAATCATGAGCTTGACGGCGGGGAAAACCACATCAAGTTGATGATCGGACTCTACCACGTCCCGACGTATTCGTTCATAAGCTGACTGGAGCAACTAGATCGCTTTTGCATGGTTGTGCAGGACCGCCCGCGCCATATCAGGGTCGAGGTGTTTAAAGAGTTGAGGTCCGTTGAGCGCGATAGCGGATTTTGAGCATGGCAACGAGGAATATCGTTTATTTGCTCAGGGCCTCGGCACATTTGTTCCCGCCAAAGTTCCAGAAAGGGCGAGGTATCTCGCAGAGAGCCGCTTTCATGTGACCCGATTTGTAAACGACAGAGTGGAACGCATCGATCAATGGCTCAGAGCGCAAGAACTTTCGCTCTGAGCCGATTTTTTACAAGCAAACTCGGGAGGCCGCTGGTTTGCGCCCTCCCCTAGTGCCACCTCTGACAACCGCTAGGCGGACTTCTTGGTCTTCGCAACTGGCTTCGATACGGCTTGGGTGCTTTTCTCGCCTTCTCTTTTGCTGAAAATTCCTGCTTCACCTTGAGGGGCGATGGAGTCGGTGCCCACCTTGTGTGCCTGGGCTGCTGCGCGGAGAACCAATGCGTCTCGCAGGTCCGCATACTGGCGGTCCGTAAGGAAGCCCTTACGCACAATTGTTTTCTTAAGTAGGGAACGATATTGACTTTGGGAGGAGTTCGTTTGCGGGCGTTATGGAACGCAGTTCGCATAATCGATAGTTCATGATTCACAGTAGCGTCGGCGCGTCCCTCCGCGATGTTTCACGATCTCCGTCGACCGCAGTGCGCAACATGCGTCGCGCGGGAGTGCTTCAAGTGATCCGTATGAAGATTAGTGGTCACAAAACTGACTCGATGGAGCGGCGCTACAATATTGTTGACGTAGACGATTTGAGCAATGCGAAAGAGTTCATGGAACGCCGGATGAAGGCGGGTGAGACCGCAGGAAAAGTGTAGCGGCCGTAGGAACAATGGCGACACTCAGCGATACAGGAGTCTCAGTACAATCAGCGACTTGAAGGCTGATGATACACAGTGATAGACTCAAGATTGGGTTGAGGTGCTAGCGCCGCAAGGCATAGGGGTTCAAGTCCCCTCCTCCGCACCAATCCAAATATTCTGGCTTAAGAAGGTCGTAAAGCAACCCGATGCTCTATTTCGTCCTTGTCATTCATATCCTCGTCTCGTTCTTCATCGTAGGCATCATTCTCCTGCAACAGGGCAGCTCGGCAGACCTCGCGGGTGCCTTCGGCGGACAGGGTTCGCAGACAGCTTTCGGCCCTCGCGGCGCTGCGACGCTCCTCACCAAGCTTACGGCATGGTCGGCGGTCCTCTTTATGATCACCTCCATCAGCCTCACGGTCATGCTCTCGCGCTCCAGCGGCGATCACTCCGTCCTCTCCGGTGCCAGCCACCCCGTCACCCAAACCACCCCCAAGAAGTAGGCTTTCTCGAGTTCAGAAAGGCGCGGGCCAATGGTTCGCGCTTTTTCCTGCTCGCCCAATCTTTCTCTTTATCCAAACAAAAAAAGCACGTCATCTCGACCGAAGCGAAGCG